>NZ_JBFRDF010000016.1:0-167630 GCF_052113445.1 Paenarthrobacter sp. YAF11_1
CCCTCTCTCACCTCCCGCGTCCTTCCGCCCCACCCTCTCTCACATGTCACTGCTAACCGGGGAGTCAGCAACTCCAGTCTTGACTGCCCTAGCTAACCTGAGGGACCCCGGCGTCGTCCGTGCTTTGACCCCATGCGCTTGACGGCTGACTGGTCGCTCTAGAAAAGGGCGGCTCTAAAGGGAATTAGCCATCAATCGATTTCGGCGCTACCTTCGGGCCGTCGAGCTGCCAGTGAGAATACTGGTCCGGAATGATACATCGGCACCGTGATTGGAACGCCTGGGATGACTGGAGTCCCTGCGTGAACCATCTTGAAGGGTGTGCAGCCTTGTCCAGGGCCTCATGGAACCTGGACTTGCGATGCCAGAACCAGGGACGCTGGAGGTTGAAGTCGTCAGACAGACTCGTTGGTGGGAAAACAACTCAATCACGCCTAGAAGGACTCGCGTCTGCGGATCCCCATCTCTCGGCATGAAGCGGGCCGCAGTACACGTGACCACCACGCGAAACGTTGCGACGCCGCCCTGTCGAAGCATTCCATCAGCCCACATCCTTCATGGCGGGGCAGAACTCATATGAATACTGTTTCCTCCGTCGGAATGCAGTTTGACCATATCCGGGTTGAATTGGAGCTGACTACCGGGCCACTACCTGGCCACGGCGGAATGCAATGGGATCTGGCGAATGTTGAGGTCCACGATTCAGGGAATGATTGCTGGCAGTGGGCACGTCCCCTTACGCCTGTGGAGGCGGGTGCGATACTCGCTGTTTCACGTGAAACGTGGTGCGAATTAGCCCCTTAGGTTGCTAGAACTCCGGCCCTAAGGCGTGTTTCACGTGAAACATGCTTCATTTGAACGGGTTCGGACTCCTGTCGTGGAACCCATACTGGTGGGACCAGATTGACCTTAGAGAGTCGGGACGGCTGATTTGTGATGAGTCCACGCCACTCAGAGAATCCTCAACATGAGCAGGGTACTACGCCCTTCTGCCGACGTCTGGTCGACGCCTCCTGGGCCTCGACCATCACAAGAGGTACACTGCCGGAGCATGGGAGCCCTTCCCTCCGAGGGAAGACGCCGGCAGTACATTGGGGGAGATTCCCCGGTCAGACACGCACACGAAGCCTTCTAGGAGCCTCTTGCCGTCCATTCTGCATGTGGGAGAGTGCTCTGCCAGAGCATCCTCCTGCTGACTGCTCCGCCCGTGCCCTATGCACCTCAGGAAGACCCAGCATCAGGAGTGGCTGAACCTTGGAATCAACTGGAAGTACCACCAAGACATGCTGGTGTACCCGCCATCAGGTATCTGGCCGCGGTGCGGACCTGCGACTACTATCGGAGGGTTTTGTGGCTCCGAACCTCGTAAGAGATGGATGAGTAGGCGTCCAAGCAGCTCAGTCGTTCAACGCGATATGTAGAGACAACAGGCCTTGGGGGTTCGACTGGTGCAATCGAGTCTGACAAGCGTTGCTATTGCGCACGCCGCATGCGACAAGGCGCCCACCCACTCAACAGATCAGATCCTTTCGGGAGTAGCACCTGCCGCTGAACCGCTCAGCAGCTTCATACTCTGGGGCAAACCCAATCAATGTGGCGCCAACTAACTCTTCGGAAACCGAACTCATTGAAGCGATGCCCGTCGAACCAGGACATGTTTCACGTGAAACACGTCAGTCCACCCTCGCAGAAACATATTCCCCCTTCATTAGACGACCACCTGCACGTCGCCTATCAGTGGAATGGGGATGCGGAGATATGTTCGTGGTCAGCTCCGCACCTAGCTCGTCTCAGCATTGGAGAAGTGAGCCGCCTCGTCGATGATCCCACGCTCCGGGTGCCAGTTTGGTATGAGCATCTCTCAAACCTACGATCCAACAGAAAGTCTGCGAGGTGTTCGCCTCATCTTCGCAGTGCACCTGCGTTGAGTCGCGGGCTAGGGCTTGTTTGTCAGTGCCAACAGCAAGGCCCGTCTGAGACTAAGTGATCTCCCGTCTGAGACTAAGTGATCTAATGCAGAGCGCGCGGAGGTTGGGCCAGGCTGCGGCTCATCATGGCCAACCCCTCAGAGGAATCACCTTGACGAATCAAAGAGAGTGCCTGAACAACAAGTCAGTCTAGATCGTTTACTGTCTAGAGCACCCTCTGGCCCTTTCTAGAGTTCCGACTTCAACTGACTAATCAAACAGGGCATCGTCTTCGAGATATGTCGACCGCCGGATAGCTACTCGCCGACGGCACGCAAGACCCATCGACACCGACGAAATGTTTCACGTGAAACTGTACAAATGCAGCGGTCGGTTACGGGAACGCATCCTTGAGGGATGAGGACAATGTCCATGCTGCGCGAACGAGGGAACGGCCAAGCTGTTCGATCAAGCAACTGCGTTGACCACAAGAATCCTTTCTAGTCCCTAATGCGACGCTGATGCCATGGTCGCCAGCAGGAACTGACCCCTACAGGCCCCGCTGGCCCTGGAGACGGCTCTTTGCCCTTGGTCCTGCAAACGAGTCGTGTAGCGGCGTCCGTTGGATCTGTTGCCATCCTCCGTCATGACCCACCTAGATTATGACGGGGGAGTCCAGAGAAGCCAGACGTCTCGTTCATAGACACAGTCCCTAGTCCGCATGTAATTACGGTGAGGGTCCACTGGCGACTAGGCGCGCGGAGTCCGGAGCCTAGGTCCTGGAGCCTGGCGCCTGGCGCCTGGAGGGCATTCGATTTCCTAGGCCGCGGGAACGAGTCCCACATAGGCCGCACCCAAGACATCGGATGAATGTCAAGGTAGACAGTCTTTGGTGCGCAGGAGGACGGCCAGCTGCTCGCCCAATTCTCCTCGGAGGGCAGGTGCGCCATACCGAATCGCGGGGTACAAAATCCGTGGATCGTCGATGCGCTGCGCCCAAGCTCCGGCGCAGCGTTGGTGCCTGACGAGATAGAGTCCCGAGATTCCACTCGACCCACGCGCTAATGCCTGGGAGTCACTTCGGCAGCGACAGTTGTCCACCGAGGGCGGTGGGTCGGAGTTCAAGTTGTACACAGCCTTATCCACAGGCTTATCCACCGCACATGAGATTATTCACAGGGCACCATTTCATCGCCTCTTCCTCGGCAAGAGCCGGCGAAGGAGCACCAAAAACTTGTGCTTTTGTCGACCACCCTCCAGCGAGCATTTATGAAGAGCAAACATGAGTGTAATCAATGGAATGGGGCGTTAAACACAGGTAAATCCGCCCAGGGCCGCCGTGGCGCGGACTCACTCTGGATGGGACCCCTTGATTGCGAAATGGACGAAGGAAGGATAGATAACTTCATTGCCGCTTCGTGGACTCAGGGTAGCCAAAGATAGTGATCAACGACTCAAGTTATCCCCAGAGTTATCCACAATGATATCCACCGCGATATGCACAAGTGCATATGCGCTCCCGGTCGTAGCTTGCCCGTAAGTTAGCACTTTGTTTCACGTGAAACACGAGACCTTGAGGCACATTGGCAGAGCAGACGACACAATGCGGCAGGGCCTCAGGAGTAGGCCATAACGCTCTAGCTGGCGCCTTCGCTGTAGGCGGTCGGGACAGAAGAAATCGAACTACTCACCGGCACGGACGACATCTGACCATTCCCGCTCCACCGCGTTTCGTCATCTTATTGAGGGGGCCAGTTGTTTGATCGCCTACGGGTGCAGTACGGCTGACCCAACCACTGTCTAACGCCCCCGGAAGCCACTCTGACGAACGCTGCTTGACGAAGCCGTACTCCAAAATTTTTGAGTCGTGCTCTGTATAGGCTGTCCACAGGCACTAGTCGGGGGAGTCCCACCGCATTGATCGACAACTAGATTGCACGGTCCCTGTACAGTGATTCCCCCATACACGGAACCGTTGTTGGTAACCGCTATGACGATAGCGCCAGATTGGGCGCGCGTGACGCGCTAGGCGGTAGCAAGAAACTGTGGCCCGCTACCCCAGGGTCACCACTCACGGGCTCGAAGACATCGCTTGAACATAGCAACGCAAGGCCAGAGTCAGCGACCCAAATCGTCAACCTGAAAATCTGAGGTCCATAGCGTGATGAAGTCCGGGGGCCGTGCATCGAACTACCGCCGCTGTTAAGGACTGATCGGCACCGGACTGGTGTAAGGCCATGGAAGCACTGAAAGCTGCTCGCATCAGCACTATGCGCATTTGGCACGTCGGAGCCGGGCTCAGTACTACGCCTGATGCCCAGCCAGCACCCGGCTACGCTCCGTCGGCAGGACATACCTCGTATTCACTACTAGGGCATGAAGTCAGCTCCAGTACGATCGTCAGAAGCTGCGGTGGGCTTGAGGTGCAGGACGAGTACGGACGATCCCTACGAGGGGAGCGAAGCTTAGCTGCTGACCTGCAAGCCAATGGACCCTTGATTGTCGGCCTTCGATAGGAATTGCTCGAGCTCCCCAGTTGCCTTTGCCGAGTTAGGTGAATCTACTATTTCGGATAAGCCATTAGTGGGGCACTTACTAGTTCACTTCATCACTACCGAGTAATCCTGCACAGATTCCAGGGAATCGATCAGGGGAAGGACCGCGCTCCGGCTGAGTAGGGCTTCAGCGAAGTCAATTCGCCACTAAAATCTTGGCTTTGGGAACGCATCACATCACCATCCACACGCGCCTGCTAGTGGGTAGCATTCCGTCCATTACAGCTGTTCTGATCGTATAAAGGTTTCAAAACCTGTACCGAGAAGTCGCCCGTTTCACGTGAAACCACCATGGCGACCCCAGGTGCCAGCAGGCAGTTCGCCTCATCTGCTCATGCCAACGAGGTAGACCCATCCCCTCAACGAACAGAATGCCGGAGAATGCGATCTTCTCTAGAGCCCGAATCGCAAAGTCAATGCTTCGCCGACGCCGGGTGCGTCTGGCAGAAAACAAGCCGCATTCCGCCGAATTCCTGAGGCAGGGTCACGTGAAACACTGCCCCAGGAATCAAGCAGTTGGCGGGGGGTCGGTTTCGTCCAGCGCTCAAAATGGTGCCCAAGGCACTTCCATGACCTAAATGTCCGCGAGGTCCAGAGAACAGGAAATCCGCCGTTGGAGTTGGCTTCCAGGTTGCCGCAGTAGTCGTCCATTGGGTATGGAATGCCTTACAGCACTGAATTGCTGAACAGGCGCCCCTAACGACGCTGGGCGCATCGAACGGTCGGGGACAGTGCGAACGGCGGCTCGTAGGCCATCATGGATGTCGAGTGCACCACGCGCCCTAGGTCCGCACCACTCGGCTGGTCGCTGCTCAAAGCACGGTTGCCCGTCCAAAATACCCATTCTGCACAGGCTAACTTGCATGCTCTCTCTCAGCTCAAGCAGGTGCACATCTCTATGATCTATGCATGATGTTTCACGTGAAACATGGCTATAGCGCGTTCGGTGCACCGAAGAAGGAACGAAATCCTGGACCGAACAACGCCAAACAACTCGCGAAGAGAGGTATCGTCACCCATGCTTGTTGAGACCGCGGTATGTCGGCGATAGTTCCAAGAATCCGCACGAACGCGATCCTGTCGTCGACAGTCACTTCTCCGGCTAGAGAACTTCTCTTCGAGTAGATTCGGTGAAAATGGCCCACTACGCTCTTAAAGCAAAAGCCGGGGGGCGTGTTCCAGGAGACTCGAACCTCTATAGGGCGGTGATTCCGTCAGAACGCTCCCCGAGAATTCCTATAGACGGTAAGTGAGGAGCCTGGAATCATGGGCCGAGCTGGCGTTGCAGTAACTGACGGTTCGACTTGTGCGCAGCCCCTACGCCAGACTTGCATCGAGCCTATGCCTCCGCGCCCCACGGACTCTAAGTCGAGTTTCACGTGAAACATCGAGATTTTCGGCAGTCCAGACCGGCATGACAACCACTTTCAACAGACAAACCGCAACGCACCTCAGACAGGCCGCAAATGACAAGCTACAACTGAATGGCGAGTGTCCAGACACAAAAAATGGGACCTACTCGAAGAGTAAGCCCCATTCAGTTGTTCAATGCAAATCAATCTTCGGCGCCAGGACCAAGTACATCCATAATACGGTTGAGATCCTCAACGCTGGCGAACTCAATGCTCACTCGRCCTTTCCGTGCCCCCAACGTGATCTTCACATTGGTGTCCAGGCGGTCCGAGAGTGACGACGCCAAATAGTCCAAACGCTCGTGGCGCGCATTGGGCTTCGGGATGCTGCTCTTGGCCGGAGCGGTGGGATCTTGGTAAAGAGCCACGGCCTCTTCTGTGGCCCTCACGGACATACCCTCGGCAACAATCTTCTGCGCCAAGCGTTCCATTGCAGCCGCATCCGGCAGTGCCAAGAGAGCCCGCGCATGGCCGGCAGAGAGAACGCTGGCTGCTACGCGCCGCTGGACCAGGGGCGGAAGCTTCAGCAGACGGAGTGTGTTGGATACCTGCGGCCGAGAACGACCGATACGGTCTGCAAGCTGTTCGTGAGTGGTCCCAAAGTCTTCCAAGAGCTGCTGGTAGGCCGCAGCCTCTTCCAGGGGGTTCAGCTGGCTGCGATGGAGGTTTTCCAGCAAAGCATCGCGAAGGAGGTCGTCGTCAGTGGTGTCGCGGACGATAGCAGGGATGGTTTCGAGTCCGGCAGCCTGTACGGCACGCCAGCGACGTTCGCCCATGACCAATTCATACGGCTCTCCACCCTTTTCGGTTGAAGTTCGTACAACAATTGGCTGGAGGACGCCTATTTCACGGACAGAGTGCACCAGCTCGGCCATGTCGTCTTCATCGAAGACCGAACGAGGCTGTTTACGGTTCGGATGGATGTCACCGACCGGAATCTCCGCAAAGCGGGCACCGGGAACTTCGACCAGCTCCACGTCCGGCGTCGAGCGATTGGAGGACTTCGTTGCGGCCCCCGCGGACGCCGATTCATCCGCTGCGTGATCAGAGGGCACCGAGGCTCGCTTGGCGGCAGGCTTCGATGTAGATGTCTTGGAGGTGGAGGACTTGGTTGGCGCCTTGGCAGCTGCGGCCTTGGGCGCTGCAGCTTTACCAGCAACCGGCGTCGCTGCCGACTCCTTTGACGCCGCCTCAACAGCTGAGTCCTGAACCGCAGCTTCCACTGCCGGTTCTTCGGTCTTCCGGGCTTCAGGGAAGAACAGATCCACAGGACGTGATGGCGCTGCGCCGTTTCCCTGGGCCGCGGCCGAGCTAGGAATGAGAGCCCCAAGACCCCTACCGAGGCCCCTTCGCTTTTCGCTCATTGATTCATCCCTCCGATGAAATGGCCGAGCACGGAACTGCTCAGGCTGTTGCAGTGTTTCAAGAATTCTAGCGTTCAGCGATTTCGGCGGCGGCTTCCATGTAGGAGAGCGCGCCGCTCGACGAAGGATCGTAGGTCATGACCGTCTGCTGGTAGCTCGGTGCTTCAGAGATGCGCACAGAACGCGGAACCACTGCTCCCAGAACTTGCTCGGGGAAGTGCTGGCGCACTTCGGACGCAACCTGCGCGGCCAGGTTTGTCCGGCCGTCGTACATGGTCAAGAGAATCGTGGAGACCTCCAGGTCAGCATTGAGGTGCTTCTGGATCATTTCGATGTTCTTGAGGAGCTGGCTCAACCCTTCCAGCGCGTAGTACTCGCACTGGATGGGGATAAGGACTTCACTTGCGGCACAGAACGCGTTGACTGTCAGCAACCCCAGGCTGGGCGGGCAGTCGATAAAGATGAAGTCCAGGCGGCTCTCGCCGCCCTTCTCCCGTTCCTTGGCGTAGACGTCAATGGCACGTCGGAGCCTCTGTTCCCGGGCAACCAACGAAACCAGCTCGATTTCAGCGCCGGCAAGGTGGATGGTGGCGGGTGCGCAGATCAGGTTGGGAATGTCAGGGCAAGGGGCCACAACGTCCTTCAGGGGAAGGTCGTTGATCAGGACGTCGTAGATACTGTCAACGTCGGCATGGTGCTCAATACCCAAAGCCGTTGACGCGTTGCCTTGGGGATCAATATCGATCACCAGCACGTTGAGGCCGGCAGAGGCCAGAGCAGCAGCAATATTCACGGTGGTGGTCGTCTTGCCGACCCCACCTTTTTGATTGGAGACCGTGAAGATACGGGTTTTGTCCGGCTTGGGCAGTTCCCTGCCGATCAGCCGTTCACGCCGTCGGGTCTCGTTAGCCAACTGACGCGCGATGGGACTCGAGTCATCAATGGAATCCATCACGTTATGTACTCCATCAGATACGGTTTCACGTGAAACGGCAACGTTATCAACCGAATTAGTGCGCACTATTGCGGATTGGAGGGACGCGGAGGGTGTAGCCATTGCCCGAGCGGACCCCAACGACATAAACGGGGGGATTCGCTGCGTGGAGGTTTCACTACTGCCCACTGGTCACACTCTCACTCTCATTCGGCGCTTGCTGCCGTTCTCTAGCCTAACTGCTCAGCCGCCGACACGCGGGAAACCGAGCGGGTCTCAGGCCGTCTTTCCGGGCTTGTTGACGATAATCCTCACCACAGTAGTGGGTTCCTCCAAAAGCTCCTGTCCACAAACCACAACCGACGTTTCCACGCCGCCCAGTTTGCGAATGACCTTCTTGGCTTTCTCAATTTCCTCGGCGGCACTGCGACCCTTGATGGCCACAACTTCGCCTCGGCCGTTCAAGAGGGGAATCGTCAGGCCCGCCAGGTTGCTGAGCGCAGAAACAGCCCGCGCCGTCACAACATCGGCATCCACCATTCCAACGGCCAGCTCAGCACGCGTCCTCATGATGGTGACGTTATCCAGGCCCAGGTCATCTACGACTTCCTGGAGCCAGATGACACGACGCTCAAGCGGCTCAATCAACGTCAGTTCAAGGTCCGGACGAGCAATTGCCAAGCAAAGGCCCGGCAGGCCTGCACCGGATCCGACGTCGGCGACGTGGCTGTCCATAGCAATGGCAGATTCAATAACTGCACAGTTCAGTACGTGGCGACTCCACAAACGCGGAATCTCACGTGGGCCAATCAGCCCACGCTCAGTTCCGGATGTGGCGAGGTGTTCCACGTAGCGCTTGGCGAGATCCAAGCGCTCTCCAAAGATCTTCTCTGCCGCTTCAAGTTCAGCTGCGGTAATTTCAACCATGAGCTGCTAGTCAGCCGAAACGACGATGTGGCGGCCGGCGCCTTCGCCTTCGGACTCGGAAACGAATCCGAGGTCAGCAACGGCGTCGTGGACGATCTTTCGCTCGTAAGCGCTCATCGGCTCAAGGGCCACCGTACCGCCGTCGGCTTTGACCTTGGCGACGGCGTCTTCAGCGATCTGCTGTAGAACGCCGGCGCGCTCCTTGCGGTAGCCGTTGATGTCCAGCACCAGGCGCGAACGGCTTTCGGTAGCGGAAAGGACCGAGAGGCGGGCCAGTTCCTGCAGAGCTTCCAGAACCTCGCCGTCACGTCCTACGAGGCTGTCCAACGCTGCGGACTCTTCGTCAGCACCAATGGAGATGTACGTGCGTCCGTTGCGGACCTCGATGTCGATATCACCGTCGATATCGGCAATATCAAGGAGCTCTTCGAGGTAGTCGGCGGCGATGTCGCCTTCTTCTTCCAAACGGCTGGCCGTCTTGGACTGCGTTTCTTCCTGGGTCTCGTCCTGCTCTTCAGTCACGGCGGCGATAACTTCTTCAGTGCTCTCGGCAGACATTACTTCTTCTTCCTGTTCTTACGTTGTGGCTGGACGCGCTGAGCCCGGATTTCGGCTGCTGCCGCGGCAGCAGCTTCGGCTTCAGCGGCGGCGTCCGCAGCAGCGGTCTTCTTACCACCCAGCAGCGGCGGCAGGCCCTTGGCGGCACGGCGCTCCTCCAGTGCCTTGGCGGCAGGGGAACCCGGTGTGGGCATGCGGCGGATGACGAAGAACTGCTGGCCCATGGTCCACAGGTTGGTGGTGGTCCAGTAGATGAGGACACCGATGGGGAAGTTGATGCCACCAATACCGAATACGAGCGGCAGGATGTAAAGCATCATTTTCTGCTGGCGCATGAACGGGCTGGCCATGGCCTCTTCTGACATGTTCTTGGCCATGATTTGCTTCTGGGTGATGAACTGCGAGGCCGTCATGGCAATGATCATGATGATACTCAGAACCCAAACAGCCACAGCACTGTTGCCGCCGCTGGGGTCACCGTGGAGCAGCGACGCCGACAACGGCGCACCAAAGATGCTGGATGAGTCAAACTGGACTACCTGCTCATGGCTCATCGCGCCAACGCCCTGGCCCTGCTTGGCGTTCGTCGAGATACCCGACAACACCTGGAACAGCGCGAAGAAGAACGGCATCTGGATCAGCATCGGCAAACAGGCCGAGAACGGGTTGGTGCCGTGCTTCTTGTACAGCGCCATCTGTTCCTGCGCCATTGCCTGGCGGGACAGCTGATCGGTCTTGCCCTTGTACTTGGTCTGAAGTTTCTTCAGGTCCGGCTGCAACAGCTGCATGCCGCGCTGCGCTTTGATCTGCTTGACGAAGACAGGAATCAGGGCGGCACGGATCACCAACACGAGGCCGATGATGGACAGAGTCCACGTCCAGCCGTTCGCGGCGGGCAGGCCAATGAAGCTCAGTCCCTCGTGGAAGCCAACCATGATGATTGACACCAGCCACTTGAACGGAAACATGATTGTTTCAAAGAAGTCCATACGATATCCCTATTCGTTAGGCCGCCGAGCGGCCTTCTTCATCAGCCTGAGCAGCCAGGAACTGGTCCGGATTGTTCAGTACAACAATTGTGGGCGTCCGGCCTTCAGGCCAATGACGATGGCCGGCGGGGACATGGTCCACTCCACCGGCGTTCCAAGGGTGACATTTGGCGAGCCTTTTGGCTGCGAGCCAGCTCCCCTTCACGGCGCCATGCACCGTTACTGCTTCCAGCGCGTAGGCGGAGCAGGAGGGAAAGAAACGGCAAACCTGGCCGTACAGGGGCGAGATGACCTTGCGGTACGTCTTCAGCAAAAGAATGAGGATGTTGCGCGGCAACTCCCAGAGGAACGTGCCAACCGCCGCCGGCAGATTCCTTGAGGGAACCTTGCCGGAGGGGTCGCTTGAGGAAGGAACGACGGCGGTGCTGATGTCATGCACGCGGTGTCCCTTCCGTTGTGGTGCCGTTGTGTTCAGTCGAAGCGCTGCGTGGAGCTGAACCACTCAATCGCTTCGTCGTCACTGCCAGTGCGGCGTTGTAGTCCGAGAGCAGTTGCTCCCAGCTGGCAGATGCAGCTGCGGGCAACGCCCGGACCACGACCGCCAGACCCGTTCCATGCGTGTGCAAGGACAGTGCGCCTATTTCTCTCAGTCTCCTCTTAACGAGGTTCCTGGTCACGGCGTTCCCGACGGCTTTGGAGACAATGAAGCCGATTCGACTCGGCTCCCCGGCCCCGATAGAGGCCGTATATAACACTAAGTTCCGGCGTCCATTGCGGACGCCGGAACGTACAGTTGTTGAAAAGTCGGTAGACGTCCGCAGACGGTTAGGGGTGGCTAGCACCGTCGAACCCGCAAAAAGACCCTGACCGACAAGTCAGTTATTTACGCCGACAGTTCGACGCGGCCCTTGCCGCGACGGGCAGCCAGGATGGCGCGGCCGGCACGGGTGCGCATACGAAGGCGGAAGCCGTGCTTCTTGGCCCGACGGCGGTTATTCGGCTGAAAAGTCCGCTTGCTCACGTTAGTTACTCCAGTGGATCAAAGGTGCGCCCACCCGATCAAAAAAGGGGAAGAACTGGCCGACGCTAAGTTTTGTATGTGCCTGCCGCCGTTGCCTTCCGCACGATGAACGTACGGAGTTACAACTGATCTCAAAAGCGGACACAAAGGACTTCACAACGTTAGGGCAAAAAGGCACCCACAGTCAAACCGGGAGCCTGCCGCGGAACTATCCACAGCTGTTCCCAACCACCGTCCCCAGCCTGTGGATGAAGTGGCTCACAGGCCGCATTCCAGAACAACACCGGTGTAATTATCCACAGGCAACTTCCCAGCTATCTTCTAGCGTTTCCATCCCCTAGAGTGGCTCAGTAGCCCAATGTCCACCCGCTGTGTATAACTCTGTGGATTATCGCCCAGAACAGCGCCGCCGGAGAGACTTCGGCTGCCAGCAACGCCGGCAAGCAAGTATTTAGGAACTGATTGATGACAGTAGACGAAGCCAACCACGCCAACACTGTCGGAAGTTCCTGGCGCAGGGTGCTGAGCCTCATGGAACAGGACGACCGGGTTTCACCCCGTCAGCGCGGTTTCGTCATCCTCGCCCAGGCACAGGGCCTCATTGGCTCCACACTCCTGGTGGCCGTTCCCAACGAACTCACCCGCGAAGTCCTGCAGACCCAGGTCAAGGATGCCCTGGATGATGCCCTTCGCAGCGTCTTCTCGGACGACATCCGCTGCGCCATCGACGTCGACACCGATCTGGTGCCGGTCCATGCAGAGCCGGAGCCCGTCGTCGAGCTTTCTGCGGTATCCGACTTCGCGGAGCCGAAGCCACAGCCCACTCCGCCCAGTACTTCCCATGAGTTCGGCCGCCTGAATCCGAAGTACATCTTCGATACTTTCGTGATCGGGTCCTCGAACCGCTTTGCGCACGCGGCCGCCGTCGCCGTTGCCGAAGCGCCGGCCAAGGCGTACAACCCACTGTTCATCTACGGCGACTCGGGCTTGGGCAAGACCCACCTGCTGCACGCCATCGGTCATTACGCCCGGCGGCTCTACAGCGGCATCCGGGTCCGCTACGTGAACTCCGAGGAATTCACCAACGACTTCATCAACTCCATCCGCGACGACGAAGGCACCAGCTTCAAGACCACGTACCGGAACGTGGATGTGCTGCTGATCGATGACATCCAGTTCCTGGCGGGCAAGGATCGGACGCAGGAGGAGTTCTTCCACACGTTCAACGCCCTGCACAATGCCAACAAGCAGGTTGTCATCACCTCTGACCAGCCGCCCAAGATGCTCGCCGGCTTTGAGGACCGCATGACGTCCCGCTTCGAGTGGGGCCTGCTGACCGACATCCAGCCGCCGGAGCTTGAAACCCGCATTGCCATCCTCCGCAAGAAGGGCCTCAGCGAAGGCTTGTCGGCACCGGACGATGCCCTGGAGTACATCGCATCCAAGATCTCCAGCAACATCCGAGAACTTGAGGGTGCCCTGATCCGCGTCACGGCGTTCGCCAGCCTCAACCGCCAACCGGTGGACGTTGCCTTGGCTGAGATGGTGCTCAAGGACCTCATCACTGATGACGGCGCCCAGGAGATCACGGCGAAGCAGATCCTGGACCAGACGGCGGACTACTTCAAGCTCAGCATGGAAGAGCTCTGCAGCAAGTCGCGCACCCGCACGTTGGTAACCGCCCGCCAGATCGCCATGTACCTGTGCCGTGAACTGACGGATATGTCCCTGCCGAAGATCGGACAAGAGCTCGGCGGCCGCGATCACACCACTGTCATCCACGCTGATCGCAAGATCCGCGAACTGATGGCGGAGCGTCGTGTGATTTACAACCAGGTCACTGAGCTCACCAACCGCATCAAACAGCAGCAGCGCGACTCCTGAAATCCACACCGCGTCCGCCACTACATACCTTATTAACAGGCACATGTGGATAAGCCTGTGGATAGTTAAGGGGACAAGCTCGGTTAATGGGCTTAAAACCCTTAAGCCATCTGTGGATTGTTAAAAACAGGCCTGGGAGTTGTCCCCATCCACACCCTGTTTAAAACCCAGTTAACGCACAATGAGTGAACAGGGCTTAACCGCTGAACGACGCGGCAGGATCGGGTTATCCACAGTTTCCACAGCAGTTATTAACACTACGAATCCCAAAAAATTGAAATCCCTCAAATAACAATCTCGTTCTACCACCGTCCCGCCCTGCCAGGGGCAGACCACAGATGGACCCAAAAGCCAGCCGGCGGCTGTCCACATACGGAGGGCCCGGCCCGACGGGGATGGGTTAATCGCGGATCTTCCGGCTAAGCTGTCAGCAGCGCTCCCATCCTTGGGTCTGTTTGTAGTTCGCTGAGTGCGGACCATGCAGGTTCCGGTGCCGGATTGCGAAGATTTAGCGGCTTCCAAGCAGGAATCCGCGGCTACTACTTGGCAGCAGCAATGAAAGGCGGCACCCCTCCGTGAAGTTCAGAGTCGACCGCGACGTCCTGGCAGAAGCCGTTACGTGGACCGCGCGGTCGTTGTCTCCGCGGCCGCCAGTACCCGTGCTTTCCGGCCTCCTCCTCAAAGCTGAGGCAGGAACCGTCAGTCTCTCGAGCTTCGACTACGAGACCTCCGCACGCCTGGAAATTCCCGCAGATATTGCAGTTGAGGGCACCATTTTGGTCTCGGGACGCTTGCTGGCAGACATCTGCCGCAGCCTTCCGTCGGCTCCCGTGGAAGTAGAAACCGATGGCAGTAAAGTGACGCTCACTTGCCGTCGAAGCAGCTTCCACCTCGCAACCATGCCCGAGGCTGAGTACCCGGCACTCCCGGCCTTGCCCACCATCAGCGGCACGTTGCCCGGCGATTCTTTCGCCCAGGCTGTTTCCCAGGTGATCATTGCGGCCAGCAAGGACGATACCCTCCCGATCCTCACCGGTGTGCGCATGGAAATCGAGGATGATCTCATCACCCTCCTTGCCACCGACCGCTACCGCCTCGCCATGCGCGAAGTCCCTTGGAAGCCGGTTACTCCCGGGATTTCCACCAGCGCCCTGGTCAAGTCCAAGACCTTGAACGAGGTTGCCAAGACCCTCGGCGGCAGTGGCGACATCAACCTCGCCCTTGCAGACGACGACAGCCGGCTCATCGGCTTCGAGAGCGGCGGACGCACTACCACCTCACTCCTTGTGGATGGTGACTACCCCAAGATCCGTTCGCTTTTCCCGGACTCCACACCCATCCACGCCACGGTCCAGACCCAGGAGCTTGTTGAGGCAGTTCGCCGTGTTTCCCTCGTGGCCGAGCGAAACACTCCTGTCCGTCTCGCTTTCACCCAAGGACTGCTGAATCTCGACGCCGGTACAGGCGAGGACGCGCAGGCTTCCGAAGAGCTCGAAGCCCAGCTTTCCGGCGAAGACATCACTGTGGCCTTCAACCCGCACTACCTCGTTGAGGGTCTGAGCGTCATCGAGACCAAGTACGTCCGTTTCTCCTTCACCACCGCCCCCAAGCCAGCCATGATCACGGCGCAGGCTGAGGCGGATGGTGATGACCAGGACGACTACCGCTACCTCGTGATGCCGGTCCGCCTTCCCAACTAACCGGAACGTACCCGCCACCTTCGCAGAAAAGAGTTCACACTGTGCACATCGGTCTGATCGGCCTCGGAAAAATGGGTTTCAACATGCGCCAGCGCATGCGGAACGGCGGCATCGAGGTCACTGGTTTCGACCGCAATCCGGACGTCACTGATGTTGCTTCCGTTGATGAACTCATCGCGGCACTTCCCAGCCCGCGGCTGGTGTGGGTCATGGTCCCGTCAGGCGCGATCACTGATGCAGTGGTAACCGAACTTGGTGAGAAACTCAGCCCGGGTGACCTGGTGATCGACGGCGGCAACTCACGTTTCACCGAAGACCAGAAGCACGCTGCGGCACTTGCCGAAAAGGGCATCCGTTTTGCCGATTGCGGTGTTTCCGGAGGTGTCTGGGGCCTTGAGAATGGTTACGGCCTGATGGCAGGCGGCGCCGATGAAGATATCGAGCTCGCCTTGCCGGTGTTCGACGCCCTGCGCCCTGAAGGGGAACGCGCCGACAGCTTTGTCCACGTTGGCGGCGTTGGCGCCGGCCACTACGCGAAAATGGTCCACAACGGCATCGAATATGGTCTGATGCAGGCCTACGCCGAAGGCTACGAACTGCTGGCAGCCAAGGACATCGTGAAGGACCTTCCGGGGACTTTCCGGGCTTGGCAAAAAGGAACTGTGGTCCGCTCCTGGCTTCTGGACCTCATGGTCAAGGCGCTGGACGAAGACCCCGGTCTGGCCTCGATTGACGATTACGTCGAGGATTCCGGCGAGGGCCGCTGGACCGTGGAGGAAGCGATCGCCAACGCAGTACCGGCACCAGCCATTACGGCTGCACTTTTCGCCAGGTTTGCTTCCCGCGAGGACAATTCTCCGGCCATGAAGATGGTTTCTGCCCTGCGTCACCAATTCGGCGGACACGCCACCCGTCCGGCCAACTAGGCCGCAGGAGTCCTGCAAACGGCGTGTACCTCGAACATCTTTCACTCACGGATTTCCGCAGCTACGCACAGGTTGACCTGAAACTCGGCCCGGGCGTGACTGTCCTGGTTGGTTCCAATGGAATCGGCAAGACCAATCTCATGGAAGCCATTGGATATTTGGCGACGTTGAGCTCCCACCGAGTCAGCACGGACGCGCCTTTGCTCCGTTTCGGTGCAGAACGCGCCATGATCCGCGCCAAGCTGGTCCGCGGGGAACAAGCCACGGTGATCGAACTGGAGATCAACGCCGGGCGGGCCAACCGGGGACGGATCAACCGCAGCAACCCGGTGCGGGCCAGGGACATCCTGGGGATCTGCCACACGGTGTTGTTCGCGCCGGAGGACTTGGCACTGGTCAAGGGCGATCCCTCAAGTCGCCGCCGTTTCCTGGACGAGCTGCTGGTCAGCCTCGTGCCACGCCATGCTGCCACGCGGAGCGACTATGACCGCGTCCTGAAGCAGCGCAACGCCCTCCTGAAATCCGCCCGTGCGGGAAAATTCACGGCCGGTCATGAGGCAACCCTGGATGTTTGGGATCAGCACATGGCCCGGGCCGGCGCGGAACTGCTCCACGCCCGGCTGGAACTGGTGGAACGTTTGCGGCCCCACCTGAACAGCGCCTACGCGCAGCTTACCGACGGATCCAAGGAGGCTGGGGCGGTCTACCGCTCAACCATCCAGGGCGTCCTGGACGACGACGGCGGTCCAGCCGACCACGCTACGGAACCTTCGGCGTCGGTTGATGACCTCCGGCTGCTGTCCGTGGATGAACTCACCGATCGCTACATCCAGGCGTTCGCAGCATCGCGGAAAAAGGAGCTGGAACGCGRCATCTCCTTGGTGGGTCCGCACCGCGATGAACTGGAACTGGTGTTGGGCCAAGCTCCCGCCAAGGGCTACGCGTCCCATGGTGAAACCTGGTCCATGTGTTTGTCTTTGCGCCTTGCTTCCTACTACGTGATGTTGGATGACGCCCGTACGGGTGGAACCGCTCCGATCCTCATTTTGGACGATGTTTTCGCTGAACTGGACGTCCAGCGGCGGCGTAAACTGGCTGCAATAGTGGCCGGTGCCGAGCAAGTGCTGGTGACTGCCGCCGTCGACGCCGATATCCCCGAGGAGCTGGCCGGACGGCGCGTAACCGTTGTTCCGGGAGGCATCGATGGCGAAGGATAGCCGCGACGGACTTCAACCCGGACGCGATCCCGATGAGATAGATGCTGCCCAAGCGGCGTTGAACCGTATGCGCGAGGCCGCCGCCGCCCGGGGCGAAGTACGGCAGCGCGCCCCCCGGCCAGGATCTGCCCCCCAACGCAAGGGAATCCGGGATACCCGCGGTTTCGCGAAATTTCATGGCAGCGGCCGGGATCCGTTGGGCCTCGGCAATGTGGTGGGCCGTTTGGTGGCTGAGCGCGGGTGGACGTCACCTGTGGCAGTCGGATCCGTCATGGCAGAGTGGGAAACCCTTGTTGGGACGGACATCTCCGCCCATTGCACGCCGGAGAGTTTCACGGACACGACGCTCCACGTCAGGTGCGATTCCACGGCGTGGGCGACGCAGCTTCGCCTGCTTAGCACGAGCCTCCTGGAGATGTTCCGCAACGAACTGGGTGAAGGAGTGGTGACCAGCATCCAGGTGCTGGGTCCATCGGCTCCAAGTTGGCGAAAAGGCGGGCGGAGCGTCAACGGGCGCGGCCCGCGAGATACTTACGGCTAAACGGCGTGCAGGGCGATTCAACGCCCCGGAGTCGTATAGGCCCCCATCGGGACCACCGTAGGGCCATTGCAGATAGGGCCAGCGGCCTCCTATGGCCATATTCAGCTCTCGGCTGCCCCCGTATTTGCAAGGATTCGTGGGTTTCCACGATAGAATTGCCGTAGATCACTGAGCGCCGGTGAAACGTCGTTGCGGTCCTGGATCCACCCTTGTGGCACTGGGAACCCCCTCGTCGGAGTAATCGGCGCAATCAGTCACGTGCCCGTTGACGGCTGCGGTTCGCCGCGGACACCACCGGGAACGGCCGACATCGAGTACAGAGGAGTCGAAAGCGCCTGTGGCTAACGACAATGCAGAGACCTTGGCAGTAGAGCCCGAAGAGGAGACTGTTCCCAAGCCTGACACGCCCGCAGAGGCGCCCAGGGAGTACGGTGCCAGCGACATCACGGTGCTGGAGGGCCTCGAAGCGGTGCGCAAACGCCCCGGTATGTATATCGGATCCACTGGTCCCCGCGGCCTGCACCACTTGGTCTATGAAGTGGTGGACAACTCTGTCGATGAGGCACTGGCTGGTTACTGCAGCCACATCGAGATCACTCTCCGCGCCGACGGCGGCGTCCGCGTTGTGGATGATGGCCGCGGCATTCCCGTAGACATTCACCCGACCGAAGGCAAGCCAACGGTTGAAGTGGTCATGACCATCCTTCACGCCGGCGGTAAGTTCGGAGGCGGCGGCTACGCTGTTTCCGGCGGCCTCCACGGTGTGGGTATCTCCGTGGTGAACGCCTTGTCCCGCCGCGTGGATACTGAAGTCCGCCGGCAGGGCCACGTATGGCGGATGACCTTCGCCGACGGCGGCAAGCCCCAGGGCGAACTCGTCAAGGGTGAAGCCACTGACGTTACCGGGACGTCCCAGACGTTCTACCCGGACGGGACCATTTTCGAGTCCACTGAGTTCGACTTCGAGACGCTTCGTGCGCGGTTCCAACAGATGGCCTTCCTCAATAAGGGCCTGCGGATCACGCTGACCGATGAGCGTCCGGTTAATCGCGAGGGCGATGATGACCTCGACCTCGACGCCGTCGCCACCGAAGGCGAAGTCGCCGCCGAGCACCGCACCGTGGTCTACCAGTACCCGGACGGCCTGCTGGACTACGTCAAGCACCTGAACTCGAACAAGAAGGTCGAGATTGTCCACGAGGACGTCATCGCTTTCGAAACCGAGGACACCGAGCGGCATATCGCCGTCGAGGTTGCCATGCAGTGGACCACCGCGTATTCCGAGAGCGTCCACACCTACGCAAACACCATCAACACCCATGAGGGCGGAACGCACGAAGAGGGTTTCCGCGCCGCGATGACCTCGCTTATCAACCGCTACGCGCGGGAGAAGAGCATCATCAAGGAGAAGGAAGACAACCTCACGGGTGATGACATCCGCGAAGGTCTGACTGCCGCTATCTCCGTCAAGCTTTCCGAGCCCCAGTTCGAAGGCCAAACCAAGACCAAGCTGGGCAACTCCGAGGTCAAGGGCTTTGTCCAGCGGGTTGTCACGGATCAGCTGGGTGACTGGCTTGAGCGCAACCCCGGCCCCGCCCGCGACGTGATCCGAAAGGCCATCTCGGCTGCCCAGGCACGCATGGCTGCCCGCAAGGCCCGCGATAACGCCCGCCGGAAGAGCCCGCTGGAATCGTTCGGCATGCCCGGTAAGCTCTCCGACTGCTCCTCCAAGGATCCTTCGCGTTGCGAGGTTTACCTGGTGGAGGGTGACTCCGCAGGTGGTTCGGCCAAGCGCGGCCGGAACCCGGAAACCCAGGCCATCCTGCCACTGCGCGGCAAGATCCTGAATGTTGAGCGTGCCCGCCTGGACAAGGCCCTTGGCAACGCCGAAGTCCAGTCCATGATCACCGCGTTCGGAACGGGTATTGGTGAAGACTTCGATATTTCCAAGCTGCGCTATCACAAGATTGTTTTGATGGCCGATGCTGATGTTGATGGCCAGCACATCACCACCCTGCTGATGACGCTGTTGTTCCGCTACATGCGCCCGCTGATCGAAAACGGCTACGTCTATCTGGCCCAGCCGCCGCTGTACAGGATCAAGTGGTCCAACGCAGCCCACGACTACGTCTACAGTGATCGCGAACGTGATGAAACCATCCGCAAGGGTGCTTCCATGAACAAGCGGCTCCCCAAGGACAACGGCATCCAGCGCTACAAGGGTCTCGGCGAGATGGATTACACCGAACTGTGGGACACCACCATGGACCCGGATCGCCGCACACTGCTGCAGGTCACCATGGATGATGCCCTGGCTGCCGACCAGACCTTCTCTATCCTGATGGGCGAGGACGTTGAATCGCGCCGTAACTTCATCCAGCAGAACGCCAAGGACGTCAGGTTCCTCGATATCTAGGGCTCCGCAAGGGCATCTGAATATTCCCGAACTGACATATACCTGAAACGGAAAACTTAGATTATGAGTGACGAAACTCCCGAAGTCCCGGCGGAAAACACTGCTGACGACGTAATTCTTGAGGGCGATGTGCTGACCGACCGCGTGGAGCAGGTGGACCTGCAGACAGAGATGCAGCGGTCCTACCTCGATTACGCCATGGCCGTTATCGTCGGCCGCGCCCTCCCGGACGTCCGCGATGGCCTGAAGCCGGTACACCGCCGCGTTTTGTACGCAATGTTCGACGGCGGTTACCGCCCCGACCGCTCGTTCAACAAGTGCGCCCGCGTGGTTGGCGACGTCATGGGTACCTACCACCCGCACGGTGACATGGCGATCTATGATGCCCTGGTGCGCCTGATCCAGGACTGGACCATGCGGTACCCGCTGGCACTTGGCCAGGGCAACTTCGGGTCACCGGGCAACGACGGCGCCGCTGCACCGCGTTACACCGAAACCAAGATGGCACAGCTGGCCATGGAAATGGTCCGGGACATCGACGAGGAAACCGTCGACTTCCAGGACAACTACGACGGCAAGAACCAGGAACCCACCATCCTGCCGGCGCGTTTCCCCAACCTGCTGGTCAACGGCTCCTCCGGTATCGCCGTCGGCATGGCCACCAACATTCCGCCGCACAACCTGCGTGAGGTTGCCGAGGGCGTGCAGTGGGCGCTCGAGAACCCTACGGCCACGCGGGAAGAGCTTCTTGAGGCGCTGTTGCTTCGCATTAAGGGTCCTGACTTCCCCACAGGTGCCACCATCTTGGGCCACAAGGGCATCGAAGATGCCTACCGTACCGGCCGCGGCTCCATCACGATGCGCGCCGTGGTCAACGTCGAGGAACTCCAGGGCCGTACCTGCCTGGTGGTAACCGAGCTGCCGTACCAAGCCAACCCGGACAACTTGGCCATCAAGATTGCCGAACTGGTCAAGGACGGCAAGATTTCGGGCATTGCGGACCTCCGCGATGAAACCTCCGGCCGTACCGGCCAGCGCCTTGTGATCGTGCTCAAGCGCGATGCCGTGGCCAAGGTTGTACTGAACAACCTTTACAAGCACACGCAGTTGCAGGACAACTTCTCGGCGAACATGCTGGCAATTGTCGACGGCGTTCCGCGCACCTTGAGCCTTGACGCCTTCATCCGGCACTGGGTTGCGCACCAGATGGACGTCATTGCACGCCGCACCCGCTACCGCCTGCGCAAGGCCGAGGAAGAGGCGCACATCCTGCGTGCGCTCCTTAAGGCACTGGACATGCTGGATGAGGTCATTGCCCTCATCCGCGCGTCCAACACCACAGAGGCTGCCCGTGAAGGTCTCATGGAACTCCTGGAGATCGACGAACTCCAGGCCCGCGCCATCCTGGACATGCAGCTGCGCCGTCTGGCCGCACTGGAACGGCAGAAGATCCAGGATCGCCACTCCGAGCTCGAGTCGATGATCGAGGAATACAACTCGATCCTTGCTTCCGAGGAGCGGCAGCGCCAGATCATCAGTGAAGAACTCGCGGAGATCGTGGCCAAGCACGGCGATGACCGCCGCACCCACATCCTGATGGGTTTCGACGGCGACATGTCCATGGAGGACTTGATCCCCGAAGAGGAAATGGTTGTCACCATTACCCGCGGCGGCTACGTCAAGCGCACCCGCAGCGACAACTACCGTTCCCAGCAGCGCGGCGGCAAGGGCATCAAGGGCGCACAGCTGCGCGGCGACGACGTCGTGGAGCACTTCTTCGTCACCACCACCCACCACTGGCTGCTGTTCTTCACCAACCTCGGCCGCGTCTACCGTGCCAAGGCTTATGAGCTTGCAGAAGCGGGACGAGACGCCAAGGGCCAGCACGTGGCCAACCTGCTGGCTTTCCAACCGGATGAGCACATCGCCCAGGTTCTGGACCTCCGGGACTACCAGCAGGCCCCGTACCTGGTGCTCGCCACCAAGAACGGCCTGGTCAAGAAGACGAGGCTCGAGGATTACGACACCAACCGCACGGCCGGTGTCATCGCCATCAACCTGCGCGACGAGGACGAGTTGGTTTCCGCCCAGCTGGTCAGCGAGACCGACGACCTCCTCCTGGTGTCACGCAAGGGCCAGTCCATCCGCTTCACGGCCACCGATGACGCGCTGCGCCCCATGGGCCGTGCTACGTCCGGTGTGACGGGTATGAAGTTCCGTGAAGACGACGAATTGCTTGCCGCGGACGTGGTCCAGGACGGTTCCTTCGTCTTCATCGTGACCGAGGGTGGCTACGCCAAGCGAACCGCCGTGGACGAATACCGTTTGCAGGGCCGTGGCGGCCTGGGCATCAAGGTTGCCAAGCTTGCTGAAGACCGCGGTGACCTTGTGGGCGCCTTGATCGTGCAGGAAGAGGACGAAGTCCTGGTGGTCATGGAGGGCGGCAAGGTGGTGCGCTCGGCAGTAACCGGAGTGCCTGCCAAGGGCCGTGACACCATGGGCGTCATCTTCGCCAAGCCGGACAAGAATGACCGCATTATTGAGGTTGCGCGCAACAGCGAACGTGGCTTGGAAGTCGAAGAGTCAGAAGACGGACTCGACGATGACGTAACGTTGGCTGCAAACGACGGCGCCTCTGAGGCGACCGTGAGGGCCGAAACGGAAAACGACGCAGACCCGGAAACCGAAACGGGCGCGGAGCTGAACGAAGACAACACCGGAGGTAACGAGTGAGTAATTCCGACTCATATCCCAAGCCGAGCACAGGTGTCCCCGGCGGACTCCGGCAGCCCTCGGGCAGCGCACAAGCAGGAACGCCTGCACGGCCCCAACAGCGTCCCGGAACCGGGGCTGCTGGAGCAGGAGCCGCTGGAGCGCGCCCAGCAACTGGCACCAACTCCGCGCAGCGGCCCACCGGAGCTCCCGGACAGCGCCCTGCCCAAGCCGGACAGCGGCCTGCCGGAGCTCCTGGACAACGCCCGGCCCAGCCGGGCCAGCGCCCTGCCCAGTCAGGTCAGCGCCCCGCACAGGGCGCTCCCGGCTTGGTGAAGCCCGCTCCCAAGGCCAAGGTCCGCCGCGCACGGCTGCTGGTCAGCAAGGTGGATCCCTGGTCCGTCCTGAAGATGGCGTTCCTCCTGTCCGTTGCGTTGGGCATCGTCACGGTTGTGGCTGCCATCGTCCTGTGGACTGTGTTGGATCTCACAGGCATCTTCAACCAGGTGGATAGCCTCCTGGGGACCCTGGCGGGATCGGAAGGCAGTGGGTTCGAACTGAAGAAGATCGCGTCCCTCGGCCAGGTGGCATCCTTCGCCACCATTATTGCCGTGGTGAACGTGGTCCTGCTGACCGCACTGTCCATGCTTTCCGCGGTCCTGTATAACATTTCCGCAACGTTGGTTGGTGGCATCGGCGTCACTTTGACTGACGACTAAGAAAAAACCGCGGAAATACGCCGAAATTGGCGGATTATCCTCACGGAAATGCCTCGATTTGAGATCGGGCCGGGATGTGCTGTACAGTCATATCTCGGCCCGATGAGGCATCGGGGCGTATAGCTCAGGCGGTTAGAGCGCTTCGCTGATAACGAAGAGGTCCCAGGTTCAAGTCCTGGTACGCCCACGGAACCGAAAGAGGTTCAGGTAAAACTGAACCGGAATGAGGTACTTGTGAAGAAGTTGCTGGTAGTTGTGGCAGCCGCTATCGCAGGTGTCCTGGTCTATAAAAAGGCTCAGGAATCCGAAGCCCGGAAAGATATCTGGAGCAAGTCAACCGACACGGTCGACTAGCCGAAGAGCCCGGTTCGAACTGGTAATTACCAGGGTGGACATGGGGTATGATTGACGGGTTGCTTCTTATGGGGGCATGGCGCAATTGGTAGCGCACCTGCTTTGCAAGCAGGGGGTTCGGGGTTCGAGTCCCCGTGCCTCCACCATAAGGAAAGTCCCGGTCAGAAATGACCGGGACTTTTGCGTTTAAGGCCACTACCCGGCTGCCCCCCGGCTACCGGCCCCGCAGCAGGGTATGTGCCACGGGGCTCTCACTCACCCACGGACCTAGCAGCTGGGCATGCGCCCCAAGGCTCTCACTCAGCCACCGGCTCGCAGCAGGGCATGAACCACATGGCGCTCAGCCACCAGGAACCTGTTGCAGTGCACGCTCCAAAAACGCCGCCAGCTCATTGTTGCCCAGGACAGGTGTCACTACGCCGAGTTCCAAGGTGGGCTGTGTCTTGGCTCCAGCAGTCTTCAGGGCACCTTGCACTGTGGTGCGTGCGGCCGCTGCGGCTTCTGTATCGCCGCGTTTGGCCGCTTCCAGCATGGTGAGGGCCTCCTCCACGCCACGTCCGTACTCTGCCGCCGCTGCAACCCACGTAGAGCCGTCCTGGGCGAAACCGGGCTCGGCCATCCGGGGCAGGAGAGAGGGAAGCCGCTGAAGCAGCCCAGCGCGGTTCCTCAGTGCCCCCGAAAGTTGCCTGCCGGCGTCGTACTCTGTCCAGAACTGGTCAATATCGCGCCGCAGCTCCGGTGCGGAAGGGGTGAGTTCGTCGTCCTGCCAGTCCTGGTTCAGGTCCACGAAGGCCCGCACCGCTGCCTGGACCTCAGGATCGGGCCCAGCGAGCAAGGCTAACGCGGCGTTCATGGAGTTGGAAGCGTTGTAAGCGGGGCCGTTCCACGCGAGGTCTGCGTAGTTGAAAATGGCGGGCAGGGAGAGATACGGCTGGATCATCGGGTTGGTGACAATGCCCTGGATGGACGTGTGCAGATCTGCATCCCTGCCAATCACGGGTGCCAGGAAGAGATGGTCCTGGGAGAAGTCGTTGACCGGGTAGTTATCCCAGATGACTATGCTCCGGGGTGCCCCGGGTGCCCCGTAGCTCTGGCCGGCTGTCTCTGCTGACCTCCGGGTGATCCGGTGGGAGACTACGTCTTCACCCGTCCACTGCACCACGATTCCAGGGTTCAATGCCTGGCCGAGTTCGCGCTTGTACGGAGTGCTCGGTGAGCCGTTGTAGAAGGTGGGGACTGTTTCCAAGGGGAGGACGCCGTCCTTGGCTGAGATGAACTTTTCATTCACGTCGTTGAGGAAGGACGCTTGCGCCTTCGCCAGATTTGCTTGCCCCGAACCAAACTCCCGAAGGTCTTCCGCGCATTGGACCTTGGTGGCGATGTCATCCAGCGGAATCACGTACGAACGAACTCCCAGCGCATACAGGGATTCAAGCTTCGCCACAGCGTCCTCAAGGTCGGCCTCGCGCGAATAACAAACATCGATCCCTGGTGAGAGGGCGTAGCTGAAGCGGACGTGGTTGGCTGCAGCAGCATCGATCAGTTCCCGCAGTTCCTCGAGCTCTTTGTCGGTGTACAGCTCGCGCCACTTGTCGCGCAACAGAGGATCGTCCTTGGGCGAGTAGATGTAGGTGTTCATCTTCTGGCTGCCCGCAAATTCAATGACATCCAGACGGGCCTGGTGGGACCACGGTGTGCCATAGAAGCCCTCAATGACGCCGCGGGTCTTCATCAGAGGCCAGTCACTGACCAGGACCGGGGCCACAGAGCCGGCCTTGAGCAACTGCCGGAGGGTCTGGACGGCGTGGAAGACGCCGTCGTCATCGCGTCCGGCGAGGACCGCCGTCGGAATCCCGTCAGGCTGTCCGGTAGCAATTGCATAGCCTTCGGCGCGCCCAAGGGCATCACGGAGGGACGGGTCGCCGTCCACTTTCAAGGCCTTGAGCACCGGAGCAACGGCGGACCCGGTACCAAGATGGATGGCAGATGACCCTTCGCGGGGGTTGGCAAGCTGCGTCACGACGTCCGCGGTGCCTCCAGCACCGGCAACGAGGTCCTGCACGGCGGCGGTGGAGGACTTATCGGTTCCGGCGGGTGCCACAACGTACACGTGACCGGTCAACGGAACAGCGGCACCTGTTCCGGCCCGGGCATGCTGAGGTACCGGGAAGATGCTTGGACTACCTGCCCCGTTTCCGCCGGTTCCCTGGCTTCCGTCAGGACGGTCACGTGCAACAGTGGACCATCCAGCGACGATCAGGGCAGCCGCGAGTACCCCGGCCGCTACCAGCAGCAGGACTGACCGCCGACGCTTTGCGCCGGGGCCGACGGGTGCCGTGTTCAATCAGATAACCCCTTGGGTACGCCGTCACCGGCACTCGGGAATGCTGAGTCAAGACAATCACACTGTTGGAGCATCAGATAGGGGTTGGAACACTGCCCCGCCCCACTAATGTTGATCCGTGACCCTTCTCATTGCCGCCCTGGGTGTCCTGGGTGTTGCCTCCTCCGGACCGCTCATTGCGGGCACCCTCGGAGCCACTTCAGTGACGGCACTGGCCATCGCTTTCTGGCGGAATGCGATCGGTGCGGTGGTGATGGCAACTCCCGTGGCCATCCGCGAGCCGAAAGCGTTCGGCAGGATCACCCGACGGGAATTCGGCTGGTCCACTGTTGCTGCCGTTGCACTGGCCTTCCACTTCGCCTGCTTCATCACCGCCCTCCAACTGACGTCGGTGGCGGCCGCTACTGCTTTGGTGTGCCTGCAGTCGGCGTGGATCGCGGTGTTCCAGCTGTTCCGGGGCACACGGCACCGGTGGCCGGTGCTTGTGGGCCTGGGGATCGCCTTCGGTGGCGTGGTGGCCATTACGGGGTTCGACATGGGTTCCTCGCCGGAAGCACTGCTCGGAGACCTGCTGGCGCTTGCCGGCGGCGCTCTGGCGGGTCTGTACACACTTGCGGGCGGGAAAGCCCGCCAAACCATGGGAACAGGTACCTACACCACGCTTTGCTACGGCATGTGCGCGGCGATTGTGGCGGTACTGGCCCTGTTCAGCGCCCAGCCACTGACAGGGTTCGACGCCGGAGGCTGGCTTGGCATTATTGCCATCACCGTCTGCGCGCAGCTGGTGGGGCACACGGCCTTCAACCACTTGCTGGCCACGATGAGTCCGCTGCTGGTGTCCATGATCATCCTGCTGGAGATTCCAGGTGCTGCAATTCTGGCCGCCATATTCCTGGCTGAGACCTTGCCTGCCGGGACCTATGCGGGCCTGGCGCTGATCCTGGTTGGCCTGGCAGTGGTTGTGGCCGGGCAGCGGCGGGGCAGGCCTGAAGCAGACGGCCCTCAGGCAGACCGCCGCGAAGCCGAGCTGGGCACGGACTGAGGATCCGGCGTCGGGCGCTTGTTGCAGGCGCTGCGCGCCTAGATGCCACCGCGGCGGGCGCCCTGCGCGGCGTTGGCCGTGTGGATGGCCCGCAGTATCTTGGCCGGGAAATACACCGAGAAGAACACCACCATGGGTGCTTTCAGGGCCATCTTCTTGACGTTGTGGGCCTTGTACGTCCGGTCGAAGCGCTGCACGTAGTAGCGGTAATCGCGGGGTGAATCCTCCAGCCGGCGGGCGGACATCCCGGACACCATCTGCGGCACGTACTGCACTTTGAGATCGTGCTCGAAGAGGTGCAGGGACAAATCAATGTCCTCGTGCATCTCGTCCTTGGGATCCAAGCACGCTTCGTCGCGGATGGTCTCCCAGGCAGTGCGGCGCAGGGCCATGTTGGAACCGAAGAGGAAATGGTACTGGTGCTTGGCCAGGCGCAACATGAGCTGGCGCATCTTGTCATCCGCCTTGAGGCCGAAGCGGCGCATGGGCATGTCGTAATAGACCACTGGACCCGTTGCTGCAGCGATCGACTGGTCGGTGAACGCCTTTTGGACTTGTTCAACCCAGTCCGGTTCCAGGACGGAATCTGCGTCAATGCGTCCCACTACCTCGCCTGTGGCGCTGTCGAGGCCATGATTACGGGTGGGGATCAGGCCCTGCGAGGCTTCCTGGCGGAGGAGGATGATGGGGCTTTCCGGGTATTCCTGCTGCATCTGGCGCACGATCCGTGCTGTGCGGTCCGTGGAGAGGTTGTCCACCACAATGATTTCGTCAGCAGGAACCGACTGGTAGATGGCCGCGATGAGGCACTGGCGAACGACGCTTTCCTCGTTATACGCCGGGATGACGATGGACACGCCCGGGGGCACCGGACCATCCTGAAGGGCACCCGCAGAGGGTCTATCGGCTGACATCACTCCAAATCTAACACTCGAGGCAGTGCGTCGGACGGAGGCTTTGGTTACAAGCCGGCAAACACTGAAGGGATCCCGACGATGGCCGGGATCCCTTCAGTTGCTCGACGTGCCGGCCCCTGCTCGAGGCCTCATGTCAGTGTTTAGTTCTGTACACCTTTGGCGTCCGGGTCCGAACCCTCAGTGTCCTTGTGCAAGCTGGCGGCGATGTTCTTTACCGCAGTTTTGGCGTCGGTGGCCACCTTCGCGGAGGAGTCTTCAACGTTCTTGAACGCATCCTTGGTGGCCTGCTCTGCCTCAGCTGCGGCTTCCTCCGGCGTGATGTCCTTCGTGCCGGATTCAGTCACTGCGGCAGCCGTTGCTGATGCTGAGGCGTCAGCCGAAGCCGGAGCGGGCGTGGGCGTTACCGGGGAAGGTGTCTTCCACGGATCCTCCACCGGCTTGGAAGCCTTCCATGCGGCAACGCCGGCGGCAGCAGCCGCGGCGATAACAGTCACGATCAGCCAGCCGCGCTTCTTGGGCTTCGGCTCCTTGCCCAGCTTGGAGGAAACGGCCTTGGTGGCATCCTCAGCCACTGCCTTGAGCTGCTTGCCGGTGGCCTGCGCCTGCTCCTGGACGCTGTGCACAACGCCGGAATCAACCAGCTTCTGCGCCACGGCGTCAACCTGGGCCGGCGCGTTCTCCAATGCGTGGTGAACAGCTACCGAAGCCTGGCCCAACTGCTCGGACAGCTTGGGCAGGTACTCGTCCACAACTTTGTCCCGTGCGTGTCCCAGAGCCGGAGTGGCTTTGTTGAGCGTCTCCTGGATCCTGGGCGTGGCGTCCTCCACTACGTCATGGATCTTCGGCGCGAGGTGCGCCAATCCATCCTGAATCCGCGGCGTAACAACAGCAACGCCGTCGGCGAGGTTGTGCGCAGCGGACTTCAGCCCCTCTTGAATCTTGGGGGAAGCGGTATCAATGCCGTGCTGGATACGCGGAACAGCCCAGCTGACGGCGGCTTCCACGCGGGGTGCTGCCCAGTCGCGGGCGTTATCCACACCTGCCACAACGGATTGTTCGAGGTCGCGGGCAATACGGTCTGATTTCTTCACAACTACCTCCCGATACACATGCTCGTTTGTTGCTAGCCTACGTCGCTTGGGGAACACCGGCTATTCATCTGCCGGATTCGTCCCGGATTTCACCGAGCGCGGAACCGGCTTTACAACTGCAACGGCGTTGACCCTGCATGGAAGAATGGGGCCATGACCATCGCAACCGCAAAAGCAACGATCCACACGACCCTCGGCGACATCAAGGTTGACCTCTTCGGCAACCACGCGCCCAAGACGGTCGCCAACTTCATTGGCTTGGCCACGGGCGAAAAGTCCTGGAACCACCCCGAAACGGGCGAAGACAAGACCGGGACGCCGCTATACGACGGCACCATCTTCCACCGCATCATCAAGGACTTCATGATCCAGGGTGGAGATCCCCTGGGCCGCGGCGTTGGCGGACCGGGCTTCCAGTTCGACGACGAAATCCACCCGGAACTGACCTTCAACGCTCCGTACAAGCTGGCCATGGCCAATGCCGGCATCCAGATGGGCAAGGGCACCAACGGGTCACAGTTCTTCATCACCACCGTGAACACCGACTGGCTGTTCGGCAAGCACAGCATCTTTGGCGAGGTCACCGATGCGGAATCCCGCAAGGTCGTAGATTCAATTGAGGCCGTCCGCACCGGTATGGGTGACCGCCCCGTTGAGGACGTCGTCATCAACAGCATCGACATCGAACAGCTCTAACAACAATCTGAACCTGAGCTCATGAGTTACGGAATCCCGTCGGCAGAGCCGTCCGCTGATATTCCGGTGTGCCCGAGGCACCCGGACAGGCCCTCCTATGTGCGGTGCCAGCGCTGCGGGCGCCCTGCGTGCCCCGAGTGCCAGCGGGCGGCCGCCGTCGGGTTCCAATGCGTTGACTGCGTCAACGAACAAAAACGTACGACGCCGGCCTACCGGTCGCCGTACGGCGGCGCCTTGGCTGTGGGCAAGCCCTTGGTGACGTACGTGATCATTGGCCTCTGCCTGTTGATCTTTGTCCTTCAGTGGATTGTGCCCCGGGATGCGGTATTCCAGAACTTCGCCTTCGCGAACATCTTCGCCGATACCCAACCGTGGCGCATGCTCACTGCAGCCTTCCTGCATTCGCAGGGTTTCCTGCTTCATATCGTCTTGAACATGTACACGCTGTGGATCTTCGGACAAGCCCTTGAGCCTTTGCTCGGGCGCATACGGTTCCTCGCTCTGTACCTGATCTCTGCCGTCGGCGGATCAGTGGGCTACCTCGCCCTGACCCCGATGCTTCCGCCCGTTGCCGTCGTGGGTGCGTCCGGGGCCATCTTCGGCCTCTTCGGCGCCATGTTGGTGGTGCAACGTCACCGTGGCGGTGAAACCAAACAACTGTGGGTCCTGATCGCCATCAACGGCGCTATAGGTTTCTTCGTCCCCAGCATCGCCTGGCAAGCGCACCTGGGAGGGCTGATCACGGGCGGGCTCGCCGCCGCAGTGATCGCCTATGCCCCACGCGGCAAGAACCAGGCCCTGCTGCAAGCCGGCGGGCTGATCCTGGTGGCCGGCCTGTTGGCCGTAGTCACGTGGTTCCGCGTCACTGCCGGCTAGTCGGGCCTTCCTCGCTCCATCTTCTTCAGAACACTGCAGGATCTTTTTCAGACCGCAGGCTTGACCGGCTGTCGGAGGATGGTCTTTAGCTTCTCCGGTGCCGTGCGGCGCACGTCGCCGAGGTAGATTTCATGGTGCTTCCCTGTCATCGCCAGAGAGTTTCCGGGAATGAAACTGCTGTGCATCTCCTCCAGTACCGGTCCCTCAGCGTCGTAGGGGCCTACATGGAGTGTCTGCACACTCATGCCCTCCTCAAGCGGCTCCAAGCGAAGAGCGTCCAATGCGGGGGCCTCCCCCTTCTTGGCTACTACCTCCCTCGCTGCATCGAAGTGCTCAGGGGTGATCCAGTCCGGGACCATGTTCATCAACGTCCAGTCCCACCGTGATTTGTCCCGGGCGCTGGTGAAGGACTCCATGTCATCAGCCCACCAGAGGCCCTCCAAGGGCATCACTCCGTAGTCCTTACCGAGTTCGTTCTTGCTGAAGAACTTCAGCTTGTAAGCCACTGGATACAGCGTGGTCAGGGCGTCTTTATAGGCCTGGGCAGTGCCGGGATTCCCGTGGCCGTCGATCATCAAAAACTGCAGGGTGGGGACGGTCACCACCGAGAATTCACCGTGCCTGGCACTGTAGGTTCGGATCTCTTTCTTGAAGTCGCTCTTCATGGGACCACGGTACGCGCACGGTAGGGCCGCATTGAACAATCCGGACGCGTCCTCTGAAGAGCGGACTATACGGAAGGTTATCCACAGCTGTTATCCACACTGTGCGTAACTTACAAGCATGTAGTTATCCCCATAAGCCCTCATGGAGGCTGTCAGATCGGCAGATATCCCCCGAAAGGCATGAATTTCTCCACACCTGTGGATAACTTTGTCCCCGCCCGACCCATTTATGTGGACAAGTCAGGCCGAATACCAACACTTGTGGACAACCCTGTTAATGACGCCGTGCAGCACGTTCTATCAACAGGCTTATCAACACTGTTAATAACTTACACACGTGTAGTTCAGAGCATTCAGCGACCCTGGAGGACCGGCGTAGCGGGGATTTCCCCGGGAGAAACCCACAAGTTTTCCCCACCTGTGGATAACTTGTGGGTAGACGGTTGTTATTAAGTGGGTAACTTCCTGGGCGCTGGATCCCAGTGGTACCCGCCTGATCCTGTCGCTGTGGAATTACGACAGCCAAAGTGCCTTCCCCGGGCACAGTTGATGACGCTTCGGAATGACTCAAGGCAAAAGCGGCAATCCCGTGACGTTGAACTTTGAGTGAAGCTTGGAGCACTATCCACAGCTTGATACACAGTGGGTATAACTGTCAGTACCCGGTATCACTGGTCAAAAGTGGCGCCAATGCAACGATCTGTGGCCAATTTCCATGGATGTCCACAGAGTTTATCCACGCCTGTGGATAAAGTTGCGCACTTCTGTGGACAAGGGCCGGGGATTGCCTGGCCCCCCGATTCACGCACCCGTTGAGTCGGTGGCTCAGGCCCATACCCCCGACGACCCGCGGCGATGACTGTCCAGAAGATGGGTGTCTATGATGCCGATTGCTTCCATGAGTGCGTACATGGTGGTGGGCCCAACGAAAGCGAAGCCCTTCTTCCGGAGTGCCTTGGAGAGTGCGATTGACTCAGGAGATGTTGTGGGAATGTCCGCATAGGTGCGGGGTGCGGGGGTGCTCTGGGGCTGGAAAGACCACACAAAGTCCACCAGACCGCCCTCCTCGCGCAGGGCAATGGTGGCCTTGGCATTGGTGATCGCTGCACGGATCTTGAGGCGGTTGCGGACGATCCCCGCATCCAGCATCAGCCGTTCGACGTCCTCATCCGTGAAGGCGGCAACGCTCTCCGGATGGAAGTCCAGGAACGCGGTGCGGAATGCTTCCCGTTTCCGGAGGACGGTGGCCCAGGACAGGCCCGCTTGGAAGGCTTCCAGGCTGATGCGTTCGTACATGCCCTGCTCATCGCGGACAGGCATTCCCCACTCGTGATCGTAGTAAGCCTGCATGAGCGGATCCGACGCAGCCCACAGGGGGCGGGCAAGACCGTCCTCGCCGGTGATGGTGCCGTTGTCCGGGCTCATGCATGCTCCTCCGCGGCCGGCGCTTCTGGAACCCCGGCGAGTTGTTATGGCGTCTGGGGATATTCTGCCTTGGGGCTCTGACATTCAGCGCCTCAGGACAGTCCAGTAACCCTCATGGTGATGTTGATCCGTCCGTGCGACAGGCCGCAATCCTCGGGAGCCGTCCCGGGAAAGACCTTGGGAATGCCGTGATAGGCAAACCTGGACGGCCCACCGAAGACGAACAGGTCCCCGGAGCGGAGTTCCACATCTGTGTATGGCTTGGTCCGTGTGGTGGTGTTGCCGAAGCGGAAAAGGCAGCCCTCGCCGATGCTAAGGGACACTACGGGTGCCCCGGAGCGTTCGTCTTTGTCCTGGTGCATACCCATGGCAGCGCCGTCGTCGTAGAAGTTCACCAGCGCGGCGTCGGGCGTGTAGCCCGTGGCGAGGTGGGCCAGTGACTCATCAGGGTCTGCTCCGGATGCATATGCGTCCGCAACAGCCTTCCGTCCCAAACGAACCATCCAGTCCGGGAAAACAAGCACAGGACGGCCGTTGACGTCGGTGGCTTCCCGCGTGTACTTGTAGGGTTGCCAATGCCACCCAAGGCACACGGTGCGTACCGACATCCGGCGGCCGCCGGGAAGTGTCGCCGCCCGCAAAGGTACCGGCCCCTGGGTCCATTCGCCGAAGCGCCCCACGATCCACCGCTGCTGTTCGGCGCTGAGCCAGCCGGGAACATGGACCGCGCCCGGGGCAATCAGCCGGGGTCCGGCGTCGTGCGCTTCCGGCTGAACCAGCTCCAAAGGGAACAATGCGTCATCACTCACGCCGCTGCCTCCATGGTCAGCAGTGCGCGTTTCGCCTCCGGTCCCCCGAGGTAGCCGCCAAAGCTGCCATCCGATTTCACTACACGATGGCAAGGGATGATGACGGGAAGCGGGTTGGTGGCACAGGCGGTTCCTACAGCCCGGACTGCATTGGGGCTGCCCGCAGCCAAAGCGACCTCGGCGTAGCTTTCGGTGCGTCCGTAGGCAATCCGGGGCAGGTGCTGCAGCACGTTCAACCGGAACCCGCGGGACAGACGGAAGTCCACGGTGAGATCGAACTCTGTCCGGGTGCCGCCAAAATACTCCTCGAGCTGTCGCGCAGCACCGTCCAACCGTGCCGGTGCCTGAAGAATGCGGGGGCTGATGGTGTCGGACAGGCGCTGCAGGACTTCGGCATGGTTCTCCACCTCAAATGCCACCCGAACTATGCCCCGGTCAGTGGCAGCCAACAGAAGTTTCCCCACAGGCGAGTCCATTACCCTGTAGGCGACGTCCAAGGTGTGGGTCAGTTGGGCATCGCGGGCAAGCCGGGCGCGAAGGCTCGCAAGCGCGGGTTCCAGGCCGGCGTCGAGGGGTTCCAGGAGTGACAGGACGTCCGCGTGGTCGGGGCTTGATTCAAGGGTCATCGGATTTCTCCTTTCGGAAGTGAATGTGCCATCGCCGGAAGGTCAGCCAGTGCGCTGCGGAGGGCTTTGACGCCGTCCGCCCCGGCGCGTCGAGCAGCTTCGGGAGTACCTCCCAGGAGTTCGGCTACGTCTTTATAGGGAAGTCCCGCCAGGTAGTGATACGCCACGGCTTGCCGTTGTTTAGGTGGGAGGTGGGTCACCGCGTCCAGCAACTCGGAGTGGTCCTCACCGGGAATGCCAAGGTGCGAGGCGTTCTCGGGCGGTGAATCCACCGGGAGGGCCCGACGGTTGCCGGCCCGCAGATGGTCGATGCATTTTCTGTGCGCTATGGTGACCAGCCAGGCCTGCACGTTGGCGTCGTGCGGGAGGTCAGGATAGGCCTGGAGGGCAGCGAGGAAGGTATCGGACCAAGCGTCGTCGGCATCGTGCACGCCGAGGACCGCTCGGCACACCCGCAGGACCGTGGCGCCCTGTTCGTGCACTACCGATTCGAAGGGTTTCTTGCTGATCGTTTGCCGAAGCTCCATCAGAAAAGCTTTCCTTCTTTCACAGCCACCGGTTCCTCCAATTCAAGAAGGAAGCGTTTGTTCCGGAGGCCACCGGCGTACCCGGTCAGTTGACCCTTGCGCCCCACCACGCGGTGGCACGGAATGATGATGCTGATGGGATTGCGACCGACCGCGGAGCCGACGGCTTGGGCCAGATGAGGATCGCCCAACTCAGCGGCCAACTCGCCGTAACTGACGGTTTCTCCAAAAGGAATGTCGTGGAGCCTCGCCCAGACCTTTTCCTGGAAGGGGTTCCCGCGTGCCTCGTGCGGGACGTCAAATACGGTGCGGTGGCCACCCAGATACTGGTCCAGTTCGTGCCGGGTCCGGGCGAACACAGGATCCTCGAGTCCTATGGGAACCCCGAAGTAGTCGGGCGGAGGCATATGCCAGTGGCCCTCATAGAAGATTCCCGTCAAAAATTCCCCGCGGGCAGTCAGCGTCAACTGCCCCAACGGGGAATCCATGGTGGTGTGCCGGCTGTTCATATCCTGTAGACGTCCACGGGCACGGAGATGTGAGGTGCGGCTTTCCTAGGAGCGCCAGCGCGTGGTCATCAGGAAGCCCACAATGGCGATGCCGAAGCCGGCCACGATGTTCCATGAGGCCCAGTCGCGGACGGGGAATTGTCCCTCGGTGATGTAAAAGGTGATGATCCAGATGAGGCCGAGGATCATCAGTCCGAACATGACAGCTTTGTACCAAACCGGGTTCGGCTTGTACTGCTGCGCTGCGGAAGCCTGCTGGTCCTGACGGGCAGGCCGCTTGCGGGGCTTGGACTCGGGCACGGATCCTCCTTGGCTGTACGTGGGTACCCGTTCCAGCCAGCCTTGATATCCTGCAGGAAGGAAAATTCCAGCGGTTAACGGCCACGCGGCGTTCCGGGTTGGTTCTAGCTGTCAAGTCTAGCCGCAACTCGGGGTCCGCCCGCCGCGCCCGCGCCCGATCCGAGGAGACGCTGTGGCGCATCAGCAGACGACGGCGGCTTCCGCCGTGCCGTCCGGGCGCCAGAGGCCGGAACAAGGTCCACGCCAGCGGCTCCGCGCTTCGGACGTCATCCGAAAAATCAGCCAGATCCTGGGTGAACTCCTCATCACGGGCGGTGTTGTCCTGTTGCTTTTTGTGGGCTGGCAACTGTGGTGGACCAACGTCGAGGCAGACGCCAAACAGACGGAAGCCATTCAAAACTTCGCCCAGCAACTCACGGGGCCCGTTACCCCTGCAGAGTCCGCGAACCCGGCGGACCATGGGGACCCAGTAGTGGGAACGGCCCCTGCCAACGGGGAAACGATCGGGATCATGTACATCCCCCGCTTCGGCGCCGACTACACCCGTCCCATCATCGAAGGGACCGGCGCGGACGTCCTGGACACGCTGGGCCTGGGACACTACGGAAGCACCAGCATGCCCGGCGCCGTGGGGAACTTCGCGGTGGCCGGCCACCGGCAAACACACGGAGCGGTCCTGGACAGCATTCACACCCTGGTTCCCGGGGACAAGATCTACGTCCAGACTGCTGACGGGTACTACACCTACGTCTTCCGCAACAACCAGATCGTGCTTCCCAACCGCACTGATGTGTTGCTGCCCGTACCCACCCAGCAGGGTGTCGCGCCGGAGGAAAGAATCCTGACCATGACCAGTTGCAACCCGCGTTTCGGCTCGCAGGAACGCATCATCGCCTACTCCGTCATGGCGGGCTGGCAACCGGCCTCAGCAGGACCGCCGTCGGACATTGCCGCTCAAGTAGCCAAGGCCCAAGGAAAGGGGTAGCGGATGTACGCGTGGATTTTCCGCAATCTACCGGGACCCGTCTGGGTGCGGATCCTGACCTGTTTGGTATTGGTGGCAGCAGCCCTGGTACTGATGGTCCAGTTCCTCTTCCCCTGGTTCTCCCAATTCACCACTTTGACTGACTCAACGATTGGTTTAGTGCAGCAGCCATGAGCACAACAAAAATTCTTGTAGTAGATAACTACGACAGCTTCGTCTACACACTGGTGGGATACCTCCAGGAACTCGGTGCGGAGACCACCGTGGTCCGCAACGACGACGTGACACTCGCCGAGGCCACTGAACTCGCAGCAACGCGCGACGGCGTCCTCGTCTCGCCGGGTCCCGGCACCCCTGCCGAAGCCGGCGTCTGCATCGAGCTCATCAAGTGGTGCGGCGACAACAGCAAACCGATGTTCGGCGTCTGCCTCGGCCACCAGGCCCTGGCCGAAGCGTACGGGGGTGTGGTGACCCATGCCCCGGAACTCATGCACGGCAAGACATCCCCGGTGCAGCACGAAGGCAAGAGCGTATTCGCCGGTCTCCCCTCACCTGTCACCGCGACGCGCTACCACTCGCTCGCCGCAGTTCGCGATTCCATCCCGGACGTCCTGGAGATCACCGCGGAAACCACCAACGGCGTAGTGATGGGCTTGCAACACAAGACCGCACCCCTCTGCGGTGTCCAGTTCCACCCCGAATCGGTCCTGACAGAAGGTGGCTACCAGATGCTCGGCAACTGGTTGGAGTCCCTGGGGATGGCCGGAGCGGCCGAACGCGCCTCCAAACTGAGCCCGCTGATCAAGCAGTAAGTGTGGGTGGTCTGCGGCGGTCGGCAGCGACCGCCGCCCTCCGCGTGCTAGCTCGTTCCTCGCTTTGATGCACGCTTCCGGGCGCCGGCCCGCTGCCTTCGGTCATCCAGCTATTTCTTGGTGGCCGTCGGTTTGGGAGTGGGCTTGTCCGTCTCCGTGGGTGTCGGAGTGGGGGTGGGGCTCGGGGCGGGGGCCTTCGCCACTGTGATGGTGACCGACTTGCCCTGATCTACTTCGGTGTTGTACGTCTCGCTCTGGGCGGTTACCGTGCCTGCAGCGACCTCTGAGTTTTCCTGCTCCACTACCACCATGGGCAGGCCGTTGGTCTTGAGTGAAGCTTCCGCTTCAGCCAGCGGCAGTCCGATCAGCTGGGGCATGAGTACCTTGCCCGAGGAGACCTGGAGCTCAACCTTGGAGCTGATGGCGATGGCTCCGCCAGGGGCCGGTCCGGTGTTGATCACCAGTCCCACGGGCACGGTGGCACTGTGCGTTCGGACAGTCACGATATCGCCGGTGATGCCCAGCCTGCGCAGGGCGTCACGGGCGTCCGGCTCCGTACGGCCTACGATGTCGGCCGGAATGGTCACCGAGCTGGGTCCGCTGGAAATCTTGACGACAACTTCGGCGTCCTGATCGAGCATGGAACCAGCGGTGGGCGACGTGCCGATGGTCATGTCCTTGGCGACCGTGTCGCTGGCTTCGCGCACCGTTTTAGGCACCAGCTTGGCTGAATAGAGTTCCTGGATGGCCTGTGACTCGGACATGTTGGCCACCACGGGTACGGCGATCTTGGCTGGGGGCGGCGGTTGCGTGTTCATGAGGTTGTAAAGCCAGAACCCGCCGCCTGCCAGGACTATGAGCGTGAAGATCACCAAAGTGGCAATCCAGGTTCGACGCCGTTTGTTCTGTCCCGCTGACCGCTCGCGTTCTGGTGGGAGGCCCAGAGGAAGCGGCTCTTCCGGCTGCTGTTCAGCGGGTTCGTCCTTGTACTGGTCAGCGGCAAGGAAGCCCACCGCGGTGGAGCTCAGGAGTTGGGTGGCCGGGTCCTCTTGGTCCACGAGGTCGTTCGGATCTGTGGGCGCCTCGCTGGCCGGGACAGCCGGGACGGGAATGCCGTTGCTTGCCGCGCGCAGGGCGCGGCGGAAGGAGGCAGCGTCCTGGAATCGGTCTGTCCGGCTCTTCTGCAGGGCCTTTGCCAGGACTGAGTCGAGGGCTTCGGAAATGTCGGGGTTGTGGGCGCTGGGCATATCCGGGATTTCGCGGACGTGCTGGTAGGCCACCGAGACCGGGCTGTCGCCGACAAACGGCGGCCGGCTGGTCAGCAGTTCGTAGAGGAGACACCCGGCCGAGTAGAGGTCGCTGCGTGCGTCCACGGTTTCGCCGCGGGCCTGCTCCGGTGAAAGGTACTGTGCTGTGCCCACCACGGCCTGGGTTTGGGTCATGGTGGCAGCGGAATCCGCCATGGCGCGTGCGATGCCAAAGTCCATGACTTTGACGTCTCCGGTGTCAGCACAAACCATGACATTGGCCGGCTTGATGTCGCGGTGGACAATGCCCGCGCGGTGGCTGTACTCCAGGGCCGCCAGGACACCGAGGGTGAAGCCGATGGAACTCTCCACCCCCAGCTCGTTCGCCTTGATCATGTCGCGCAGGGTGCGGCCGGCCACGTATTCCATCACGATGTACGGCACCCGGACGTCCTCGCCGGGACCTCCAGGTACGGAGTATTCGCCCGTATCGAAAATGGCCACGATGGACGGATGGTTCAAGGCCGCGACGGCCTGGGCCTCACGTTTGAACCGGGCTTGGAACTGCGGATCGCGGGCCAGGTCTGCACGCAGGATCTTGACCGCGATGGTCCGTCCCAGCAAAGTATCCGTTCCGCGGTATACGTCCGCCATGCCACCACGACCGATCAGATCACCGAGCTCGTAGCGTTCATTGAGGATGCGCTGTGAAGACACAGGTGTGCTCTCCTCTCGATGCGCGGGACCTTGGCGTGGCGTGGACATGGGACTCAGTTAGTTGCTCGGGCTGCCGGTGCCGCTGGGGCTGGCGCTCGAGGAACCGGGGTTGGTGGGTACAACGGCCCTGGAAAGGAAGTAGGTCACTGTAGAACCTGCGGGAACCTCGGCTCCGGCGGCCGGCGAAGACCTTACGAACGTACCGGCCTGTTGGCCAACGCCTCCGTTCACGGGATCCCCGGCTACCCATCGCAGTCCGGCACCTTCAATGGCCGCACGAACCTGTGACTCGCTGGCTCCCACGCTGATGGTGGGGACGGCGACCGCCTCAGGCCCCTTGGAGTACTGAACCGTGATGGTTTGTCCTGGATCAACAGGTCCTGTGGGGTTGATGTCTACTACGGTCCCTGGAGCAGCCGGGTTGAAGACCTCCACACCGTTGACGCCGAGGCCCAGATCGCGGAGTTCCGCGCTGACGGTTTGGAACGGTTGACCCAGGTACTGCTCGGGGATCACGTTGATCTTCTGCGGCGTTGACTGCGTCGGCGTCGGGGACGGCGCCTCAGAAGTCTGCGATGGCGTTGGCGTGGCCGAGGTGGATGTCGGGCTTGCCGAGCGGCTTGTGCTGGCAGTGGTGGACTGGCTCGGGCTGGGGGTCGGCGAGAAGAAACCGGACTGGGTAATCAGGAAACCAACCAGCGCGAACAGCACCAGCAGGATCAAGGCAACCATCGGCCAGGTCCAGGGGCTGCGCTTCTTGCGTTCCGGCTCAATATCATCGAAGTTCTCGTCGTCCGTGTAGGCGACTTCCTCTTCGTCGTTCAATTGGCGCTCTGCCTCCAGGGCATTGGCGCGTGACAGTGGATTGTCGGACGAAACGGCAGCCGCTCCCACAGCAGCTCCGGCTGCACCGGCACCCAGCACCGGAAGTGCGGAGGTCGCCGTCGACGACTGCTCCTTACCGTAAGGCGAGGTGACGACGCCGGTGGGGGCCGTTGCGGTGTCTACAGGCGCCGTGATGGGTCCGGTAGTGGATTCGAACAGCAGCATGCCGGGTACGGCGGCATGGGCTGTAGCGATGTCGCCGTTGCGGATGGCGTCGGCGGCCTCGGCCAGCTTGATCGCGTTGGCAGGACGGTTCTTGGGGTCCTTGGCCAACATGGACATCAGGAGGGCCCGCACCGGCGTGGGAAGGGTTTCCGGCAGGGGCGGCGGCGCGTCGTTGACCTGGGCGAGGGCAATGGCGATCTGTGATTCGCCGGTGAACGGACGGTGCCCGGTGAGGCACTCGTACCCGATGACACCCAGGGAATAGATATCCGAGGCCCCTGTAGCTGTCTGGCCGGTGGCCTGCTCCGGGGCCAAGTACTGGGCGGTACCCATCACCTGGCCGGTCTGCGTCAGTGGAACCTGATCTGCCAGCCGGGCGATGCCGAAGTCGGTGACCTTGACGCGGTTGTCCGGCGTAATCAGCAGGTTGCCCGGCTTGATGTCGCGGTGGACCAGGCCCTGCGCGTGTGCCACGGCAAGGGCGCGGGCTGTCTGCGCGATGATGGAGAGCGTCATGTCCGGAGACAAGACCTGGTCCCGCTCAAGGATTCCACTCAAGGGATGGCCCGGAACGAGCTCCATGACCAAGTAGGCCGATCCGGCTTCCTCGCCGTAGTCGAAGACGTTGGCGATGCCCACGTGGTTGAGGAGGGCGGTGTGCCGTGCCTCGGCACGGAACCTCTGGAGGAAGCCGGGATCCCCCGTGTATTCCTCCTTGAGCACCTTGATGGCAACGATCCGGCCAAGGATCTGGTCCTTGGCCTTCCAGACCTCGCCCATGCCGCCAATCGCAATGCGACTGGTCAGCTGGAACCTGCCGCCGAGTGTGATTCCCGAAGTAGGCCTCACTTATTCAACACCGCCTCAAAAATCTTCTTTGCGTTCGGACTGGTTAGCTGGGCACCGCTGAGCACATCCACACCTTCCATGACGATGGTGACGGCTACTTGCGGGTCGTTTGCCGGGGCGAACCCGGTAAACCATGAGTTGTTCAAACCTGAATCGCCAAGTTCCGCGGTACCGGTCTTGCCGGCTACCTTGACGCCGGACACTGCCGCGCCCTTGGCAATGCCGTTGTCCACCGCACTGGTCATCCACTCGGTGATCTGGGCCGCGATGGGCTGGGTGGTGCTGGTACGAAGAGCCTCGGGCCTGAGTTCGCTGATGACGCGGAGGTCAGGAGCGCGGACCGTCTTGATGAGGTTCGGCTTCATCTGAACACCGCCGTTGGCGATCGCGGCAGTCATCATGTTGATCTGCAGCGGGGTGGCCTTGACGTCACGCTGGCCCACGGAAGACTGTGCGAGCTGGGCCTGGTCGAGGTCCTCAGGGAAAATACTTGGCGCCTGCTGGAGCTTGAGTTGATCGCCGAAGGTCTCGCCGAAGCCAAACTTCTGTGCCTGATCGCGGATGGCATCCTGGCCGAGGTCCAGCGCAATGCTGGCGAACGGAGTATTGCAGGACTGCTCCAGGGCAAAGGCGAACGACGCCGTCTCCCGGACATTGCAGTTACCGCCGGCGTAGTTGGGCAGGCTGGCACTGGAACCGGGCAACGGCAGGCTGCTGGGGTTCGGCAGCTCGCTGTCCTTGTTGTATTTGCCTGAGTTCAGCGCAGCAGCTGTGTCGATGAGCTTGAAGACCGAGCCCGGTGACAGCAGGTTGCCCGTGGGGCCGCTGACGTTCTGGTTCAGGTTGATGCCCGGGACCTGGTTCAGCTCGGCGTAGCTGGCGGCTGCGGCTGCAGTGTCATGGGTAGCGATCAAATTGGGGTCGTAGGACGGCTTGGACACCATTGCGAGAACTGCGCCGGTCCGGGGGTTCGTGACCACGATCGATCCACGTTGGCCATCGGGAATGAGATCGAAGGCCAATTTTTGGATCTCGGGATCCAGGGTCAGCTCCACTGAAGCGCCCTTGGGCTCGTTGCCCAGGAACATCTGGCTGATGCGGTCAAGGAAGAGTTGGTCGGAGTTGCCGGCCAACGTATCGCCCATGGACTGTTCAAGGCCCGTTGAGCCGAAGCCCTTGGAGAAGTAACCGGTAATCCCCGCGTACAGCTCGGGTTCGGTGTACTTGCGCTGGAACGCGCAGGACTCTGTGCCGGCAACAGACTCAGCCACCGGCTTGCCGCCAACGATGATGGCGCCGCGGTCGTTACAGAACGAGGCGAGGATGGCGCGCTGGTTCCAGGGATTGGCGTTGAGGTCATCGGCGCCAATGACCTGGACATAGCTGATGGCGCCGAAGATCAACGCAAACATGGCGACGGCGGCCATCCAGGAGCTGCGAATAGCCTGGTTCATTGGTGCTTCACCGCCTCTGTTGGTGCGCTGGGGGTCTGTCCTGTGGTCGGTTTACGTGCGGGCGCGCTGCTGCTGGCTGGGGGTTTGCCCACCATGGGAGTGGTGTCCACCGGCCCGCGGGCCGTGTTGGAGATCATGAGCAGCAAGCCGACGATGATCCAGTTGGCCAGGAGCGAGGAACCACCGGCCGCCAGGAACGGCGTGGTCAGGCCGGTCAACGGAATGAGCCGGGTGACGCCACCAATGACCACGAAGCACTGCAAGGCGATGGCGAAGGACAAACCGCATGCCAGGAGTTTCCCGAAAGCATCGCGGGTACCGAGGGCGGCGCGGAAGCCACGGGTGAAGAGCAGCAGGTACAGCATGACGACGGCGAAGAGGCCGATCAAGCCGAGTTCCTCGCCGATGAGGGCCACAATCATGTCGCTGTTGGCGAACGGAACCAGGTCCGGGCGGCCTTGGCCAAGGCCGGTACCCACCAGACCGCCGTCGGCCATGCCGAACAAGCCCTGCACAATCTGTCCACTGCCACCGGGCGACCTGCCAAAGACCTCCGGGGTGAAGGCATTGATCCAGCTGTCGATGCGGAAAGCCACGTGCGAGAAGATCTGCGAGGCGATGAAACCGCCGCCGAGGATTAGCAACAGGCCGATGACAACCCAGGAGATACGGCTGGTGGCCACGTAAATCATCACGATGAACAGGCCGAAGAAGAGGATGGAGGACCCGAGGTCACGCTGGAAGACCAGGACTCCGATACTGACCAACCAGGCGGTGATCATGGGCCCGAGGTCCTTGAACCGTGGGAACTGCATGGGGCCGATCTTCCGGCCCGCCAAGAGGATGAGATCCCGGTTGGAGGAGAGATACCCGGCGAAGAAGATGGCCAGCGTGATCTTGGCGATTTCACCGGGCTGGAATGTCATGGGGCCCACGCGGATCCACACTCGCGCACCCAGGATTTCGCCGGCTGAGATGCCCGGAATCAAGGGAAGGAGAAGCAGGAACGCACTGGCAGCCAGGGAAATGTACGTGAAACGGCGCAGGATGCGGTGGTCCTTGAGGAACCAGATCACGGCGATTGATACTGCCATGGCGATCAGGGTCCAGCGGAGCTGGTTGTTGCCAGTATCGTCGCCAGGGCCGTCCATGCGGTGGATCAGGGCAAGTCCCAGACCGTTCAGGGCCACGACAATAGGAAGTATTACCGGATCGGCATACTTCGCGCGGAGCCTGAGGACCATGTGGAAGGCGAAAGCCGCCACAGCCAGCAAGCTCGACTGGAACCAGAAGTCCCGGTCCAACCCGACATCGGAGTTCAGGCTCACCAGGGCACTCGCGCCGACGCCAACGGCCAGGGCCAGCACGATGAGGACCAGCTCAACGTTCCGGCGCGGTTTAGGAGCAGTTTCTGTCTGTATCACTTGGCCGCCTCACAGGGAGTCGGGACGGGCGAAGGCGTAGCAACGGCCGCGGTACTCGGTACGGGCACGGTGCTGGTGGGCGACGGGGTGGCTGTCACCGTCGCTGGAATAGTGGTGGGGCAGTTGGCGGAGGCGCTGCCGGTGTTCTTGAGGTTCTCCACAATGGCCTGCGCATCGTCGAGGTCACCCGCGGGAACCGTCTGGCGTACGCTCTGCTGACCGTATTCCGGCAATGAATCCACCCTGATATCGGTTACGGCTTCGAGCCGGGAGAGCTGAATGGGGCCGAGTCGCTGCGAAATGCCATTGAAGATGGCGACGCGCTGATCGTATTCGCCCACGTAGTAACGGGTTTGGGTCCACGCGTAGCCAAGCCACAGGCCAACCACGACGCCCACTACAACAACCGCTGCAACGGCGGGCATCAGCCATCGGACGCGGCGTCGTGCAGGTTCCTCCACGTCCAGTCGATCCTGCTCGGCCTTGTGGGTCAGGACGGTGGCAGCCCTGCGGGCAACCGTCCGGCCTGCGACCGTAGGAATGGAGCCGGTCTCCGCGGCTGTTGCCGCAGCGCCAACCAGCTCATGGGGGCGGCTGGCCAATTCTTCGCGCAGGACCTCGGCGGACAGGTGCTCGCCCAAGTGCGGATCCGTGGTGATGGGAGGTTCTTTGGATTCATCCGGGGATGTGGAAGCCTCAATGGATTCGTCGTCTGTGGCGCTGGGGTCATTGGCACTGAACGAGGATCCAGCATCGGCCTCCCTCGAGGCCTTCTCTTTGGACTCGGCCGGTGCATCCTCGGCCGACTTGGTGGCGGAAGGACCCTCGGCGGGCTTGGAGGCGGTGACCGCTTCGGGCTCGTCCACCGCGGCAAGCGCCGCAGCCGGAACGACGTCGACGGCGGCCGTGTTGACGTCGTCGTCGGTCTCTTCCACGATCTCCAACATCACCACGGTGACGTTGTCCGGGGCGCCGGCTTCCAACGTGAGGTCAACCAGGATCTCGGCGCATTCGCGAAGGTCTTTGGTCTCACGAACCATGCGCTCCACGACGTGCCCGGCCACATAGTTGAGGCCATCGGAGCAGAGGAGCCAGCGTTCGCCGGGTTCAACTTCGAGGACGTCCAAGTCCAGCTCCGGGCTGGCATCGACGTCACCCAGGACGCGCATCAGCACGTTCTTATGGGGATGGGTTTCGGCTTCCTCGGGACGGAGGCGTCCCTCGTCAATGAGCCGCTGCACGAACGTGTGGTCGATGCTGATTTGCTCGAACTTCTTGTTACGCAGCCGGTAGGCACGGGAGTCACCGATGTGCGCGAAGTGGAGCTTGCGGTCTTCCAGGAGAAGGGCAGTCACGGTAGTTCCCATGCCGGACAACTTGGGATTCTGGTGAACAAGCTCGGAAAGCAGCGAATTGGCCGTCTGGATCTCGTCTGCGAGGACTGTCTCCGCGCCGTCAGGGTAGTCGTCATGGTCCAGATGGATCATGTCCAGCACCGTTGATGCTGAGGCGACATCGCCGCCGGCATGACCACCCATGCCGTCGGCCACCACTGCCAGATGGCGACCCACATAGGCGGAGTCGTCATTCTTGGAGCGGATCCGTCCGACGTCGGAGCGGGCCGCGTAGCGCATGATGAGTGGGCGCTCCGCGGGTATCTCCTTGCTTTCGGGGGTCTCGGGGGAGGCCATGGACTACGGCCTCAATTCAATGACCGTCTTGCCGATTCTCACGGGGACGCCAAGCTCAACCGGCAGAGCACGGGTGAGCTGTTGATCGGCCAAGTAGGTGCCGTTGGTTGAACCGAGATCCTCAATGAACCAGCGGCTGCCCTGCGGGAACAGGCGCGCGTGACGGCCGGAAGCGTAGTCGTCTTCCAGGACCAAGGTGGCTTCCTGCGCGCGGCCCAGCAGGATGGGGCTGGCGGCCAAGGGAACAGTGGTGCCCTTGAGTGGACCCTCAGTGACCACCAGCGTGCGTGCATGCTGGATGGCCGGCGCCGGTGACGCTGCTAGTTCCGGATGCTTGCGGACTTCGCGGGCTGTGGGGGCTCCGGTCACTGCTTTGCGGCCGATCTGGAGATCGCGGCGCATGGTGGACACGATGCTGAAGATCAAAACCCACAACAGCAGGAGGAACCCGAAGCGAAGCGCTGTGATGGTCAGTTCGCTGACGTCGTTCACGCGTTGCCACCCGGGGTTTGGGGGAGAAGGCGGAAAATAATCTTGGTACGTCCCATCGTGATGGTTGAGCCGTCTGTAAGTTCCACGCTGCCGTTTACCTTGTGGCCATTGACGTAGCTTCCGTTGGTGGAGCCAAGGTCTACGGCCCAGGTGCTGCCGTTCTGCGTGCGGACCTCAAGGTGCTTCCGGGAGACGCCGGTGTCGTCCACCAGGATGTCGGCCTCCGAGGAGCGTCCCAGCACCACGGACTGGGCATTGAGGGAGTACCGCTGGCCGCCGATGTCCAGAACGGGCTGGAGGCGGATGGGCTGCCGTGCCGGGGCCGCCGGAACGTTGGCCCGTGGGGCCTGCGGGGCGGGAGCAGCGTCATCGGAGGGTTTCTCGGTCCGGGAAGTGATCTCAAAGTGCCCGGCACGTTCTTCGTCATTGCGGCGGAACGAAATCCGAACTGCACCCTGGAGCGTGTACCCCTGGCTGCGTACATGCTGGATGACGACGTCGCACAGTTCCTCTGCCAGGGGAGTTCCCCATTCCTGGGCCCTGGCGAAATCCTCGTCACTGAGCAGGACATCGAAAACATTGGGAGCGAGGGTGCGGCCGGCGGCGATGGTGATGGACTTGTTGTCCAACTCGCGCCTTAACTTACTCGCAATCTCCACCGGCTCAACACGTGCCCGCGACCCCGTGGAGAAGACGTTGCGAACGGCTTTTTCAATGCCGCGCTCGACTTTGTCCAGCAAACCCATGTCCTTCTCCTTTCCTTGCCGCGGCACCCGCTGTGCCTGGTCCGATAGTCCGTCTGCGCACACAGCGAAGTACGCGCCTGACGGCCCTTCCACTTCCCGATACTACTGGGACTGACTGGGAATGGCCTTAATCCACAACGCCTTGCGACCCGGAAAAGTTCGCGCCCGGCCCTTGCTGGCGCGGGAGGCGGGCCATGAAATTTCCGTGGAATTCAGTGGCTGATCGGGGATTTTTTAGGGGCTCCAGGGTCTCGCGGAGGGGGTGCCATCTCCCGATTGGTGTTTTGCCGGGAATGTCCGTTATGCTTGATCTCGCTGCTTTTGAAGGAAACGAAGCTGGGAAACCCGCTGAAGTCCGGAAAAGGAAGTTGCGCGCGAGTGGCGGAACGGCAGACGCGCTGGCTTCAGGTGCCAGTATCCGAAAGGGTGTGGGGGTTCAAATCCCCCCTCGCGCACGCAATTGAAAGAGCCCCGGTCTTAGGACTGGGGCTCTTTTGTTTTCCGTGCACCCAAGTAAGTCGCAGTTGAGGTCGTTATGAGCGCTGGGAACGCCCCCAACTGCGACTTAGATGGGCGTACGCGACCGTCAGCTGCGCGCAGAACCCGTGAACCGGCGTCGTGAGTTGCTCAGGTGCAGGCGCATGGCTGCCGCGGCAGCCACTTGGTCGCCCTCCGCGATGGCCGCGTATATAGAGGAGTGTTCGTGGACTACCTGGGCGAAGCGCTCGGGGGAGTCCCGGTCTTCGCTGGCAACGAGGCGCGGGCGGGGCATGGTGATCATTGTCTGGCCCAGGGCGGAGATGCAGTCCGTATAGAAGGGATTGCCAGTGGCCGCAGCAACTGCCCGGTGGAACTCGAAATCCGCTTTCATGGAGTGCGCCGGGTGGCCTGAGCTCGCGGTGAATTGTTCCAACGCTCCGTGGACCGCCTTGAGTTGGTGTTCGGTGTGGTTCTTCGCTGCCAAGGCGGCGGCTTCGGTCTCGACGCCGATGCGGAAATCGAGCATCTGAAGCCGGTCTTCCATGCTGGAAACGGGCCGCGTTCCCGGCGCTGCTGCGGGACCTTCCGCGGGCGGGGTCAGCGCGAAGCTGCCGCGCCCGCGTTCGGTTTCCACCAATCCCTCTGCTTGCAAGCGGGTCAGGGCAGAACGGACGACGGTCCGGCTCACCCCGAACTCACTGATGAGGGTGTTTTCGCTGGGGAGCTTCTCACCTGGTTGGATGGCGCCGTCGACGATGCGGTTGCGAAGGTCGGCGGCGAGATCCGCGGTCAGGTTTCGGCTCATGGCTTCAAGATTACGCGCCGAACTCTACGGATTCCGTGGTCCACGCGCGGGCCTGCTCGCTGAGTGTGACGCCCAAGCCCGGACGATCGGGAACGATCATGCGGCCGTTCTTGGTCTCCAGGCGTTCCTCGAACAGCGGGTCCAGCCAGTCGAAGTGCTCCACCCACGGCTCGCGCGGGTAGGCGGCGGCCAAGTGGAGGTGGATCTCCATGGCGAAGTGCGGTGCCAGGCCAAGGCCGCGTTCATCTGCCAACGCCGCGAGGCGCAGGAACTGGGTGATGCCGCCGACGCGGGGAGCGTCGGGCTGGATGATGTCGCAGCTGTTGGCGTTGATGAGGCCCTTGTGTTCAGCAACGGATGCGAGCATCTCGCCGGTGGCGATGGGGGTGTCCAAGACGTGGGCGAGGTGTGCATGGCCCTCAAAGTCGTAGGCATCCAGCGGTTCTTCGATCCAGATGAGATTGAATTCCTCCAACTGACGGCCCATGCGCAGCGCCGTGGCACGGTCCCATTGCTGGTTGGCGTCCACCATGAGCGGGACGTCCCAGCCGATGTGCTCACGGACTCCGGCCACGCGGCGCAGGTCTTCCTTGGAATCAGGCAGGCCGACCTTGATCTTGATGCCGCCAATGCCCTCATCGATGGACCGGGTGGCGCGTTCCTTGACCTCGTCCAGCGTTGCGTTGAGGAAGCCGCCTGAGGTGTTGTAGGTCTGGACGGAGTCGCGGTAGGAGCCCAGCAGTTTGGCCAGGGGGAGCCCGGCGCGCTTGGCTTTGAGGTCATAGAGTGCGATATCGATCGCGGCAAGTGCCTGCGTTGCCACACCCGAACGGCCCACCGATGCGCCGGCCCAGAGGAGCTTGGTGTAGATCTTGCCGATGTCGTTGGGGTCCTCGCCGATGATGCCTTCTGCGACTTCCTTGGCGTGGGCGTACTGTGCGGGTCCGCCTGCACGTTTGGAGTAACTGAAGCCGATGCCGCTGTGACCTTGCTCCGTAGTGATCTCCGCGAACAGGAACACCACTTCAGTCATGGGCTTTTGCCGGCCCGTGAAGACTTTGGCATCGCTGATGGGTACGGTGAGGGGCAAACGTGCCGTGGATAGCTTGACGTGGCGAATGAGATCTACGGTGCTCATGGTTCTCCTAGTGGGTGCGGCATCCTTGCCTGCCACTTAGGATACAAGTTTTAAACTTGTACTACAAGAGTTTGGGGGCTGGTCACGTTTTCGGACGGCGCTTCAGCTACTGCTGAAATGGTCGACGACGCCGGGAAGCCCGCCTTGGTGATGGAGGCCTACACCACGCGTGCCGGGACGGTGATCCCGCGCAAGACCGACTTCGAGTTCCGGGAATATTCGTGCCACTGCAACACACTTAGCTATGTGGCGGACAAGTACAGGGTATGAGCTACCTTTCGAGAGCCCCTGACCGGGAAGAGGCCTTTCGGGCGCTGTACGAATCCGCGTACGCCGACCTGCTGAAGTTCGTGCAGCGTCGTACGGATGCGGTGAATGCCGAGGACGTCGTGGCTGAGGCATTTCTTATCGTTTGGCGGCGGTTTTCGGAAGCGCCAAAGCATGAGGATGACGCCCGGGCATGGCTCTTCGGCATCACGCGGAATCTCATGCTGAATGCCCGCCGCGGAGAACAGCGGCGGCAGGCCCTTGGTGTCCGATTAGCTGAGGCGACAGCCATATCCCACGTCGATTCCCACGCTGACCTGGTCAGCAGCCGCGTTGATCTAGGCAGAGCCTGGGCGCTTCTTTCCGAAGTCCACCAAGAGGCCCTTGGGCTTGCAATCTTCGAGAATCTGGCCGCACCCCAAGCAGCGCATGTTGTGGGTATTTCCCCGGTCGCGTTTCGCCTCCGCCTCACCCGCGCAAGGCGGGCCCTGCGACTGCTTCTTGACCATGCACCCCAGAATGAGTCGCCGGTGTCGGCGACATTTCCCGAAAAGGCGGCGACACCATGAAAAACAGCCGGAATATCGACACGCTGCTGCGCTCCTTGGACGCAGCCGGACAGAGTGCAGCTCCCGACCCGCGCCGTTCGCAGAACGACTTGGAACAGATTCTCAGGTCCCCAACCTCCGCGACCGGCGTCGCCGGACCCGCGGAATACAAAACGACGATGTCGCGCCCAAGCCGTCGTCGTCGTCGAACCATCGCTTTGGGTGCCGTTGCTTTTGCCGCCACAGCAGGGTTTTTAGTTGTTCCGGCACTCTCGGGAGGCGACCCTGCCTTCGCAACGTGGACTGCCGCTCCGGGTGCGCTGACAGGTGCCGAGCGTGACAGTGCGGTCTCCGACTGCGTCCGGTCGAGTAAAGGTGTTGGTGACGGCATGTTCGCCGGCGATGTGAACGCGGCGGAAGTTGCCATCGCCGAGAGGCGCGGGGCCTGGACCACGGTTGTCCTCAGCGGCGCTGACGGTTTCGAAGCCACCTGCACCACCGACTCCACGGCCGTGTGGTTTAAGAAGGGGTCCTTCGGTTCAGTGGGAAAGCCCGGCAATGGACGCGAACCCGTAGGCCGTGAAATAAAGGCGACGCAATTGGGTACCGGCGTCATCGCGGACAACCCGCTCTCCATGGCTTCAGGTCAGGTTGGTCCGGACGTTGCAGCCATGACTTACACCAGCAGTGCCGGGGAAAAGATCACGGCCACTGTGTCCAAAGGCCAGTTCGCGTTTTGGCTCCCGGGTGGGGAGCTGCCGAATTCCTCTGACCAAGACGTACCCGTCGAGGTGACATACACCGACAACACGACAGAAACGCGCCATCTCAGCCTCGACGGTGCAACCCTTTAAGTACGGAACTATCCCCGCAGCGCGCCGAACCCCGTGATCAACGCCTCAAGTCCCAGGCTGAAGGCAACGTCAGTCGGACGCGGGTGCCTTTCCATGGCCAACCGGTCCACCGCGGCGGTGAAGTTGGGGACCTGCTCAGCGAGGCTGCCGGCGTCGAAAATGTCCTCAGGCGCGTTGACGTCGTAAGCGGCGCCGAAGACGAACGCCTCCAAGGCCACGATCGCGGAGATGATCTTCTCCTCAGGGAACCCGGCCTCGCGGAAGCCGGCGGTCACGGCCTCGTACATCGCCAGTGTCTTGGGAGCATTTGCCACCGGAAGTACTGCAATGACAGGGATCAGCGGCGTATGCTCCGAGAAAACGTCGCGGTAGGACCAGGCCCAGCGGCGCACGGCTACGTCCCACGGCTCCACGCCGAAAGTGGAGACGTCAACCATCGCTGCCAAGTGGTCCTCCACCAGCAGCAAAACGTCGTCCTTGGAGGCCACATGGTTGTACAACGCAGACGGCGCGACGCCCAGGGAGCGGGCCAGTGCCGCCATGGTGAGTCCGTTGTAACCCTTGGAGCTGATCAACTCGAGCGCCGCCGTCGTAATCCCGTCCTGGTCCAGGACCGCCGCCGTAGGTCGACCGGCGCGGCGGCGCACAGAGCCGGCAGAACCGGCAGGGCCGGCGGAAGAAGCGGGGGTGGGTGCGGGCATCGGTAGCCTTTCTGCTGCCTGTGTCCCCAGCATTATTCCACCGGGTCTTCACAGCGGCTGACTCCAGCGCTACTATGGAAGTAAATGAATGCCATTCATTTATTGGTCAGCCACCACGGACGGCCACGGAGAGGACAACATGCAGAATCTTGATCGCGACGTTGTGATCGTCGGCGCCGGACCGTCGGGGTTGACGGCCGCACGCGCATTGAAAAAGGCCGGACTCAGCGTCGCAGTGCTCGAAGCGCGCGACCGCGTGGGCGGCCGAACCTGGACCGACACCATCGACGGCGCCATGCTGGAAATCGGCGGCCAGTGGGTTTCCCCGGACCAGACGGTCCTCATGGAGCTGCTGGACGAGCTCGGACTGAAAATGTACTCACGCTACCGCGACGGCGAGTCCGTCTACATCGGCGAAGACGGCAAGCGCACGCAGTACACCGGTGACACTTTCCCGGTCAATGAAACCACCAAGGCCGAAATGGACAAGCTCGTCGCCATCCTGGACGGCCTCGCCGCCGAGATCGGCCCCACCGAGCCCTGGGCACACCCCAAGGCACGCGAGCTGGACACCATCTCCTTCCACCACTGGCTCCGCCAGAACTCCAACGACGAGGAAGCCTGCAACAACATTGGCCTCTTCATCGCTGGTGGAATGCTCACCAAGCCCGCCCACGCTTTCTCGGCACTGCAAGCAGTCCTCATGGCAGCCTCGGCCGGTTCCTTCAGCCACCTGACGGACGAGGATTTCATCCTGGACAAGCGCGTCATCGGCGGCATGCAGCAGGTCTCCCTTCTGCAAGCAGCTGAGCTGGGCGACGACGTCGTCCTTAACAGCCCGGTGCGCACCATCAAGTGGGACGACAACAACGTGACCGTCGTGTCTGAGCAGGCAACCGTCAACGCGCGGTATGTGATCATGGCCGTGCCGCCGAACCTGTACTCCCGCGTCTCGTTCGAGCCCCCGCTGCCGCGCCGCCAGCACCAGATGCACCAGCACCAATCGCTGGGCCTGGTCATCAAGGTCCACGCCGTGTACGACACCCCGTTCTGGCGCGAAGAAGGACTCTCCGGCACGGGCTTCAGTGCAGGCGCACTCGTCCAGGAGGTCTACGACAACACCAACCACGGCGACGCCCGCGGCACTTTGGTGGGTTTCGTATCCGACGAAAAGGCCGACGCCGTCTTCGAACTCAGCGCCGAAGACCGCAAGAAGGCCATCCTCGAATCCATCGCCGGCTTCCTGGGCGACAAGGCCCTCACTCCTGAGGTCTACTACGAGTCCGACTGGGGCTCCGAAGAATGGACCCGCGGCGCCTACGCATCCAGCTATGACCTCGGTGGCCTGCACCGCTACGGCAAGGACCAGCACGCGAACGTCGGACCCATCTTCTGGTCCTCGTCCGACCTCGCTGCCGAGGGTTACCAGCACGTTGACGGCGCGGTCCGCATGGGCCAGGCAACTGCTGCCCGCATCGTCGAAGCCAACAAGCTGAGCGCTCTGCCCGTCGCCTAAGGCGGGCACCACCAAAACCGGCAGGCCGGGGGAGCGTCATTCCCGGCCTGCCGGCACCACTGTTTAAGCAGGACCGAGGAAAGGACCACCATGCGCTACGTAGTTGGCTACACCGCCAATGCGAGGGGGCACGACGCCGTTCACCTCGCCGTTGCGCTGGCCCGGAATCACGATGTGAGCCTGGACTTGGTCCTTGTGGTGCCGGAGGATTCCCCGTTCAACGCCGTCTACCCGCCGGAGACCGGCTACAACGACATCCTCACTGAGCAGGCACAGCGCTGGCTGGATGAAGGCCTTGCGCTGGTTCCGGCCGATGTCACCGCTCGGGGGCACATCCGTCGAGGTGATTCCGAGGCGCAAACCCTGATCGATACTGCCGTGGAAATGGATGCTGCGGCTTTGGTCATCGGGGCCGCCAACAGCGGCTTGTTCAAGCGGTTCACTATCGGCTCCGTTGCGAGCTCGCTGCTCCATTCGTCGCCGGTTCCTGTGGTGTTGGCGCCTCAGGGCTATCACCGTACCGATCCCATCACCCGTATGAGCTGCGGTTTCGGCACCCGTCCGGGTGCCGACGAGCTCCTTGACGTGGCCGTTGAATCCGCCCGTGACCGGGGCCTTCCGCTGCGGCTCGTCTCCCTGTTGGCGCTCGACGGCGGTGACTCGCCTGAGTTGGCCGAGGCCGCCCGGGAGCATGCCGCCGCCCGGCTTGCCGCCGTCGTGGGTTCCAGTGATGCCAACGAACCGACAGCTTCCCTTCACGAAAAACCCGAGATCGTCGTAGCCCAAGGCCGCACCATCGAGGAAGCCGTGGATCGACTCGACTGGGAAGACGGCGAAATCCTGCTGATCGGTTCCAGCCGCCTGGCCCAGCACAGAGCCACGTTCCTGGGCACCACCGCAAACCGGATCCTGCGTGCCCTCCCCGTACCCATGATCGTGGTCCCCCGCGACTACTCGCGCCACAGCGCCTAGCAATCGCCTGAAAGGCAAAACCCATGTCAACTGCACCAAAGACGGTCCAGTCGAAAGAATCGCCAGCCTTGAGTGAAAAGGGGCTGAAGGCCGGATCGGTGGGCCTCATCGGCGCCGTCGTGATCGGCGTTTCCTGCATCGCGCCCGCCTACACCCTGACCGCAGCCCTGGGCCCCACCGTGTCTGAGGTGGGTGTGCACCTGCCCGCCATCTTCCTGGTGGGCTTCATCCCCATGCTGCTGGTGGCGCTCGGTTACCGCGAACTGAACAACGCCATGCCCGACGCCGGTACCTCCTTCACGTGGGCGACGCGCGCCTTCGGGCCGTGGATCGGTTGGATGGGTGGATGGGGGCTGATCGCGGCCACCATCATTGTGCTGTCCAACCTGGCGGCCGTGGCGGTGGACTTTTTCTACCTGATGCTCGCCCAGATCTTCAGTAATCCGGAGCTGGGTGAGCTCAGCAAGATCCTTCCACTGAACATCGCCACCACCCTGGTGTTCATCGCGCTGGCCTGTTGGATTTCGTACCGCGGCATGGAGACCACCAAGGGCGTTCAGTACGTGCTGGTGGCCTTCCAGTTGCTGGTCCTGGGCTGGTTCGCAGTCTCCGCATTCGCCCACGTGGCAAACGGCACGGCCTTCGATGCCACCGCCATTTCACCGGACTGGTTCAACCCGTTCGCCGTGGACTCGTTCTCACAATTCGCCGCAGGCGTGTCGCTCTCGATCTTCATTTACTGGGGCTGGGACGTCACCCTCACCATGAATGAGGAAACGAAGAACCCCGAGAAGACCCCGGGCCGCGCGGCGACCATCACCGTGCTGGTCATCGTGGTCATTTACATGACCGTTGCACTGGCTACCCTGTCCTTCGCCGGCGTTGGCGAGACCGGATTGGGTGCCGGAAACCCAGAGAACCAGTCCAGCATCTTCGCCGTGCTTGCCGGCCCGGTGATGGGTCCGTTCGCGATCCTGATGTCATTGGCCATTCTGAGCAGCTCAGCGGCATCTTTGCAGTCGACGTTCGTTTCCCCCGCCCGCACCATGCTGGCCATGGGCCACTACCGCGCCATCTCGCCGAAGTTTGGCAAGATCAGCCCCACGTACAAGTCGCCCAGCTTCGCGACCATCGCCGCTGCGATCGCTGCCGCAGCGTTCTACGTGATCACCCGCACTGTGTCCGAGAACGCGCTGTGGGACACCATCACTGCCCTGGGCATGATGATCTGCTTCTACTACGGCATCACAGCGCTGGCCTGTGTCTGGTTCTTCCGGGCCGACGCGTTCCGGGGAGCGCGTGCGTTCTTCTTCAAGTTCCTTGCGCCGCTTGTGGGCGGAGTGATCCTGCTGGTCATGTTCGTCAAGACGGCCATGGACTCGATGGACCCGGAGTACGGCTCGGGCTCCTCCGTGGGCGGTGTGGGCCTGGTGTTCGTGCTGGGAATGGGTGTGATCCTGCTGGGCGTCGTGATCATGCTGGTGATGTACCGGGTGCGGCCCGAGTTCTTCAAGGGCAAGGTTCTGTAGTATTCCTGCCGCCGAGTTGGCACTTCACCCCCATGTTTCCGCTTGGGATGGGGGTGAAGTGTCAACTCGGAGAGGGGAGGGCTGGCGTGGGGACGCCTGCGGCCCGCTCGGCTGCGGTGAGGGCCTCCGCAAGACGCTCGACGGCGGCGCGGTAGTCGGTCCCGGCGGTCACCCTGCAGTACTCGGCTTCCCGCATGGCCCGCGTCAAGGCCGCTGTTTCTGCGGCCCTGACGTCAGTCATGGCCGGGAAGTCGATGGTCCGCCCAGGATCCAGCTCGTATTGGCGCCACTGCTCCAGAAGGCGTTCGTGGCGGGCTGCGTCATCCGGGAAACCAGCACGACGGCGGGGCTCAGCTGCGTGGAGGCGCTCCACTTTGCGGATGCTCAGCAGCGTTCCTGCCGCAGTAGTGATGCCTACGAAAATCATGATCAGCCCGGCCGGCGGCCATTGCACGGCCGGGACGATGATGGCGGGCACTGTGACGACCAGCCCACCGAACACATCCCAGAAGACGCCGTCAGGCTCCGGGCCGCGGCCGTAGGTCAGTTTCCTGTGCAGGACATACGTGGTTGCTGCGGTTGCAAGGACCAGAGCTACACCCCACAGGAGCATCATGGCGGGCATCGGACCACCTCCAGGCGAATTCGCTGCTTTGAATTCAGTATGCGCCAGTGCCTGCGTGGGCGCGAGGGGTCAGGTTGTCAGAGCCGGGGCGTAGCCTAGGCACCATGAGACTGAAAATGTGCAGCATCCACGTCAAGGACCCCGCAGCAGCCCATGTTTTCTACACGGAGACCCTTGGCTTCGAGACCCTGATGGCCATGCCCGAGTACAACTTGTTCATCATCAAGGACCCCGGCGCGGAGAACAGCAGTTCCCCCGGCCTTTTGTTGGAACCCAGCGACAACCCCATCGCGTCCAACTACATGAACGCCCTGCATGAGTCCGGTTTGGCTGCCATCACCTTCGGCGTGACCGATGTCCAGGCTGAGTACGAGCGCTTGGTTGCCGCCGGTGTGACGTTCCAGGGTGAACCGTCGGAGGATCCTTCAGGGGTCAGCGCAGTCTTCGACGACGGGTGTGGCAACTTCATTCAGCTTCACCAGGACTGAGCTTGAAACAGTTGTGGCCGGGACCATTGGTCCCGGCCACAACTTACACAGACTTAAGCGTGATCGCGCTTGGAGGTCTTCGGGGCGTCGCGCTTTGCGGCGGCGTTGTCCCGTGCTTCCTTGGTGGCGGCCTTCTTGGTAGCTTCGTCCTTGACCCGCTGGGCTTCGGTGCGCACGGCAGCGTGGGTGGCGCGCTCGGTGACCAGCCACTGCGGCGGAGCCTGCAGCAGCTCGGTGATTTCCGCCGTCGTGAGTGCATCTTCGATGCCGCCGCGGGCGAGGCCGCTGATGGAGACGTTCAGCTTCTGCGCTACAACCGGGCGGGGGTGCGGGCCGTTGCGGCGAAGTTCGGCGAGCCATTCCGGGGGATTGGCCTGGAGTTCGGCGAATTCGTCACGGGTAATGGACGAATCCTGGAACTCTTGGGGTGTAGCGGGCAGGTAGATGCCGAGTTTCTTGGCAACTGTTGCCGGCTTCATGGACTGGGAGTTCGAGGACGTCATGCTTCAAGGGTATCTGGCCGGTACTGTGAGTGTGTGCCAGACGCTGAAGAATCCGCCGAAACAACCGGGCCCCTTGCCGGCCTCCGCTTCGCCTATGTTGCGGGTGTGACCCCTGGGAAATGGATCCGGCGGTGGGAAGAGCGCATGCCCAACTTTCCGTTGCACTCGTTCATGTCCGACGACGACGCCCAGGTTTCGGTGTTGCATGACGGTTCCGCCGACCTGAGCTTCGTTCGGTTGCCCCTGGACCGGGAGGGCCTGAACGTCATCCCCCTGTATGAAGAGCAGCCAGTGGTGGTTGCTCCCAAGGGGCACGAGATCTCCGTGTTCGAAGAGGTGGCCCTCGATGATCTTTCCGAGGAGAACTTCCTCGACATCGAGGAAATGGGCGGGCCGGACATGGCCCTCCAAGTTGTCGCGTCCGGTGCTGGGTTGGCGATCCTGCCGATGTCAGTTGCGCGGCACTTGAACGCCAAAGACACTGTCATGCGCCGCCTGACCGGCGCTCCCGGGACGCAGATCGGCCTGGCTTGGCTGGTTGGAACCGACAGCCCCGTGATCGAGGAGTTCATTGGAATTGTGCGTGGGCGGACCGCGCAGAGTTCACGCCAACCCTCGGCCCAGCAGGAGAAGCCCAAGAAGGAACCCAAGCCCGACCGCCGCGGGGGAGGCCCCAGGAAGCCTGCGGTCGCGCAACGTTACGCCCCGAATCCTGACAAGGGCCGGGGTAAAGGTTCCCGCAAGAAGGGCAAACGCTAGCTACGCGCCGTGGATAGCGGTTTGTTGCTGCTCTGAACGGTTGAGGTAGGCCAGAAGAAGGTCGCCGGCCCGTTCGAGCTCACCCGCCTCCAGCGCTGAACAGATGCGCTCGTTTTCCGTGAGCCAGTCGCTGTAGAAGTGCGCATTCAAGGTGGCCTTGTGGAAGTACAGGCGCATCTCGGCCAAAATCTGGGCCATGATCGTGTTCAACCGGTTGCTCTCGGCGAGGGCAACGATCGCGCCGTGAAAGTGCTGGTTGGCGCTGCCCAGTCCTTCGTTGTCGTTGGCCTCTGCGGCCCGCTTCCCCTCCTCGACGGCGGCCCTGACGGCGGCTATGCGCTCGGGAGAACCACCCGCACGGATGGAACTGACCTCGATTGCGCGGCGAACCGTGTAAACGTCGTGGATGTCGCCTGCTTCAAGGGTGGCAACAAAGACACCCTTATTGGGCTGGCGGAGGAGTAGCCGTTCACCGGCCAGCTCAGCGAAGGCTTCGCGGACCGTGTTCCGCGAGACGCCCAGGTCCTCAGCGATGGTTGCTTCAGTCAGCTTGGAACCAGGAACCAGGAAACCCTCGGCCAGTTGGTAGCGCAGTTCTTCGGCGACTCTCTCGGCAACGGATGGGACTCTCATCCGGACCCGGGCCCGAGCGCTATTGAGGCCAGCGGGTTCGTCTATTTCCTGATCTGCACTGGCCATGACACCAAAAATACACGATTGCCAAAAACTAGGATCGCTGGATCGTTGAACAATCCAGCAGATTAAGGCATCCTAGATGTAACGCACATCACGAGGCAGGGATCACATCATGGCAATCATCGATATGAACAGCGACGTCGGAGAGTCTTTCGGGCGCTGGACACTGGGTGACGACGCAGCCATGTTCGAGTCGGTCTCCAGTGCCAACGTCGCTTGTGGATTCCATGCTGGGGACCCCAGTGTCATCCGCAGCACCTGCGAAAAGGCGGCGAAGGCCGGCGTCGTTATTGGCGCCCATGTTGGCTACCGCGACCTCGCTGGATTCGGTCGCCGTTTCATGGACATCGACCCCAGGGAACTGGCAGATGACGTGGTGTACCAGATCGGTGCCCTGCAGGCTCTGGCGGCCACCGCCGGTGCGCGCGTCCAGTACGTGAAGCCCCATGGTGGTCTCTACAACGCGATCGTGAAGCACACGGCGCAGGCCCGTGCTGTCGTCGAAGCTGTGAAGTCGGTGGACCCCAACCTCCCGATTCTCGGCCTCCCGGGCTCCGAAGTACTGCGTCTCGCTGAAGAAGCAGGTCTTCGAGGCGTTGCCGAGGCTTTTGCGGACCGCGCCTACAACCCGGATGGAACGCTGGTTTCCCGCTCACAGGCGGGCGCCGTTCTCCATGATCCGGCCCAAGTGGCTGAGCACGTCCTGCGTATGGCCACCGAACAATCCGTCAGAACCACTGATGGTTCCATCCTGAAAATCCGCGCAGAGAGCATTTGCGTGCATGGTGACTCACCGGGGGCCGTTGCAATGGCCTCCGCAGTGAAGTCCGCTTTGGGCGAGGCCGGCGTCACCGTCGGCTCGTTCCTCTAACCCGTTCCATTCAGGCCCAGCACCACATCCCTCACCCCCGGAGGAAACCATGACCAGCACCAACAAGGCAGCCAAGGCCGTGACAAGGAAGCCACCGGCCGGCGCCATCAAGGCGTACGTCGCCAGCCTCACCGGCACCTCGCTTGAGTACTACGACTTCGCCATCTACTCGGTGGCTTCGGCCCTCGTGTTCCCCAAGATCTTCTTCCCCGGCAATGACGAATTTGTGGCGTTGCTGCTCTCCTTCTCGGCCTTCGCAGTTGGCTACTTGGCCCGACCAATCGGCGGGGTCATCTTCGGTCGATTGGGCGACAAGATCGGCCGCAAGTACGTCCTGGTCTTCACGCTCGTCCTGATCGGCGTCGCCACTGTCCTCATCGGTGCATTGCCTGACTACTCGGTGATCGGCGTCGCGGCTCCCACCATCCTTGTGTTGCTGCGCCTGGCCCAGGGCATCGGCGTTGGCGGCGAGTGGGGCGGTGCCGTGCTGCTTTCCAGCGAATTCGGCGATCCCAACAAGCGCGGTTTCTGGTCCTCCGCAGCACAGATCGGCCCGCCCGCCGGTAACCTCATGGCCAACGGTGTCCTCGCCATCCTTGCCGCCTCGCTCAGCGATGAAGCCTTCCTTTCCTGGGGCTGGCGCGTAGCCTTCCTGGCTTCCGCCTTCTTGGTGGTCTTCGGCCTGATCATCCGCCTCAAGCTTGAAGAAACCCCGGTCTTCAAGGCCATCCAGGCCCACGGCGATCGTCCCAAGGCTCCCATCAAGGAAGTCTTCACCACGCAGCCCAAGGCACTGGTCGCCGCAGCGCTGTCCCGGGTTTGCCCGGACATCCTTTACGCGCTGTTCACGGTGTTCGTCGCCGTTTACGCCACCAAGGAACTGGGCATGACAACGGGCAACGTCTTGTCCGCCATCCTGATCGGCTCCGCCTTCCAGCTCTTCCTGATCCCGTTGGCCGGTGCGTTGACGGACCGTTTCAACCGTCGCTGGGTCTACGGAATCGCTGCAGCTGCTACCGCCGCCTATATCCCGCTCTTCTTCCTGATGATCCAGGGCAAGTCCGTAGCCATGCTGACCGTAGGTACCGTCATCGGCCTGGCCCTGCACGCCTTCATGTACGGACCCCAGGCGGCCTTCATCACCGAACAGTTCCCGGCACGGCTCCGGTACGCCGGAAGCTCACTGGCCTACACCTTGGCCGGTGTCATCGGTGGGGCCGTTGCACCCATCATCTTCACCGCTCTCTACGGCGCGGCAGGTGGCGGCTGGTACCTGATTGCTGTGTACATCCTCGTCGCTTCTGTCGTGACGATCGTGGGCATGCTCCTTGGCCGCGACCCCAAGCCGGAAGAAGACGTCCGTTTGATGCAGGGGACGCACGCTCAGCCGGCGGCGTAGCGAAAAATGGAAACCGTGATGCACACAGCCACCGCAAAAAGGGTTCGCTCTGTCAGGCCCGTCGGCACCCGTGCCGTGCTGGCTGAACTGGACGGGCTGCAGGACGTCTTGGCCCTGCAGGACATGCTCAACAAGTCACCGCTGCCGGGACAAGTAGACGTTCTTGCCGCCGCCGAAACTGTCATGGTCGTGGGAGAGTCCGCAGCGGCCACCCGCGCCATCGGCGCCCGGTTGCTCGAGCTGGAACTCACCGCTTCGGAAGCCACCGACTCCGGGCTGGTGGTCATCGAGACCGTATACGACGGCGACGACCTCGCCGATGTCGCGGAGCTCACCGGCCTGAGCGTGGACGGCGTCATAGCCGCCCACACCAGCCAGATCTGGACCGTTGCCTTCGCGGGCTTCGCCCCCGGGTTCGGCTACATGGTGGGCGAGAACGAGGCCCTCACGGTTCCGCGCCGCCCCTCCCCGCGGACAGCTGTTCCCGCTGGGTCTGTTGCCCTCGGCGGCCAGTACTCGGCTGTCTATCCCCGCAGTTCACCGGGCGGTTGGCAGCTGATTGGCCGGACCGGGGCACGGATGTGGGACCTTGACCGTGCCCAGCCTGCTTTGGTTCGACCCGGTGACCGTGTGCAGTACAAGGCCGTCCGCGAGGTTGTGACGGCCAGCCCCTCCTCGGCAGGGAATGCCTCAGCCGGAGACTCCTCGGCCGGCGACTCCGACAAGGAGCGCCACACCGAGTCCGGTCTTCGGATCCTGAACCCTGGGGCGCAAAGCCTCATCCAGGACCTCGGCCGCCGGGGCTACGGTCCGCTGGGGGTGTCTGCTGCCGGGGCTTTGGACCGGGCATCGCTGCGCCGCGCCAATCGGCTGGTGGGGAATGCTTCGTCGGCTGCAGCCATTGAGAGCGTCAACGGCGGACTCACGGTGGAAGCAATCGGCGACCAAGTGATTGCCGTGGCGGGTGCACCGACGACGCTGACCATCGAGTCGCCGTCGTGGATTGATTCTGAAGGATCCGACGACGGCTACGTCCAGTCCGGCGCTCAGCGGACCGTCCCCATGGCCGCGCCCTTCGCGCTGCTCGACGGCGAAGTGCTCACCGTCGGGGCTCCCCAGTCGGGTTTCCGAAACTATGTGGCGATCCGTGGCGGCGTTGATGCCCCTGAGGTTCTGGGCAGCCAGTCCGCTGACACGATGTCCGGGATTGGTCCCGCGCCTCTGGCAATTGGCCAGGAGCTCCCGGCCGGTCAAGCCACCGCATCCACAGCAGTGGAAAGCCCGGAGCTCCAACCGGATTTCCCCGGCCTCCCCGGCCAGGGCGTCACGGTACTCGACGTCGTTCCCGGACCACGTGCCGACTGGTTCGACCAGGAAGCCCTTGATTCCCTCTGCGGCCAGGAGTGGCTGGTCACGCCGCAGTCCAACCGTGTGGGCATGCGCCTGGACGGAACCCCGTTGCGGCGCACCCGCGAGGGCGAACTCCCCAGCGAGGGCACCATGGCCGGCGCCCTTCAGATTCCACCCGCGGGGCTGCCCGTCCTGTTCCTGGCGGACCACCCCATCACAGGCGGCTATCCGGTGATTGGCGTGGTGCGCGACGAACACCTTGACCTCGCTGCCCAGGTCCCCATCGGTGGACGGATCCGGTTCCGCCTCGTTCCGGATGCGCCGGACTTCACCACGACGTTTACCAAGAACCCAGAGAATTGAGTATTTGATGCGCAAGGTCCTGATCGCGAACCGCGGCGAAATCGCAGTCCGCGTCGCCCGAGCCTGCGACGACGCCGGCATCCAGTCAGTCGCCGTTTATGCAGACATCGACGCCGATGCCATGCACGTTGGCGCTGCCGACGAAGCCTACAGCCTGGGCGGCAACTCGCCGGCTGATACCTACCTGAATATTGGGAAACTCCTCAACGTTGCCGAGGAGTCCGGCGCTGACGCCGTGCATCCCGGATACGGATTCCTGTCCGAGAACGCTGACTTTGCGCAAGCAGTGCTCGACGCCGGACTTGAGTGGATCGGCCCCTCACCGGAGTCGATTCGCCAGCTGGGCAACAAGATCACGGCCCGCGATATCGCCGTCCGCGCCGGCGCACCTTTGGTGGCCGGCAGCGACGGCCCGGTTTCGTCCGCGGCAGAGGCCCGGGCTTTCGCCGAAGAACACGGACTCCCACTTGCGATCAAGGCGGCCTTCGGCGGCGGTGGCCGCGGCCTGAAAGTGGTTCGTGAGCTCGCCGAAGTAGAGGAAGCCTTCGACTCCGCAGTGCGTGAAGCAGTGGCTGCGTTCGGTCGCGGCGAGTGCTTCGTGGAGCAGTACCTCGACCGGCCCCGGCATGTGGAGGCGCAGGTCATCGCGGACATCCACGGCAACGTGGTGGTGGTGGGAACCCGCGACTGCTCCCTGCAGCGCCGCCACCAAAAGCTCGTGGAAGAAGCTCCGGCGCCTTTCTTGAGCGACGAACAGCGGAAGCAAATCTACGAGGGCTCCAAGGCCATTGTCCGCGAAGCAGGCTACTACGGTGCCGGGACAGTGGAATTCCTCGTCTCAGCCGACGGTGCCGTGGCCTTCCTGGAGGTTAACACCCGGCTTCAGGTGGAGCACCCCATCACGGAGGAAACCGCGGGGATTGACCTTGTCCAGGAGCAATTCCGCATTGCTGCCGGTCTGCCGCTGAGCATCAAGGAGGACCCCGTTGCCCGTGGACACTCCTTCGAGTTCCGCATCAACGCAGAGGATGTCGGCCGCGGATTCCTTCCCTCGCCGGGCACCGTTGGGTTGTTCGAAGCACCGACGGGACCAGGCATCCGACTGGATACCGGTGTCCGGTCCGGTTCCTTCGTGGCGCCCCAGTTCGACTCCCTGCTGGCCAAGTTGATCGTGAGCGGAGCTGATCGCCAGCAGGCACTCCGCCGTGCACGCCGGGCCCTCGCTGAAATCAACATCACCGGACTCGCCACTGTTCTGCCGTTCCACCGAGCGGTTCTGGAATCCGACGACTTCACGTCCATTGCCGAAATGCGGGTCCACACCCGGTGGATCGAAACCGACTTTGCGGACCAGATCCCGGTGGATCCCGAATACAACGTGGTGGCCCCCGGAGGTGAGCGCAGAACCATCACCATCGATGTGGACGGAAAACGCCTCGCCGTGGGACTTCCCGCCGACCTGCTGGACGGCTGGGCCCGATCAGGGCAAGGCCTCCCGGCGGCTTCAGACGTGACGGGCCTGCCGGGCTCCGGCGCCGAAGACTCCCCAGCCGAATCCGCGCTCGTCTCCAGCATGGCCGGCACGGTGGTCAAGTGGCTCGTTGAACCTGGCGCTGACGTAGCGGCCGGCGATCCCTTGGTGGTCCTCGAAGCCATGAAAATGGAAACCCAAGTTCCCGCCCACCGGGCAGGCACGCTCTCCGAAGTCCTGTCCGCACCGGGCGGAGTGGTCACCGCCGGCGCCGTACTGGCTCACATCCAGTAGCTCCGCTAGGCGTGTGCTGCCGCTGAAATGCCCAGCACGCTGTCCAGCAAGCCGTTGCGGAACTTGCCTGTGGGGTCGTTCGCCTGGACCAAGGCGCGGAAGTCTTTGAACCGCGGGTAGAGCGCGGCGAAGTCGTACTGCCCGGGCGTGAAGAGTTTGCCCCAGTGCGGGCGTGCCCCGAACGGACGCAGAGCTTCCTCAAGCTCCGGGAGCACTGCTTCCACGTCGGACTGAAGGGGCTTCCAGGTGAAGTGCAGCGCCACGCTTTGCTGCTGGTAGAACGGGCTGAGCCAGAACTCGTCAGCAGCAATGGTGCGGATTTCCGAGATGAACAAGAGCGGCGCCAGCTTGCCTGCAAGCGCGCGGACTGCCTGCAAGGCAGCGGGCGCCTGGTCCAGCGGCAGAAGGAACTCGCTCTGCAGCTCCTCTCCGTTGCTCGGTGTGAATTCGTGGCGGAAGTGCGGCAGGCGGTCCAGCCATTTTCCAGCGATATCCAGCTGCTCGGTGCAGTTTTCAGCCGACATGTCCGGCAGCGGGTGCATGGCCGCGGTGGCTGCAGTTGCTCCGAAGAGGTCCGGCAGGGGAGCCTCGGAGTCGAGTGCTTTGAGCCAGACCTGCGGGATGGTGGTTCCGGTGTAATTCGTGAAGAAGCTGACGCTGTAGGCGCTGGATGCGATGGCTTGGAAGTTTGCCAAGACACGCTCCCACGACAACCCGGTGAGCACACGTTGGCGGACTTCGTAGCTCGGACGGACCGCCAGCTCAAGTCCCGTGACAATGCCAAGGGCTCCCACGCCCACCACACTGGCGAGGAATTCGTCGTCGTCCGCTGTCAGTGTCACCAGCTCGCCGGAGGCGCGCACCAGGTCAACACCCACGACGGCGGCAGCGAGGGAGGGATTGTTGACGCCACTGCCGTGCGTGCCGGTTTGGATGGCACCGGCGACTGAGATGTGGGGGAGCGAAGCAAGATTGTGGATGGCGTAGCCCTGCTCCTCGAGCGCGCGTCCGAGGGCGCCGTAGCTGATGCCGCCGCCGACTTTGACCGTGCTCTTTGCCGTGTCCAAGAGAATTTCCTGGGGGAGCGCGTCGAGGAGGATGTGGGTCCCGTCCGTGTCGGCGACTGTGTTGAAGGAGTGCCTGGAGCCGAGGGCCTTGATCTTGGTTGCGTTCGCCACGAGCTCCTGCAGTTCGGCCACCGAAGCGGGGCGGTGGACTTCCGCGGAGGAGTATTCGAGGTTTCCTGCCCAGTTCTTCATTGAATGATCTTCCCATCTGGCGTTTACGGACTCCCATAAATTGTTAACGTTCACAACTATTTGCGTCAAGGAGTGTCCAACCCTTGCCGATAGAGTTCAAGGAAACCCGCTGTCTACCAGGAGCTGCACGTGAGCCAGGGATCCAAGCCCACCATCCGCGACGTTGCGAAAGCGGCTGACGTATCGCTGACCACGGTGTCCTACGTGCTTTCCGGCCGTCACGGAGGGACCACACGGATCAGCCAGCCCACGCAGGACCGCGTGTTGGCGGCCGTGAAGGAGCTCGGCTATGTGCCCAACCAGGCGGCCAGGGGCATGCGTCGGGGCAAGACGGACGTGGTGGCCGTGGCTATCGGAAACCTTGACTGGCCCTGGGACCGTGCCCTCGCCACGGCGGCGGCCCGGATCCTCCCGGAGCACGGGTACCAGCCGGTGATCCTGCTGGGCGACGATTGGCGAAAGTTCATGATGTCCGGGGGTGCCGATGGCGTCATCATCGGCTATTTCCCCGAGGCCAAGGCAGACGACGAAACCGTCACTGAGCTGGCTCGCCGCGGCGTCGCGCAAGTGGTGATCTCCGGAACCATGAAGCCCGCGGGGTTTGATGTCCTGGCTCCCGAGTCCGATGAAGGGCTCGCGGAGTGCATGGAATTCCTCACCGCATCCCACCGCAGAATCGCGTGCATCCGCAGGGCAGACCCGGCGGGCCGGCCCAAGAGCCGTTTTGCCGCTTATGCTGCCGGGTTGGAGAAGGCGGGCACACCTCTGGATGAATCCTTGGTCAGGACGTCGCAGCACCACCCTGCCACCGCTTACCAGTCGGCGTTGGAGTTGCTCCAGCTGCCGGACCGACCCACGGCCATCTTCTGCACGGACGACATGGAAGCGCTGCAGGCCATCCGTGCCGCGTATCGCCTGGGCCTGCGGGTCCCTGAGGATATCCAGATTGTTGGCGTAGGAAACTCCACCGAGGGCCAGGAGTATGACCCGGCGCTTACTACCGTTGGGCCGGACCCGATTTTTGAACTGGTGGTCCGGATGCTGCTTGATCGCTTGGCGGGAACAACGCCGGCCGAGGGCATCCGGGTTGCCTCGCCGTGGAAGTTGCACCACCGAGGCACCACGCAGCCCTAGGAGCTAGTCCTTCAGTGGGCGGCGCGCCAGCCAGGCAGCCACAATTGCGCCCGAGATGTTGTGCCACAGCGAGAACACGGCCGACGGCAGTGCGGCCAGGGGGCTGAAGTGCGCTGTGGCCAGAGTGGCGGCCAGGCCGGAGTTCTGCATTCCAACTTCAAACGCGAGGGCTCGGCGTGCCTTGTCGTCCAGCCGGCCGAGCTTGCCCGCCAAATAGCCCAAGCCCAGACCAAAACCGTTGTGGAGAACGACGGCCAGGAAGACGATCGCGCCTGCAGCCACGATCTTGCTGGCACTTCCCGCGACGACGATGGCTACGATCAGCGAAATCACGACGGCGGACGCCCACGGAAGTGCGGGAAGAACCTTTGCGACGAGCTTCGACAGGAAGAGGCGGGCCAACAGACCTGCGATTACCGGCAGCAGCACGGTCTTCACGATGTCCATCACCATGGCGCCGGCATCGATGTGCAGGAATGAGCCGGCCAGGAAGAGTGTCAGGGCGGGGGTCACGATGGGCGCGATCAGCGTGGAAACCGAGGCGACGGCCACGGACAGGGCGACATCGCCCTTGGCCAGGAACGCCATGACGTTCGAGGCTGTGCCGGAAGGTGCGCAACCCACCAGGATCAGTCCGACGGCCAGTTCCGGCGGCAACTGCAGGAGGACAGCGATGAGCCATCCGGCGCCGGGCATGATGACGTAGTGCGCCACGATGCCAAGGGCAACGGCCCAAGGGCGGCGCGCCACCGAGGCAAAGTCCGGCGGGGTGAGCGTGAGGCCCATGCAGAACATGATGACGCCCAGCAGGTAGGGAACCGCGACGCCCATGGGTTTGAACAGATCCGGAATCAGGAATCCGAGGACCCCTGCAACAACCACCAGGAGCGGGAACACTGTGACGGCGATGCGCGCAATCTTGGCTTCAGCGGCAAGGGCGGCGTTCACGGGCGCAGCGGGTTGTTCTGTTTTCGACGGGGTATTGGTTGCCTCAAGCATTCATCCATGCTCACACTCGGCGCCCAAACCGAACGACTTCTTTACATCCATGCAGGGGAATATGTCAGACAACCGCAGTTGGGAGGGGTGGTGTCAGGAGTTGAGTTTTCCGGCCAGCCGCTCGCGCATACGGATGCTGGCCTCGTTGAGCCCGATAAACTCCACCTCGCGCCCGTGGTTCCGGTACTTTTCGGTCACGGAGTCCAGCACGGCAACAGTCGATGCATCCCAGATATGTGATCCGTGAAGATCGATGATCACGCGATCTATTCCTTCTGAGGAATCCTTTGAATAGTCGAACTGCGTGTACAGATCATTGGACGAAGCAAAGAAGAGTTCGCCGTCCACGGTGTATGTCGCAACAACTTCGCCGTTGAGTTCGAGTTCCGTCCGCTCCACCGTTGCGAAGTGGGCCACCCGCCGCGCGAACAGCACCATGGCGGTCAGGACGCCGACGCCGACACCCACCGCGAGGTTGTGCGTCGCCACTACAGCGGCAACCGTAATCAGCATGACGGCGGTCTCCGACTTGGGCAGCCGCTTGAGCGTGGACAAACGAATCGAGTGCCAGTCGAAGGTGATCAGCGAAACGAAAATCATCACGGCAACCAACGCCGCCATGGGAATCATGCCCACGACGTCGCCGAGGACCACTACCAGCACCAGCAGGAACACACCGGCCAGGAACGTCGAGAGCCGGCTCCTGGCGCCAGATCCCTTGACGTTGATCATGGTCTGACCAATCACCGCGCAACCACCCAGGCCACCAAGGAATCCTGTGACAATGTTGGCGGCACCCTGCCCCCAGGAGACGCGGGTCTTGTTGGATCGGGTGTCCGTGATGTCGTCCACCAGCTTGGCAGTCATCAGGGATTCCAGCAGGCCCACCAACGCCATGGACAGTGCGAAGGGCGCAATGATCTGGAAAGTTTCCAGGTTCAGGGGAACGTTGGGCAGGAAGAAACCCGGCAGGCTGTCCGGGAGTTCACCCTTGTCGCTGACAGTGGGCACGTCGATGCCACCAAGGACAGTCACCAACGTGATGGCAACAATAGCCACCAGAGGAGCCGGGATCGCTGTGGTCAGGCGGGGCAGCCCGAACACAATGACCAGGCCAACAACGACAATCGGGTAGACCATCCACGGCACGTTGAAGAGCTCGGGCATCTGGGACATGAACACCAGGATGGCCAGCGCATTCACAAAGCCGATCATCACGGACCGCGGGATGAAACGCATCAGTTTGGTGACGCCCAGCACCGCCAGGATGATCTGGAAAACACCTGCCAGGATGATCGTCGCGATCAGGTAGTCGAGCCCGTGCTCCTTCATCACCGGGGCAATTACCAAGGCAACAGCACCGGTGGCTGCGGAAATCATGGCAGGCCGGCCACCCACCAAAGCCGTCACAACGCCCATGGTGAAGGAAGCGAACAGACCGATGCGGGGATCAACCCCAGCAATCACCGAGAACGCGATGGCCTCGGGGATCAAAGCCAACGCCACCACGAGTCCCGCGAGGGATTCCGTCAGCAGGCGGCGGGGCGAACGGAAGGTCGCCCGCAGTGACATGAGTTGCTCGGGAGTCATGGGTCCTTAGAGTGCAGTTGTCCTAGAGCGCAGTCTGGCGGTAGCGCTCAATCTGCTTAAGGCGCCGCAGGAGGCTGTCGCGCCGCGGGTGCGGAACGACGTCGGGCGCCTCAGCGGTGAGATCAAGGTGTTCGGTTCCGTACTGCCACAGCAGGAGGTCATCCAGGAGGCGGTCCGGGCCGGGGGAGTAGCGGTGGTCCAGGGCCTTGCGGACCTCGGTGATCCGGTTGGCGCTGAGCAGTCCGGCAAGCTCCACGGTCTTGGTGAGTCCGTGGGCGGCGAGCAGCTCGGCAGCCCATCCCCAGTCATCATCAACTTTACGGTCAACGTGCGGCAGCAGCGTACGCCAGACGTCACGGACCCGGTTGGGCGTCAGGGGCATGCCGCCATCGCCCTCAAGATCCCAGTAACCGCGAACTTCCTCGTACCGCTCGTGAAGATCGGCGAAGGCACTCTCCACTGTCTCCAACATGGCAGCCGTTGCAGTGAACTGGCGGTCAAAGTGGGGTGTCCACGCACGCGGATCTTCGGCCTTGAACCGGATGTCGTGCTCGATCTCGCTCCAAGCGTGGGCAAAAACGGTGCGGATCTGGCATTCGAAGAAGTAGCTGCCGTTGGCGGGCATGTCTGGGTTGAAGGCCTGCTGGTATTCCTTGACTGCCTCGTTCTGGATGGTGCGCAGAATGAGGTGCCGGCTGGAGTATCCGTAGGTTCCTGACTCGATGGAGCCGATGTCCTTCTCGCGGTCACCGCGGCAATCGAAGAGCTGCCGCTGCCGCTTGATGATGTTGGCTACTGCAGCATTCTCGGCCGGAAGCTTGGTGATGACACGGATGCCCACCATGTCATTCAACGTGCGGAAGGGATCCGGAAACTTCAACAACCGGGGCCCGCCCGGCTCCAGGGGATCATCGGTGCGGGAAATTTTTTCCCGGAAGGACTCCACTGTTTTGGTCCGCCCGGTGACAAACAAGGGAGTGACCTCGGCGTCATTCAGCATGTCCCTCAAGGTGAGCAGGACATCACGTGTGACCCGCTTCAGGGCAGGGCGGACACGCTCATAGAGCGCCACGTTTGCTTCTACTGCGTCGCGCTGATCCTGGTCCAGGCTGTCCCAATTGCTTGCCATGCCCCCAGCTTACGGGGCGGGTCCGACACTGAACCGAGCCACTCGCCGTCGGGGTGCCTCTAGCCAAACTAGTGAATCGTCACGATAGGCTCAGTACAAAGGAGGGCGCAATGTTGCGGCACAAGTACAGCTACGGCGAACACCCCAGCCAGTGGGGCGAACTCTTCATACCTGAACCGTCCAACGGAAACCATCGCGGCGCGTCTGCGCTGGCCGGTGGAATCGCTGTTGTGATCCATGGCGGTTACTGGCGGTCACAGTACGGCGCGGAGCTTGGCGAGCCTCTTGCTCGGGACCTCGCAGCGCACGGCATCACCGCCTGGAACCTCGAGTACCGGCGGGCCGGCAACGGCGGTGGTTGGCCCCATACTTTCGAGGACATCCTGGCCGGCATCGACCACCTGTCCACCATTGCCGGCGATCACGATCTCCAGCTCGGCAAAGTAGTAGCCTTGGGCCACTCGGCCGGCGGCCATTTGGCTGTCTGGGCTGCGGGACGGCAGCGGCTCTCGGACATCGGAACGCCCGACGCCGACCGCCAGCTCCAGCGCAGCCCGGAAGACAACGCCGTGCACCTGACCGGCGTCGTCAGCCAGTCCGGCCTCCTGAACCTCGCGGCCGCGGAGAAGTTGAACCTCAGCAACGGAGCCGTCTGCAACCTCATGGGCGGGGATTCCCATAGATTCCCCAAGCGGCATAAGTATGCAGACCCTATGAGTTCGCTGCCGCTGGATGTTCCCGTATATGCCGTCCACGCCACGGATGATGAGGACGTCCCATCCAGCCAGTCCGAGGCATACGTCGCTGCAGCCACGGCGGCCGGAAGCGCCGCCCAGTTACTGCGTGTCCCCGGTGACCATTTCGACCTGATCGACCCCAAGGCCGTCGCCTACAAGAAGTGCCGCGAACTGGTCCAGCGACTGCTCTCGTAATCTCTGGTTCGCGTGGGCTTGCCTCTGGCAGAGTTGTCCCATGCTGACAGTCATTGGTGAGGCCCTGGTTGATGTGGTTCAACGCTCCTCCGGAATCGAGGCGCACGTTGGGGGCAGCCCGCTCAACGTAGCCGTCGGTCTGGCGCGCCTGGACCACCCGGTGCAGTTCATCGGGCGCTATGGCCGGGACGCCTACGGCGACTCCGTGGCGGCGCACCTCCGCTCAAGCTCCGTGATGGTGCCGCTTCCGCCGGACGAGAAGCCCACCAGCGTGGCCACCGCGCAAATCGACGACGACGGTGCCGCCACCTACGTTTTTGACCTCGCCTGGGAATTGCCCGGACTCGCCGCAAGGTTGCCGCTGATGCTGCAGGGCGCCACCTTGCTGCACACAGGTTCCATAGCCACCGCACTGGAGCCGGGCGCCGCAGAGGTGCTTGCCGCCGTCGAACATGCCCACCCGGGCAGCACCATCAGCTTCGATCCCAACTGCCGTCCGAGCATCATTACCGACGTTGACTACGCACGGACGCAAGCCGAACGCTTCGTGGCGCTGTCCGACGTCGTCAAGGCCTCCGACGAGGACCTTGAGTGGCTGTATCCCGGTGTTGATCCGGTGGAATCCGCGCGCCGTTGGCTGACGTTGGGCGGCGCCGGAGGCCCGGCCCTGGTGGTGGTGACGCGTGGTTCACGTGGTCCGTGGGGCATCACCAGGGCAGGCGAGACCCAGATTCCGGCACCATCCGTGAATTTGGTGGACACCGTGGGCGCAGGGGATTCGTTCATGGCGGGGCTGTTGTCCGCCATTGTGGACCATGGTCTGGATGGCGCTCAGAACCGTGACGCCTTGAGGGCCATGCCGGCTGAGACCTTGGCAGCCATCATGGATCACGCAACACGTGCGGCTGCCGTGACGGTGTCACGGGCCGGCGCGAATCCGCCCACGAGGGCCGAGCTCAATCACGGCGTGGAATAACCGCCGCGTGGCATAAACCCCGGCGCGTAGCGCAGGTGTCTAACCGGCCCCGTGACCGGCGGCCACTTCCTCGCCGGCCTTCACCGGTCCTGGCGGGGTGCCCTCCCCGAACGGACTTCCGCCCAGGGATTCCCGTCCGTGGGGACTCAGCCAGCCGGACAGATCTGGTCCCGCAGGAACGATCTGCGTGGGATTGATGTCCTCGTGCACTATGTAGTAGTGCTGTTTGATTTGCACGAAGTCGGTGGTGTCTCCGAAGCCCGGCGTCTGGAACAAGTCCCGGGCGTAGCCCCAAAGCGCCGGTATTTCGCTGAGCTTGTTGCGGTTGCACTTGAAGTGTCCGTGATAGACGGCGTCGAAGCGTGCCAGAGTGGTGAAGAGCCGGACGTCGGCTTCGGTGATGGAATCGCCCACGAGGTACCGTTGGCCGGTCAACCGTTCCTCCAGCCAGTCCAACGCGTTCCACAGACGGGCATAGGCGGAATCGTAGGCTTCCTGGGACCCGGCGAAGCCGCACCTGTAGACGCCGTTGTTGACCTCGGTGAAGACTCTCTTGTTGACGGTGTCGATTTCCTCGCGCAGGTGCTCCGGATACAGCTGCGGCGCGCCCGGACGATGGAACTCCGTCCACTCCGTGGAGAAGTCCAGGGTGATCTGGGGGAAGTTGTTGGTCACCACTTGCCCGCTGGGGACGTCCACCAGAGCCGGAACTGTGATGCCGCGGGGGTAGTCCGGGAAGCGTCGGAAGAATGCCTCCTGCAGGCGTTCGATGCCGAGTACCGGGTCCTTGCCGTCCGGATCCAGATCGAAGGTCCAGGACCGGGCGTCGTGCGTGGGGCCGGGCTGGCCAAGGCTGATGACGTCCTCAAGTCCCAGCAGCCTGCGCACAATGACGGCGCGGTTGGCCCACGGACAAGCCCGCGCAGCAATCAACCGGTAGCGTCCCGGCTCCACGGGCCAGCCGGGCTCGCCGTCCGCTCCGGGAGTGCCGTCCCGGGTGATGCGGTCCTCGATGTAATTCGTGTCCCGGGTGAACTCACTGCCAGTGACATAGGCCCCGCGGGTGCTGTGTTCGTCGACTTCTCTGGTCTTCTCACTCATGACTTCAGCCTAAGCCGGGTTCCCTGAACCCCGCGACCTTGTGGGCCGTTGTGCCCACGTAGACTGGCATGATGCGGCTCGTAGCAAGCGATATTGACGGCACCATCCTCGGTCACGACGGCAAAATCAGTGACCGGACCATCAAGGCATTCCAGGCATGCCGCGACGCAGGGGTGGAACTCGTCTTCGTCACGGGTCGCCCGCCGCGCTGGTTGTACCCGCTGCAGGAGCAGTTGGGACACAGCGGAATCGTCATCTGTTCCAACGGCGCCGTGGTGTGGGACCTCGAAACCGAGAAAGCACTGTCCTCAAGTGCCTTGGACGCGGGATCTGTGTTCGAGGCCCGCCGTATCATCAAGTCGCTCCGGCCCGATGCCCTCTTCGCCGTTGAGACCCTCACGGGTTTCCAGCTTGAGCCGGGCTTCATCGAGAACGAAACCAGCGAGCTTCTAGCCGAATTCACCCCGCAACCGCTGGCTGAGACGCTCACGGCGGATGACGCCGTCGTGAAGTTCCTGGCGATCACCCGCAAAGGTACGCCGGACGAATTCCTGGCCGAAGTTCAGCCGGCCGTCGCGCACTTGGTGAGCACCACGCACTCGGCACCCCGGACGGCGATGCTGGAAATGTCCGTCCCCGGAATCAACAAGGCCGTCACGCTGGCCAAGTACGCCGAGTCCTTGGGTATCGAAGCCGCTGATGTAGTGGCGTTCGGGGACATGCCCAATGACATCGAGATGCTTCGCTGGGCCGGCCACGGTTACGCGATGGCCAGTGGTCACCCGGAAGCCATCCTGGCGGCCGGCCAGCAGGCGCCGCACTTCGACGACGACGGCGTGGCCCAGATCCTCGAGGCGAAGTTGACGGAGCAGCGGGTCTAGTTTGGTCCTGCGCTGGTGATGTCCGATTCCTGCCAGACATCCACCGCAATCGCTGGTGGAATGAACCCATGAATACGGAACAGAACCGAACAGCAGCCCATTTCAGGTCTCTCCACACCAGCCAAAAGCCCTTGGCACTCAGCAACGCCTGGGACGTCGCCAGCGCCGTCATTACGGAGGCAGCGGGCGCGCCCGCTGTAGCTACCACCAGCGCCGGAGTTGCTTGGTCCTTGGGTATGCCCGACGGCGACCGACTGGACAGGGAGCGTGCTGTGGCCGTTATCGCCAGCATCGTTAGGGCGGTCAACGTGCCCGTGACGGCTGACATAGAGGGCGGCTATTCGGAAACGCTGGAAGGAATCGCCGGGACGGTCGCCGATATTCTTGCGGCCGGCGCCGTGGGGATCAACCTGGAAGATGGCTCGCGGGATCCGGACGAATTCTGCGCAAGGATCTCAGCCGCACGGGATGCCGCACAGCACGCGGGCAAGGACTTGTTCATCAATGCACGCACCGACGTGTTCCTTGCCGGGGGCGGCACCGTCCAGCAGCAAATTGCCGAGGCCCTGGCCAGAGCCGAAAAGTATGTGGAAGCAGGCGCCGACGGCATCTTTGTTCCGGGAGCATCGGATGCAGATACGATTGCCGCGTTGACCGCTGGGATCTCTGTCCCCGTCAACGTGATGGTGGGGGCAGGCTCGCTGAGTGTCACCGAACTCGGAAGGCTTGGCGTCTCCAGGGTCAGCCTCGGATCCAGCGTCGCCCAAGCCGCCTATGCCGTAGCCCAGCGCGCCGCGGCAGAGCTCAACACCGCTGGCACCTATACCGCCGTGAACGAAGCCATCGACTACGGCTCCCTGAACGGGCTGTTCGCCGGCTCCAACTAGTTCCCGGGCTGGTGGGAGGCGTGCGGCTTCACGGGTGCCTTACGCCCTCGCCGGCCAGCAGCGCGCGGTAGCCCTCTTCGAACGTCGGATAGGTGAGATCAAAACCGGTCGCCCTGAGCCGTGCGTTGCTGCAGCGCTTGTCGCCCGGGCCGGCGTCGGAGGCGTCGCCGGGTGCCGCCGTCGTGGGTTCCGGGCCTTCCATCTCAGAGGCGAGGAACCGCATGACGTCGCCCATCTCCGCCGCGTAGTCATCAACACCGACGTACACCCTGTCCGGGTCCTGGCTCATGGTGGTGAGGTGGACAATCATGGCCGCGGCGTCGTCCCTGTGGACGCGGTTGGTGTGCCGTGGCTGCGCCGGAATGACGGCCTTGCCGCTACGGACTTGATCGATCAATCGCGTGCGACCAGGCCCGTAAATGCCGCCTAGTCTGAGCGAGATGGGCTGGGTGTTGGTCCCGAGTGTCCGGGCGAACAGCAGCTCTTCGGCCTCCACCAGGACTTTGCCGCTGAACCGCGTGGGCTCCGTGGGGGTCGACTCGTCCACCACAGCCCCGCCGGAGTCTTTGTACACCGCCGTGGAGGAGACGAACAGAACGCGCCGCGGTTGAATGGACTGCCGCTCCAACGCGTCCAGGACGCTCCTGACTCCGCTCACGTATGCAGCGCGGTAGGCCTCTTCAGTGGAGGAGTCGGCCGCAACGGCCACCACCACGATCTCCACGTCCGACGGCAGGTCCGGCAGCTCAGTGGAGAGGTCCGCGTACAGGCCGCGGATTTCGGCAGGCAACTTCTCGGGGGACCGGCGCAAGCCCAACACGTCATGGCCCGCAGCGGCGAAGCGGAGTCCGGCTTCGGTCCCAAGGTCGCCGCATCCGGCAATCAACACAGTCATGCCCTTTAGTTTGCCAGTCCCGCGGTGTCACCCAGTTCCCAGCTTCCATACAACCGGCGTTCAACTTGGCTCCGTAGGCTTCCAGCCAAGGACCCGTTCGCACGGTCAAAATCGTCTCGTTGAATGTGTAGGGGGAATCATGGCCAAGCGTCGGATCAACAACGTCAATACTGCGCCGTTGCGGCGGATCGAACCGGACCATCACTGGCGGTCGCTGCGCCAGGGCGATCGGGTCAGCGTCACCCTGACGCCGGGCTACGAATCGTCCGGGGTGGTGGACGCAGTCACCGGCGATGCCACCGCGGTGTGGGTAGAGCTCGACGACGGTCGCGGCCGGACGCTGGTGCACGTCAGCGACGGCGTGGCGATCGTTCCACAAAGGACGACGGCGGCAGTCCCGCAGGAGTCCTAGGCGCACCTTGGCGATGGGCTACGCTACGGGTGTGACGCTGCCCTATTTCCTCCGCAAGGATGGTTCAGTGGGCCCTCTGGCCTTCGCCCACCGGGGATTCTCCTTGGACGGCCTGGAGAATTCCATGGCAGCGTTCAGGGCTGCGGTGGAGCTGGGTACAGTGCACCTCGAGACGGACGTCCACACCACATCGGACGGGGTGCTGCTGGTTTTCCATGACTCGTCCTTGGACAGGGTGACTGATTCCGTGGGGAAAGTGTCCGAGCTGACGGCGGCGGAAGTTGCTCCGGCGAGGATCGGTGGCGTGGAACCGGTGCCAACTTTTGACGAGCTGGTCACGTCGTTGCCCGGAGCCCGGCTCAACCTGGACGTCAAAGACTGGAACTCCGTGGACTCGATGGCTGCGGCCATTGAGAAGCACCGCATCCACGACCGCGTTTTGGTCACCAGCTTCTCGGATAAGCGACGCCGCGCAGTCCTTGCCAAGCTGTCACGGCGGGTGGCATCCTCGGCAGGCAGCTCCCTGACAGCGCTTTTCGTCCTTCTAGGCCCCGTGCTGCCGGCCCCTTTGGCGCGCAAGCTGCTCTCCGGCGTCGACGTCTTCCAGGTTCCTGTCCGCTATGGGCGGTTGCCGGTGGTGACGCCGGGATTCATTCGTCGCGCGCATCGGCTTGGCAGGCAGGTGCATGTGTGGACCATCAACGATCCCTTGGAGATGGAGCGTCTGCTGGATCTGGGCGTTGACGGATTGGTCTCGGACCGCCTGGATCTGCTGAAGGAAGTCCTGGTGCGCAGGGGCGAGTGGGTTTAACCCCCGCAGCACAGCCCCGCGAGATGACACTTAATGACAATCCCAGGCCCTCACATTGTCATTAAATGGCACCTCGGCGGGGTTAGTCCTGGGTTTCGATCGCCGCCGGCCGGATTTGGCTTGCGCGGATTCTCGCCAGGTCGAATTTGTTGCTGCGGTCGAAGGTGAAGATGCCGTTTTTCTCCTGGAAGACGTCCGTCAGTTGGGTGTAGCAGTACCCGAACATGTCCGGGTTCTCCAGCAGCACGGAGCAGAGTCCGTCGAACCGGGTGTAGAACTCTTCCTCTGAACCGACCCGCTGGCCGTAGCCCCATGATGTGGCGACGTCGCTTCCCTCCACAGCCTGGCGGGCCTCCACCTCGTTCCACCAGATTCCGCCGAATTCCGAGACGAAGTAGGGCTGGCCGGCGTACGGCACCGAGTATTCCTCGCCGTCGCCCTTGCGGTTGATGTAGGGCTTCCCCTCTGCCAGGCCCTGCTGCTCGATGCGGAAGCGGTCCGGGTCCTGCTCATAGGAGTGGGAATCGTAGATGTCCGTATCGCGGATCCGGTGCGCGTAACCGGAGGCGTCGATGACCGGACGTGTCGGATCAGCCAGTTTGGTGGCCTGGAACATGGCCTCTGTGACGTCATCCAGAACTGTGAGGCGATCGTGGAGAACCTGGTGCGTCTCATTAAGGGGGCACCAGCCGATGATGGACGGGTGGTTGTAGTCCCTTTTCAAGACTTCCAGCCACTGGGCAACGAAACTCGCCGTGGGCTGCTGGTTGTGTCCTATGGTGCCGCCGCCCGAGACGCCCCAGTCGCCGAACTCGCCCCACACCAGGTACCCGAGCCGGTCGGCGTGGTAGAGGAAACGCTCCTCAAAGACCTTTTGGTGCAGGCGGGCGCCGTTAAATCCTGCGGCCATGGAAAGTTCGATGTCCTTGATCAGCGCTTCCTCGTCCGGTGACGTCATGAGGGAATCGGGCCAATAGCCCTGGTCCAGGACCAGCCGCTGGAATACGGGCTTGCCATTGAGACGGACCACCTTTCCGTCCAGGGCAATTGAGCGGATGGCCGCGTAGCTGCTGACTTCATCGACGACGGCTCCGGAAGCGTCGCGGACGCTCACTACGAGGTCATAAAGGAACGGATCCTCGATGGACCAGGGGCGCAGGGATCCGGCGGGAATTTCGAATCGAAGGGAGGGAGTGAGGTCCAGATCAGCTTTGGCCGAAGCCTCAATCCTCAGGCCCGATTTGTCAGTCAGCACCGCAGCAACCACATGCCCGCTCCGGTTCTGGCTGACGGGTACCTCCAGAGTGATGCTGGAGTCCGCGAGATTTGGGGTCATCCGGAGGCGTTTGATGTGCACCTCGGGCACGGCTTCCATCCACACGGTCTGCCAGATGCCAGTGGTTCGCGTGTACTGGCAGTGGGTGTTGTTGTACCACGTTGCCTGCTTGCCGCGGGCCTGCATTTCGTGCCGTGAATCCCTGGCGCGCACAACGATCACCGCGTCCGAACCGGGCTCCGTGACACCCCCGAGATCTGCGGTGAAGGGTGTGAAGCCGCCTCGATGCCGGGCAACTTCAACCCCGTTGACCCATACGGTGGCGTCATGGTCCACGGCGCCGAAGTGCAGCAGCACATTCTGTCCGGCCCATTCCTGCGGGATGGTCACGGTTCGCCGATACCAAACGGCTTCCATGAAGTCCACGTGTTCAATCCCCGAAAGCGCAGATTCCGGTGCGAACGGAACCAGGATCTCGCTGTTGAGCTCGCGGGTGGTGAGCCCGCGCTCCAAACCGGAGTCACCGGCGTCGATCTCAAAACCCCAGGGTCCGTTGAGGTTCATCCACTTCTTGCGAACCAGTTGCGGGCGGGGGTGCTCGGGCTTGGGCATGGCGGAGGTCACATTTTGGGTCACACTCAAAAACCTAACGCGAGATGGGGTTGAGTACCACCGGCCGCCGCGCGAGGATGGGTGACGTGACCCGATTCCGTTTAGCCATCCTGGACGATTACCAGCAGGTCTCCGGCGATTACGCCCCGTGGGACTCATTGCTCGACGACGGCGTGAAAGTGAGCGTCTTCAGCGCACCTTTCGTGTCGGAAGAGCAGGCCGTGGCCGCCTTGGCGCCGTTCGACATCATTGTGGCGATGCGCGAACGCACTCGCTTCCCCCAGGACGTTTTGGAATCCCTGCCCAATCTGAAGCTGCTGGTGACCACTGGAATGGCGAACGCAGCCATTGACTTGGAAGCGGCTGCAGAGCGGGGCATCGTGGTGTGTGGGACAGGTGGCTCACCGGCCGCCGCGCCCGAGCTGACGTGGGCCTTGCTCATGGCCTTTGCCCGGAATCTGACCGTGGAGGAGACCTCCTTGCGCGCTGGCGACTGGCAGACCGGCGTCGGGTTTGAACTCGAAGGCAAGACGCTGGGAATCGTTGGCCTGGGCAAGATCGGCAAGCGAATGGCAGGCTACGCCAAAGCGTTTGGGATGGACGTCCTGGCTTGGAGCCAGAACCTCACGGCCGAGGCTGCGCAGGATGCCGGTGCCCGGAAAGTCAGCAAAGAAGAGTTGTTCAGGGAGTCCGACATCGTGACGCTGCATCTCCGCTTGTCTGAGCGGACAGAGGGGATCGTCGGTCCAAAGGAGTTGCGTCTACTGGGACCGGAAGGCGTGCTGATCAATACCGCGCGGGGACCGCTGGTGGATGAAGCTGCACTGATCCAGGCGCTGGAGGAGGGGTGGATCCGGGGTGCTGCGCTGGATGTGTTCGACGAAGAACCCCTTCCGTCCGGGCATGCGCTGCTGCACTCTTCGCGGACCGTGCTCTCACCGCATGTCGGCTACGTGACCCACGAGAGTTACCGGCAGTTCTATGGCGGGGCTTTCGAGGACGTCAAGGGGTGGCTGGATGGGGCTCCTGTCCGGGTGATCACGGGCTAATCAGCCGCTACGTTACGCTCGGGCAAGCGCTTTCCGAGCGAAGCTGGCAAGATGGAGCCATGCGTATCCTCATCGCCCCGGACAAGTTCAAGGGATCACTGACCGCCGCCGAAGCCGCGTCAGCCATGGCCGAAGGCGCCCTCCGTGTCTACCCCGATGCCGTCACCACCCAGTTCCCGGTGGCCGATGGCGGCGAAGGCACACTGGATGCCGCGATCGCCGCTGGGTACGAGGAACGGAACAACGCCGTCGTTGGCCCGATCCTCAAGCCTGTCGGAGCCTCCTGGGCGATTCGCAAAGATGCTTTTGGTGGAGCCAGCGCGGTCATCGAAACCGCGATGGCTTCCGGCCTGGCGCACATGGAGCCGACACCTGAGAATTCGCTGCGCGCCCACAGCTACGGCTGCGGCCAGCTGATCGCCGCCGCCCTCGACGCCGGAGCCACCGAGATCGTGCTTGGCCTGGGCGGCTCGGCAATGTCCGACGCCGGCAGTGGCGCCTTGCGTGCCCTGGGGCTCAAGCCCCTTGATGCGGCCGGGAACGTAGTGCCGCTCGGCGGAGGTTCCTTGGCCGACGTCGTCGCCGTCGACGTCTCCGAGCTGGATCCGCGGCTGTCCGCCGTGAAGTTCCGCATCGCCGTCGACGTCCAAAACCCGCTCTATGGGCCGGAGGGTGCCGCCCATGTTTTCGGTCCGCAGAAGGGCGCGGATGAGGACGCTGTTGAAAGGCTCGACGCCGGTCTCCGCAACTGGGCGTCGCTCCTTCGGGAAGCTACGGGCCGCGACGTGAACGTTCCGGGAGCTGGAGCGGCGGGCGGGTTCCCGGCGTCGTTCCTGGCTTTCACCGATGCTGCGCTGGAAGGCGGCTTCGCGCTGGTCGCCGGTCTCACAGGCCTCGCGCAGCATCTGGGCGAGGCCGACCTGGTGATCACCGGCGAAGGTTCCATGGACGAGCAGTCGCTCACAGGCAAGGCGCCGATCGCGCTGGCTGATGCCGCGAGCATGCACGGAATTCCCGTTATCGCCGTCGCAGGGCGAATTACGGTAACGCCAGAAGACCTCGCGAAGCACGGCATTGTGGCCGCGGCCCAGTTGCTGGACGTAGCGCAGCGCAAAGATGGCGTTCCTGACGTCGCCGACGCCGTGGCCAATGCCGCCAAATACCTCGCGTGGGCTACCAGCCAGGTGCTCGAGGGAGCCTGATTACTGCCGGTAGCCCTCGACTTCGCTGACGGGCCGCGGTTCGGCGTCGTCGGGGTTCCCGCCTGCATCCTTCTTGGCGCGGCGTTGGCGCAGCAAGTCCCAGCATTGGTCCAGTTGCGCCTCCAGTTGGGCGAGGCGGGCGGCGTCGTTTTCCGACCCTTCGGAGTCGCGCAAGCGATGCTCCTCTTCGACCAGCGACTGGATGCGTTCCAAGAGATCTTGGTTGTCCACGGGTGTCTCCTTTGGTGAGGATTGCGGTTATTTCGAAAGTAGTCCTGTAGGTGCGGTGCGTCTACCAATGGCCAACGGCATACTTGGGACATGAAATTCACAACCACCATCGTTGGCGATGGCAACAAGGCCGGCATCGAAGTTCCCGACGAGATCGTTGAAGGGTTTGGAGCCGGCAAACGGCCCCCTGTGGTGGTGACCATCAACGGGCAGAGCTACCGCAGCAGCATCGCGGTGATGGGCGGGAAGTACATGGTGGGCGTCAGCTCGGCCAACCGGGAGCTCACGGGCGCTTCGGCTGGAGACACAGTTGAGGTTGGCCTTGCAGTGGACACCCAGCCGCGCGTGATCGAGGTGCCCGAGGATTTGGCCGCCGCGCTGGATGCCGAACCTGAGGCAAAGGCCTTCTACGGGACCCTGAATTACAGCAGCCAGCGACGCTATGTTGAGCCGATCGGTGATGCCAAGACCGAGGAAACCCGTGTGCGGCGGATCGCCAAGGTGGTGGCGGACCTGAAGGCGGGGAAGAAGTAGCCTCCTGCCGGAAGCCCTACTCCGGTTTTTCCGTCAGCACGCTTCGACAAGCCAGCTGCAGAGCCAACCGCGCTTCCGGGTCCTCCAGGTTGATGGCAATGAGTGATTGTATTCGCTTGATGCGGTCGCTCACGGTGTTGCGGTGGACGTTGAGGATAGCTGCCGTCTCGGTCAACGAGGATTCGCAGTCCAGGAAAGTGGTGAGTGTCTGCAGGAGCTCGGGGCCGGCTTTGAGAAGCGGGGCAAGGAGTTCCCGTGCTGCTGGGCGGAAGGTGTCCGTTCTAGTCCAAATCAGCAGTAGCTGGGCCATATCCAGCCTGTCCACGTGCACAAAGTATCCGGAGTTTTCCCTGGCACCCGCGATGCGGGCGGCGTCGTTGGCTTCCTCCAGCGAGCTGACGATCCCTTCGGGTTGCGCTTGCAGGCGTCCCACTCCGAATTGGGTGGCTACCGTAGCTGCGAGCTCCCGTTGAGCCCGACGAAGCGCACTGCTGACGCGGCTGACTTCCGCCGGCCCGGGCTTGGAGGGGAAGCTTAGCCAGCCGGACCAGCCGTCTGACTGTTCAACCGTTGAAGCCTCGATCTTCTCGCGCATCAGGGCCCGGTCCAGGTCCGGTTTCCGCGCCACAAGATCCACGGATTCGCGCGTGATGACGCGGAACGCAATGTGGAATCCGTCCAAGGTCCATCCCAGTTCCAGCGCCCGCGCCCTGAAGGACGGGGTGACATCTCCAGCGTTGTCGATGAGCTGACCCAGCAGGGCGATGCGGTGCCGCGCGTCGCGCTCCCGCTCCAGCCGTTGCCGGGACAGGAGCTCGGATACCGCTATGGCCGCGACTTCCAAGGCTGCGCGGATCGCGGACCGCTCTTGATCCAACGTGGGGCCGGGGACAACCCGGAGCCGCGGACTGTTCTCTTGTTCCCGATGGACCGGCGCAAGGATTTCCGTCGCTGCGCTTTGTGGGCCATCCGTCTCCGGTACAGACCCAGGGCCTAAAGGGTCAGCGGAGATCAGTTTCCCGGACGGATCCACGAGCGTCACTTCATGCCCGATCGCGGCTCCCAGCCGCTGGAGCAGATGGGCGAGGGTGCCGTAGGGCGTTCGGCACTCGGCCGCCACGCGGGAGATCAGCTGCCCCTGAAGATGCGCGGCGCCGGACATCAACTCTTGCGCCGCAACGCCGAATTGCCAGGTGTTATGGACGGCCAGTACCAGCAGCCCCAAGCGTTCGGCGAGCCTTCTCACGTTGGGCGGCAACGCGCCGTCGTCGTTCTGTAGTTTTACCGCAAGGGCCACGACGCCGGCCGCTGAAGACAGCGCCAACAGCGCCTCCACGTCCCACGATACGCGCGACGGCAACGGCTCGAGGGGGATCAAAATGCAGTTGTGGAGAGTGAGGGGGTCGCCGTCGAGGGTCCGTTGTTCGCGGACCTGGCGATTGACCTCGGCGAGGGATCCGGACAAGGCAACCAGCGACGAAACCGTTGCGCTGCGCGGCTCCCCGACACTCTCCATCACGCCCGCCGTTGAGTGGTTCGTGACAGACCACAGCGGGATCGGGGGAATCATTCTGCTGCTCCGGTTCTCCTCGACGGCTATGCTCCCAATGATGCCACCGCCGCGCCGCCAACAGACGTTGGAGGCGCGGCAGCAAGGCCATGTTCGACGGCGGTCAGGCGCGGTAGCGCTCGATCGACTCGGTGTGCTCTTCCGGCGTTCCGTCCCACCTGTGGGAAGGGACGCCGTACCCGAAGTACCCCGGTCCGGCCAGTTCGAGGCCCTCCGTGGTGTGCCAGCGGGGATCACTGGGCGCGGTCAGGATGCAGACGCGTTGCCCGTATCGCAGGTTTTCGGTGGTGACCGGTTCTGCGGATTCTGCGTCCACCACAATGATCAGGTCCGGGGTAGTGGTCACCACGGTTCCGTCCTTGGTGGCCAGCAAATGTTCGTTCTGGAAGTGCAGTGAAAGAACGGAGCCAGTGTCGGCGGCCATGCCCTCGATCAAGGCCTGGCCCTTGGCGAAGCCCCCCGTTGTCTGGCGCTGCAAGTCGGCAACTTTTCCGAGGTGGATCACCCGGCCCCCGAGAGTTTCCGCCAACACGTCGCAGGGGTTCAGGTTGTTGTGCTGTGCCTCTGCAACGGCATCGCCGATGGTGATGGCGAACGACATGGAGCCGGCTACGAAGCTCTCGCGGGCTTGGGCGCCGGTCATGGCATAGGTGCTGTTGAAGGCGTTGCACCCCATTTCGATGGAGGCCTGGCGGGCAAAGCGCTCGGCCCAGAACGAGTCAATGGCTTCGATGACAAGAGTGTTGCCTTTTTCGTCAGCCAGGGCCATGGGAGTGGCATGGATTCCGTACAGCGGCGCCATTCCCATTTGTATTTCCGGGAACGCCCGTCCGATCAGGTCGCCGTCGATCAGCGGAATCCCCAACTGCGCGGCCGCTACGATCGGCAGCATCGAGTTGGATCCCCCGATCTCCAGGCAGGCGGTGTGGGTCGCGGTCCTGTTCAAGGACGCCGCCAACTTCTGGATGGTCAGGTGCAGGTTCTCCACGGTGTCGAGCTTCTCAACGGACACCGTGGGGGCGCCGATCGCCGCAATGGGAACGATGAAGGCATCATCGGGAAGGTCTTCGAGTGAGACGAGTTCAACGGGACCAAACTCGTGGATGGCCTGTTTCGCGAGGAGGGCTCCGATATAGGGATCGCCGCCTCCGCCTGTTCCCAGGATGGCCGCCCCGCGCGCCAGGGAATCGATGTCCTCCACGGTGATCTTCTTGAGCTTGCGGCCCTGCGTCACTTCAAGGGTCATGTCACTTTCCTAACGTGAGGTTGCCGGCTGCTTTGACCCGGACGCGCATGGCGTTTCCCGGCAGGTAAGGAATGGGTATGGCTTCCTGCTCAACAATCGTCACAGTGTCCGGGTTGGCGCCGGCGGCTACGGCGCGGTCAACGGCTTCCTGCCGGGCGGATTCCATGGCGCGCTTTTGATCGCCGTCCGCGATGGAGGACACGCGGTCCACCTCGCCACTGATCTGGGCGATTGCGGCCCCGTACGCGTTGGCGACGTCGAAATTCCCGGGGCGGTGGATGGTGCCCAGACCATCCAGTTTGTCTGCCAGCAGGATGGATCCACCCCCGACGGCGACAACCGGCAAGGCTGCCGACGAGGTCCGGATCCGGTCCGCGATATCGGCGATGGTGCGGTCGATCTGTTCCAGGGCTGACCTGACCACAGTGTCACTGATATGGCTCACCAAAGATGCGTCTCCGACGTCGGCCCTTCCGCTGCGGACGGCGATGTCAGTTGCCGTCAGGACGGAACCGCCAAAGACAAGCGACTCGTCGGTGAGGCGGTAGCCTACCGAGTCCGGGCCCACGGTTCCTTGGTCGGTCCTGACCCGGGAACCTCCTCCCAGTCCTGCCGATAGCACGTCCGGCATGCGGAAGTTGGTGCGGAGCCCGGCCAGCCGAACGTGGGTGCTGGACTCGCGGGGGAACCCGTTCACCAGGACGCCGACGTCTGTAGTGGTGCCGCCGATGTCCACAATCAGGCAGTCGGCGAACCCGGACAGTGCCGCTGCTCCGCGCATGGAGTTGGTGGGTCCTGAGGCGAAGGTGGCAACCGGGTAACGACGGGTGTACTCGATGTCCATGAGCGTGCCGTCGTTCTGGCTGACGTAGAGCGGAGCCGTGATGCCCTGCTCCAGCACGGCTTTTGCGAGGCCATCAACAATCCGGTTGGCCATCTCGGCGAGGGAAGCGTTGACGATAGTGGCGTTTTCGCGCTCCAGGAGGCCCACCCGGCCGATTTCGTGCGAGAGGGAGACGGGGAATTCCGGGCCGAGCTCTTCGTGCAGGATGGCCAGGGTGCGCTGCTCGAATTCATCGTTGACGGGCGAGAAGACGCTGGAGACCGCCACGGAACGGATGCCGTGGGCTGCGATGTCGGCAGCGTGGCGCCTTATTTCGTCGGGGTCGAAGGGGCTGATGGCACGGCCGTCGAACTCGTGACCGCCGGGGGCCATATACGCTCGGCCACTGACGGCGTTGATGAGAGTATCGGGCCAGTCAGTGAATGGTGGCAGGGAAGCGGTGGCCGGAAGACCCAGCCGGATCGCAGCTGTGGGGCAGAGGTCCCGCGCTTCAATAAGGGCGTTGATGAAGTGCGTGGTTCCGATCATCACGCCTCGGATGTGGTCCGGGCTGAAGCCATTCAGTTCCTTCAGCGCGGTGAGCACCTGCGTGATGCCGCTGGTGACGTCCTTGGTGGTGGGGACTTTAGTAGAGGCGAGCACCTGCGTGCCGTCCAGCAGTACAGCGTCCGTGTTGGTGCCGCCGACGTCAATGCCGATTCTCAGGCTGCTCATGGTGCGGTTACCGGTTCTTCCTTTGTGGTGTTTGGGGTGCTTGGTTGGTTGTCGCCGTAGGACCGCAGGAGATTCAGCTTGCCGGCGACGATGTAGAGGATGAAGGCGGCGGCCAGCGAGGTGAAGGCCGGAAGCCCGAAGGTGACGAAGTAGCCCAGCGTTGCGGAGATCGCCCAGATGACGAACGTGGCGGGGATCCAGTTGGGTGACTCAGCTGGTGGGAGCCCGGAGTCGCGGCTTGCTTCCAGGAGTGGCCGCCACTTCTTGACTACGAAGTATTCGGCCATGATGATGCCGGCTACAGGTGGGAACACGACGCCCAGGACCATGAGGATGTCGATGAACTTGTCCAGGATGCCTGCGGCTGCCAGCACCGTTCCGACGACGCCCAGCAGCAACGTCACGTGTCCCCGGTTCAGGCGTTTGTTCATGGCGCTGTTGAAGAAGGACACGACGCCGAGGCCGGCACTGTAGAGATTCCAGTCATTGATCTTGGATGTTCCCAGGACGATGATCAGGATGCCCACCCAGCCCACGGAGGAGAAGATGATTTGGGTGACGTCTGCCGTTTTCACGGCGTGGGCCAGCAGGACGCCGATCATGCCGATGCTGTAGTTGCCGAGCGTCATCCCGACGACGGTCTGCTTGACGACGTCGCTGGCGCTCCTGTTGTAGCGGGTCATGTCGGGCGTAATGACTGCCCCGAGAACAGCGCTTCCAGCAACGATGGTGGTGGCGGTGACGAAATCCAGTTGCGGCCCGGGAGGGGCATCGTTCATGAGCTGGCTGATGGAGTGATTGCTGAGCTCGGCCCAGGCTGCCCAGGCGATCAGGATCATGAACAGCGGCACAGTGATGTTGGCCAACCACTGCATTGATTCAAAGCCGCGGACCACAATCAGTGTGACCACCAGGCCAAAGACCAGCGACCAAGCCCAGGTGGGAATCTCGGGGACAATCTGGTTCAGCCCCGCGCCGGAAATCCCTGACTGGATACCGAACCATCCGATTAGGCTGATGCAGATGGCCAGTCCGAGAACCGAAGCACCCCCGCGGCCAAAGCCCGTCCAGCGGGCAAGCATGGATGTTGTGAGGCCTTGGCGCATGCCGGCGATGCCGACGAAGATCATGAGGGCTTCGACGATTAATGCGCCCACCGTGAACGCCCAGAAGGCATCCCAGAAGGTCATTCCAAAGCCAAACGTTGCCCCGAGAAGAAACTGGCTCAGGTCAGAAGTCTGACCGAAGCGTTGGACCGCGATGCCGAACCAGTGCTTCCGCTTCGTTGCGGGAACCCTGGTGATGGGGTAGTCATCGTGCCCTGTGTCGGAGGTGGACATGACATGCATTCCTTTCGAGTGATTCACTTCACAGTATCTGCGCGTCGTGCCAAGGTCATTGGGCAATGTGCAGTGCCCGATGCGGTCAACTGTGCACATCGCATGAGGGCAGTCTCTTGTTTCACGGCTGGACTACGATGAGTCGATGCCCTTCCACTATGGGCTGCGCTGCCGACCCCTTGGAGGACTCAATGCAGGGTTGCGGAACGCGAACGCACGACGTGCCGGTGTCTTCACAGTGACGGATGGCAGCGGGGAACAGTCATCGGGCTGGGTCAACGTTCCTCATGCACGGATCTACTGGGAATCGACGGGTAATCCCCATGGCGTGCCCGTCCTCTACCTCCATGGTGGGCCGGGCGGCTCGCTGGGGTTGGGAGGCTACCGAAAGCGGCACGACCCCAGCCGCTTCAGGACCATAGGCCTGGATCAACGCGGGTGCGGGAAGAGCACGCCTACTGCTCAAGATGACCTCGCACATCTATCGGTCAACACCACGCGGACCTTGATTGAAGACATTGAGGCGGTCCGCACTGAGTTAGGGATTGAGCGGTGGATCGTCACTGGAGTTTCATGGGGCAGCACTCTTGCGATCGCCTATGCACTGCAGCACCCAAGCCGAGTATTGGGCATTGCTCTCGTGGCCGTAACCACCAGCAGTCGCGCCGAGATCCAGTGGATCACGGAGGACGTTGGCCGCGTCTTCCCGGAGGAATGGAGTCGGTTCCAGCGCGACTCCAGTGAAATGTCAGGAGAGCGCCTTGTGGAGGCCTACGCCCGGCGGTTGGCTGGGGATGACCGGGAGGACGCGCGCCGGGCCGCCCTGGCTTGGGACCGGTGGGAATCCACGCACATATCCTTGGACCCCAACTGGACCCCGGGGCAGATGTTCGACGACGATCGGCAGCGGATGACTTTCGCCCTGTTAGTGGCGCACTATTGGGCCAACGACGGTTTCCTCACGCAGGAGAACGAGATCATCCCCCGCATCCATCAGCTCGACGGAATTCCCGGCTATCTGATTCATGGCAGGCGGGACATCAGCGGCCCCGTTGCTACTGCGTGGCAACTGCACCAGCGATGGCGGACGAGTCAGCTGCTGGTCATCGAGGATGAGGGCCACGGAGGCCCAGCCAGTATGGCGGCGCTCACGCAGGCCGTGGAAGAAATCGCAGCCAGGTTCGTGTGATGATCAGGAATGGCTTGACGAATTGATGTGAGGGGGACTGACCGTGGTCTACGACCGGGAACGTGAGCGGCGCGACGATGCTGTGTATGCGGAACATAAGGAAGCTGCTGCACGGGGCGAGAAGCGTGTCCTTCGCCGGACCAGCACGGGTGAGCTGCACAGCTATCCCGCAGCCGAGATCGGGTTTACGCCGGGACGGGGGCAGGCGCAGGTCAGTACGTGGTGGGGCATGGCAGTGTTGGCTGCTTTTGGGGCGGTGGGGTTCCTTGCCACGGTGGTGCTGTTCATCATGCCTGCTTTCCAAGGAGGCGGGCCCTCATGGGGTGCCCTGTGGCCCATGGGCATTGCGGGCTTCCTGGCTTGGTACGGGTTCAGCCTGTCCAGGGACGAATATCGGGCGAGGCAATTACGCAAAGAACGGGGATCCCCGAAGCCTGGCACGGGAAACGTCGACGTGAATCTGCTGGAGCTGGGTAGCCGTCAGTAGCCCGGTTCGAGGATGCTAACGAAGGACCCTTACCCTCGGCGTGGACGTGCGCTATCTCGGGCACCGGCTTCCTTGGCAGGAAGTGACCGGCAGCCACTGACGTTTTGCCAGAACGTTTGCCCGATAATCAACAGCTGCCTCCTGTGGCCGAACCTGCTGGGAGGCGGCTGTTGGCATGTGGCCGCCGCCTTAGGCGAGTGCCGTCGTCGTGCGTATTAGTCTTTACGGAGGCTGTACGTGCTGATCACGTTGCCCTTGCTGGTGGCGTACTGGTCCTCCAACACGAGCCGGTGGAGTGGGTCGCCGTCCTCAAAGAGCCGCCGCCCGCTGCCGGCCACCACAGGATGCGTCATGAGGGTCAGTTCGTCCAGAATGCCCGCGAAAAACAGCTGGCGGACCAGGGAGATGCTGCCGCAGACGGCAATCTCGCCGCCGTCACGCGACTTCAGCTCGGTGACGAACTTCTCCACATCGCCCTCGATCAGGTGCGAGTTCTCCCATTCAAGAGGCTCTGTGAGGGTGCGCGATGCCACGAACTTTTCCACGGGATTGATGAAGGCGGCAAAGTCCTCGTCCCGCGGGGCGTTGGGCCAATATCCGGCCCATTCCTGGTAACTGACCCGCCCCAGGACGACGGTGTCCACGGAATTGATCATCTTTGTGAGTCCCGTGCCCAGCTCGTCGTCGAAGCTGTCGAACTGGAACTTGAACGGATCCTGAACTACGCCGTCTACGGAGTGGAACAGGCCAGCGGTGACTTTGCGCAATTGTTTCTCCTGGTAGGCGGTGGCTATGACGACGATGTTAGGCGGCGCGGCTGGTGGTTTGGAGGCCTCGGGACGGAAGGGCGGTCACATTGTTGTGGTCCGGGCTGAGGCGCACGGGCACTTCGTGGAGTTCGGCGTAGACCTGCAGTTGTTTCAGCGCATCCTCATCAATGGTCGCTTGGGACAGGTCCATCTCAATTCCGAGACCGCCGCCAAGACCCTTGGTGCGTTGGACCACGGGATAGAGACCCTGAAGGCTCAGAGCGGTCACGCGACCGATTGCTGCGATCTGAATTTGTTCGCCGTCCACGTCGACGCGAACAACAACTGAGAGCTTCTCGCTGGCCAATTCACTGCCTTTCATCCTTGCTGCCACGCTGCAGCGCCCCCAGCGTATGTGCGATGTGTGACCTGCGCAACATTACGACGGCGATGACTGGCATGGCAGCTGCGGCTGAAGAGTACTCGAAGGCGTCTGAGGGAGTGTCCAAAGGCCTCACAACATGCCCATGAGTGGACTCTCCTTCGTGGTGGGCTCAGTTCCGACAGCCCGCCACGCCCCGGCCATCAAATTGGGGTGCTCCCTCTTGAGCACGTCCTTGATCTTTTCGTCGGCCTGCTATGCCCAGGATTGATCCCGGTTGATGCATGCGCCTTCTATCTGAATTGAGCTAACCCGGTTCTTCATGCCCATTGAAGCCAAGTTGACGCGTTCTCCACCGTAGGTAGCCCATGCCTCACCAGTGCAGTTGGGTCCGTCATAGATGTTGGCTCCGCTTGGGGTGTTGTTGATGAGTGATGCCGCGTTGTTGTTGACTTGGACTCCCCAGCCGTTCGCGCCAGCTGGGCCGTCGGTGAAGAGCTCGTTGCCCAGGCCGGCATCACTGTATGCGAAGTCAGCCCGTGCCCCTTCAAAGTTGCTGTTGAAGTACAGGCACACACGGTTTACCGGGCAGGCTTTGCCCGTACCCGAGGCATTAGCCGCAGGCGCTCCCGCTAGCAGTGACGTTGCAGCGAGTCCCAGCAGAGCGCCGGCGCTTGCGATCTTTGAGGCGAGTTTCATGGTTCTTACTCCTTTATCGGGGGTGTAGGTGGCCGTCCGGTTTCACCGAAGCGTGTTTGCGTATCCTCGCGCACGGCTGAGGTGTTCGCGATGGGGTGAACTACCCACAGCCCGACGCATCGCCATCATGGGCACTCCTGCCCATTTTGTCCCCTGGTTTGCACTGATAGTTTGCCCATATTCATTCAGGCCTATATGGGGAGAGACCATGAAGCATCAGAAGACCATTGCCCGTGTTGTTGCAGCGATCGCACTTGCCGCCGGAGGCCTCGCGGTTGCGGCGCCCGCACAGGCTGCGGGTTACACCTACCTGTACCCGACGGACTTCAGTACACAGTCCTCATGCAACACGAAGCGCCTCACGATGAACTCTTCCTGGACCCGTGCGAGTCAGTGCTTCATCATGACCGACACCGGGAAAGTCGTGTGGAAGTTCTCCGTCACTGTGCGTGGATAGTCCCGCTGCCAATAGGTGAGGTCAGCGAAACGCCAAGTGCCGCCGTCGTACTTCTTGTGAAAGTACGACGGCGGCACTTGCCGTATGTGGGTCGGTGACCGCTAGGCGGTCTGGCCGGCGTGCTGGCCCTCGGAGATCTCCTCGACCACCTTGGCGTTGAAGGCGGGGAGGTCGTCCGGGGTGCGGCTGGTGACCAGGCCTTGGTCGCACACCACTTCCTCGTCGGTCCAGTTGGCGCCCGCATTCCTCAGGTCCGTCTGGAGGGTGTGGTAGGAGGTGACGTTGCGGCCCTTGATAACGCCGGCATCGATGAGGATCCACGGTCCGTGGCAGATTGAAGCCACCGGCTTGTGCTGCTCAAAGAACGCCCGCGTGAAGTTCTGTGCGTCTTTGTCTACACGGAGATGGTCTGCGTTCACGACGCCGCCGGGAAGGACAAGGGCGTCGAAGTCGGAGGCGTCCGCGTCGGCCACGGCGAGGTCGACGTTGAAGGTGTCACCCTTCTCCACACCATTGAAGCCTTGGAGCTTTTCCTTGGACAGAGCCACAAGGGTTGGCTCGCCACCCGCGTCCTTGACCGCCTGCCATGGGCTGGTGAGTTCCACCTGCTCCACGCCGTCCGTCAACAGGAATGCGACCTTCTTGCCTGCGATGTTGTGTTCTGACATTGTTCCTCCTCCATTGCGCGGCGGAGTGCTTTTGAGCGTGGTCCGCCGCTGTGAGAGTTGTTTGTCTGACCTGTTCAAGCCTAGGGAAAGTGCTTTTAGTAAGCAAGCTGACTATCAGGGAAAACCGTAACTGCAGTTGCCCAACTATCGAATATCGATAGAATCAGGTTGTTGTTCGATAAAGGAGTTCTCGATGGGAAAGCTGACGATCCTCGCCTTGCGGGTTGTGATTGCCCTGGTGCTGGCGGGTTCATTGTTCGTGCAGGTGCGGATGGTGCCACTGCTTTCAACCGACCTGATGGAGGCAGGCGCCCCGGATGGGCCGCGGATTGCGCTGCTGGCCATCGTGGTCTTGGGAATTCTGTGTGTCCAGGTGGTTGCGGTCTGCGTGTGGCGTTTGCTGACCATGGTCCGCCGCGGGACGGTGTTCTCCCACCGGGCTTTCCGATTTGTGGACGTCATCTTCGGAGCCATCGCTTTTGCGGCGGTACTGATGTTTGCCATCGCAGTGATCCTGGCGCCCGGCGAGACAGCCCCTGGCATCGTTTTGCTGATTTGTGGTGCTGCGTTGATGATCGGGGGAGTGGCGCTGGTTGTGCTGGTCATGCGAACCCTGCTCGCCCAGGCCGTGGCGCGGGACGTCGAAGCCGCTGGTCTGAGGGCCGAGCTGGACGAGGTCATCTGATGCCGATCATCGTGGACATCGACGTTATGCTGGCCAAGCGCAAAATGCCCGTCGGAGTGCTCGCCGAGAAGGTCGGCATCACCCCGGCGAACCTGGCCGTACTCAAGAACGGGCGTGCGAAAGCCGTCAGGTTTACTACGCTCGAAGCCCTGTGCGAGGTGTTGGAGTGCCAACCAGGGGATCTGCTGCGATGGCAATCCGAGGATCGCTCCTAGACGGAATCGCGTATCACGATCGACGTTGGCATCCTGGTGACTCGTTCCGCCGGCTTGCCCTCGATCAGGTGAACGAGGGTCTCGGCCATTTTCTTGCCGAGTTCAACGATCGGGTGATGCACGGTGGTGAGGGCGGGCGTGACAGACGTAGCGAAGGAATCGTCGTCAAAACCGACGACGGCGATGTCTTCCGGAATGCGCAGACCCCGCCCTTGGATGGCGGTGTAGGCGCCGGCGGCCATCTGGTCGTTCGCTGCGAAAACGGCGTCAATGGGCACGCCGCGATCCAGCAAACGGTGCATTGCTTTGGCGCCGGAAGCCAAGGTGAAGTCGCCCTCCTCCACCAAACTTTCCCCAAGACCCGCCTCCCGCATGGCAGTCCTCCACCCAGCCAAGCGGTCGAGGCCCGGTGGCATGTCTTGAGGCCCCGCAACGGTGGCTACGTTTGTCCGGCCGCTCCCGGTCAATAACATGGTGACTTCGTAGGCCGCCTGCTCATTGGCGACATCCACGTAATAGCTCTCTTTGCCGCCCACCAAGGGGCGTCCGGCGAACACCATCGGTAGGGACCCCGAAAGGTGCGTCCACGAGTTGTCGCCACTGTGGTGCGACACCACCAGGACTCCGTCAACGTTGCCTCCGAGCAGGAAGCTGCGGGTTTTCTCCGGCTTGGATTCCGAGGAGATCACCATATTCAGCGTGTACTCGGTATCGGTGAGATACAGGGCAATGCCCTGCACTACCGAGGCGAAGAAGGGATCGGCGAAGACCTTGGACGTCGACTCCGGAACGATCAGCGTGACCGCATTTGCCCGGCGTTTGGCGAGCGAACGGGCTGCGCGGTTGGGCGTGTAGTCCAGTGCGAGGATGGCTTTCCGCACGGACTGCGCCATTTCAGGGTCAACGCTCGGGCTGTCGTTGACCACGCGGGACACGGTGGCCCGCGACACCCCGGCCAAGGCAGCCACCATCTCTAGGGTGGGTACCGGCCGGGGGCCGCTGGTGTCCTGCGTCATCGTTATCTCCGGAACGTAAAGAAAAGTATGCCTCTGAAGGCTACTTTAGGCGTTCACAGTGGCGTCGGCTGATGCCTTGGCCGAGGCGATGACCCGCGAATATGCCAGTCCGCTGTCCTTCACGGTCCGCTCATAGGTGTCGTAATCCACGCGAACCACCCCAAAGCGCTTGCCGTAACCCCAAGACCATTCAAAGTTGTCCAGGAGTGACCACACAAAGTAGCCGCGCACATCGGCGCCTTGGTCGAGTGCCTCGCCGACGGCGGTGATGTGGTCGAGGACAAACTGGGTTCGCTCGGCGTCGTGGACTGCGCCGTCTGGACTGACGACGTCGTCGTAGGCAGCGCCGTTTTCCGTGATGTACAGCGGCGGCAGCGTGGGGTATTCCTCGCCAAGGCGCACCAGGAGCTTCCGCAGTCCGTCGGGGTTGACCTCCCAGTTCATTGCTGTTCGCGGCAGGCCTCGGCTCGGGAACGCGATGTCCTCCGAACCGATCCAGCACGACGACGTCGGGCGGGTTGCGCCGCCCGAGTGGCCGTCGCCGTGTTCCGCGGTGGGGTGACCGCTGATGAGGTCATCGTGATAGTGGTTGACGCCCAGGAAATCGATGGGAGCACCGATGACTTCGAGGTCGCCGGGCTTGATGACGTCCCGGATGCCGAACTGCTCAAGGTCGCTGAGCGTGTCCTCGGGGTAAGCGCCGCGGAGGATCGGATCCAGGAAGATCCTGTTCTGCAGCGAATCGAACCGGCGCGCGGCATCGAGGTCCACGGGATCGGAAGGATCCCGCGGGATGGAGTTGCTGAGGTTGAGCGTGATCCCCAACTGCTGGGCGCCGCGGCTCCGCAGCTCGTTGACCACCAGGCCGTGGGCGAGGTGCTGGTGGTGGATCGCCGCGACGGCTGCTTCCGGCTCCTGACGGCCGGGAGCGTGCACGCCCGCCGCATAGCCAAGGAGCGAGGAGCAGAACGGTTCGTTGAACGTGGTCCAGTGCTGAACACGGTCACCGAGGGCCGAATAGACGTCGTTCGCGTAGTCGACGAAGCGGTAGGCGGTGTCGCGGTTTGCCCAGCCGCCCTTCTCCTCCAGCGCCTGCGGCAGGTCCCAATGGTAAAGGGTCAACCAAGGGAGGATGTCGGCGTCGAGCAGTTCATCGACCAAGCGGGAGTAGAAGTCCAGGCCTTCGGCGTTCGCTGTACGGCCGCCCGGCCGGACGCGTGACCAGCTGGTGGAGAAGCGGTAGGAATCGAGGCCCAGCTCCTTCATGATCCTGACGTCCTGGGGCATGCGATGGTAGTGCTGCACCGCGTCCTTCAGCGTCTCACCGTTGGCGATGGCACCCGGAACGCGGGCGAACGCGTCCCACACGGAGTCTTCCTTGCCGCCCTCGTGGCTGGCGCCTTCCACCTGGGCTGCGGCGGTAGCCGAGCCCCACAGGAAGCCCTCGGGCCACACCCTGTTAAAGGGGGTGATCGCTGGGTGGGTTGTTGCTTCGAATGGCATTAGCCCTTCACTGCTCCTTGCATGATTCCGGAAATAAGTTGACGGCCCGCCAGGACGAAAAGTGCCAGCAGCGGAAGTGTTGCCATGACGGCGCCGGCCAGGACGATCGAGTAGTCCACGTACCGGGCCGACTGCAGTTGGCTGAGCGCCGTCTGCAAAGTGGGGTTGCCGGCGTCGAGCACCAGCAGGGGCCACAGGAAATCAGTCCATGCCGTCATGAACGTGAAGAGGCCCAGGATTGCCATGGCCGGGCGCGCGGCCGGCAGTGCCACATGCCAGAACGTGGAGATCATGGACGCGCCATCCATGCGTGCGGACTCGATGAGCTCGTCCGGGATCACGTCCACCAAATACTGCCGCATGAAGAAGACACCGAACGCTGTTACCAGCGTAGGGATCACGACGGCGCCGATCTCACCCGTCCAGCCGAGCGTTCGCATCAGCATGAACAGCGGGATGATGCCGAGCTGCGTGGGGATGGCCATGGTGGCAATCACCGCGACCATCAGCCAGTTGCGGCCGCGGAAGCGCAGCTTGGCGAACGCGTATCCGGCCAGGGTGGAGAAGCCCACCACCGAAATGGTGATGATGCCGGAGATCAGGACGCTGTTGCCGAGTGCCAGCCAGAACGGGACGGTGTTGAAAACCTCCCCGACGTTGGTCCAGAAGTTGCCGCCCGGGAACAGCGGCGGCCAGGTTTCGCCGAGAGCTTCGTTGGAGCGGCTGCCGATGATCACGGACCACCACAGCGGGTAGGCGGAGGCCAGGAAGAAGGCGAGCAGCAACCCATAAGTGAGGAAACCGGGTCGCCGGCCGTTGCCGAAAAGTGCTTTTCGAGTGGCCAGGGATCGGGAGGCTCGCTGAGGGGCCGGTGCTGGTGGCCGGTTTTGCGTGAGGGTCATTTCCCGCTCCTCGGGGTTGAGTCTGGTGCCGCGCCCGGTGCCGCTGCCGCCTGGGCGGTGAGGCCGGCGTCGTCCGCTTTTGTGGTCGCAGCGGAAGAACGCTGACGACGGCGGCGGCTGGCTGCGCCGCGATCGTCGCCGTTGGTGGCGATGCGGCGTGAGATCAGCCAGTTCACGATGCCGAAGAGCAGGATGATCAGGAACAGGAGCCAGGCGATGGTGGAGGCCTTGCCGAAGTTCTGCCGCTGGAAGGCCATCTCCCACAGGTACAGCACGGTGGTCTGGAACTGTCGTGCCGTTCCGCCGGCTGCTACGGGATCGAAGAGGCGGGGCTCGGTGAAGATCTGCAGCCCGCCGATGGTCGCAGTGACAATGACGAACACCATGGTGGGCCGGATGCTCGGCAGTGTGATGCTGAAGAAGCGGCGGACGGAACCGGCGCCGTCGATTGCTGCGGACTCGTAGATATCGCGGGGCACCGACTGCATGGCGGCCAGGAGGATCAGCGCGTTGTAGCCGGTCCAGCGCCAGTTCACCATGGTGGCGATGGCGATGTGGCTGGGAAGGGTGTCGTTCTTCCACATCACCGGGTCGATCCCGAAGCTCGACAGGATGTTGTTGATGAGCCCGTACTGCTCGCCGAACATGTTGGTGAAGATCATGGCGACAGCCACGGGAGTGACAACGTAGGGGAGCAGGATGCTCATGCGCCAGAACGTCTTGGCGCGGAGGTTCTGATCCAGGACCGCGGCGATGATGGTGGCCATGATCAGCTGGGGGATGGTGGAGATCAGGAAGATGCTGACGGTGTTGAACAGGGAGTTCCAGAAGAACCTGTCCTGAAGAACCTCAGCGAAGTTCTGGAATCCAACAAACTCGCCCTGGCCTTTGAGCAGGTGCCAGTCGAAGAGGGAGACGAAGAAGGTGTAGCCCAGGGGAAAGAGGCCCACCAGGGCGAACAGGATGAAGAACGGGGCGATGTAAAAGTACGGGGACGCCTTCATGTCGAAGACGTTGAGGCGTTGGCGGAACGTCGGTTTCGGTTTGGTGGCGGCCGTTCTGCCGGCCGCCGGGCGGTTCAAGGTGGTGGTCATGGTCGGGTCTCAGACTCTGTGAGGGGGCCTCCGGTTTCCCGGAGGCCCCACGGCCGGGTGCTGCTAGTTGTTGACCACGAGGTCGTTGAGGAGCTTGACGGCTTCATTCCAGGCTTCATCTGCGGTGCCCTTGCCCGAGTCGAGCATCTTGAGGGCCGGGCCGAACACATTCTCCTGGATCACGGAGTCATCCGGACCCTTGAACTGGGCGATGACACCCTCAGCGCGGGACTCAAAGATGGCGCCGTAGGGAGCGTTGTTGAACAGTTCGTTCGGCTTTGCTGCTTCCACGATCTTTGCCTGTGCTTCAAGGGTGCTCGGGAAATTGTTCGCTGCAGCGGACTGCTTGATCTGCTGCTCAGGTGCGGTCAGCCATGCTGCCAGCTTGGCTGCTTCAGCGGGGTGCTTGGAGCTCTTGGGAACCGAAAGGAATGCGCCGCCCCAGTTGGAAGCACCGCCGGGGAAGACATCGGCTACGTCCCAACCGCTGGCTGCCCCGCCGCCTGCTGACTCGAGCTGGCCCTTGATGGTGCCGAGCATCCATGCCGGGCAAACGTGCGTGGCGAAGGAGCCGTCGACGAATGCCTTGCCGTTACCCCAGTCGAACTGGGTCTGGTTGGAGGACAGGCCATCGGCAGTGCCGGCCGCGAGCATGTCGAACTTTGCCCGCATGTCCTTATTGCCCTCGACGTTGAGCTTGCCGTCCTTGGTGTAGTAACCCTCGTCCATCTGGTTGACCATGGAGTTCCAGACGAAGCCGGACTGGTCATACCAGGCCTTGCCCGTAGCCTCTTTGTACTGGCGGCCCAGCTTGAAGTACGTGTCCCAGCTTGCGTCCTTGCCGCCGAACAATTCCGCGACCTTCTCACGGTCGCTCGGCAGGCCTGCTGCTTCAAAGAGCTTGCCGTTGTAGCACAGGGCCTGCGGTCCGATGTCCGTTCCGTAACCGATCACGCGGCCGTTGGGGTCGGTACCCTGCTTGAACTTCCAGTCCACCCAGTTGCCCTTGATGTCGTCGGCGCCGTGCTCCTTGAGGTCCACGAACTGGTCCGAAACCTCCATGATGGAGCCGAGCCAGCCTTCCTCGATTGCCGTGACATCGCTGAGTCCGGAGCCGGCGGCCAGCTTGGTGAACGCATCGGTCCTGGCGTTGGAACCACGGTCGATGTTGGTGGCCTCGATGGTGACGCCGGGGTTCTGCTTCTCGTATTCGGCATACAGGTTGTCGTATCCGAAGGTACCGAACGTTGTCACGGTCAGTGTGACGGGGTTGTCGCCGCTCGCCGCTTTGTCGCCTCCGCCGCTGCAGCCTGCCGCCACGAGGGCAAGAGAGGCTACGCCCGCCAGGGCAGTGAATTTCCTTAGTCGCGAAAACTCCACGATCACTCCTTTGTGTGTTCGAGAGACCGTACGCCTGTGGCGAGAGAGCGCTCTCTGGGATGTGGGACCAATGTATGTGCTGCAAGTCACGTACGTCAAGAGAGCGCTCTCTCACGGTGGCTCTGTGTCTTCGTAAGTCGGCCCGCCGAGGGGTTAGCTCTCAAGTTGCCGAGGGGTTGGCTCTCGGGGGTATGGAGGGCTCTTTCTGCCGAGAGCTCGCCCCTCGATGGGCGCTCTCCACCAACTATCCCGAAGGGTCGCATTGGTGCCGGCAAAGGTGATGGTGTTGCCAGAAACGATTTCTGACAGGCGCGTCCAGCGCGCCCGGCGATAGCAGCAAATCGCGTATAATAAGAAGCGATTCGGGAGGCCTGATGCAACTGCAAAACCCCTTGAGGGCGATATGTCCGACGCTTGAGGCGGATGTCCTTATGGCACTGGCGGACGGGCGTCCAAGTACACCCGGGCATTTGGTTCGGGACCGTGGCATCCATGCCTCGGTGTCTGGCACTCGGCGATGCTTGGAGCGACTTCAAGACAGCGGCATTGTCATGGGCGTACAGGTCGGCAACCGAACCGAGTACACCCTGAATTCGTCTCACATGCTCGCCGGCGTCATCGCTGAAGCCTCCCAGGGCAGGGAACGCTTCACGCGTTTCGTATCCCGCGCAATATTGAGATGGCCTGAACGCCCCCTGCAGGTAACTCTTTTTGGTTCTGCCGCACGCGGGGACATGCGCAACGACTCTGATATCGACTTGCTGTTCATCGTTCATGACGGCACCGGCGATGAACTCTATGAGCAGATCGGGGATCTGGCCCTAGACGTCTACCGTCTCACCGGCAATGACGTTCGCCCGATGATCTACGAAGCGTCCGAAGTTCGGAAGGCGCCCATATTCGACTCGATTATGAGAGAAGGCGTTCACCTTCAAGGTGATCGCCATTGGTTGTCGCGCCACCTCCGTGCTTCGAGGTCGCGGGTCTGACTCGGGCAAGGCCGGCCACATGCGGTCCCAGTCAGTTGCCACCGGTGTTAGCGTTCGAGGGTGCATTCTGTTGACTATGGGGCGGGGACCCCAATCCTGATCATTCACGGATTCTGCGTTGATCATCGCCTTTTGTTGGGGCTCGACCCCGTATTCGATGCTCACGGTCAGTGGCGGCGGGTCTACGTGGACTTGCCGGGCATGGGCCAATCCGCGGCAGGACCCGAGATCGATAGCGCGGATGCCGTGGCCAAAGCAGTTGTCTCCTTTGCCCGAAAGACCTTCGGTGCAGAAAGGTTCGCGATCCTCGGAAACTCCTTCGGTGGCATGATCGCCCGTCACCTGGTGGCCGAATTCGGGGAACAGGTACTGGGCCTGGCGCTCCTTTGCCCAGTGGTCGTTGCGGATCACGGTTCCCGGACCCTTCCTGCCAAGACAGTGCTCCAAACAGACCCGACCTTGTTGGCGGCCTTGGAACCCGCGGATGCGGCCGACTATGAGGCCATGGCCGTGGTCCAATCCCCCGAGAATTGGTTTCGTTTCCGAGATGCGGCCCTGCCTGGGTTAAGAGTCTTCGATCAAGCAGCGGTCCAGCGGATTTCGAGCAGCTACGCACTCCGTGCCGAGCCGGAAGATCGCTTGGCCAACTTTCGGGGACCCACGCTGATTCTCGCTGGGCGCCAGGACCATGTAGTGGGGTTTGAGGATCAGACCGAGCTCGCGCGCAGCTACGCACAATCCACCACCGCCGTTCTTGATCGAGCCGGTCACAACGCGCACCTGGATCAACCGGAGCTAACGGCTGCCCTCGTCGGGGACTGGCTTGGCCAGGTGGAAAGGTCCATGGGACGCGAGGCCGCGGACTGACGCGTTTTGCCTGAACCACGACGGCGGTCCTCGCCTTAGTCTGAGGCGAGGGTTATCCGGAACGCGTGACATTCCTGCCGGTGCCACCCCCCTACTTCCCCTTCTTCCCGCCCCGCTTAGCCGCAGCGTTCATCGCCGACTTCACCGCAGGCGGCAGCCCCGCCGTCTCGGTTTCCGGCTCAGCGACGGTCCCGCGCCAGCGAGCCAGCCCCTTCATGCCGTGGTAGATCACCAAGGCAGCAGCGGAGCCCAGAGCGATGCCGGTGAACTTCAGTTCGCCAATCGTCCACGTGTAGTCAGCGATGCCGATAATCAGAGCCACGGCAGCTGTGGTCAGGTTGATCGGGTTGGAGAAGTTGACCTTGTTCTGCACCCAGATCTTCACGCCGAGCACGCCGATCATGCCGTAGAGCATCGTTGCAGCGCCGCCCAGGACACCTGCCGGGACGGTCGCGATCAGTTCGCCGAATTTGGGGGAGAAGCTCAGCAGGATGGCGAAGATACCGGCCACCCAGTAGGCCGCCGTCGAGTAGACCTTGGTGGCTGCCATAACGCCGATGTTTTCCGCATACGTCGTGGTACCGGAACCGCCACCGAACCCGGCAAGTACGGTCGCGGCGCCGTCGGCCATCAGCGCGCGGCCGGAGACGCCGTCGAGGTTCTGGCCGGTCATCGCGGCCACAGACTTCACGTGCCCCACGTTCTCAGCCACGAGCACCAGCACTACCGGCACGAACAGCCCCACCACACCGATGTGGAACTCGGGGGTCTGGAACAGGGGGAGGCCAATCCACGCGGCGGCGTCCATCTTTTCGTAGGAAACCTCGCCGCGCATCATCGCAACGAGGTACCCCACGACAACGCCCACCAGGATGCTCAGTCGCCCCAGAATTCCCCGGAATAGAACGGAAACCAGGATGATCGTGACAAGCGTGATGAGGGCGGTAACCGGCGCGAGGTCGAAGTTCGCCTTTGCGGCCGGCGCCAGGTTGAGACCAATCAGCGCCACAATGGCACCGGTGACGATCGGCGGCATCAGCCGGTTGATCCATTCGGCGCCAAACTTCTGGACCACCGCACCAATAAGCGCCAGTACGACGCCGGCCAGCACCACGCCGCCCAAGGCGCCACTGACGCCGTACTGCTGCTGGGACGCCATGATCGGGGCGATGAACGCGAAGCTCGAACCAAGGTAGCTGGGCACGCGGCCCTTGGTGATCACCAGAAACAGCAGGGTGCCGATGCCGGAGAAGAGCAGGGTGGTGGCCGGCGGCATGCCCGTGATGATGGGCACCAGGAACGTCGCTCCGAACATGGCCACCACGTGCTGCATGCCGATGCCGATGGTCAGGGGCCAAGCCAGCCGCTCGTCGGGCGCCACCACGTGGCCGGGGCGAATGGACTTGCCGTTGCCGTGGAGCTTCCATTTGATGCCGAGCATGCTCATGGCGGGCCTTCCTCAGAAGAGTGTTGGGATTCGGTGCAACATTACCGCCATTGCGGGGCCCGCTCTACGCGCCTCGCGCGCCGAATGAAGCGCAAAGCGGGCCTCACAACGCAAGGAAACGACACGCGGAGTCACGCTGTGTGCCCAACGTCACGGGCCGTCACGGGAAGAGGACAACGGAAGTTGAAGTTGCAACCATGGAAAGCAGAAGTGCCCGGCCGGTTCAGGGCCAGGGCCCAGCGAAAGGTTTACGAATGACGATCGCCCACGAAGAAGCAGTCATTGACGCCGCAGCAGTCGACGCCATTTTTGCCGAAGCCCGTACCGCCAACAGCTTTGCCGGTGAGGTCACCGACGAGCAGGCCCGCGCCATCTACGAGCTGACCAAGTTCGGCCCCACCGCCTTCAACTCCCAGCCACTCCGCGTGACCTACGTCCGCTCGGACGAGGCCCGCGCCAAGCTGGTGGACACCCTTTCCAACGGCAACAAGGCCAAGACCGCCTCCGCCCCGCTGGTCGCCATCCTCTCCTACGACACCGACTGGCAGGGGCAGTGGGACAAGTTCCTGCCCGCCTACGGCGCGCCCAAGGCAATGTACGACGCCGATCCCGCTTTCGCCGCTGCTACGGGCAATAACAACGCTCACTTGCAGGCCGGGTATTTCATCCTGGCCGTACGCTCACTCGGTTTCGCCGCGGGCCCGATGACCGGTGCCGACTTCTCCGCCATCGACGCCGAGTTCTTCCCGGCCGGCGACCAGAAGAGCTTCCTGGTGGTCAACATCGGCCAGCCCGGCCCGGAAGCCTGGGGCGAAGCCAAGCCGAAGTTCGCTTACGACGACGTTGTTCGCACCGTCTAAGTTTCTAGGCAGCAAAAACGCCCGCTCACAGGAATGTGGGCGGGCGTTTTGCGTTGCGCGGGCCCTGACCGGGCCGATCCCATAGATCGCTCGCTCACATCCCTCGGGCTTGAGCCCAACGCTCGCTCAGGTCCCTCGGGCTTGGGCCCGACGCTCGATCAGGTCCCTCGGGCTTGGGCCCGACGCTCGATCAGGTCCCTCGGGTTTGGGGCCCGACGCTCTCGCAGATCTCTCGGGTTTTGAGCCCGACGCTCTGTCACTCCCGCTCGGGTCGATTGCCCCGATCACGATGATCTGCCGCTCGGATGACCCAGCGGACGAGTAGGGTCGCCGCCACGATCACCACGGCGGCCACCACCAGCAGTATGAATAAAACCATTACGTGCCAGGCCTCGAGCCTCATCGTTCCCCCCGGGTTGCATGTCCTTCCCACGACTCTAGGGCAGGTGAGAGATGGTTGGCTGGAAGCCCGCGGGAGGTGAGAGATGGTTGGCTGGAAGGCCGTGGGAGGTGAGAGATGGTTGGAGTTAGGCGATAACCCCGTCCACCAGCGCCTTGGCCTCTTCCTGCACCTGCTTCAAGTGGTCCGCGCCCTTGAAGGACTCGGCGTAGATCTTGTAGACGTCCTCGGTGCCGGAGGGGCGGGCCGCGAACCAGGCATTCTCCGTGACAACTTTCAGGCCGCCGATCGATGCGCCGTTGCCCGGAGCCTCGGTGAGCTTGGCCGTGATCTCTTCGCCGGCAAGGGACGTCGCGGTGACGTCGGCGGCGGAGAGCTTGCCCAGTTTGGACTTCTGCTCACGCGTGGCGGCGGCGTCGATGCGGGCGTAAACGGGCGCGCCGAACTGGTCCGTCAGGCCCTTGTACAGCTGCGAAGGGGAGGACCCCGTGACGGCGGTGATCTCCGAGGCCAGGAGGGCCAGCAGGATGCCGTCCTTGTCCGTGGTCCACACGCTGCCGTCGAGCTTGTTGAAGGAAGCGCCGGCCGATTCCTCGCCACCGAATGCGCCTTCGCCGGACAGCAGCCCGGGCACGAACCACTTGAAGCCCACGGGAACCTCAACCAGCTTCCGGCCGAGCCCGCCCGCAACGCGGTCAATGATCGAGGAGGACACCAGGGTCTTGCCAACAACGGACTCCGGGTTCCATCCGCCGCGGTTCCGGTACAGGTAATCGATGGCGACAGCCAGATAGTGGTTCGGGTTCATCAAACCACCGTCCGGTGTCACGATGCCGTGGCGATCGGCGTCGGCGTCGTTACCGGTTGCCACGCCGTAGGCGGCGGTGCCGTCGGCGCCAGCGGCCATGCGCTGAATGAGGGACGCCATGGCCGACGGCGACGAGCAATCCATGCGGATTTTCTCGTCCCAGTCGAGGGTCATAAACGCCCACTGCGGATCGACGGTGGGGTTTACAACGGTGAGGTTGAGTTGGTGACGCTCGCCGATTTCGCCCCAGTAATCCACGGAGGCGCCGCCCATGGGGTCGGCTCCGATCCGGACACCTGCGTTGCGGATGGCGTCGAGGTTGAGCACCGAGGGAAGATCGTCAACGTAGCTGCTGAGGAAGTCGAACTTGCCGGTGGTGTCAGCGCTCAGGGCATCGTTCAACGGGATGCGCTTGACGCCGCGGAGACCGTTCTCGAGGAGCTGATTGGCGCGGTCGGCGATCCATCCGGTGGCATCAGTGTCGGCCGGGCCGCCGTGCGGAGGGTTGTACTTGAAGCCACCGTCGCCGGGAGGGTTGTGGCTGGGGGTGACCACGATGCCGTCGGCCTGGGGGGCGCCCGGCGCGGCTTCGCGGTTGTACTTCAGGATCGCGTGGCTCAAGGCCGGCGTGGGAGTGTAGCCGTGGCGGGCGTCCACCAGGACGGTCACGCCGTTGGCGGCCAGCACTTCCAAGGCGGAATTCTGCGCCGGCTCGCTGAGGGCATGGGTGTCGCGTCCAATGAACAGCGGGCCGGTGATGCCCTGGCGTCCACGGTATTCGACGATTGCTTGCGTGATCGCGAGGATGTGAGGTTCGTTGAACGATGCCTTCAAGCTGGATCCGCGGTGTCCCGACGTTCCAAACGCCACGCGCTGCGCGGGATCACCCAAGTCCGGAGCTACGTCGAAATACGCGTCCAGCAGGGCTGTGATGTCAACAAGGTCCTGGGGAAGGGCAACTGTGCCCGCTCGGCTAGCCATGGGGTCCAGCATGCCAGACCTTGGCGTCAGCTGACACGAAATGTCCGGGATCCGGCCCCTGTGACGCCGAAAGGCGGTGTTACGGCAGGACAAAAACCGCCAAGCCAGCAAAGATTCATTCCCCGTTCAGACCGCACCCGGGTGCACCCGTTCCCGCTTGGCGCACCTCTCGTAGCCCGGGGGCGCACCCTTTCGCGCGGTTCGCTCCAGAGGTTACGGGTGCGATCGGGGGTAACGGTAGCGATGCCCCACCCGTAAACCCCGGGAACCCGCTTTCGTTCGCGGTGCAGCTCTTTCCGCCGGGTGCATCCGTTCCCGCCTGGCGCGCCACTCGTAGCCCGGGGGCGCACCCTTTCGCGCGGTTCGCTCCAGAGGTTACGGGTGCGATCGGGGGTAACGGTAGCGATGCCCCACCCTTACCCCCGCCGGAGCGCTTCAAAACCAGTGCTAGACGGCCGTGTAACCACCATCGACCAGGACGTAGGAGCCCGTCATGAAGCTGGCCTTGTCGGAAAGGAGGAACGTGGTCACGTTCGCGATTTCATCGGCCGTACCCAAACGACCCAGCGGGTGCTTGGCCTCGAGACCGCTAATGACTTCCTTCGGGGCAGCGGCCAGCAAGGGAGTGTCGATGTAGCCCGGGCCGATGGCGTTGACGCGGAGACCCTGCGCGCCGTATTCGGCAGCAGCGTTCTTGGTCAGGCCCACCACGGCGTGCTTGGCAGCGGTGTAGGCGGCGTTGCCGGGAGCTGCGACGGCACCATGGATCGAAGCCATGTTCACAATGGCGCCTTCGGAAGCGCCCGCGGCGAGGATGGCCGGGATCTGATAGCGCAGGCCGTACAGGACGCCGCTCAAGTTGATGGCGATGACCTTGTCCCAGTCCTCGATGTCGACGTCGCCCACAGGAGCGCTGGCGCCGCCGATGCCGGCGTTGTTCACGGCGTAGTTGAGGGCGCCGTACGTTTCCACGGCGAAGTCGACGGCCTTCTTGCTGTCTTCAGCCACCGCAGTGTTGGCCTGGAACGGAACCGCAGTGCCGCCGTCGGCCGTGATTTGGTTGGCCACGCGGGTGGCGGCGTCGAGGTTGACGTCAGTAATTACTACCTTGACGCCGTTCTTGGCGAGGTCCTTGCTGATGGCTTCCCCAAGCCCTGAGCCGCCGCCGGTGACGAGCGCGGTCTTGCCTTCGAAGTTACCCATGATTCCTCCTTCGCGGGACGGATCCCGCCGATTTCTTTGGTGAGCGCTGCTTAAGTCGCTATTCCTATAAACCGAGTTTGACTCGAAAATATTCCATGCTTATGCATGAATCTTTCGGGATGGGTTGTTGTGCCCATGCCATCAGTGCGCGTTACCTTATGCGGCGCGCCGGACGGCGGTAGTGTTGGGAGCAAAGACCACTTTCAGGGGGATTCCATGTCAGATCAGCCATCCAAGGGCAACGAGGACAAGCCGGCGGGCTACGAACCGCCGCAGTACGTCCCGCCCGCACAGTTCAGCGCGCCCGAGTCGAGCGCACCCGGCCAGAGCGCACCGCACGAGGGCGCACCGCACGAGGGCGCACCGCACCAGGGCGCCGCAGACCAGGGCGCATCAAGCGAGGGCGCCAACGCCACGCAGCCCCTCCCGCCCTATGGGCAGAGCGCACACGGGCAGGACTCTCACGCGCAGGACGCGTACACGCAAAATGCCCAGGGCCAGAACGATTTCTACGCCCAGCCGCAGCCGCCTGCCAGCGCTTACACGCCGGGTGACTACAGCCAGCAGCCGCCGTCGCCGTACGGCCAGCCGCCCAGCCCGTACCAGCAGCAGCAGACATTCGGTCAGCAGCCCTATGGCCAGCAGCCTTACGGCCAGCCGCAGTCACCGTACGGCCAGCCTGCGTACTACGCCATGCAGGCCGAGCCCAAGGGTCTGAGTATTGCCAGCATGTGCTGCGGCATCGCCATTTTTGTTGGCTTCGGATTCTTCATCCTTCCGCAGATCGCCGCCGTGATCCTGGGCCACCTCGGCCTCAAGCGCGAGCCTGCAGGCAAGGGCATGGCAATCGCCGGCCTGGTGATGGGTTACATCGGCATCGCGCTGACGGTGATCTTCGGCATCATCTTCTTCGCTGCGATCGGCGCCTCCAGCAGCGGCCGCTACAACTACTAAACAAACGCGTACGACGGCGGCCCTTGCGTCAGGTGGGAATCCCACCGAACGCAAGGGCCGCCGTCGTCGTTTAACGTCAGTCCGTTACTGCTGTTACCGCACGCCGCCCATCAGCTTTTTGATCGCGGGCGATGCTGCAGCCAAACCGACAGCCAGGACCACTGCCACGCTGCCGATGCCCAGGAAGTACGGCAGTTCGTCCTCCGGGTTGTAGAGGCCGGCGAGGATGCCCGCCAGCGTGGTGCCGAGCGAGACGGACAGGAAGAACAGCGCCACCATCTGGGTATGGAAGGCCTGCGGGGCGAGCTTGGTGCTCACGGACAGGCCGATGGGGGAGAGGAACAGTTCCGCCAGGGTGAACATGAACAGGATGCCCACCAGTGCCAGCAACGGGGTCTTGCCTTCGCCGGCCAGCGGGATGAACGCAAGGAACGCCAGGCCCATGATGAACAGGCCGGCGGAGAACTTCAGCGGCGAACTCGGCTGCTTGGAACCCAGCTTGGTCCACAGGGCAGCCATGACGCCGGCGAAGATGATGATGAACACCGGGTTGATGGACTGGACCCAGGCCGCCGGCATTTCCCAACCGAACAGGTTGCGGTCCAGCTTCTCCTGCGAGTATACAGCGATGAACGTGAACTGCTGCTGGAAGAGCGCCCAGAATCCGGCCGATGCAATGAACAGGGGGATGAAGGCGATCACGCGCTTGCGCTCCACGGCGGTGACCAGCGGGCTGCGGAAGATCAGGAACAGGTAGACCACCGCGGCACCGATTGCGGCGTAGGCCATGCTCCGGGCCAGGTTGTTGGCGTTGACGATCCCGGTGCCGAGCAACACGCCAATGACGATCAGGATGCCCAGGAAGATCAGGCCGTACTTAGTGCGGTCCTTCGCCGGGAGGGGGTTGGGAACACGGTGTGCTTCCTCAGGGAGCCTCTTGCGGCCCAGCGAGTAGACCACCAGGCCGATCGCCATGCCCACGGCCGCGGCGCCGAAGCCGACGTGGAAGCCGTAGCTCGTCTGAAGCCAGCCGGTGACCAACGGGCCGATGAGCCCACCGATATTGATGCCCATGTAGAAGATGGAGAAGCCGGCGTCACGGCGCTCGTCCTTTTCGCCGTAGAGGCTGCCGACCAGCGCAGTAGCGTTGGCTTTCAGGCCACCGGAGCCGATGCCCACCAGCACCAGGCCGGCGATCAAGCCGGGGATGCCCGGCAGGAGGGCCAGTGCGATGTGGCCGGCCATGATCATGATGGCTGAGCCGAAAAGGACTTTTTCGGAGCCGAAGAGACGGTCGGCGAGCCATGCGCCGAGGATCGTCGACAGGTAAACGCCACCACCGTACGCGCCCACCAAACCAGCGGCAAGGCCCTGGTCAATGGAGAGTCCGCCCTGCTCGGCGGTGAAGTACATGTAGTAAAGCAGGATTCCCTGCATGCCGTAGAAGGAGAATCGCTCCCACATTTCCACGGAGAAGAGGCTGGCCAACATCTTTGGGTGGCCGAAGAATGACGTATCGCCCGCTGGCTTTGCGGACTCAGCCGTGGTTTGAGGTGTGCTCATTTTCTCAATGCTGGCACTGACTGCGGGCATTGTCACATCGATATATGCCCGGGGCAACCACTTTCCATATGTTAGACGCGCGACTCAGGCGGGCGTAAGAGGACCTCTGCGGCCTTAGTGGCTCTCAAGGACGGCCGCGAGCTGGAGGAGCACCAGTTCAGATCCCGGCCGGCCAATCAGCTGGATCCCCATGGGCAGTCCGCCCTGCGTCGTGTGCACCGGAACGCTGATCGCCGGGAGCCCGCACACATTCACCATGGAGGACCACGGCGCGTACTCGCATTGCCGTTTGTAATCCTCGTCTGCGTCACCGGCCCACTCGCTCGGCCAGAGTTCGCCACTGTGGCCGCCACCGGTAAACCAACCGATCGGCCGCGGTGTCTGCGCCAGCGACGGCATGAGCATCAGGTCCCAGTCCGAGTACTGCGTGATGGTGTCGTGCTCGAACTGACGCAGGAAACTCAAGGCCTCGTTGACCTTTAACGCGCTCCGCTGTTGTGCCCGACGCCGGAACGTCCGGGTCAGCGGGGTCAGCAACGCCTCACGCTGGGGTGCTATCCGGGCACTCCCGACGCCGGCGGTCCAGGCCGTGGTGAAGGCTTCGGGATAGCGGTTGTCGTAGCGGATTTCGGCTTCGGCAACGCTGTGGCCTGCCTTTTCCAGCAGCCTGATCCCCAGCGAGAGGGCGTCCATCGCTTCCTGCTCGATCTGGAACGGGTAGATGCCGGCCCACGGGCTATCCAGGGTCACGCCGATTCTCAGGGGCTCCGGCGCCCGCCCCACGTTGGCGAGGTATCCGCCGTCGGGCGCTTGATCCCGGGGGACCAGCGCGTCCATCAGCAGCGCTGCATCCCCAGCGGTTTTTGCCAGCGGTCCGGCCACCACCAACTTGGCGGCGTCTCCCGCGCTCGCACCCGATGGCACTACACCCCGCCCCGGCTTCAACCCAACCAGGCCGCACGCGCCGGCCGGGATACGGATGGACCCGCCGCCATCGGTCCCCGGAGCGAACGGAACCAGGCCCGCGGCCACCGCGGCAGCGCTGCCACCCGACGAGCCGCCAGAGCTTCGAGCCAGGGAATGTGGATTGCGCGACGGCGGTGCGATGCGGTTTTCGCTGTAAGCCGTCAGTCCGAACTCTGGAACCTGCGTCTTGCCCAGTGAGATGACTCCATGGGCCTTCAGGGTTGCTGCGAGGGCACCATCTTCCGGTGCGGGCTTGTGCTCAAGGGCCGCGCAGCCGTGGGTGGTGGGAACGCCGGCAACATCGGTGAGGTCCTTAAAAGCGGTCGGCATGCCATGAAGCAGGGGGAGCTCTTCCGGACGACCCTCCCGGACAAGCCTGGAGTGCAGGTGATCCGCGGCAGCGGCGTCCCTCAGGGCTTGTTCGGTGGTGATAGTGACAAAGGCGCCCAGGTTCTTGTTCCGGGACTCGATTGCCGAGGCGAAATGCGAGGTGGCTTCACGGGCAGAGACTTCGCCCGACGCCAGGGCATCACGCAGCTCAACAGCCGTCATTCGCGATATGTCATGCACGTAAGGATCAGCCAAGGAAACGCGACTCCAACCGTTCCTCCACAGCAACAGCATCCACGCTCTCGCCCGCTCCGGCGGTCACCCGGAAGGCAGCCTTGTTCTTCACCTCGGACACCACTTCCACAAGTTCCGTGCCCCGGTAAACCAGCCCGACGCCGTCGTCCGTGCAGTGCGTCTCGCCCAGAGTTCCGTTGGCCACCAGCTGGTGAATGGCAGGCGCGCGGCGCAGCTCTGAGTCATAGTGGACCCCGTTGCCGTAGGGGAGGAAGCCCAAGGCGTTGGTGACGGGTTTGAGTTCCGGCCCAAAGGAATCGGTCACGCCGCCTTGGTACCAACAGATGGAGCCGGCGGAAACCCCGGCCAGGACCACACCGCTTTCCCACGCTTTCCGCAAAATTCCGTCCAGGCCGTGCGCGCGCCAGACGGCCAGCAGGTTCACCACCGACCCGCCATTGACCCACACCACGTCCTGCTCCAGGAGATGGGCCTCCGGGTCCTCGATGTTGGGCATGGTGAAAAGGTTGAGGTGGCTGAAATCGAACCCTGCGATGCGGGCGGCCTGGTCCATTTCCGCGGCCCACCATCGCTGGTCGCCGGACGCAGTACCGATATGTGTGACGCGCGGCGCCCGGCCCGTGACGCCGGACAGCTCCACGGCGTAATGCATCAGGTGGTTGAACTCGAGCCTCGTCCGGTCACCGGGCTTATAGCCGCCGGATGTCGCCAGAATGGTGGGGTGCCCAGCGGCCATGGGGTACTCCTAACGCGCGAGTGTTGGGGGAGTGCTTGGGTCCCAGTCTTAGCGTCCCGGCGTCGGGAAGCAAGCGCGGACCGCCTGGGAAGTTACGGTGCCACGCGGCGGGGACTAGGCTGGATCCTGGACTTAATCGATGGGAAGGGACCGCCATGAGCGACTTCGATACCGTGCCTGTGGGCGACATTCCGGCAGACGCCAGCATTCTGGACGTCCGCGAAGACTACGAGTGGGTGGCCGGTCATGCCGAAGGTGCGCGCCACATCCCCATGGACCAGCTTCCGGCACGCCTGGATGAGCTTGATCCGGACGACGACCTCTTTGTCATCTGCCGCACCGGTGGTCGTTCTTTCCGCGCCGTGCAGTGGCTCGTAGGGCAGGGCTACTCGGCCGTCAACGTAGCCGGCGGCATGGATATGTGGTTCGAAGCCGGCAATCCCATGGTGTCGGACAACGGACTGAAGCCGGTCGTTCTCTAGCCTGCGTATATAACCAGCAAGGAATATCTCTTGACGTCACCAGTTACCTACACGTTCCTCGGCCCTGAGGGCACCTTCACCGAGGCTGCCCTCCTGCAGGTGCCGGGTGCTGCTGACGCCACACGGATTCCCTGCACCAACGTCAACACAGCCCTGGATCGGGTCCGTGCCGGCGAGGCTGACGCAGCCATGGTCCCCATCGAGAACTCGGTGGAAGGCGGGGTCACTGCCACCTTGGACGCGATCGCCACAGGCCAGGAGCTCCGGATCATCCGTGAGGCCCTGGTACCCATCACCTTCGTGCTCGTGGCGAGGCCCGGCGTCGAACTTTCCGACATCAAGCGGATCTCGACGCACGGCCACGCCTGGGCGCAGTGCCGCCTATGGGTGGATGAACACCTTCCGAACGTGGATTACGTTCCGGGGTCCTCGACGGCGGCCTCCGCCATGGGTCTGCTGGAGGATGATGCGCCGTATGAAGCCGCCATATGCGCCCCGTTGGTCGCCGCGGAACAACCCGGCCTGAATGTTCTGGCGGAGGACATCGGCGACAACCCCGAGGCGGTCACGCGGTTCATCCTGGTGAGCCGGCCCGGTGTTCTTCCGGACCGAACCGGAGCTGACAAGACCACCGTTGTTGTCCCGCTGCCCGAGGACCACCCCGGGGCGCTCATGGAGATCCTGGACCAGTTCGCCTCCCGCGGAGTGAACCTCAGCCGCATCGAATCCCGGCCCACCGGACAGTACCTGGGCCACTACTTCTTCAGCATCGACGCCGACGGCCACGCCACGGATTCACGGGTAGCAGACGCCCTTGCAGGCCTTCACCGCATCAGCCCGGCCACGCGGTTCCTGGGCTCCTACGCCCGCGCTGACAAACAGCCGGCCGTGGTGGCCCCGCATACTTCAGACGCCGCCTTTGCCTCGGCGCACGCGTGGGTTGATTCGATCCTCAAGGGCTCGTAGGCCCTGTCTGCAGCCTGAAATGCATGCCCTTTCGCAGTCATGCTTCTGTGCGTATGCTTGCCTGATCCATAAACGATGGATGAATGCCAAACGAAGGGAGCGGTCATGACTGTCCACAGCGATGACAAAGACGGCCAGGGCATGATCGTCAATCCCAAGCCCTCAAGTGAAAACAAAGATGACTGGGACGGCGACGACGCTGATCGTGCGGATCGCCTGCGCTTCGAAGAGGAGCAGGCCATGATCAAGGAGCAGTCCGAGGCCCGGGCCGCAGCCAAGGCAGCGGCTGAAGAAGCCGGGAAGAGCGCAGCACAACCCGAAAAGGGCGCTGTTTAAGCGTTTTTGGCTTTTGGCACGCGCACCAGCAGGGATCCTGGCGCCACCTGGACGGTGACCGTAGTAGCTTCACCCGAGGGGTCGCCGTCGAGCTGTGTTGCCATGGGTTCCTGGCTGCGGATGACCACCTTGCCGGATCGGTAGAAGCTCATCATCGGCAGGTTTGCGTTGTGCTTGAAGAGGACCTTGGTGTACATGGCGAGCCAGCCGAAAGCGCTGCGCGGACTCATGACCACAATGTCCAGCATGCCGTCGTCCACCATGGCCTGGGGGATGAAATCGATGCCGCCGGGGATCAAACCACAGTTGGCGAACAGCACGCTGCGGATCTTCCGGGCCTGCTCGGGCTGGTCATCCATGGTGATGGTGACGCGTTTGCGGCGGCCAGGCAGGTGCCGGACGCCGGCTTCGGTGTAGGCCAGCCAGCCAACGCTTTTCTTGAGGTTGTCCCTGGTGTCGCCAACAACCTCAGCATCCAGGCCCATGCCGGCGATGACCAGGAAGGTGTGTTCGGCGGACTCTCCGGTGATGTCGTTCTCCACGCCCATGGTGGCGGTATCGATGTAGCGCTGATGGCCGAACAGCGCGATCTGGATGCAGTCCGCAAGGTCCGTGACATCCAAATCCACGTTGCGCGCCAGCAGGTTTCCGGTGCCCAGGGGGATGAGGCCCATGGCAACGTTCTTGTGCGCCAGTGACTCAGCCACCACGCGCACTGTACCGTCGCCGCCGCACGCCAGAACGACGTCGGCCCCGTAGGCCAGGGCCTCCCGGGACTGACTGTAGCCGGGATCATCCACGGTGGTTTCGTAGAATTTGGGGGCGTCCCATCCCGCGAGGTCGCAGGCGTCGATGATGGCCTGCCGGGCCACATCCGCGTTGTTCTTGACGGGGTTGAGGATGACGGCCACACGCTGGTCCCCGGCGCCGGGCTTGTGCGTATCCTCCCGAACAGCGCTTCTGGTGTGCCGGGCTTTCAATCGGCGCACACCCCACCAACTGGAGACGGCAAAGGCCACGCCCCCAGCGAGAATCACGTACAGGATCCAGTCGCTCATGGTGCTCCAACACTATCCTCTGGGCAGGTCCCTCCTTGCCGCGCGTCCGGGCCGGGCGCCCTTTACCCGCTGCGGACCGGAAATCCGCGGCGGATTCGATACTCTTGTCAGGTGATCGACGTAAAAGACCTCAGCGAAAATCCGGACAAGTTCCGTGCCAGCCAGCGCGCCCGTGGCGCCGACGAGTCCGTTGTGGACGCGATCATCTCCGCTGACTCCGATCGCCGTGCCGCGCTGATCCGCCACGAGACGCTCCGCGCCGAGCAAAACGCTTTCGGCAAGAAGGTGGCGCAGGCCAAGGGCGAGGAAAAGCAGGCGCTGCTGGCCGAGGTCAAGGAACTGGCCAACTCGGTCAAAGCCGCAGCCGCTGAAGCCTCAGCCGCGCAGGCAAAGCAGGAAGAACTGCTCCGGGTGATCCCCAACCTCGTGGTGGACGGTGTCCCCGAGGGTGGCGAGGATGACTACGTTGTGGTCAAGACCGTTGGTACTCCGCGCGAATTCACGGACTTCGAGCCGAAAGACCACCTGGAAATCGGTGAACTGATTGGCGCGATCGACATGGAACGCGGCGCCAAGGTTTCCGGCTCGCGTTTCTACTTCCTCCGCGACGTGGGCGCCCGGCTGGAAATGGCTTTGCTGCAGATGGCCATGGAGCAGGCCATCGACGCCGGCTTCGTCCCCATGATCACCCCCACTTTGGTGCGCCCGGAAACCATGCAGGGCACCGGTTTTGATGTCAAGCACGACGCCGAGATTTACCGTCTCGCTGAAGACGACCTTTACCTTGTGGGAACCTCTGAGGTGGCCCTCGCCGGCTACCACGCAGACGAGATCCTGGACCTCTCCGCAGGCCCCATCCGCTTCGCGGGCCAGAGCTCGTGCTACCGCCGCGAGGCCGGTTCGCACGGCAAGGACACCCGCGGCATCATCCGCGTGCACCAGTTCAACAAGGTGGAGATGTTCATCTACACCACGGTTGAAGAAGCAGCTGCCGAACACGAGCGTCTGCTCGCGTGGGAAGAGGAAATGCTGGCCAAGTGCGAGCTCCCCTACCGCGTGATCGACACCGCCGCCGGCGACCTCGGCATGTCCGCTGCCCGCAAGTTCGACTGTGAAGCGTGGGTTCCCACCCAAAACGCCTACCGCGAGCTCACCTCGACGTCCAACTGCACCACGTTCCAGGCGCGCCGCCTCAACATCCGCGAACGCGTGATCAATGACGAAGGTGTTGCCAAGGGAACCCGTGCCGTTGCCACGCTGAACGGCACCTTGGCCACCACGCGCTGGATCGTTGCCATCCTGGAGCACCACCAGAACCCGGACGGTTCCGTCAACGTTCCCAAGGCGCTGCAGAAGTACCTTGGCGGGCTTGAGGTTCTGCCGGTTCTCTAGTTCTTTGGCGGCTAATCAGCTTTGTGCGAAGACCTTTCAATATGTGTGGCTGCAGGTATGCGGGTACAGGATGTTTCTGTCGGGGCTCCTATCGAGTTTGGAGAAGCCCGGTGCGCTGCAGCCATGACTCGACCGCAGCGCCAGCGTCTCGGACCTCTTCGCCTTTGACCGCAAGGCCTTCGCCAATGGTTGCCCCGGGGCAGGATTGCCCGTAATCACTAATGGTGTTGCCAAGCCCGCTCATGGCATGGGTGGTAACCGGGTACACGGTCTTGCCGGCGAATTCGTAGTCTTCGGTGAAGGTGGTCATGATCATTGGCGCTCTGACGTTCCATATGCCGCTGGCCAGGATCACCGTGTCGTATTGCTCTATGGAGGGCAGCGGGTTGCTGATCGCCGGACGTGCGTCCTCGTCCTGTTCGCGGACGTTTCGGGCGACGGTGGCGTCATAGCTGTCCGGGTAGGGTTCAGCGGCTTCGATGCGATGCACCTGGCACGGGATCAGTGTGCTGATCATTCCGGCGAGTACCTCGGTGTTGCCGACTTCCAGGTTGGTTCGGTCGCCGTAGTAGTAGTTTTCACCTGCCCGCGAGAAATAGGCGAGCAATACCCGTTGACCGCTCTGGTCAGGTCCTGCGGTGTTTGGTGAGGGCGTGGTGTCTGTTGAGGGCACGGTGGGTGTTCCTTGGGGCGTGCAGGCTGTTGATGTTGCGGCCAGCAGGGCGCCGGTCAGACCGGCGGCCGCCCCGCGAAGGGCGGACCGCCTGCTGACGTTCAAAGGGTTGATGGCCACGAGGATAGCCGCCGCTTTAGTTGTACCGGCGGCCGCCGAGCCAGCTGACCATGGCGGGGTCGCGGTGGTCGAAGAAGAGACTGGCGCCGGTATCCAGGGTGGTGATCGTGGTCATTTGCTCTTCGGTGAGGGTGAAGCCGAAGACGTCCAGGTTCTGGGCCATCCGCTCGGGCCGGACCGACTTGGGAATGACGACGACGTCGCGCTGAATGAGCCAGCGGAGCACCACCTGGGCGACGGACTTGCCATGGGCGTCAGCAATGGTGCTGAGGACCGGATCGGTGAAGAGGTTGTTCTTGCCCTCGGCGAACGGTCCCCAGGATTCAATCTGGACGCCGCGTTCGCGCATCAGTTCCTGATCCGCCGCACGCTGATGGAAGGGATGCGTTTCGATCTGGTTGACCGCCGGGACGATTTCGTTGTGGTCAATGAGGTCAACCAGACGGTCCGGGTGGAAGTTTGAGACGCCGATGGCCCGGGCAAGCCCTTCTTTGTTCAGGTCCTGCATGGCTCGCCATTCGCTGTAGTAGTCCCCGAGCGGCTGGTGGATCAGGTAGAGGTCAAGGTAGTCCAGTCCGAGGCGGTTGAGGGAATTCTGGAATGAGCGTTTGGTGTCGTCGTAGACGCTGCCCGTGGGTGCGTGCTGGATCCAGAGTTTTGTGGTGATGAACAGATCGTTCCGGTTGATCCCGCTGGCTTTGATGGCTGCACCGACGGCGTTTTCGTTGACGTAAGAGGCCGCTGTGTCCAGGTGTCGGTAGCCGGTGGCCAGTGCTGCCTCGACGGCGGCTTGGGTTTCTTCTTCGGGGATTTGGAACACACCGAAGCCGAGGATGGGCATTTCGATGCCGTTGTTGAGGGTGACGTTTTTCATGGGTTCGTCCTAACGGTCGTTTTGTTGAGGTTTAGGCGTGGGTGGCGGTGTGGGCGGCCTGGTAGTCGTGCTCGCTGACCGGTTCGAGCCACGTCGCGGTGTGTCCGTTGTCGTGTTCGACCAGGGCCAGGTGGCACATCAAGCTCTCCTGTGTGGCGCCGTGCCAGTGTTCTTCCCCTGGCGGGGTGTAGACGGCGTCTCCGGCGCGCATGAGGATGACGTTCCCGTCGCGGGTGGCTACCAGTCCCATCCCGTCGGTGCAGTGCAGTGTCTGGCCCAGGGGGTGGGAGTGCCAGTGGGTGCGTGCGGCGGGGCTGAAGCGGACCATGGCAGAGTTCAGCCGGGAGGGATCTTCACCGGACTGCAGCGCGTTCAGATACACGTCCCCGGTGAATTTTTCGGTGGGCCCCTTGGAGGTAGGACCCGGAATTGCGAGACGCATTGAAGTTCCTTTCGAGAGACTGGGTTGGATCAGTTCCTGGCTGATTGCGAACGACGCTGTAGCGCCAGAGATACGACGACAAGGATGACGAGCACTGCCGCAGTCGCACCGAGACTGGCGCGTAGCCCTGACATGAACTCGCCACTGGCCAGGACAGCACCGAAGATGGCCACACCCAGGGACCCGCCGACCTGACGGGCGGTGTTGACCACCCCGCTGGCTGTGCCGGCCCGTTCGGCGGTGACGTTGTCCATGACCTGGGCAATGATCGGCGGGACAGTTAACGAACCACCAAGGCCGACCGGGATCATGAAAGCTGCGACGAGCAGGACCGGTGCATCCCCAGGAAGCAGACACAAGCCGGCGAGTCCGACGGCCATGATCAGCTGGCCCGCGGCGATCATCGCCACGTGCCCGTATCTGGCCATCAGACGTGCCACCCACGGGTTCAGGACGGCAACAAGAGCCGTCATCGGCAGGAACAACAAACCGGTTGCCAGAGCAGAGGATCCGCGTTCCTGCTGGAAATAGAGGCTTTGGACGAACACGATGCCGTAGAAAGCAGCCATCGTCACCACAGCGATGATCAGCGCGGTGGACACTGCCCGGGACCGGAACAGATCCAACGGGATCATCGGGTGCCGGCCTTTTGATTGGGTGATGATGAACGCCGCGATCGAGATCGCACTGATGCCGAACAGTGTCAGGATGGCAGGGCTGCCATATCCTGCCTCAGCGCCTTCGATGATGCCGTACGTCAGTGCCGCCAGTCCGGTGACTGCGGTGACCTGACCGGCCCAGTCGAAAGGCGCGGGACGGCGGGCCGAAGGAGCCACTCGGGAAAGGGCCATCATTGCTGCGGCACCGACGGGCAGGTTGACGAAGAAAATCAACCGCCAGTCGAGTTGCGTCAGCAGCCCGCCCAGGACCGGGCCGGCAGCGGCGGCCACAGAGCCGCCCAGTCCCCAATACACAATTGCCCGACCCCGGGCGGCCGGGTCGTGATAGGCCTCCAGGATCAGGGCCAAGGAAGCAGGAGTGATCATCGCCGCTCCAATGCCCTGCAGGATCCGCGCAGCGATAAGGGCCGGCAGCGTCGGGCTCAACGCGCATGCAGCAGAGGCCACGATGAAGACCAGCATGCCCAGCCCATAGGCTTGTCGGGCACCGGCGCGGTCAGAGAGCGTGCCGGCGAACAGCTGGAGGGCAGAAAACATCAACGTGTACCCGGTCACCACCCACTGCAGCCCGGATAGGCCACCGCCGAGGTCACTCCGGATATCCGGGAGGGCGACGTTGACGATCTGAGCGTCCAAGGCGACCACGAAGAATCCCAGCATGGCCACGATCAGGGACGCCCTGGGTCGGACAACAACAGCTGGGCGGCTGATGGTAGGCACAGACATGGCGTCCTTTCGAAACACAGAAACGATCTTCTTCAAGAAAACCAGCCCCTTTACGGGCGCGGGAGTGCCTGTTGTGCGGTGTACTGGCAGTTCCTGTTAGGCCATTCCTGTATCGCCGTAGCCTAGAAGGCATGGACAACACCAAGGACGTCCGCGACTTCCTCATGAGCCGGCGGGCACGCATCACCCCGACCCAGGCAGGGCTGCCCGCCTACGGCGGAGCCAGGAGAGTGAGCGGCCTCAAACGTGAAGAAGTAGCCATGCTCACGGGCGTGAGCACCGAGTACTACGCCCGGCTCGAACGAGGAAACCTGCGAGGCGTGTCCGAGTCCGTTCTCGACTCGTTGGCCCGTGCCCTGCAGCTGGATGAAGCCGAACGCGCGCACCTGTATGACCTCGCCAAAGCGGCCGGGCCCACCCCGGCATCCGCCGCGCGGCGTGCCCGTGCAGACGTGCGGCCCAGCATCGAAAGAGTCTTGGCGGGGATGACCGGGACACCCGCCTACGTCCGGAACGCCCGCATGGACGTCGTGGCCGCCAACAGCCTGTGTTTCGCTCTCTACACCGACATCCTCAGCCCCGAAAAGCTTCCGCTGAACCTTGCCCGGTTCATGTTCCTGGATCCCCGGTCCAAGGACTTTTTCGTCGATTGGGATACCCTCGCCGATGACTTTGCCGCGGCGATGCGCACAGAATCCGGACAGAACCCCCGGGACCGCGCCCTGAACAGCCTCATCGGTGACCTCGCCGCTGGCAGCACCGAATTCTCCACACGGTGGGCACGGCATAACGTGCGCTTCCACCGCAGCGCCCGCAAAACAATGCGCAACCAACTCGTCGGCGACATCGAACTCACCGGCGACGCCCTGGAACTGCCCGGCGAGGGACTCACCCTGATCGCGTACTCAGCCGAACCCGGAAGCCACGCCCAAGATCAACTCGACTTCCTCGCCAGCTGGAGCGCCAACAACAAAAGCCCCCTTCAACCCGCACCACTCAACCCGCCGACTGCCTAGTTTGCAGCGACCTGCTGACGCGGCCGGCAATGCAAGCTTCATGGCAGGCAAACTCGGAACTGGCGTTGTCACTGCCAGGGCGGGAATCTATGCGGGCTTGTGCGCAATCACGATCAGTTCGCCCTGTCCGCTTCCCACGTCCTCGCCTGCCCAGCCGCCGTAGAGGTGGTTCACAGTGAAGCCCGCCGAGTTTAGATCGTGGCGGAGCTGATCTTCCGTGCGGAAGGCCAGGACGGAGGTCTCCGTTTCCTCGGTGCTCCCGTTACAGAGTCGGTGCTCGGTCAGGGCAACGAGCCCACCGGTTTCTGCGGCGCATTCGATCCAGGCTTCCACCATGGAGCCGTCGGGAAGAGTGTGTACGCGCCGCGTCTTGGCCGGAGTCCAGTGTTCCCACGCCCTGGCTGCAGGGTCGCGGGAATCAAAGACAAGCATGCCTCCGGGGACCAATGCGCGGTGGATGTCGGCAAGCGTTCGGGACCAGCCGCCGTCGTCGTTAATCGCCTGGGCCACGTGCGCTGTCATGATTGCCACATCAAAAGTGGCTTCTTGGGGGATCGCCGCCGACGTACCGTCAATCCACGTGACGGCTTCTGCCCCGCGCTTCCTTTGGGCGGCCGCAAGGGAGTCAGGGTTTGGGTCGATGCCAACAACGGAGTGGCCTGCCGCAGCAACCGCCAGAGTCATTCGGCCGGTGCCGCAACCAAGGTCCAACACCCGGCTGTTCGGCCGCTCACTAACGAAGGCCAGAAAGAAGTCGTCATCCTCGGCCCATTGATTCCCGGCGTCGTAGAGGGCTGATAGCTGAGCTCCGGTCATTCCTGAAGGCATCCGACTACCCTAGCCCGCGCCCCTCAAACTCGCTGCTGTTCGGGACGTTCGGCGTTGTGCGGCGGGGATTTCGAACAAGGGCGGAAAGGGCACGAAAAAGGAAGGGAATGATCCCTTCCATACTCAATTTATAACGCACCCCGGGGCTTGCGGCAAGGCCCCCCACGTGCCGAACAATTGATCCACGAACCCCATCACCCAGAGGAAAGGGAGTCGTGCCATGCCCGAAATCAGCCCAGCAAGAACCAGTGCTTTCGTATTGTCTGAGCACCTTGCGCGCAAGGCCGATCCGAAGCTGATCAGCACCGACGAGCAGCAGTTCGAAGCCATCGCCACCAGCCTGACGGAACAAATCGCGGAGTTGTCAGCACGGCTTGATGCCACGCGAAAGCAGCCCGGCGGCCGGGGCCAGGCGGCCTTGGACCGGGACCAGGAAATCCACCGAATCACTGCGCGACTGAGGGCTCTGAGGCGCTTCGGTCTGGACCTTTGCTTGGGCAGGATGGTCACCGCGGAAAGCGCGGAGCCCCTTTATGTTGGCAGGCTGGGCTTGACCGACAGCAACGGACGCCGGCTCCTGGTCGATTGGCGCTCGCCGGCCGCCGAGCCCTTCTTCGGGGCAACACACGCAACCCCGATGGGCTTGGTAAGCCGCCGCCGCTACCGTTGGACGAGGGGGCGAATCAGCGATTATTGGGACGAAGTATTCACTGCTGACGGCTTGGAAAGCAATGTTGCCCTGGATGACCAATCCGCCTTCATCGCCAGTTTGGGCAGCAGCCGCTCGCTTCGGATGCGGGACGTGCTGGGGACCATCCAAGCTGACCAGGACCAGATCATCCGCGCCGGCTCCCGCGGTGCCTTGGTCGTTGACGGCGGCCCCGGCACCGGTAAGACCGTGGTCGCCTTGCACCGCACGGCATACCTGCTCTACTCGGATCCCCGCCTGAGTCATCGCGGTAACCATCGAAGGAGCGATGTCCTGTTCATCGGCCCGCACCAGCCCTACCTCACCTATGTCGCCGATGTCCTTCCGAGCTTGGGTGAAGAAGGGGTGCAGACGTGCACACTGGGGGACCTGGTCCCGGAAGGTGCCACGGCCGTCGTCGAAAGTGATCCCGAAGTTGCCCGGATGAAGTCGTCCGTGGAGATGGTGAAAGCGATTGAGTCCGCGGTGAAGTTCTACGAGGCACCGCCGGCTGAAGGCAGGAGGTTGAGACGCCCTACGCCGACGTCTGGGTCAGCAGCGAGGACTGGGCCGAGGCGTTTGATGCCGCGGAACCCGGCACCCCGCACAACGAGGCCCGCGATGAGGTGTGGGAGGCACTGCTCACCATCCTCGTGGACAAGCTGGACCAGCATGACATTCCCGAAAGCTTGCTTCGCCGAGCGCTTAGCCGTAACGCGGAGCTAAGGGCAGCATTCACCAAGGCGTGGCCCCTCTTGGATTACTCGGCGTTGGTGGAGGACTTGTGGCGGGTGCCGGCTTATCTGAAGTTGTGTGCGCCATGGCTGCAGCCCGATGAAAGGGCGAGGCTGCGGCGTCAAGACCCGGAAGCATGGACGACGGCGGATCTGCCGCTTTTGGACGCAGCCCGCCAACGCTTGGGCGACCCTGAGGCCTCACGACGCAGAAGGGCCCGGAACGCAGCACTGGCCGTTGAGCGGGAGCTCATGGGCCAGGTGGTGGATGATCTGATAGCCGCTGACGACTCCGAAAACCTGGAGATGTTCATGCTGCGCGGTGACGACATGCGGGACAAGCTCGTGGAGGGGGGGCGCCTTGGAGTCAGCCGATCCCGATGTTCTTGCGGGACCGTTCGCGCACATCGTGGTGGATGAAGCCCAGGAGCTGACTGACGCAGAGTGGAGGATGTTGTTGCTGCGATGCCCCTCGCGGAGTTTCACGGTGGTGGGGGACCGGGCCCAAGCCAGGCACGGGTTCACGGAATCATGGGAAGAACGTCTGGAACGTGTTGGCCTGGGCGCCGTCAACGTGGCCAGTCTCAGCATCAACTACCGCACACCGGAGGAGGTCATGGCCGAAGCTGAGCCGGTTATCCGCCAGGCACTCCCGGATGCCAACGTGCCTACTTCGGTCCGCAGCGCCGGCCTTCCAGTGCGCCACGGAACAGTGCGGGAACTACAGCCGGTCCTGGACTCCTGGCTTGCTGAAAACCCGGAGGGAACGGCCTGCGTCGTGGGCCTGCCGGACGCCATGACCACGGCTGCGGCCAACCGTGTCCGCGTCAGCCGGCTCACTCCTGAGCTGGCAAAGGGCCTGGAGTTCGACCTCGTGGTCCTCATCGATCCGGAGGGCTTCGGCCAGGGTATTGAAGGCGCCGTAGACCGCTACGTGGCCATGACGAGGGCCACCCGGCAACTCGTGATCCTCGAGAGTCCCAAGTGATCGGCCATCAACGGCCAGCACCTAACCGGGCCACTGATCAGGCGCCACAGAATGACTATTCACACTCCGTTAATCCACAGCTGTGGCGCCGGTCCTAGTTCAGTGTCGGGGGTGTCTGCTCTACTGTAAGCATGACTATTTTGACTGATACTCCAGTTGCTGGCATCGATGACCAGCCAAATAACACCAACAAGTACATGGTCGCATTGGACGTGGACGGCACACTCGTGGACCACGATGGCCACATGTCGGAGGGAGTTCGCTCCGCCGCCCAGGCTGTGGTCGCAAGCGGCCACGACGTCATGATCGCTACGGGTCGCTCGCTCAACGCGACGCTTCCCATCATCCAGAAGATCGGCCTCGAGCGAGGCTACGCGGTCTGCTGCAATGGCGGCGTGACACTTCGACTGGATCCCTCGCTGGACAAGGGTTACGAGATCATCCACAAGGCAACTTTCGATCCCGCTCCGGCTCTGAAGGCCCTGCGGGAACGGCTGCCCAACGCCAAATACGCGCTGGAGGACGAGGACGGAAACTTCCTCTCTACCGAGCGCTTCCAGGACGCCAGTTTCGGTGTTGAGTCCATCGGCGTCGACTTCCAGACCATGCTGGATGCCACGGCAGTCCGCGTAGTGGTCTTCAGCAGCGAGAACACTTCGGACGAGTTCAATGAGGCCATCAGGCACATCGGACTTTCCGGCGTGACGTACTCGGTGGGATGGACTGCCTGGCTGGACATCGCTGCCGAGGGCGTCACCAAGGCCAGCGCCTTGGAGGTTCTGCGCCACAAGCTCGGAACGGACCAGGCCAACACGGTTGCCGTGGGCGATGGCCGCAACGACATCGAAATGCTCACGTGGGCCGGCCGCGGCGTTGCCATGGGCCAGGCGCCCGACGAGGTAATCGCCGTCGCGGATGAGGTCACCGCTTCAGTGCTCGACGACGGCGCGGCGCAGGTTTTGCGCGGCCTCCTGTAACTGCGCACTAACGGTCGGCGGGATGCCTAGACTGGGGCTGTGTTCTACGAAGAGTGCCCCGCGCCGCCCGGACTGCAGCCGTTCGTTACCCAGTTGTGGTTTGTCCGTGCCCAGCCGCAAGCCCGTTACGAGAAGATCCTCCCCGGACCTTCGGCGCACCTGATTCTGAATCTGTCTGACCCATACCGGTTGATCACCCCGCCTGAGGGTGGAACAGCCGCGACCCTGTCGGAAGCCGGTGGAACCGAAGTTTCCACGGGCTTCTACGCGGGACTGCAACGCAGTTATGTCATCAGTGAAAACCCGAATCAGCTCTTCAACGTTGGTGCCCGCCTGACTCCCTATGGCCTGGCAGCGTTCACCAACCGGCCGCCGTCGGAATTCCAGAACCGGGTGGTGGACGCTGAAAGCATTTTTCCGGGCTTTTCGGAACTCCGCACCCAGCTGATCAGTGCAAGGCCTGAACAGGCCTTCACTGCCCTGGCAACTTTCCTGGAAGCTCAGCTCAGGCCGGGGTACACGGTCGACCCCCGGACAAGGCAAGCTGTGGAAACTCTGGCCAAGGGCGATGTTGAAATCGGCGTGTTGGCTGCGGAATTGGGAATCAGCGCGTCCACACTGGAGCGCATCATGATGCGGGACTGTGGAACCACAGCCAAGGCGTATTCGGACGTCTGCCGGTTCAACAGGCTCGTCAACCAGGCGGCGGCCCTGCCCATGGGCTCAATCCCGGGCCGGGAACTCCTTCACCTGGCCGACTACTACGACCAGCCCCATCTGATCCGTTCCTTCCGGCGCTTCAGTGGTTTCACGCCCACTGAGTACCTTCAGGTGGTGCAGAGCTACGGCGCGGAGTACGCCACGTTTGTCCCGCTGGAGGAAGTCGTCGGGTAGCCTGCGGGGTTTTTACAAGACCGCGGGCTTGACCGGGCGTACTGTCCATTCAGGAAGTCACCTTGGAGAGGACACTGATGGACGTTCAGATCAATTGGCTCGCTGTGCTGCTGGCCGCGTTGGCCACGTTCGTCGTGGGTGGGCTCTGGTATTCGCTGCTGTTCGCCAAACCGTGGCAGAAAGCAGCGGGCGTCAGTGATGAGCAGCTCAAATCCGGAACGGCCCGCGTCTTTGTGGGCTCGTTCCTTCTGGCCGTGGTGATGGCCGTTTTCCTGGCAGCGTTCATCGGCCGGGGTGGGTTCGCGTTCGGAACCTTTGCCGGGCTGGCCGCAGGCTTGGGATGGGTAGCAACAGCGCTGGGCGTGAATTACCTGTTCGAGCGCCGAAGCCTGACACTTTTCGCCATCAACGGCAGCTACAACGTGGTGACTTTCACGGCCATGGGCGCCATCATCGGCGCGATGCAGGGCTGAACGCCCCCGGTGTCGGACCTCCGGTACCGGAAGAGACCTACTTGAACACTGTATGGACCGGCCCTCCGCCGGCCGACTCCACAATGGCCTGGGCAACCACCCGCAGCTTGACGTTCCGGTTGCTTGAGGCTTTTTTGATGAGCTCGATTGCCTCCTCCTGGGTGCAGCGGTTTTGGGCGATGATGATGCCGGTGGCGATGTCGATCACGGTCCGCGACTCCATGGCGGCGCGCAGGTTGGCGGCGGTTTGGCTGTGCTGGGCAATCAAAACAGCCAGTTGGAGACCTTTTGAGGCCTGCTCAACGTAGTCGTTGGCGCGCTGTACGGCCGCTTGGTCGAAGGCATTGGGGCGGTCGGAATACAGGTTGAGGCCTGCCCGGGAAGTGTCGTCCGGAAGCGGGAAGGGTACCGCCAGCACGGAGCGAAGCCCATGGCCGGTGATGGCCTCGTTGTAGTCGGGCCAGGTGTTGTCTTTTTCGAAGTCAAGGACGTGGACCTGGGCGCCTTCGCGGCAGGCGTGGAGGCAAGGCCCGTCGGCAAACGCGTATTGGACCTCGTCCAGTTGCCTTGCTCGTTCGCTGCTGCTGGCTACGGTGCCGGCTGTCCGGTGACGCATGAGGGTGATGCCGCAGTAGACCTCGTGGTCAGGATTGCTGAACATACTGGCCGAGTGCCGGGCCAACTCCTCAAGGAACGCCTCGACGTCAGGCGTGCTCAGCAGCAAGTCCTGGACATCGGCCAGCACGGTTGTCTCGGCGACTTGTGGGTCTTCCATGTGGATCTCCGATCCGTGGATTTGGCTACCTTTCGAGACTAACTCCCGGTACCCGTTGAAAGCTAATAGTAAGTGTGCTTCTCTTTTTAAGGAGTCTTGCCGTGGGCTCACATTCAGCCGGTCAGAGGATTGAAGCCCCATGGGACAGACCCAACAACTTGGCCTCCGCAACATGACGTCCGCAGGTAAACCTGAGGGGAGCATTCGGCAGAGCTTCCAGGACAGCCTGGTCCTGGACCACCTCAATCTGGCCAAGTCCATCGCCGCAAGATACTCAGCGCACACCCACGACCTCGACGACGTCAGGCAAGTGGCGTATATGGGCCTCATCAAAGCCGCACGCGGTTACGACGAGTCCAAGGGCGTCAGTTTCCCTGCCTACGCCGCACCCACCATCGCCGGGGAGGTCAAACGATATCTCCGCGACCATTGCTGGGTTGTCCGTCCGCCGCGGACCATCCAGGACGTCCGGCGCCAGGTGCTGGCGCGGACGGAGGAATTGACCCAAACCCTGCAGCGGACGCCCTCCCCGGAGGAAGTAGCCGAGGATCTGAGTCTGGAGCCATGCCAGGTACGCGAGGCGCTGATGGCCGGAACCAGCAAGCGCCCGGATTCCCTGGACGCCCCGGCATCCGATGGTCGGGACGGCCTTCAAGGCACCCTGTCAGCTTTCGGCTGTCCCACTGACCGGCTCGAGGACGTGCTGGCCCTGCGCAACGCCATCCGGGGACTGAGCCCGGAGGACCGACACCTCCTGTACCGGCGCTATTACCGCGAGGAGACGCAGTCCACCATCGCCGAGGCCCTGGGCATGTCGCAAATGCAGGTATCGCGCAAGCTGTCCAAAATCCTGGTGTCACTCCAAACGCAGTTGTTGGACGAAGAAGCCCATCTTCAGGACGGGACGGCTCCCTGAGAAGGGAGCGGCAAAGACCCAGCTAGCAGCCCAACCGCTCCACTGCGTCCATAACGTCCCGGACGCTGACGGCCAGAAGGGCCGGATCCGGATCGGCAGCGAACACGTCACCGCGGCGGAGTTCGACGGCGGTGAGCACCACGTGCGGTCCCGGCGGCGGACCCCACTCTTCGACGGGCGCCGGTCCGAACAGCACCACCGACGGACGTCCGTAGGCGGATGCCAGATGTGCCGCGCCGGTGTCGGCCGAGACCACCAGCCGGGCATCGGCGATGGTTGCCGCGAATTCGGCGAGTCCCTGCCGCCCGGCCAGCAGGCCGTCGTCGAGGGTTGCTCCTTTGAGCTTCGCCAAAGCGGCAGTCTCCTCCGCCCGGGCGCGCTCGGAGGTGCCTCCCGTGAGGACAACCTCATGCCCCGCCGCAGCGAGCTGGACGGCGACGTCCGCGAACCGCTCAACGGGCCACAACCTGCTGCCATAAGCCGCGCCCACGTGGATCACGGTGGCACCCGGCCGCGGCGACCGAACAGCTGGACGGTTCAACCGGTAGTCCAGCGGATCGGCGTCGATGCCGTGCCAGTTCAGCAGCCGGGTCCAGCGCTCGCGTTCGGGGATCCCGGTGATCCACTCAGGGCCGTCAGCGTCAGCGGAAGCATGCGCAACCACCCTGTTGGCCTGCAACTCCTCGATCCGACGCCGGCTCTCAGGGCCATTTCCGTGCAGGTTGACCGCAATGTCCACGGTTGCCCGGGGGACGGTCAAAGGATCATCCAGCCCAGGAGTGGGCAGGTGATGGATGCCACCCACCAGCTCCAGGGCGCCGGCAATCCATGCCGGCGCCGCGTACAGGATCCGGTGTTCGGGAAAGGCCCTGTGCAGGCCACGGAGCGCCGGAACTGCGACCAGGAGATCGCCGAGCTTTAGCGCGCGCAGGGCAAGCAACAGGGGTTGATCGGTGTGTTCAGCTGTGGTCATGGTGGCCTCCCGCTAGGAGTCTAGCGGCACCGAACTTCTCACCGTTTCACTGTTTAGCGTTCGGAGAACTGGGGAACGTTGCGGGTATGGGAGGAACCGGAACGTTGAAGGCGGTCCTGTTTGACCGCGATGGAACACTGGTTGTTGACGTGCCCTACAACGGCGATCCGCAGCTGGTGCGGCCCATGGACGGTGCCTTGTCTGCCCTCGAAAAAGTTCGCCGGGCTGGACTGGCCACCGGTGTGGTGACCAACCAGTCGGGCGTGGCGCGTGGGCTGCTGACGCTGGAGCAAATGCACTCCGTCAACCAACGGGTGGAGCAGATGCTGGGTCCGTTCGACGTGTGGGAAGTGTGCCCGCACGGACCGGAGGACGGCTGCGTTTGCCGCAAACCTGAGCCTGGAATGATCTTGGGAGCGTGCAGCACTTTGGGTATCACTCCGGGGCAGGTTGCCTTCATTGGGGACATTGGTGCCGACATGGAGGCCGCTGCTGCCGCCGGTGCCAGGGCCGTGTTGGTACCAACGGACATCACCCGGCGTGAGGAGATCGAGGCTGCCGCCGTCGTGGCCCAGGACCTGGGCCATGCCGTGGAGCTCCTGCTCTCCGGGGCCCTGGACGAACAGGATGCCCCTGTATGAGCCGCGTTCTGGTAGCCCGCTTGGACAGCATGGGAGACGTCCTCCTGTCAGGACCAGCCTTGCGCGCCGTGGCCAATGGGAGCCGGTCCGACGGCAGCCGTCCCAATGATGTGGTGCTGCTCTGCGGCCCCGAGGGATCCAGCGCGGCGGAGATGCTTCCCGGAGTGACCCAAGTGCACACGTGGGCCTGCCCGTGGATAGTGAACCCGGCGCCCCCTGTCACCGAAGAGATGACCCGCGGACTGATCGACTTTGTCCGCAGTTCCCGGATTCAGGAAGCGGTGATCCTCACCTCTTTCCATCAGTCTCCTCTTCCGCTGGCGATGCTCCTTCGCCTGGCCGGCGTCGAAAAGATCACAGGTGCTTCCACGGACTACGCAGGCTCCCTGCTGGATGTCCGGCTCAAGCCGGGGGAAGACTTTCCGGAGGACCAGCCGGAAGTGGTCCGGGCGCTCACCATCGCGGGGGCCGGCGGCTACGAGCTGCCCAACGGCGACGACGGAAAGCTGCGCATCACCACCGGCCCGGATCCGGAAGGGGTAGCCGAGCAACTGGCCGATGAAGGACCGTACATTGTGGTCCACCCCGGATCCGCTGCCCCGGCAAGGGCCTGGCCCGCGTTGCACCACGCAGCAACCGTGGAACTCCTGGAGGCGTATGGCCACCGGGTGGTGGTCACGGGCGGCCCGGGCGAAACCTCACTGACAGCAACAGTGGCCGGCCCCTCTGCCCGGAACCTCGGCGGCGGAACGAACCTCCGAACGCTTGCAGCGGTACTGGCGGGGGCCGCCGTCGTGGTCACCGGCAATACCGGCCCCGCCCATCTGGCGGCAGCGGTGGGAACGCCCGTGGTGTGCCTGTTCGCCCCGGTGGTTCCGGCCATCCGATGGGCGCCCTACGGCGTTCCGCTGGAACTGCTGGGAGACCAGGAGGCGCACTGCAAGAACTCCCGGGCCCGCCTCTGCCCGGTTCCCGGCCATCCCTGTCTGAGCTCGGTAACCCCGGAGCAGGTTGTCGAAGCTGTTGAAAGGCTCCTGGGGGGCGTGTCCTCCCTGTCCACCCGACGAAAGGTTTGGAAGCCATGAGGATCCTGGTGTGGCATGTCCACGGCGGATGGACGGAGGCATTCGTCCGTGGCCAGCATGAGTACTTGTTGCCGGCATCGTCCGACGGCGGCGCGTGGGGTTTGGGGCGCGGCGGCCGTCAGTGGCCTGCCGCCGCGCAGGAAGTGGACCTGGAGACGTTGGACCCTGACGCCGTTGACGCAGTTGTCCTGCAGAGGCCCGAGGAGATCGCGGCAGTGGCCCGTTCCCTGGGCCGCCGCCCGGGCATTGACCTGCCCGCCGTCTACCTGGAGCACAACACCCCCAAGGGCGACGTCCCGTTTACGTTGCACCCGTTGGCGGACCAGAGCACCATCCCGGTGGTCCATGTGACCCATTTCAACCAGCTCTTCTGGGACACGGGGACGGCAACCACCACCGTGATCGAGCACGGCATCCCCGACCCCGGGCACCTGTACACCGGCGAACAGGAAGAGATGGGGGTGGTTGTCAACGAACCCGTCCGGCGTGGCCGCGTCACGGGAACCGATCTTCTGCCCGGGTTCGCCGGGGTGGGGCCGCTGCGGGTCTTCGGTATGGGCACGGAAGCGCTGCCCGGAGCACTGAATCTCAAGGGCTACGGGCTGAGCGAGGTCCGGCTGCATATCGCCGGCGACGTGCAGGCGCCCCAACTCCACCAAGAGCTGGCCCGCTGCCGCCTCTACCTCCACCCACTCCGCTGGACCTCGCTGGGCTTGGCATTGCTGGAAGCCATGCACCTTGGCATGCCCGTCCTGGCTCTGGCCACCACTGAGGCGAGCCGCGCCATTCCGCACGGGGCAGGCTTGGTCTCCAACGACGTCGACGAGCTCCAAAAGTTCGCCAGGCGGCTACTGGACGACCCCGACGACGCCTACGCCATGGGCATGAGGGCCCGCGAGGCCGCGCTGCAACGCTATGGGCTGAACAAGTTCCTTCGGGCCTGGGACGAACTCCTGGCCGAACTCCCCCAGGGCATGCGCCGGGGAGCCCATCCGCAATCCGGACCGGCTTTCACCCGCCAGGACCACAAGGCCAGCCAAGACACAAACGGCAGCCATGACATAGAGAGGACGCACCCATGAAAATCTCCATGGTCTCCGAACACGCCAGTCCGCTGGCCGTCTTGGGAGGCGTTGACGCCGGAGGACAGAACGTCCACGTGGCGGCACTTTCATCAGCCCTGGCAGATCGCGGCCATCAGGTCACGGTGTACACGCGGCGGGACGACCCCCAACTCCCCGCAAAGGTGCAGGTTGGGCCGGGACTCACCGTGGTTCACGTTGACGCCGGCCCGCCCAGGCACATCCCCAAGGACGAACTCCTGCCCTACATGGGGGAGCTGGCCGACGGGATCTGCGCCGACTGGGGAGACCAGATCCCCGACGTCGTCCACGCCCACTTCTGGATGTCCGGACTCGCTGCAGTCCAAGCGTCACGACGGACTGGGGCAGCCGATCCCGTTCCCGTGGTGCAGACCTTCCATGCCCTTGGCTCGGTGAAACGCCGCCACCAAGGCGCTGCCGACACCAGTCCGCCCGGCAGGGAATGGCTGGAACCCTGGGTTGGGCGCGCTGCGGACTGGGTCATCGCCACGTGCCCGGACGAGGTCTTTGAGCTCAAGGCCCTGGGCATCAGCCAATCCAAAATTTCCATTGCCCCCTGTGGCGTGGACTTCACGCTGTTCCCGGGAACGTCCGACGCCGAATCCAGGTCCCGCACGCATCGGATCCTGAGCGTGGGACGCCTTGTGCAACGCAAGGGCGTGGACCTGATCATCCAGGCCCTGCCCCTTCTGGCGGAGGCGGGCTTCAACGACGTCGAACTCTTGATTGTCGGCGGTTCCGGTGACGCGCTGACCCTCGAGGAAGACCCGGAGGCCCAACGGCTCCACTCCCTGACGAAAGAGCTGGGCGTCGAGGACAAGGTGACCATGCGGGGCCAAGTTCCCCGCGACGCCATGCCCGGCATCTTCCGGAGTGYGGACGCCGTAGTCTGTGCACCCTGGTACGAGCCGTTCGGCATTGTGCCCCTTGAAGCCATGGCGTGCGGCGTCCCGGTGGTGGCGGCAGCCGTGGGCGGCCTGCGGGAAACGGTGGTGGACCAAAAAACCGGGCTGCACGTCCCGCCACGTGATCCCGAAGCCCTGGCCGGGGCGCTCGGAAAGCTGTTGGGCGATCCGGACTTGCGGGCGGACATGGGTCGCGCCGGAGCACTCCGGGCACGCTCCCGCTACTCGTGGGAACGGATCGCAGCGGACACCGAGAAAGCCTACCGATCCGTCCTGGCTGCCGGGCTGTCGCGGCAAGCCGACGAAGGGTTGGAACCACTGGAAGGAACGGCACAGTGAACATCAAAGTCCCTGACACGTTGCCGAGCCGTTGGGCCCCGGACACCAGTAATTCCACCCACCACGCCGAGGTCACCAAACACCTGGACAACGTCCTGCCCGCGCTGGAGTCGCTGCGCTCGCAGTCGGGGCTATTAGCCGAGTGGGGAACGGAGCTGGCCAAGCGGCTGCTGGCCGGGCAACGCCTGCTGGCGGCCGGCAACGGCGGTTCGGCGGCTGAGGCGCAGCACCTGACGGCCGAGCTCGTGGGCAGGTTCGATGACGAACGCGCCCCCTTCTCCGCCATCTCCCTCCACGCCGAGTCCTCAGCTGTCACGGCGCTCTCCAACGACTACGGCTATGAGGAAGTCTTCGCCCGCCAGGTCAGGGCCCATGGCCGTTCGGGCGATGTCCTCCTCCTGCTCTCCACCAGCGGACGCAGCCCCAACCTGCTCAAAGCCGTCCGTTCAGCCAAGGAACGCGGCATCACCACGTGGGCACTCACCGGCGCCGGGCCCAACCCGCTGGCCGACTCCTGCGATCAAGCCATCACCGTTGACGCCCTCTCTGCAAATGCGCAGGAAGGCCATCTCATCGCCATCCATGCCGTGTGCCGGGCCTTTGATGCCGAGGTCGCCAAGCGGGCAGGCTCGGGCCCATACTCCTTCGGAGCGCGGCAGCCATGAGGATCACAGTGGTAGGCGACGTCCTCCTGGACGTCGACATCAACGGGACCGCCACCCGGCTCAGCCCCGACGCGCCGGTGCCCGTGGTGGACGTCGCCGACGTCCGGCGTCGTGCTGGTGGCGCTGGACTGGTGGCTACCGTGCTCGCGCAGGACGGCCACAGCGTTTCGCTGGTCACCGCCCTGTCCAACGACGACGGCGCCAGCCACCTCAGGCGCGCACTGTCCGGTGTCTCGGTGCTCGCCGGCGTCCCGCTCGCCCCAACGCCCACCAAGACGCGGGTGAGGATCGGTGCTCATCCCATGGTCAGGTTCGACCAAGGGTGCGCCCAGGCCCCTGTTCCCGCCAGCACGGGGGAGATGCTTGCAGCCATCGCGTCGGCAGAGGCCATTGTGGTGGCCGACTACGGCCGGGGAATCACCGCCAACACGGAGATCCGTGCAGCGCTCGCCCTGGCCGTACGTCGCGTCCCCGTGGTGTGGGACCCGCATCCTGCCGGTTCCGAGCCGGTGGCGGGGGTCGCCGTCGTGACGCCGAACCTTGCCGAGGCCATGGCGGCGGCGAAAACCGCCGGGATCGAATCGCCCACAGGTGCCGAAGAAGCAGGCCGGTACCTCCTCGAAAAGTGGGGAAGTGGTGCGGTTCTGGTGACCACAGGCGAAGCCGGGGCGCTCTTGCTGTCAGCTGGTGCGGCGCTGGGTATCCCCGCCCCCAGAACCAATGTCAGTGACCCCTGCGGAGCCGGCGACCGACTGGCCGGCAGCCTTGCCGTGCACTTGGGGCTTGGGTTGGACCTCGAGCAGGCCGCCGCGCGGGCAGTGGAGGATGCGTCCGCATTCCTGGCAGCGGGCGGAGCGGCATCGCTGACGGTGGTGACCGAAGCGGCGGCATCGGATGAAGCGCCTGAGGTGAGTCCCGTCGTCGAACCCGGTCCCGTCGTCGAACTGAAGGGCCTGGAACTGGTGGGCGCCGGCGACCTTGACCCGGACGGCGTCCAACTGGCTCGGGCCGTGCGGTCCAGGGGCGGCACGGTGGTGGCAACCGGCGGCTGCTTCGACCTTCTCCATGCCGGCCACGCCCGCACCTTGGCTGCCGCGCGCAGCATGGGTGATTGCCTGATCGTGTGCCTGAATTCCGATGAATCGGTCAGGCGGATCAAGGGCGCGCACCGGCCAATCGTCAGCGCGGAGGACCGCGCGGAGTTGTTGCTGGCTCTCGAATGCGTTGACGCCGTGATGGTCTTCGACGAGGACACCCCCGAGGCCTGCCTCACGGAAATACGGCCCGATATCTGGGTCAAGGGAGGCGACTACACCCCCGAAGAATTGCCGGAAGCCCGCTTGGTGGCAGGTTGGGGAGGGCGCTGCGTCACTGTGCCCTTCCATCCGGCACGCTCCACCAGCGGCCTGGCTGCAGCACTGGCCAAAGTCAGCTGACAACGTCACCCAAGCCAACCGAGCACGATCAACCAAGCACGATCAACCGAGAGGAACCGCATGAACACGCAAACACCTGGTCGCGTCATCGTCACTGGAGGCGGCTCCGGCCTTGGCGCTGCGATCGTGGAGGCCATCCGCGACGCCGGGGGCACGCCCTTCGTCTTCGACCGCGATGTCAGCAACGTGACCGGGGCCAAAGCACTGGAAGTAGATGTCTCCAACCGTGAAGCAGTGGAAGCTGCCGTCAAGGAGGCTGCCGAAACTATGGGCGGCCTGGACGGAGTGGTCACTGCCGCCGGCATTGATCGCTGCGGCAAGTTGGGGGACGTCCCGGCGGAAGAATGGGAAAAGGTCATTGGAGTGAACCTCCTGGGCACGGTTTCCGTGGTCCGTGCGGCGTTGCCGTACCTGAAGGGATCCCGCGGACGGGCCGTCACCATCGCCTCCACGCTGGGACTTCGGGCGCTGCCGGATGCCACGGCGTACTGCGCCTCGAAGTTCGGTGTCATTGGCTTCAGCCGTGCCTTGGCCGCCGAAACCGGGGGAGTCATCGGCGTCACCACCATAATCCCCGGTGGCATGAAGACCCACTTCTTTGACGACCGCGACGAACAATACAAGCCGCAGGACGACTCCAAGCTCAACGATCCCGCCAACGTGGCGCAAGCAGTGGTGTTCGCCCTCTCCCAGCCGTTCGGCAGCGAGGTCCGCGAACTCCTTATCTGCCCCGCAGAAGAAGGCTCGTGGCCGTAAGGTCCAGCACGTCCTGAACAACGTCGGCCACGGCGATGCCCCTGATGAGGGTGTCGTCGTGGCCGCAGTACGGCGCGGTCCATCCCACCTGGGTGATGTCAGCTCCGCATGTGGGGCACTCCGTAGCCCACGACATCCGGACGCGGTGCAGACTCCTGCCACGAGGCCCCGCATTGAGCACGTTTCCCACCCAGAAGATCCCCACCGTGGGTGTCCCCAACGCCTGTGCCAAGTGCCGGGGACCGCTGTCGCTGGCGAGCATCACCGTTGCCTCCCACAGCAGCGCAGCCAAATCTCCAATGTCCAGCTCGCCGGCCACGGACCGGACGGCGTTCCTGCCACCCCCAGGAAGTTGGCGAACCGCCGCGTCCGCTACTTCCTGCGCCAACGCCTTCTCGGTGTGGTCGCCCACGATCAGCACCTGGGCGCCTTCCCGCGCCAATCCCGCCGCGGCTTCAGCAAAATACGACGCCGGCCATCGCCTCCGGGGATCGGTGGCACCCGGGTGGACCACTACCAGCGATGTTCGCTGCGGATCCCGCAATCCCGCCATGTTCTGCCGATGCTCAGGCCTGGGGCACAAGGGAGGGGAGAAGATGCCCGGAGCTCCGGCGAGACCCGCAACCTCCAGCCAGCGGTCCGGTTCATTCTGGTAGTAGACGTAATCAAGGTTCCGCTCCAACGGCTCCGCGTCCTTGGTGCGTGTGCCCACGGTGTGCCGCGCACCTAGACGAAGCAGGAACGGGTTGGAAAATCGTCCGCCACCGTGCATTTGAAACGCAACATCGAATTTCCTGGACCGCATCGCGTCGAAGAACGCCTCCTGCGCCGCGAGGTCCTCAGCATCGTCCTCAAAGCGCTCGCCGTTGCGGGGACCGTCGTGGACGCCGCGTGCCACGGGCAGCATCTCGACGGCGTCAACCGGACCTTCCGCCGCAGCCACCACTGCCGCGTGGATCGGCGTGCCCAGAAGCGTGATGGTGGCGTCGGGGTACGCGTTCTTCACGGCGTGAAGGGCCGGGTAGAGGTACATCAGGTCGCCCAGGCCACCGCCCCTGAGGACCGCAATCCGCTTGACGTCGCTGAACTTCTCCAGGACTGGACCCACCCCGGGGCTTGGAATCGTCAGCGGTTTCTCCATGGATGATTCCTTTCGCGGGCAAGACGGCGGGCTGGTTCTCCGGGCACTTCGATTCCGAGCAGAAACTCCCGGGCGGAATCTCCCTGGTCCGGCGTGTGAAGCCCGCGGCTCGGGGTACCTGAGGGGAACAGGAAACTGTAAGCCCCAATCGGAAGGTACCCCATGGCACGCCTATCCAATCAAGAGGGTCGGCCCAATCAAGACGGCAAGGTAAATCAAAAGGGCCTGGCGAATCAAGAGGGCCTGGCTGACTGGTTGCCAGGCCGTTTGGCTGAGTCCCGTCCTGTTGTAACGGTCATCGGCGACTCGATCCTCGACGGCTGGTGGGATGGCACCATTGAGCGGTTCTGCCGTGAAGCCCCGGCGCCTGTGGTTCAGGTCCAACGCCGTGACTTCGCTCCCGGAGGTGCGGCAAATACTGCGATGAACCTCGCCGCGATGGGGGCGAACGTTCGTTTCGTGTCAATCGTGGGAGAGGACTCAGGAGGCCGCACGCTCCTTGAGCAGCTCAAGTCCGCAGGAGTGGACGTCTCGCATGTCGTGTCCCATGCGGACATGACCACCACCACCAAATTCCGTGTGAGCAGTGGCGGGCAGGTGATGCTGCGCCTGGACGACGCCGCGGACGAGGTCCCCGCAGTTGGCCTCCGACAGGTGGCCGCAGCCATCCCCGAAGCACTCCGCGGCTCGTCAGCTGTAGTGCTCTGCGACTACGGGGCAGGGGCAATGGAAGGTGAGGTGCGGGACGCAATTTTTGAGCACTTGGGTCCTCGGAGCCACACGACGGATCCCGCGGAAGCCGGAGCTGCCACTGCCCGGCAGGACACCCTAGTGGTGGTGGATGCCCATTATCCGGGACGCTGGGCAAGCCTCCAGCCTGACCTCGCCACACCAAATGCGCAGGAAGCGGCCAGGCTGTTGGGGACAGAGTTTCCCGGGGGTGCTGCCAGGTGCCCCTTCGTGGAAGCCCACGCGGACCAGCTCCTCCGCACCTCAGGTGCGGCCGCCGTCGTCGTGACGTTGGACCGGGAGGGGACCCTGACCATCCGGCCCACCGGCGATTCCCCAAAGCCGGCCACCCACCGGACATGGGCGCGGCCGCAAGCAGAAAAGCAGGCTTCTGGCGCCGGCGATACGTTCGTGGCGGCTTTGACCATTGCCCGGGCGGCCGGACTGCCGCTGACCACCAGCGTGGATCTGGCCCAAGCCGCGGCCGATGTCGTGGTGCACCGGCCAGGTACTTCCGTCTGCACCACTGACGAGCTGGCCAAACACCTCCAAGGGTTCGCTGATACAGCACTAACGGACGCGGAGTTGGCGAGGCAGGTGGAGGAGCATCGCCGGGAGGGTAAGCGGATTGTGCTGACCAATGGGTGCTTCGATGTCCTTCACCGCGGCCACACCCGCTACCTCAACCAGGCCAAGCAGTTGGGCGACGTGTTGGTGGTGGCGCTGAACAGCGATTCGTCCGTGCGAAAGCTCAAAGGTCCGGACCGGCCGGTCAACCACGAGGCCGACCGCGCAGCAGTCATCGCCGCACTGAGCTGCGTGGACCATGTCACCGTGTTCGAGACCCCTACGCCCATACCGCTCATCGAACTCCTGCGGCCGGACGTTTATGCCAAAGGCGGCGACTATACGCCGGAAATGCTGCAGGAAACCGAAGCCGTGGAGCGGTACGGCGGCATCGTGACAATCCTGGATTACGTGCCGGAGCACTCCACCACAGCAGTCCTGGAACGCATCCGTTCCACGGGCGAAACCCCGCAGGCCTAAGGAATCATCATGCGTATTGTGATCATCGGTGCAACAGGGCACGGCGGCACGGAACTGCTGAAGCGGCTCCAGAAAGCACGGTCTGAAGAAGGCGCGGACCTGGAACTCGTGGGTGTCGTCCGCCGGCAACCGGATCCGGACGCAGCTCCCTATCACGGTGTGGAGTGGCACACCTTGGACATCAGCGCCGCCGGGGATCAGCCCGCGCTGGAAGCAGCTTTGGCAGGAGCGGATGCCGTGGTTCATCTGGCCTGGCTCATCCAACCGAACCACAACCGGGAGATGCTTCGTCGGACCAACGTGGCCGGGACTGCCCACGTGCTGGCAGCCGCGCGCAACGCCGGAGTTGGACACGTCGTGTGCGCATCGTCCGTGGGCGCGTATTCGCCTGCACCCAAAGACCAACGGACCAAGGAAGACTGGCCCACAGACGGGATCAGCAGCTCGCATTACAGCGCTGACAAGGCAGCGCAGGAAAGGCTCCTGGACGGTTTTGCCAAGGAGAACCCGGACGTAGTGGTGGCACGGCTCCGTCCGGCGCTGATGTTCAGTGCCGGTGGCGGCAGCGAGGTTGGCCGCTACTTCCTGGGCCGGGTTCTGCCCCGGCTGGTTCCGCGTAAGCCTTGGCTGCCGTTCCTCCCCATCCCCAAGGAGATGGTGTTCCAAGCCGCCCACACGGCCGACGTCGCTGATGCCTACTGGCGAGTGCTGGAGCGCAAGGCGGAAGGTGCTTTCAACATCGCCGCCGAGCCGGTCATCGACCCCAACGCCTTGGCGTGGATTCTCAACGCCCGGCGGGTCATGCCGTTTCCGCTGCCGGTGCTCCGCGCCGTCGTCGAGGTCAGTTGGAGGCTCCGGCTGCAGGTGACCGACGGCGGATGGGTGGACATGGCGGCCAACGCCCCCATCATGGATACGGCCCGGGCGCACGCTCTGTTGGGCTGGTCTCCCAAGCACTCCTCGCTGGAGTCCCTGGCGGAAATGCTGGACGGGATCGGTGCAGGAAAGGGCCGGAAGGGCTCGCCTCCGCTGGAACCGCGCTAGCCGTTATTCGGAGGACAACACCACGGTCAGGATCCGTCGCAGGCTCATGGCCACCGAGGCCGGAGCGTTCACAGGGGATTGGTCAGCGGCGGCCTCGGCCACGGCGTCGCTGAGGGCGCCGATGCTGTCCTTGGCGCGCGCCAATCGGTTGGCCAGCTCACCATTCTCGGCGTCCCGCCAGTGGTCCACTACGGCCGCCACGGATTCCAGGGCTTCCGAGACCGGGGCCACCACGGCGTCCGGGATGACCGTCCCCGCGCCCTCCTCCCAAATGGCGCTGGCCAGGACGTCGGTGATGTCCTGGACGTGGAATGTGAGCCGTTCAAGGGTTCGCAGCCCGGCGAGGTCGCTGGGCAGGCGGGTTGCACGACGACGGGACCTGGGGTTCGCTTTGGCGCTCAGTTCAGCTTGGTGCACCGCAGTCCGCACGGCGGCTGCTGTGAGCGAGAGTTCGTCGCTGCGGCTGGCCCAGGCCTCGTGGTTGGGCGGCCAGGACTCTTCCATGGCCTTGGCCATGTCCTTGAGTTGGCGGGACAAAGCGCCTTGGTGTCCGGCGATGGCGGGATCGATGTCGTCCAGGTGCAGGGGCGGGAAGATCAGCCAGTTCACCGCGAATCCAACGGTGACGCCCAAGGCCATTTGGAGGACGTAGGCGAAGGAGAACCCCTCCGCGTTGGAGTCGCCCAGCACCAGGACGAACAACGCCGCCATGGGAATCCATTCGGACGCAGTGCCAAGCCGGGGAAGGCCGCCGATGAGCACGCCAAGACCCACCACCACGGCAACAGCCAGGGCAGTAGGAGCGGCGACAGTGGTGATGGCGAAGGCCATGCCGATGCCCAATACCAGCCCCACCAGGCTCTGGAGCCCATGTTTGGCGGAGTCGGCCACGGTGGGGTGCATGCTGACCAAGGCGCCCAGCGGCGCATAGTACGGATACGCAGCTGCAGGGCCGGGCATGAAGGGAGCGAGGTACCAAGCGAGGCCTGCTGCAACGGCCGTTTTGGCAGCAAACAGGAGTCGGTGGCGGGTGACAGTTTTTCGAAGCGCGGGAATCAGCCGTCGCCTCGTGGGCAGTTGGCTCATCACCCCAACATTCGCAGGTATGGTCCCGGCTGTCGAGCGGAAAGTGCAGAACGTGAGCAGGGACATCAATTCGTTCGATGGGGTGATTAGAACCGCAGCAAGCGGGTACACACCCATTGATAGTAACGATACTTACTATCCCGGCTGCTGTCCGCAGCCTGCCAACTGTGGAAAGAGAGCGATAATGACTGAGAGCAAATCGCCGCAGGACGGAAGCTTCGCGGCGCCAAACACCGGTGCCCATGCAGGCACCGAACCGTTCACGGGAAACTACTTGGACTCGGCCGACGTTGAGACCCAAACTGCTGGAACCACGGGAATCAGTGGAACCCCCGCTGGCTCGGGAACCGGTTCCGACTATTCCGGCACTTCAGGCACGTCCGGCACTTCTGGCACGTCCGGCAAGGTGGATGCTGCCAAGGAGGAAGCTGCGGGAGTGGCAGGCGCCGTCAGCGACGCCGCCGGCGGAGTCGTGGACACCGCCAAGTCCGAGGCCGGACACGTGGCCCACGAAGTCAAAGTCAATGCCCGCCAACTGTTGACGCAGACCAAGGGTGAACTGACTGACCAAGCCCAGGTCCAGCAGCAGCGTGTTGCCGAAGGCTTGCGTTCCATCTCCGATGAACTGTCCACCATGGCAAATTCGAGCCAAAACGGTGGCGTCGCTACGGATCTGGTCCAGCAGGCAGCACAACGCTCCTCCGCCGTTGCCCAGTGGTTGGAAGGCCGCGATCCCGGCTCGCTGCTGGATGAAGTCAAGGGTTTCGCACGTCGTAAGCCCGGAGCCTTCCTCCTGCTGGCAGCTGGAGCCGGTGTCCTCGCCGGTCGCCTCGGCCGAGGCATGGCAGGCAACGCCTCCGACGAAGCCTCCGCAAGCGGCACGCCGGCCACCACGGAGACGCCCCGTGCCGTTTACTACCCAACTCAGGGCGGCGCGGTAACACCTCCAGCAGTGGACCTCCCTGGACCGACGGCAACCACTGCAGGATATGGTTCGGCCACCACCACCGGGGTAGCTGCAGGAGGCGCAGCTACGGGCTATGACGCCGGAACCACCGGTGGGTACGACGGATCCACGCTCCCTTACCCCGAAGTCGACGCAGGTGGGGTCAAGGCCCAGGGTGATCCGTTGGCAGGACCGATTGACCCGGAGAGCCCCCTTGATCCGGACGACCCCCAGTATGGAGGTCACCGATGAGCAGTCCCACCGATCTGCCGCCCACAGAAGCCCACGTGAAGGCGGAGACCCTTCCCCTTGGTGAGCTCCTGAGCGACCTGACGCGTGATGTGTCCACGTTGATGCGCCAGGAAGTGGAACTGGCCAAGGTGGAACTCAAAGAGTCCGCCACCAAGGCCGGCAAGGGGGCCGGAATGCTGGCCGGGGCCGCATGGGCCGGCCATATCACCGTGCTGTTCCTCTCCATCGCACTCTGGTGGGCTTTGGGGCAGCTGGTCGGCCTCGGCTGGTCCGCAGTGATTGTTGCGGTCATCTGGGGAATCATCGCGGCGATCCTGGCCACGATTGGCCGCAAGGAGCTGAACGCCATCAAGGGCATGCCGCGGACCGCTGAGACCGTCAAGGAAATACCCCCCGCTCTGAAACCAAATACTGAGGAGACACGATGACGCAGAACCCCGACGCACTGCGCGCCGATATCGAAGAAACCCGCAGGCGGCTCAGCACCAACGTGGACGCTGTAGCGGACAAAGTCACGCCGTCGCACATCGTCAATCGCAGGGTAGACAAGATCAAGACGGCAGTCTTCGGCGCCCGTGACGACGTGCAGGACAGGGCCGGAAACGCAGCCCACCATGCACAGGATGCCGTTTCGGGAATTGCTTCGGACATCGGCGATGCCCCGCAGGTGATCACACGGAAGGCCCAGGGCAGCCCGATCGCTGCCGGTCTGATGGCGTTCGGCGCAGGCTTGCTGGTGTCCTCGCTGTTTCCGGCCTCGGACAAGGAGCGCGAAGCCGCCCAAGCCGTCAAGGAAGCGGCCCAGCCCCTGACCGACGAACTGAGCCACGCGGCCCAGGAAGTCGCCGAGCACCTGCGCGAGCCTGCCCAGGACGCCATGCAGAACGTCAAGGACAGCGCCACGGAAGCCGCCGCCAACGTCAAGGACGAAGGCCAGGCAGCGGCAGCTGATGTCCAGGACCGCGCCGGCACAGCCAAGGACAACATCAGCAACCAGTAAGTTCCCCCGCTGACCCAACTGAGTCGCAGCAGATGCCTTTTGAGCCCTCAAAACGGCGTTAACTGCGACTCAGTTGGGTCAGTCCTGCGTCTGGGCAGGAGTAGGAGGGTACTCACCCTTGATGACAAAGTAGGAGCCCCGGATCACTCCGGCGAGCTTTGATTTTTGCCGGGCAAACTTGAACTTTGCTTCCAACTCGGCAGGGATCTCCATCCCGTCGGACAGCTTGAACCCCACTGCCCTTTTCCCGTCCTCGAGGCTGTACATCACGTTGACGGACAGTCCTGACTCATAGAAGACGTAGGCCATGTGGAGGTCTTCAACCTGGAACGCCGTGGCCTCCAGCGGGCGGGACTCAATGACGATGTCGCGTTCTTCGCGCAGGATCCGGCTCACTCGATCCACCACTGCCGGAAGCTCTTCTGCCGGGCTCACGGTGAAGACGTGCTTGTACTTGTTGCGGAAATAGCGGGCCTCGTTGGCGCGCAATCCTGCGGCAGCCTCGGCCATGGGGGACGATTCCAAACCGAAGGTAGAGACATTCTCGAAGTCAACGGTGTACGGCATAGGCCCTCCTGGTCAGGCACGCGGCTGAACGCTGTCAGACGTGGTGGGACCTATGCTAGCGCGGCCCAAGGCCCCGCCGGTGATGAACCTATCAGCGCACTTCCAGGATCAGGTGCAGAAGCCGGGCTGCGGCGGGCCGGGCGGCGTGTTCCTCGGACCACTGCGCACGGGCCAGGGCCTTGCTGACCGCCTGCGTGGTGATGCCCAGCTCCTGGGCCACGGCCTTTTGCTGGCCTCGGACCCCCGGTGTGAGCAGGTCGAGGACCCGCCATTCCGCTGCGCTGCGGTGTTGGACGATATGTCCAAGGAGCCGCAGGACTGCCTCGGCCTCTGCAGCCAACGCGCTCAATGGTCCGTCCACGGCCACGGGGATCCGCTCTTTGCCGTTGCGCAGCCTGTCGACGGCCCGGCGCGCGTACACCAAGCCGTGGCCTGACGCGTCCTTCACCAGGTTGGGCAGCGGCTCATTGATGGGTCCTACGCCGATTCCTACATACCACTGGCTGGACCGGAGCGCGATCAGGGCAGTCTCCACGGCCTGGTGGCCCGATTCGACGATGCCCTGCACCTCATCTTCAACCGAGCGGTCAAAGTCGAGCCGCGCAGGAATGTGCCGCAGGTCCTTGAGCAGCTGCGGCACAAGGTCGCCGTCGCGGCGGCTGTCGCGTTGGTTGATGGTGAGAGTGAACATAGTGGATCACATGCTACCGGCTGGTAGACGGTCTGCAAGGGCAAATTTCGCCCATTGTTCAGTCAGGCCGGTCAGTCCAGCGCCATCCGCCCGGTAAGTACGACGGCGGGCAGCGCACCTGCCGCTGCCCGCGCGGCGCCGGGTATTCCTGCATCATTCATGGCCCCGTGGATGGCCAGGACCAACGGGGCGGGATCCTGGTTCGAGGCGAAGACCCAGAACGTGTCGCGGGCCTGGAAAACCACGGCGCTCCGGCCTCCGGCTCCCAGGGAAATCTTCCGGCGTGCCACCAATCGGCGGTCCGGATCAGTGCCGTCGGCCGTGGTCACGGCTTTGATGGTTCCGGGCGTGATGTCGGCCCAGGGAATCACCACGAGGGTCTGTTTCTGCGTGTACTTGGCGACCATTCCGCCGTCGAACACCAGCAGTTTCCGGAAGCTGCCCAGAAGCGTCATGGACCACAGCACCAGACCCGTCAGGATGCTGGTCAGCACAAAGAACGCGGGATCGTTGAAGTGCCCGGCTTCCCGGGTGGACCGGATGGGGCTGACAAACTCTGCGATGGCCCCAAAAATGAACCCCACCACGAGGCAAGGGATGAGGACCTTCCAGTAGATGTGCCGGGAGGACGCTACACAGCGGAGCTGTCCCAGTTCAGGGGCGAGCTTGCGCTCAACACGGCGGACCAGCCAGTTACGGCCGTGCATCCGGGCGCTGGCCATAGAGGTTGGGCAGGTTCTGCTGATCAGCCGCAGCGGCTTGTTCGGCGGCAGCGACCTTGGGGTCCGGAACGGGCGGCTGGCCCTGCGCAATGCCGGAGCGGCGATCGATAGCGGCGAACTTCGGATCCCAGGTGTCGTCTCCGCCACCACTGACGGCGGAGGCGATGAGCATCACCACGAAGAACGGAAAGAAGGACCAGCAGATGGCGCGCCATCCACCCAACCAGGCGCCCGCCGTCGTGCCGTTCTTGATCCGCACCGAGCGCATGCCCGCAGCGGCGTCGCCCACGCTGCCCACGGTTCCCCAGATCATTCCGTAGACAAACAGGCCCACGAACCACAGGACAACGTAGAGGGTCAGCCACAAACCGTCGTTGTAACCCAGCGCCGAGCCGCTGTTCAGCATGGACTCACGGATCACCGCGGCAACCGCCGCCAGGATCGCGTAGCCCACAAGGAAGACGACTGCATCCAGGACACGACCCCAGAAGTGGGCACTGCCCGAAGCCTTGACGAAGTACGCGCCGGTGTCAGGATGGCGTCGAACGGGGCGGCCGTTGACAGGGTCAAGCATCCCAGTGAGGGTGATGGACTTCGAAGTGCTCATGAGGGACTTTCAGCTCGACGGCGGTGTGCGGCTTGGGTGCAGAGAATCAGGCCAGCCCGGCGAGTCCGCCCAGGACGCGGGCCAACGATGCCGCGGAGGTTTCCTGCAGCTCGAACGTTACGGATTCTGCCTGCTCCGGGCCGGATTCAGGCGAGCCCTCCACGCGCGGGGTGAGCACGTGGACGCCGGACGGGCCGGTGTAAACGGTGACCGTGGGGAATTCGTTGGTTGTGGAGTTGAAGGCCACTACGTTGCTTGCGGCCTGGGTGTCGGCCAAGGCGGTGGCGGCGTGCGCCTCGAACTGGGCTTCCGTGTAAAGGGCAGGTTCGGTGTCGCGGGCGGCAGCCTGCTGGGGGTCCACGAATTCCGCCAGGCGCGGAACCAGTTGGTCGCGGGTGACCACGGTGAAGCCGTGCAAGCCGCTTTCGTCCACTTCCTCGAGCAGGACACCTTCGTCATGAAGGTAGCCGTAGAGCCAACGCTTGCCGGTGGACACGGTGCGTTCCACCGAGACAACGCTGCTGCCGCTGCGGCGCAGGGTGAGGGCGCCGGTGATTTCTTCCGTGGCGTGCAGGCGGGACGGTTCGGTCTCGCCCTCGAAGACCACCGGATACACGATTTCCTTGGCGAGCAGGCCACGCAAGGCGATGGCGCACATCAGTTCCTTGCTGGCGTCCTGGGCCGAAAGCCACGGCAGGGCCACCAGCTGTTCGTGCTGAACGCCGTCCAGGGCTACAACTTCTTCATCGGTCAGCGTAGGCAAGGGCGCGCCTACTGCGCTGGCCGAGGCCAGGACTTTGGCTGCGGCCTCGATGTCCCGCTGGGTCCATTTCATGGTGCTGGTGGTCATCCGAATATCCCTCCGACAAAGTTTCCGACTGACTTGGCGGCGTCACTGACCCCGTCTGCCACCTTACTGCCTACGTCCTTGGCGAAGCCCGCCACCTCCTTGGCACCATCGGCGATGTAGCTGCCAGGGTTGCGTGCGAAGTTGCTGATGGAGTCCCAGTTGTCAGCTACGAGGTTGCCCAGCGCCCAAGCGCCGGCGACGATGCCCGCACCGATCACGATCGGAGCGCCGATGGGCCCCAGCAGGGCCGCGCCGCCTGCTGTCATGAGCATGATGCTGCCTACGCCACCCACCACGGACAGGCCACCGGCAACGCGGTCGCCAGTGCCGCGCCAGCCATCGTGCTGGGGGTTGATCATGTCGCTGATTCCGCCCACGATGTTCAGCGGTGCCGCCAGCGCTCCGGCCACGCGGAGGCCCTTGGAGAACTTGCTGGCATCCTGGAACGCCTGGCTGTAAGGGATGTTGGCTTTGAGGTCGGTGAGGACGTCAGTGACTTTCTCACCGTTCCGCAGCGCGGTCATGGCGTCGCGGACAACCGTTCCGCCGGCCCGCCAGTTGGTCAGGACCTCGCGGGTCTTCACCCATTCCGCATTGCCAAGCTTGAGGTATTTGTAGGCAGTCCACAACGGGGCGGCCAACCCCTTGACGCCCATCGCGGTGTCATAGACGTCCTTGAGGACACCCACCGACGAGCCCGAACCATCATTGTGGCTGGCGAACTCCTGCTGGTTGGCGTGCTTCTTGAGCTGGCTGGCATTCTCGCGCAGCATATTGGCGGCCTTGACCAGGCTCTGCCGATGCTGGGAGTTCCAATCGCCCTTGAACACCGTTGCGTCCCGGCCCTGCCAAGCTGTTGTGGAATTGATGGCATTGGACAACTGCGTGCTTTGCAGGCTGATGGCGTCGGCAGCTTTGCCCATCACGCCGGCCAGACTGCGAAGCTGCGTGATGTCCGCGCCGTAGAACCCAGCCATATGAACCCCCTGTGTAAGGCATCGAAAAGTCTCGTCCCAGCCTAAGCGGACCCGTGGGTTACCGCGATGGGGAGACATGCCCATGTGCACAACGCGGGCAGAAGACGTTAAAGAACGACGGCGGCCGGTGCGGTTCGCGGGGAACCGTACCAGCCGCCGTCGGGACCCAACTGAGTCGCACCAGTGCGCGTTTTGAGCGGTCAAACGCGCTTAACCGCGACTCAGTAGGGGGAGGACTAGTGTGCTGCCGGAACGTAGCGCTTGATGGAGGCTTCCAGCTCGGCTTCGGCAGCGGCGCGGTCGCCCCAGCCCTCGGCCTTGACCCACTTGCCGGGCTCCAGGTCCTTGTAGCGCGTGAAGAAGTGCTCGATTTCCTTGATCAGGAATTCGCTGACGTCGCTGACTTCCTGGATGTGGTCGAAGCGTGCGTCAACGGGGACGCAGAGGACCTTGGCATCTCCGCCGCCGTCGTCGGTCATGTTGAAGACGCCGATGGGGCGGGATTCAACAATGACGCCCGGGTGGAGGTCGAAGTCCTGCAGGAGCACCAGTGCGTCCAGCGGATCGCCGTCTTCGCCCAGGGTGTTCTCGAAGAAACCGTAGTGCGTGGGGTACTGCATGGAGGTGAACAGGACGCGGTCCAGGCGGACACGGCCGGTTTCGTGGTCAACTTCGTACTTGACGCGCGATCCCTTGGGGATCTCGATGGTCACGTCGTGCTTCATGGAATGCTCCTTGACGGGTGTGGGTGGGGCGTCGCTCCGCCGAAGCGGCCGTCACGGGTGACGGTGCCTCAGGCAGGCTGCTCAGCCCGGGGCTGGCGGCAGGCAAAAGGACAGCCGGTGCCGCCGACTACTATTGAGGATATAGCGAGAGGCCCGGGTTTCTTGAACCGGCGGGGACATTTCAGGACTGACAGGACCAAGCAACTTACATGATGGGCGTTAAAAACGGGGGTGCCCGCTGGGTATCTTCGGCGTGGGGGCGCTTGAAATGGCCGGTGCTGTTGGCCGGAGTCCTGCTGTGCCTCGGTGCCGTGGTGGTGGCCGGTATGGTGCCGGGTCTGCTGGCCATGCCCAAGCCGCCACCCCCGGTGCCCGCCTGGCAGCAGGAGCCAGATCGCTTGGCTGACGTCAGCGGAGTGCTTCCCCTGAATCCCGATGCTCCCCTTCCAATCCCCGCTGAAGTTGCCCGGCAGCTTGATGCCACGCTGAAACCGGTCGGCGGAGGCAGTATCAGTGGCATGGTGATGGACGCTTCCACCGGCAAGGTCCTCTTTGACCGCGACGCCGACGCCAACCGGATCCCTGCCTCCAATATGAAGTTGCTGACCGCCGTGGCTGCGCTGAAAGCCCTCGGTCCGGAGTCCCGCTTCACCACGCGGGTGCTCGCTTCCGAGGACCCCTCAACAGTGGTATTGACCGGGGGAGGGGACGTCCTGCTGGGTGCTTCATCATCGGATCCGGCTGCTGTTCTTGGGCGCGCCGGTCTCGCTTCGCTGGCCTCGGATACTGCGGCGGCTTTGGCTGCGGCCGGCATCAAGGGACCGGTCACCGTGCAAGTGGACGATTCACTCTTCGCCGGCGCGCCCCTTAACCCTGCGTGGAGCCTGGACGACGTCGCCGCCGGCGAGACGGCACCGTTGTTTTCCCTCGCGTTGAACTCAGGCCGCTACGCTCCGGATGTCTTGACAGGTCCGCGCCCTCAGGATTCCGCCGTCACTACCGCCCAGGCGTTCGCCGAACAGCTGGCGGCTGCCGGCGTTGCGGTGAGTCCCGGCGTCGAACGCGGCAAGGGTCTCCCCGCCAAGGTGCTGGCGGCCGCGGAATCGGCCACAGTCAGCGAGCAGGTGGACCTCATGCTCGAGTCCTCGGACAACTTCCTCGCCGAGGCGCTGGGGCGGATGACCGCCTTGGCTTCCAGTCAAAAGGCCACGTACGACGGCGCCACTGCGGCCGTGCGGCAACGGCTGGGGGAGTTGGGGATCGCCACCGGTTCGATGCAGTTGGCCGACGCCTCCGGACTGGCGTTGGAAAACCAGGTCAGTGCCCGCCAGTTCGCCGAGGTGGTCCGTGCGATCACCAGCGGACCGGACCTCTCTCTGCGCACCGCGCTTGACGGGTTCCCGGTGGCCGGGCTGACCGGAACCCTGGACGACAGGTATGTGGACGCCACTACCGCGGAGGGCGCCGGTCTGGTCCGGGCCAAGACGGGGACGCTTAATACGGTGATCGCTTTGAGCGGTTACGTGGTGGACGCCGACGGGCGTTTGTTGGTGTTCTCCTTCATCGGCAACGACCTTGAACCGGGGGCTGCTGCCAACAAGGTGGCCATGGACCGGTCGGCGTCGGCGTTGGCCTCGTGCGGTTGCCGGGGCTGAATGCTCCGCGCGGAGCGAACTTAAGAGCCCGCTGTCAGCCTCGTGTGGTGTGATGGTCCGTATGGTGTCATCTGCCCGCGATTCGTCAGCAGGGGCCCCGTCCCTGATCAATTGGGACCTGGCCGCCTCTACGGCTGCCCGGCTTGCCCCTCCCGGTCCGGAGATTAGTGCCGGGGAGATTGGCAAGGCGGTGGAGAACCTGCGCTTCAACGCGGATATCTCCGTCCCGCACGTCCACGACATCACCGGTCTGGAGGCCGCCAGGGACCTGCGTGACTCGCACGTCCTGGTGGTGGACCGGGCCTCGTGGTCCAAAGCCAATACCCAGAGCTTCGCGGTGATGCTCCAGCCCGCGCTGAAGACGATGCTGGACAGCCGCAACGGTGTGGCCATGACTCCCGCCGCGGCCGCTGCCAGCGGAGCCATCACCGGCACCCAGCTTGGCGCCGTACTCGCATTCCTTTCCAGCAAGGTTCTTGGCCAGTACGATCCCTTCGCGGCACTGGCCCCCGATTCCAACGCTCCCGCGGGTGGCCGGCTCCTGCTCGTGGCGCCGAACATCATTTCCGTGGAGCGCGAACTCAACGTCCACCCGGACGACTTCCGCCTTTGGGTCTGCCTGCATGAACAAACCCACCGCGTGCAGTTCGCGGCCGCGCCCTGGCTCCGGCACCACATGCTCGACGAAATTGAGAAGCTCAGCGGCAACCTCCTGGGCAATATGGACTCCCTGGTGGAGCGTGCTGGTGCGGTGGCCAAGTCCCTGCGCGACCGCACTCCCTCAGACAAGACTCCGGGCCGCGGCGCCATCCTGGACCTTCTCCAGAACCCTGAGGAAAAGGCGTCCCTGTCCCACATCACAGCCGTCATGAGCCTCCTCGAGGGCCATGCCAACGTGGTGATGGATGCCGTTGATTCGAGCATCGTTCCCTCGGTGAAGACCATCCGCCAGCGCTTCAACGAGCGCGGCAAGGACCGCGGCGTAGTGGAGAAGTTCATCCGCAACCTCCTCGGCCTGGATGCGAAGATGCGCCAGTACACCGATGGCGCCAAGTTCGTGCGCGAAGTGGTTGCCGTGGCAGGCATGGAAGGCTTCAACCGGGTGTGGGAATCCGCCGAGTATCTCCCCACCGAGGAAGAGATCCACAACTCCAAGCTGTGGCTTGAGCGGATGGGGCTTTGAGCGTTCCTTCCGGTTCTGCCGTCGGTTCCGGCGTCGATTCCGCTGCCGGTCCCGGCGGTAAGGGTCGACGGCGGCCCGGGCGTCTTGCGCCGGTCGTCGGCAAGGCGCGGAAACAGTTGCAGAACGCCTTGGCCTCCGCGGGTTACCCCCAGCGGGTGCTCGTTGCGTGCAGCGGTGGGCCGGATTCGCTGGCCTTGGCAGCCATTGCCGCGTACTTTGGCCGGCGTGGCCACGTCGATGGACATCCGGTAGCTGTTGCCGGTGTGGTGGTGGATCATCAGTTGCAGCCGGGTTCTGCAGAGGTCGCCTCCCGGACTGCCACGGTGCTGCGCGAGCTGGGTCTGTCTCCGGTGGAAGTGCGCACCGTAGAAGTCGCGGCCACTGGGTTCGGGCCCGAGGCTGCGGCCAGGGACGCCCGGCATGCTGCGTTGGAATCTGCTGCTGAGGACCTGGCGTGTGATGCGATCCTTCTCGGCCACACCCTGGACGACCAGGCTGAGCAGGTGTTGCTGGGCTTGGCCCGTGGTTCGGGGACTCGGTCTTTGGCGGGGATGAGGCCTGCCCGTGGTCGCCTTCTCCGCCCCTTCCTGGGCCTTCGTCGAGACGAGACCCTGGAAATCTGCGAGGTCGAGGAACTTTCCCCCTGGCACGATCCCAGCAACGCCGACCCCGCCTTTGCCAGATCCCGGACCCGCGTGGAAGTCATGCCTGTCCTGGAAGAGAAGCTGGGGCCGGGGGTCGCCGAGTCGCTTGCCCGGACCGCCGCCATCCTGCAGCAGGACGCCGATTTCCTCGAAGATCTGGCCAACGAGACCTATCTCTCACTTGTCCGGCGTGAAGGCGGCGACGCATGGCTTCCAGAAGACGCCGTACGTGGGCTGCCGGCAGCGCTGAGGTTCCGTGTCATCGCGAAGGCTGCCGCCGACGTCGGGGGTCAACAACCCGGCTACGGGCGCCTCCAAGCTGCGGAAGCGCTGCTTCGACGCCAAGGGTCAGCCGGGCCCGTGGAACTTCCCGGCCACGTCAGTGTCTACCGGTTGTCCCTCAGCGATTTGGAGCAGGAGCGTTCGGTTTCCGCCGGTGCTCCGGCTGCCAGTAGTGCGCGTGATTCGGCCGACGGCGGTCCCCGCGAAGCCGCGCGCTGTGGGAAGCTAGTATTCCGGCATCAGAAACCGTCCCAACAGTAGCCGCACCCGAGCATCAAAACAGGAGCCATTGGTGGATTCAAACGACGTCCAGGCAGATCTCAAGCACGTTCTTTACACCAAAGAGCAGATCCAAACGCGCATCGCGGAACTCGCGGCGCAGATTGACAAGGACTACGAGGGCCGCGACATCTTGGTCGTCGGTGTCCTCAAGGGTGCGGTCATGGTCATGGCTGACCTGGCGCGCGCACTGCACAGCCACGTCAGCATGGACTGGATGGCTGTCTCGTCCTACGGTTCCGGTACCCAGTCTTCCGGCGTTGTCCGGATCCTCAAGGACCTTGACACCGACCTCATGGGCAAGGATGTCCTGATTGTTGAGGACATCATCGATTCCGGACTGACCCTTTCCTGGCTCAAGTCCAACCTCGAGTCCCGTGGCACGGCCAGCGTCGAGATCTGCACGGCCTTCCGCAAGCCGACCGCCGCCAAGGTGGAGATCGACGTCAAGTACGTTGGCTACGACATCCCCAACGAATTCGTGGTGGGCTACGGCCTCGACTACGCCGAAAAGTACCGCAACCTGGACTTCGTGGGCACCTTGGCCCCGCACGTCTACGAGTAAGCGCACTTCTTCTCTTCACGCCGCCGCGCCCTTTTCCGCCGTTCGCGCCTGTAACCTCTGGTGCGTGTAGCGGGTGTGGGTGCGGTGTTTGTGCTTAAGGGGTGCGAGGGGCGGTAGCGGGCGCAGATGGCGTGAATGGGTGCAGCCGGCGGCTTTTTTTGGGTCGCGCCCTTTTCCGCCGTTCGCACCCGTAACCTCTGGTGCGTGTGGCGGGTGTGGGTGCGGTGTTTGTGCTTAAGGGGTGCGAGGGCGGTAGCGGGCGCAGATATCGAATTCCTGAGCCTGCCGCCGCGACAACCCCTCGCGCTAGACTGGACCATGACCGGTGCTCCTGCCCGTCTTCTGGCGTGGCTCGCCGTCATGGCGACTCTCCTCACGGCCTGCACTCCTGCGGTCGATCTCACTGAGCCCGGTTCCGGTCAACCAATCACATCCGCGTCTGCTGCGCCAGCGACGGGTGACCTTGAACCGGCCCCGTTGCCGAGCGCCACACAGACTCCTGTGCCCCCGCAGCCCCCACCTCCACCCGCGCCGCCGGCTGTGCCTCAGGCTTTTGCCCTGAACCTCTACCAAGACGGGGATTTCGTCCCTCAGTACACCTTTGACTGGTGTGTGGCCGCGAGCATCCAAATGGCACACAACCTCATCGATGACACCGGAGGCGGAACCTGGGCATCCTCGGCACAGCAAAGCGAGCTGTGGGAGATGGCACGTGCGAGGTCATCGAATTCATTCAACGGCGCCAACCCCCGGGGCTGGGCGCAGGTGTTGACTGAGGTCGGAATGGGCCCATACGCGGTAGTCAGCATCGCGAATTATGAGGACACGTTGCAGACGGCGGCGCGTGCCATCGCCGAGACCGGCAGGCCGGTGGGGTTGGTTATGTGGAGCGGGCGACATGCTTGGGTCATGAGCGGCTTTGAATCCATGGGTGATCCCGCCCAGTTTCCGGAATTCCAAGTAACGGGGATTCGAGTCCTGGATCCGCTCTATCCTCACGGCAGCGGGCAGTGGGGTCCCTCGCCGGAGCCCAACAGTCTGCTTACTCCTGGGCAGTTGGCCACACAGTTCGTGGTCCGTGAGCCCCGGCGGTGGAGCACAGACCTGCCCGCCGGTTACTTGCTGGTGCTTCCGGTCGCGGCTTGACGCAACCCGGTGCCTGACGCCGCACGCAAGGAACGAAGCCCACCGTCGTTCAAAATACGCGCAAACACGCGGGGGTTCATCATGTCGGACCAGCCCCAGCGCACAACAGTGAGGCCTAGGGCCCGCAGCCCATTCTCGCGGGTCTTCTCTGCCATGACTACCTGCTGGATGGTCTGGTTTCCCCGCAACTTTTTTCTCAGATACTTTCCGTGTCCATCGAATTCCCCCACTAGATCGAGTTCGGGCCACCAGAAATCAGTTCGGGCCGTTCTCCCGTTTCCCAGCGTAAAAGAACCTTGAATGTTGGGCATGGGGAAGTTGAGCAAGATCATTTGTGCCCGGCTCATGGATTCCCCCACTGATTCGGATTTGTCTGAGGATAGATCCAGAATCGATGCGGCCCGTCGTTTTCTTGAAGAGCTCGTGAGAGCGGAGACAGCGTCAGCCAGTTCGTCGACGCGCGCCGGAGGACCCCACGCTTTGTCCTTGTTCCAGTTGTCGACCTCTGAATCGTCGCCCAACTCATGGTTTCGTCGACTGGAGTCCACAACGGCCAAGGCCTCAGCAAAATTCAGGGCGGCGGCAAGCTCCATGGTGGTGCGGACCTTGCCAGTGACCCGGAAGTCGCCAAGTTGGGCGACCCCGGCGTCAAAGGACCCCAAGCTTCTCCGGATCCCGTGCTTGGACCTGCCGCCTCTTGGGTCTCCAGTGACGGTGCATAAGCCCTTCGGCACACCCACAACGCCGAGCCCCCAAAGGAGTGCGGCTGTCTGCAGGTTGAACAAGGGCGCGGTTTTGGTCGTATTCACCAGCGCGGCTGCTTGGAGTCCGTGCCGCTGACGCTCGTTCAGTTCCGCCCAATATGCCGAGCGTGTATAAGCGCCCCGTCGGACCCGGACCAGCTCGCCACGCTTGGCCTGCTTCGCGAGGTGGCGCGCGTCCTGCCCGATACGTGTCGCATCTGAAGCAAGTATGAGTTCTGGAATGGCCATGGGTTCCACGCTCCACTTTCTTGAGCGAAGGCGAAAGCACTGGTCAGAGCTATGTGGAAAAGCAGCATCGAGACCACGCCGAAGAAACCAAGGAGGTGACCTGCCAGCAACACTCAGCGAGGCAACGCAGCCCTCAGAACCGCACCCGTTTCCGCCGAGCGCGCCCGCTCCTCAACATGCCCGCACCCACTTCCGCCATCCGCACCAGTGGTTGCGGGTGCGGATGGCGCTAGTGGGTGCGGCGGTGGTGGTGGGTCTGCGGGTGCGGATGGCGCTAGTGGGTGCGCCGGCGGCGGTGGTGGTGCTGCGGGTGCGGATGGCGCCAACGGGTGCGTATGGAGGAAGTGGGTGCGCCGGCCTGCCGCGCCGGGTGGTGCCGCGCCGGGTGGTGCTGCGGGTGCGGATGGCCCCAACGGGTGCGTCGGAAACCGAGGCACGAGAGAACCCGCCCGCCGAGCAAGCGCAAAACCCCTGTTCCAGCGCCCCCGACGCGAGTATCCTGTGTACGCCCAGAGGGAACTTTTGGACTTTCCGGTGCGTGAATTACTGGGAACGGTGTATAGCTTGAAACTGAAGCAGCACCACTCGCGCGCAGAAGTTGCGCCTTGCAGCACTACCAGGAGGGACGGGGCAAAACCCCGATCAGATGAAAGCTAAGAGTTTCTTCAAGGGCCCGGGCATCTGGATTGTTGTCGTCGTTGGCTTGCTCCTGGTGGCATTCGCAACACTGGCTCCGGGCGGTTCAACGCGCATTGACACCAAGGAAGGCCTGGAACTCCTTTCCCAAAGCGGGAAGGTTGAGCAGGCCAAGATTTTCGACGCCGAGAACCGCGTTGACCTGGTGCTCAAGGACAACCTGAACCTGGACGGCCAGGACAAGGGCAAGAATGTTCAGTTCTTCTACGTCACGGACCGTGGTCCGGATGTGGTGAAGGCAGTCACCAACGCCAACCCGGAAAAGGGCTTCACGGACCAGCCGATCGAGAACAACTGGTTCTCCGGCCTGTTCTCGCTGCTCATCCCAGTGTTGCTGCTCGGTGTCCTGTTCTGGTTCCTGCTTTCCCGTATGCAGGGTGGCGGCTCCAAGGTCATGCAGTTCGGCAAGTCCAAGGCCAAGCTGGTCAACAAGGATATGCCGCAGGTGACCTTCTCCGACGTTGCCGGTGCTGACGAGGCTGTGGAAGAGCTCCAGGAAATCAAGGAGTTCCTCCAGGAACCGGCCAAGTTCCAGGCTGTTGGCGCCAAGATCCCCAAGGGCGTGCTGCTTTACGGCCCTCCAGGTACCGGTAAGACGCTGCTTGCCCGCGCTGTTGCCGGTGAGGCAGGCGTTCCCTTCTTCTCCATCTCCGGCTCGGACTTTGTCGAAATGTTCGTCGGTGTTGGTGCTTCCCGCGTCCGTGACCTGTTTGAACAGGCCAAGGCCAGCTCTCCCGCCATCATCTTCGTGGACGAGATCGACGCCGTTGGACGTCACCGTGGTGCCGGGATCGGCGGCGGCAACGACGAACGTGAGCAGACGCTGAACCAGCTCCTCGTGGAGATGGATGGCTTCGACGTCAAGACCAACGTCATCCTCATCGCTGCCACCAACCGCCCGGACGTCCTGGACCCCGCGTTGCTTCGCCCGGGCCGCTTCGACCGCCAGATCACCGTGGAAGCCCCTGACATGATCGGCCGCGAGCAGATCCTGAACGTTCACGCCAAGGGCAAGCCCATGGCGCAGGGTATCGACCTCAAGGCTGTTGCCAAGAAGACCCCGGGTTACACGGGTGCCGACCTGGCCAACGTCCTGAACGAAGCCGCACTTCTTACCGCGCGTTCCAACGCCAACCTGATTGACGACCGCGCACTGGATGAGGCAATCGACCGTGTCATGGCCGGCCCGCAGAAGCGCAGCCGCGTCATGAAGGAACTTGAACGCAAGATCACCGCGTACCACGAAGGTGGGCACGCTTTGGTTGCCGCTGCCCTGCGCAACTCGGCGCCGGTCACCAAGATCACCATCCTTCCCCGTGGCCGCGCACTCGGCTACACCATGGTGATTCCTGAGGACGACAAGTACTCGATCACCCGTAATGAACTGCTGGACCAGATGGCCTACGCCATGGGCGGCCGCGTCGCTGAGGAAATCGTGTTCCACGACCCCTCCACCGGTGCTTCCAATGACATCGAGAAGGCAACCTCCACTGCCCGCAAGATGGTCACGCAGTACGGTATGAGCGAACGCGTTGGCGCTGTGAAGCTGGGCCAGGGCGGCGGCGAGCCGTTCCTCGGCCGCGACGCCGCACAGGAACGTAATTTCTCCGACCAGATCGCCTACGTGGTGGACGAAGAAGTGCGTCGCCTCATTGACCAGGCCCACGACGAGGCCTATGCCATCCTCACGGAAAACCGGGACGTCCTGGACCGGCTGGCACTGGAACTCCTTGAGCGCGAAACCTTGAACCAGGCTGAGATTGCCGAGATCTTCCATGACATCCGGAAGCGCGATTTCCGCGAGATCTGGCTGTCCAAGGAATCCCGCCCGGTCCAGTCGATCCCGCCGGTGGAAAGCCGCGCAGAAAAGGCTGAACGCGAAGCCCAGGAGGAAGCCAAGAAAGCCCGTCTGGACGAGCCGCTGGACGTCGTCGCTCCGCATGCCCAGGGGGTCAGCAGCCAGGACTCTTTCCAGGCACCGCGACCCGACGGCGGCAACGACTCCCCGCATCACGGCTAAGCTATCTGCCGTGACTCATTTCGACGACGACGACGACCTCGCCGCCGCCCACGGTTCCGCCGCGGGCTCCACGCACTCCCACAAAGTGGACCGTCCGCGCATCGAAGCGGCGGTCCGCGAGATCCTCCTGGCTATTGGTGAAGACCCTGAGCGTGGCGGCCTCCAGGACACGCCCAAGCGCGTGGCCAAGGCGTACGCCGAGGTTTTTGCGGGGCTCCACCAGCACCCGGCGGATGTCCTTTCCACCACGTTCGATCTCGATCATGAAGAGCTTGTCCTGGTAAAGGACATTCCCTTCTACTCGACGTGTGAGCACCACCTTGTGCCGTTCCACGGAGTGGCACATGTCGGTTATATTCCGTCACATGACGGGAAGGTGACCGGCCTCAGCAAATTGGCGCGGCTGGTCGACATCTACGCACGCCGGCCGCAGGTGCAGGAACGCCTCACCACTCAGATCGTTGAGGCGCTGGTGAAGCACCTCAACCCGCGTGGTGCGATTGTGGTCGTCGAATGTGAACACATGTGTATGTCCATGCGCGGCATTCGCAAGCCCGGCGCAAAGACCGTCACCAGTGCGGTGCGCGGTCAACTCCATGACCCGGCCACCCGCGCCGAGGCCATGAGCCTCATACTCGGAAGGTAAGCACTATGGACTCCCTCGCTGCAGCACCCGGAACCGGCCCGGCCACAAGCCCGTTGCCGATTCTCCGCAAACCGCGCCCCGCGGCCAGGTTCGAGGACCTGCCAACGGACCGCACGCTCGTCATGGGAATCCTCAATGTCACCCCGGATTCCTTTAGCGACGGCGGCACCCACCGGACGCCGGATACGGCCATCGCGCTCGGGTTGCGTATGTTCTACGCCGGCGCGGACATCATCGACGTCGGCGGCGAGTCGACGCGCTCGGGCGCCGAGCCGGTTTCCCCTGAAGAAGAACAGCGCCGTGTCATTCCGGTGATTCAGGCCTTGGTCAAGGCTGGCGCGCTGGTCAGCATCGACACGATGCACACGTCCACTGCTGACGCGGCCGTGGAGGCTGGCGCGGCCATCATCAACGACGTCTCGGGCCTGACCATCGAGCCCGGTATGCCTGAGCTCGTGGCCCGGACCAAGGTCCCGTACATCCTCACGCACCGCCGCGGCGACGCCATCACCATGGACAGCCTGACGGACTACAACAACGTGACCGAGGACGTGGTGGCTGAACTCAGCGGCGTCCGCGACAAGTTGTACGCAGCGGGCGTTGCCCCGGAGCAGATCATCATTGATCCCGGAGTCGGTTTCTCCAAGAACGAGGACCAGAACTGGGAAATCCTCAAGAACCTTGATCAGCTCTTCGGGCTGGGCCACAAGGTGATGGTGGCTGCTTCCCGCAAACGGTTCCTCGGTTCGTTGCTCACGGTTGCGGGCAAGTCGGCTGCTCCGCTGGAACGCGATGCCGCCACCGCTGCAATCACCGCTTTGAGCGCCACGAAGGGCGCCTGGGCTGTCCGGGTCCACGACGTCGGCCCCAGCCTTGACGCCGTCAAGGTCGCCGCCCGCGTCGCCCGCTGATAGGAAACGCTGTGGACAGGATCACGCTGACCGGCGTCACCGCCGTCGGTTATCACGGAGTGTTCGACTTCGAGCGCCGTGACGGCCAGCCTTTCGTGGTGGATGCCGTGCTCCATACAGATTTCACCAAGGCTGCTGAGACAGATGACCTCCAGGACACAGCTCACTATGGTGAAGTTGCCGAGCTGATCACCCGGCACATCGAGGGCGAGCCCTTGAACCTGATTGAGGGCCTGGCCGTCAGGATCGCGGAGGGCATCCTCGCGAACTACAGCGTGGCCGCCGTCGACGTCACCGTCCACAAGCCCAAGGCCCCCATTGAGGTGCCGTTTGGCGACGTTACTGTCAGTGTGCACCGGGAGCGAACATGACATCCGGCTACACCAAGGCCATCTTGGCCCTCGGCAGCAACCTGGGGGAGCGCAACGACACCCTTTCCACTGCGGTTGCGGCCCTGGTGGATCCGCCGGAGGTGCGGCTCCTTGGTGTTTCCCCGGTGGTGCAGACCAAGGCAGTCGGCGGTCCGGAAGGGCAGCCGGACTTCCTGAACATGGTCATGGCCGTCGAAACCACGTTGACCCCGTTGGAGCTCCTGAAGCATTGCCACGAGGTTGAACAGCAACATCACCGCACCCGTGAGGTGCGCTGGGGTCCCAGGACCCTGGACGTAGACATTATTGTGTTCGGCGACACCGTCAGCGACGATCCCGTCCTCACGATTCCCCATCCGCGGGCAGCCGAACGCGCTTTCGTGCTCTATCCGTGGTCGCTGTTGGATCCGCACGCTCAGTTGAACGGGCGCAGTGTTGCTGAGTTGTCCGCCGTCGCCGCTGACATGCCGGATATCCGGCGTTTCGATGGTTATGGCGACATCGCCGGCGTGCCTGCGACGGGAGCGGTGGAGCAGTCATGAAAGCAATGCGCCCGGTAGTTCTGGTGCTCATCGCCGTCATTGCTGCGGTCATTGGGTGGTTGGCAACAGCCACCACCAACCGTCTCAGCATGCCCACCCCGGTCCTGCCGGTATCCGCGCTGGTGACCATGGCCGTCATCGCCGGTCTCACGCTCATCATGGGCATTCGTGTCCTGCGCTGGCGCAACGGCAAAAAGAAGAACTTGCTCAATCCGATTCTGGCGGCCAGGACGCTGATCCTTGCCCAGGCCTGCGCCTATGCGGGAACCCTGCTCCTTGGCTGGCATGCCGGAATTTCGATGGACCTTCTCCGCATCGACAGTTTGCGGGGCGGCGAAGGAATACTCTGGAATGCCCTGCTGATGGGCGGCGGTGGCGTGGCGATGGTGGTGGTTGGGCTCGTAGTGGAGCGTTTCTGCCGGATCCCGCCCGAGGATCTTGAAGGTGGCACTGCCGGACCGGGGACCCGTCGCGGCGAAACCAAGGGTGAAGGCGAGTATGCATACCGAGGCGATTGATCCTCCCGGCGTCCAGTGGATGCGGGTTTCCCCGAAGTACGTCACCGTGCGCTTGGTTGAGTGGGCCATCGGCAACGTGCTGATGCTGGCGGTCCTCAGTTTGCCGCTCATTTTCGTGCTGCTCGGGTGGTGGCGCTGGCCTCCGTTGTGGCTCGCCATCACTGTTCCCGCGGTGATGTTCGTCCTGGCGCTGTGGCGGCTGGTATTGATTCCCCGCCAAGTGCGCGCCATCGGCTACGCAGAACGCGACGACGACCTCCTCATCCGCCGCGGCATCTTTTTCCAGCGCACCATGGTGGTTCCCTACGGCAGGATGCAGTACGTGGACGTCGCGGTTGGGCCGGTTGAACGCAGTTTGGGACTGTGCACGCTCAAACTCCACACGGCATCAACCGGAACCAACGCGCACCTGCCAGGACTTCCTGCCGAGGAAGGCGCACGGTTGCGCGAACAGCTCTCGGCCCGTGGAGAAGCCAGGCTGGCCGGGCTGTGAGCCCGGAAGACAGTGCGGCGGTGAGCCTGCCGGATCAACCGGAAGCAAAGGTCGACGGCGACTGGAACCGCGTCCACCCGGCGTCACCTTTTGTTCGCGGCTGGGTGGCGCTTGCCGCCGTCGGGTTCTTCTTTGGCCGTGACGCTTTTGAGCGCATGTTGCAGGGCAGGGATTTTCTGGATCCGAACCTGAGCGGCCGGGTGCCGTGGCTTTTGGCCGGCGGAGCCGTGGTGCTGTTGTTGACGGTGGGCAGTTTCATCCTGAGCTGGTATTTCACGCGGTATCAGGTGGCCGAAGGGTACGTGCGGGTCAACACCGGTTTCCTGTTCAAGCAGCAGCGGCAGGCCAGATTGGACCGTGTCCAGGCCATTGACATTGTTCAGCCGCTTTTGGCGCGGATCTTCGGCCTCGCTGAACTCAAGTTTGAAGTGGCCGACGCCGGCGAGTCAGCGGTGCGGCTCGCTTACCTTCCGCTCGCTCAGGCGAAGCAACTGCGCGCCACCATCCTTGCGCGGGCCGCCGGCGTTGTCAGCGAGCCCGGCAAGGAAGAGGAAATTCCTGAGGCGCCGGAGCATGTGGTGCTGTCCGTGCCCCCGGCGCGGCTCATCGGGTCGTTGGTGCTGAGCGAGCAAACCGTCGGCATCCTGATCGGTGCCGCCGTGGTGGTTGCCGTCTCCGTTTTCACGGAGAACCAGACGCTGTTCCTGGCGCTCATCCCCGGCATCCTGGGCATCGGTGCCGCGTACTGGAACTCCTTCAACAAGGGCTATAACTTCACGGCAGCGATTTCGCCGGACGGTATCCGCCTTCGATACGGTCTCCTGGATACCCAGGCGCAGACCCTGCCTCCCGGACGCATTCAGGCAGTGATGGTGACGCAGCCGCCCCTCTGGAGGATTTTCGGTTGGTATCGGATGCACGTCAATGTGGCCGGTTATGGGGTGTCGGGCAGTACCGAGGGTGCCGCCCGCACCATGCTGCTGCCCGTCGGCATGAGGCCCGATGTCCTGCGGATGATGTCTTTGGTGCTGCCGGACCCGGGGGTCGAGGACCCGGAGCGCGTCTTCACGGCCGGACTGGATGGGCTGGCTCCGGCCGGGCCCGACGCCGCCCCGACGGATGAATTTGTCACCACACCCCGCCGCGCACGGTTGCTGGCTCCGCTTGGCCGGCGCCGCAACGGATTCCTTGCCACGCGAACGGCCCTGTTGATCCGGTCCGGCCGTTGGTGGCACACGCTGGTCCTTGTGCCGCATCAGAGGACGCAGTCCATGGCGCTCCATCAGGGGCCGTTGGCCCGCCGCTTCGGAGTGGCCGATCTGGTCCTTCACACCACCGCCGGACCTGTTTCTCCCCGGGTCTTCCAAGCTGATGCCGGGCAGGCCGTGGAACTCTTCGACCAACAGGCTGCCCGCGCCCGCGAAGCCCGGAAACGGCAGACGAGCGAGCAGTGGCTGGCGCAGGTGGCACCGCAGGCTCCGGAGGTTGCAGCCGCAGCGGAAGTTGCCCCCACAGCGGAACAGCCGCCCCAGCCGGCACAATCCGCGCAGCAGGCCCGGCCAATCCAGCAGGAACACCCCCACACTTCACCGCAACAGGAGGACCGCCACGATGGCTAGGCCAGGACGACTCGGAGTCGGAATCATCGGCGCCGGCAAGGTGGGTGCCGTGTTGGGTGCCGCTTTGCGCGCGGCCGAGCACGCCGTCGTCGGGGTTTCCGCTGTGTCGGAGGCGAGCCGTGAGCGTGCCGAAAACCTGCTGCCCGGTGTTCCGGTCCTGGAGATCCAGGACATCGTGGAGCGCTCGGAACTGGTGCTGCTGGCCGTTCCGGACGATGCCCTCGGGGAGTTGGTGGCGGGGCTCGCCAAGCTGGGCGCCTGGCAGCCCGGCCAACTGGTGGCACACACGTCCGGCCGGTTCGGCGTAGGCATCCTCAACCCTGTCCGAGCGGTGGGCGCGATTCCGCTGGCGCTGCACCCGGCCATGACTTTCACGGGCATGAGCCTGGACCTGACCCGGCTCATGGATTGCACCTTTGGCGTTACCGCGGATGCGGCCATGCTGCCGATCGCACAAGCCCTCGTGGTGGAGATGGGTGCCGAGCCGGTGGCCATTGCCGAAGCCGACCGCACCCTCTACCACGCGTCCCTCGCGCACAGCTCGAACCACATGGTCACGTTGGTGGCCCAGGCATCCCAGATGCTGCGGGAGATCGGCGTCGAAAACCCTGAGTCCATGCTGGGTCCGCTGTTGCGCGCCACGCTGGAGAATGCCCTTGCCTCCGGCGAATCTGCACTGACGGGTCCCGTGGCGCGTGGGGATGTGGGTACCGTTTCGGCGCACGCCCAGGCACTGAAAGAGTACGACGGCGGTGCGGGCGGCGATGTTCTCGCGGCCTACCAGGCCATGGCGCGGGCCACCGCACGCCGGGCGGAAAACCGCGGGCTCCTGCGGCCCGAACAACTGAATGAGATCGACGATGCCTTGGGTGCCGACCCCAAGTCGCCGGAAGGACACTGAACAGCATGGCCATCAAACTCGTGACTACCGCGGCGGAACTGCGTGCCGAAAGCGCACGCTTGCTGGCATCGAAGGGCGGCAATTCTCAGGGATTGGTCCCCACCATGGGTGCCCTGCACTCAGGCCACGCAGCGCTGGCCCGGACGGCTGCGGCCGAGAACGACGTCGTGGTGGCCACCATCTTCGTCAACCCGCTGCAGTTCGGTGACGCCGTGGACCTGGACCGCTACCCGCGCACGCTTGACGCCGACATGGCCCTGTTGGATGCCGAAGGCGTGGATCTCGTCTTCGCCCCGTCCGTTGATGAGGTGTATCCCGGCGGCCAGCCCCTGGTGCGGGTTACCTCCGGACCGCTGGGCGAAAAGTGGGAAGGCGCTTCGCGCCCCGGCCACTTTGACGGCGCTCTCACCGTGGTGGCCAAGCTGCTGCATTATGGACTTCCTGGAGGTGCTGGCGTTGACGGCACGACGGCGGCTTACCGGGCTTACTTTGGCCAGAAAGACGCGCAGCAGCTGGCTTTGGTGAAGCGGATGGTCTCGGACCTGAACTTCCCGGTGGAGATCGTTCCTGTGCCGATCGTTCGCAGTGAGGACGGACTGGCCCTTTCGAGCCGAAACAGGTTCCTTTCCGATGAGGAACGAGAAGCCGCTCTTGTGCTGTCGCGTGCTTTGCACCTTATTGAGTCCCGCGCGAACGCGCATGAACCACTGGACCTGGACTCCGCCGTCGCACTTGTTGAATCCCAACCGTTGGTGGAACTGGACTATTTCGACGTCGTCGACCCCATGACGCTGGAGCCGCTCGCCGAGAACTGCAAGGAGACGCCGTTCCGCGGGGAAGGGCTGGCGATCATCGCGGCCAAGGTGGGGCCGGTGCGGCTCATCGACAACGCTCCTTTGCTCTCCTAGCGTTTGTTCTCCTGGCGTTAGGAATTTTTCTACTGACGGGAATTGGATACGCGCTTAGACTGTTCTAGTCTTCACCGGCATCGATCGCCGGACACCAAATCCAACCCTTGGGGAACCCTCATGTCTACCGACGTCACGTCCGACGCCAACGGCAAGCCTGAATCCGGAGCATCCGGTTCGGTCGCCTCTGCAGAGGCAACGCCTTCCCAGGCCCCGCAGATTCCGGCGTCCCCAGGGCCGACGTCACCAGGACCGGCGTCGCAGGCGCCGGTGTCCGGGAAGATGTCACGTGAATCCGTGACGGTCATTGTCACCCTTCTGGTGGCAACCTTCGTGGTGATCCTCAATGAGACCATCATGAACGTCGCCCTCCAGCGGCTCATGACGGACCTCCAGGTGAGTGCGTCCACTGTGCAGTGGTTGGCTACCGGCTTCATGCTGACCATGGCCGTTGTCATTCCGACAACAGGGTTCATCCTTCAGCGGATGAGCACCCGCGGGGCGTTCATGCTGGCCATGGGACTCTTCAGCGGCGGAACGCTGCTGGCCGCCTTGGCGCCGGGTTTCCTGGTGCTTTTGCTGGCGCGCATCGTTCAAGCCGGCGGTACTGCCATCATGCTGCCGCTGCTGATGACCACCATCCTGACGCTGGTACCCATGTCCAAACGCGGTGCCGTCATGGGCAATGTCAGCATTGCCATCTCGGTTGCTCCGGCCATGGGCCCCACCGTTTCCGGCATCATCCTGGACAACTTCTCCTGGCGCTTCATGTTCGTGTTCGTGCTGCCTGTTGCCTTGGCGGCTTTCGCGATAGGTGCCAAGTACCTCACCAACGTGGGGGAGCGCGAGAAGACCACGCTGGACGTGCCTTCCGTCATCCTCACTGTTCCCGCGTTTGGTGGACTGGTTTACGGCCTGAGCCAGATTGGTGGCGCCGAGGCCGGCGTTGTGCCCGTGATCGCGCTGGTAGTTGGAGTCGTCTGCTTGGCGCTGTTCGTCTTCCGGCAGCTCAAGCTCCAGAAGTCCGACGCCCCGCTGCTGGATCTTCGAGCCTTCAAGTTCCGCATGTTCACAGTGTCCACGCTGCTGATGGTCGTCGCCATGATGGCACTGTTCGGTGGTGTGATTCTGTTGCCGCTGTACCTGCAGAACACCCTGCACCTGGAGCCGTTGGAGACTGGCCTGGCACTGCTGCCGGGCGGTTTGGCCATGGGCCTCCTGGGTCCGGTCATTGGACGGATTTTCGACAAGGTGGGCCCCCTGCCGCTCACCGTCTCCGGCTCGGTGCTCATGGTCCTGACGCTGTGGCAGTTCTCCCGCCTGGATGAGGGAAGTTCCCTCGGCTGGGTTATTGCCCTGCACGTCACCCTGAGCCTCGGCCTTGCCCTGCTCTTTACGCCCGCGTTCACCACGGGCCTGAACCCGCTGCCGCCGCACCTCTACTCTCACGGATCGGCGATCATCAGCACCGCGCAGCAGGTTTCCGGAGCAGCCGGGACGGCGCTGCTGGTGTCCATCTACGCGGTGGTCTCAGCGTCTTCGAACCAGGTCGCCGGCATGCAGGCGGCGTTCATGGCCGCCACTGTTATCGCTGTTGCTGCAGTGGTGCTTGGCGCCATGATGCGCAAGACCGAAGGCGCAGGAGGGCACGGGGGTCACTGACCCGCGGTTGCTACTACCGGTTTCCCCGCAAAGCTCTCCCACCTTGGTGGGGGAGCTTTGTCGGTTAAGGGGGTGGCGACGATCGGTGAGGGTGGCGGTGTTTGGCGAGTGGTGGTGCCGCCGGCGGCGGCGGTCATCCTCGGCGCGCTCGGTCGTGCCGCGTCCCCTTTCCGGCCCTCTCTCATGTCCCTCGGGCTTCAGGCCGATGCTCTCTCACATCCCTCGGGTTTCCGGCTGACGCTCTTTCATCTCCCTCGGGCTTCAGGCCGACGCTCGCTCATTTCCCTCGGGCTTCAGGCCGACGCTCGCTCACTTCCCTCGGGTGTGGTTGGGGGTTCGACGGCGGTGGTGGGGTTGTGTGATGGGCTTCACTTGGGCTGGTGTGGGGTGTGTTGGGGCGGTTTTGGGGTTGTTTACCCCGTGTTTGCGGGGTTTTTGGGTGGTGGTGGGGTGGATTTGGTGTGGGGGTGGGGCGCGTGTAAAGTTATTCGAGTCGCCGCCGCTGATGCGGAAAGTTAGCGACCGACTCCCTTCAAATTGCCGGTTTCGGTGGTGCTTTTGTGTGCCGCTGGTTGGTGTGGGGGGCCCGGGTTCTGGTTTGCTTTGTGCGGCTGGTTCGGGTAAGTTTGAAAAGTTGCTCCGGAGCGATCCTGGACCCTTGTGGGTGTGGGTGGTGCYGGTAGTGTCTGTTGTTTGAGAACTCAATAGTGTGCCAAGTTTGTTGATACCGATTGTTTTATCAATTGGTTGAAATTATGGCCAGTACTGTCGCGCACCCCCGTGTGTGGTGGTCTGGTTTTCAGC
>NZ_JBFRDF010000017.1:0-94799 GCF_052113445.1 Paenarthrobacter sp. YAF11_1
GCGAAGCCTGCAACCACACCAAAGAAAACCCCGGCTGGACCGCAGAAGCCCTGCCCGCAGCAACCATGCCCGCCGACACCCACACCCTGAACATCAGCACACCCACCGGACACACCTACCAATCCAAAGCCCCGCCACTACCCGGACACCGGCCCTCCAGAACGTGATGCAGACACAAGAAAGGCGGACAGCGATTGCTCGCTGCCCGCCCTCAATAAAACACAAGCCTAGAACTCCCAGTCCTCATCCTCCGTGTTGACGGCCTTGCCAATCACGTAGGAGGAACCCGAGCCGGAGAAGAAGTCGTGGTTCTCGTCGGCGTTCGGGGACAGTGCCGACAGGATGGCCGGGTTCACGTCGGTGACGGAAGCCGGGAACATGGCCTCGTAGCCGAGGTTCATGAGGGCCTTGTTGGCGTTGTAGTGCAGGAACTTCTTGACGTCCTCGGCCAGGCCGACTCCGTCGTAGAGGTCGTGCGTGTACTGGACTTCGTTTTCGTACAGCTCGAAGAGGAGCTCGAAGGTGTAGTCCTTGATTTCCTGCTTGCGGGCCTCGGAAACCTTCTCCAGGCCCTTCTGGAACTTGTAGCCGATGTAGTAACCGTGCACGGCCTCGTCACGGATGATGAGGCGGATGAGGTCGGCCGTGTTCGTGAGCTTGGCGCGCGAAGACCAATACATGGGCAGGTAGAAGCCCGAGTAGAACAGGAAGCTCTCCAGCAGAGTGGAGGCAACCTTGCGCTTCAGGGGATCGTCGCCCTGGTAGTAGTCCATGACGATCTGCGCCTTCTTCTGCAGGTTCTCGTTTTCGAGGGACCAGCGGAAAGCGTCGTCAATCTCCTTGGTGGAGCACAGGGTGGAGAAGATGGACGAGTAGGACTTGGCGTGCACCGACTCCATGAAAGCGATGTTTGTGTACACGGCTTCTTCGTGCGGGGTGATCGCATCAGGGATCAGCGAGACAGCACCGACAGTGCCCTGGATCGTGTCCAGGAGAGTGAGGCCGGTGAAAACGCGCATGGTGAGCTGCTGCTCATCCGGCGTCAGGGTGTGCCACGACTGGACGTCGTTGGAGAGCGGCACCTTTTCCGGGAGCCAGAAGTTGTTGACGAGCCGGTTCCAGACTTCCACGTCCTTGTCGTCCTGGATCTTGTTCCAGTTGATGGCCTCGACGTGTGTCAGCAGCTTGACCTTTTCGGTCATTTCATCCCCTTTAAGCGATGGTTTTTCTTGAGATAAGCCTACGACGGCGGGTGGTGGCCCGCCGTCGTACTCTTTAGTTTTGAATGCGGCCAAGGCCGCGATTAGCCAACCAACGAAGATTGACTAGAGCGCACAGCTGACGCAGCCCTCAACTTCGGTCCCTTCGAGGGCCATCTGGCGGAGACGGATGTAGTAAAGGGTCTTGATGCCCTTGCGCCATGCGTAGATCTGCGCCTTGTTGATGTCACGCGTGGTGGCGGTGTCCTTGAAGAACAGCGTCAGGGACAGGCCCTGGTCCACGTGCTGCGTGGCAGCTGCGTAGGTGTCGATGATCTTCTCGTAGCCGATTTCGTAGGCATCCTGGTAGTACTCCAGGTTGTCGTTGGTCAGGTACGGAGCCGGGTAGTAGACGCGGCCGATCTTGCCTTCCTTGCGGATTTCGATCTTGGCGGCCACCGGGTGGATGGAAGACGTGGAGTTGTTGATGTAGCTGATGGAACCGGTGGGCGGTACGGCCTGCAGGTTCTGGTTGTAGATGCCGTGCTCCATGACCGAAGCCTTCAGCTCGCGCCAGTCATCCTGGGTGGGGATGTGGTGGCCGGCGAAGAGTTCGCTGACGCGGTCCGTCTCCGGAACCCATGCCTGCTCGGTGTACTTGTCGAAGAACTCGCCGGTTGCATAGGTGGACTTCTCGAAGCCGCCGAACGTCTGGCCGGTCTCGATGGCAAGGCGGTTGGAGGCGCGCAGAGCGTGGAACAGCACCGTGTAGAAGTAGATGTTGGTGAAGTCCAGGCCCTCTTCGGAACCGTAGTGAACGTGCTCGCGGGCCAGGTAACCGTGGAGGTTCATCTGGCCAAGGCCGATCGCGTGGCTCTGGGCGTTGCCCTGAGCGATGGACGGCACCGAGTTGATGTAGGACATGTCGGACACAGCGCTCAGGGCGCGGATGGACGTCTCGATGGAGCGGCCAAAGTCCGGCGAGTCCATGGTCTTGGCGATGTTCATGGAACCGAGGTTGCAGGAAATATCCTTACCCACGGTCTCGTAGCTGAGGTCCTCGGCGTAGATGGACGGCGAGGAAACCTGCAGGATCTCCGAGCACAGGTTGCTCATGGTGATCTTGCCGTCAATCGGGTTGGCCCGGTTCACGGTGTCTTCGAACATGATGTACGGGTAGCCGGACTCGAACTGGATCTCCGCGAGGGTCTGGAAGAACTCGCGGGCGCTGATCTTGGTCTTCTTGATCCGGGAATCGTCAACCATCTCGTAGTACTTCTCGGTCACCGAGATGTCGGAGAACGGAACACCGTAGACCTTCTCGACGTCGTACGGGGAGAAGAGGTACATGTCCTCGTTCTTCTTGGCGAGCTCGAACGTGATGTCCGGAACCACAACGCCCAAGGAGAGCGTCTTGATACGGATCTTCTCGTCAGCGTTCTCACGCTTGGTGTCCAGGAAGCGGTGGATGTCCGGGTGGTGGGCGTGCAGGTACACGGCACCTGCACCCTGGCGGGCACCGAGCTGGTTGGCGTAGGAGAAGCTGTCTTCGAGGAGCTTCATCACGGGGATGACGCCGGAGGACTGGTTTTCAATCTGCTTGATCGGGGCACCGTGCTCGCGGATGTTGGTGAGCGAGAGAGCCACACCGCCGCCACGCTTGGAGAGCTGGAGGGCGGAGTTGATGGCGCGGGCGATCGACTCCATGTTGTCTTCGATGCGAAGGAGGAAGCAGGAGACGAGCTCGCCGCGCTGTGCCTTGCCGGCATTGAGGAAGGTGGGGGTAGCCGGCTGGAAGCGGCCGTCGATGATCTCATCGACGAGGCGGTTGGCCAGGTCTTCGTCGCCGCGGGCCAGGTGCAGGGCAACCATGCAGACGCGGTCTTCGTAGCGCTCCAGGAAACGCTTGCCGTCGAAAGTCTTCAGCGTGTAGGACGTGTAGAACTTGAAGGCGCCGAGGAAGGTCTCGAAGCGGAACTTCTTCTTGTACGCGCGGTTGAAGAGGTCGCGGATGAAGTTCATCGTGTACTGGTCGAGGGTCTCGCGCTCGTAGTACTGGTTCTTCACCAGGTAATCGAGCTTCTCTTCCAGGTCATGGAAGAACACCGTGTTGTTGTTCACGTGCTGCAGGAAGTACTGGTGCGCAGCTTCACGGTCAGCTTCGAACTGGATCTCGCCGTTGGGGCCATACAGGTTCAGCATGGCGTTGAGCTCGTGATAACCCAAGCCCTTGAAAGCCTCAGGCAGCGGCTTCTTGACCGTGTCCACAGCACCCCCGGTTACTTCTGTTTCTGCGACAGTTGTGTCCAAAACTTTTCCAGCCCTTCGTTGACCCGCTGAACGTCTTCCGGCGTCCCCATGAGTTCAAATTTGTAAAGATGCGGCACCTTGCACTTGACGGAGATGATGTCCCCCGCTGCGCAGTAGTTGTCCGCGAAATTGGTGTTCCCTGCTCCGATAACACCGCGGATCAGTTCCCTGTTCCTGGGATCGTTGAGAAATCTGATGACTTGCTTCGGCACCGAACCCTCGCCGTTGGTTCCGCCGTAAGTGGGCAGTACAAGGACGAAGGGTTCGAGGGCCTGAAGCGGAGCATCCTGGGCGTAGAGCGGGATGCGTGCCGCATCCGTACCCAGTTTCCGGACGAATCGTTTGGTGTTCTCGGAGGTCGAGGAAAAGTAGATGAGGTGACTCCTCGTGGTCACAGCTTCTGCAGCATCGCGTACGGGTGCCGCTGCCAGCGGTGCCATGGGAGTCACCTCGACTACATAGGAATTCTTAGTGTGCTGTGGTGGCGAAGTTTGAATGAAACTTAGGCCACGGAGGAAACGGCCTGGGCCAGTTCCTCGATCTTGTCCGGGCGGAAACCAGACCAGTGGTCCTGCTCGGTGACGACAACCGGAGCCTGCATGTAACCCAGTGCCTTGAGGCGCTCAAGGGCCTCGGCATCCTGGGAGATGTCGACACTCTGGTAGGCAATGCCCTTCTTGTCGAGTGCCCGGTAGGTTGCGTTGCACTGAACACAGGCCGGCTTCGTGTAAACCGTTACGGTCATGATCCCTGTCCCCTTAGTTGAAGTCTGTCGCTCTTCGTATCTGGCGGGCTCAACCGGAACTAGCTACTGAATCCGATACCGGCCCGCGGGCTGCCGTGACAGCCAACACGCTCTGATTTTGTCTTGTGCTGGTTTCCCGCTCAATCCGTAAATCGATACTACATGTAGTGCAAGCGTCGAACTGGAACCCCAAGATGATGTATTACAAGTATGTCATTCAATCCACCGCTCGTCCACAGGCGAGGGCCCTCAAAATGTCCGTGATTCCGCCAAATTGAGAGATGTCATCCACACCCTGTGGACTACTTAGCCACATTTAATCTTCAGCGTGTCGCCGGGATACGGCGTGTCGTGACACTTTGAAAATGTGGCGTGGCGAACAGCTAAAATCTGCTGATGGTCAATCTCCTCCACCTCCGGACGCTCATGGAAGTAACCCGTTTGGGTTCCTTTGCTGCTGCCGCCGCCCAGCTTGGCTACACAGCCTCGGCAGTCTCCCAACAGATGGCCGCGCTGGAACGCGATACCGGCGTCGAGCTTTTCCAAAGGTCTGCGCGGAGCGTTGTTCCCACGGAAGCTGCCGTGACCATGACCCGGCACGCATCGAAGGTACTGACCGACGTCGAGGCCCTCATGGCTGCGGCTTCACGAACCAACGACTCCCCCGCGCAGGAACTGAGGCTGGGCATCTTCCCCAGCCTTGCCACCTACGTGTTGCCGGAGATCCTCCGGAACGATCGGTGGAACGGGCTGGGCATTGAGCTCCGCGTCTCCGTGGCGGAACCTGCCCAAACCATCCAGGGCCTGCGCAGCGGCGGCGAACTGGATGTGGCGCTGGTCTACCAAGTGGGACAGTCCGGACTGGCCTGGCCGCACTCCCTGGAACGGCAGTGGATCGGGGACGACGACTTCAGGGTGGTGCTGCCGGCGTCCTGGAAAATCCGGGAAGACGCCGAGATAGAAGCCGCTCACCTGTCCGACATGCCATGGATCGTCCACCACCCCGGAACCAGCGACGCCCTGGTGATTGAGCGCCTGTTCGCCAGCTGCAACCTCCACCCGCGGGTGGTGGCCTACAGCGACGACTTCCACGCCAGCCTGGAGATGACCGCCGCCGGCCTGGGTGCCTCGCTGGTACCCGAACTGGCACTCCGGAACCGGCCATCCGGCGTCGTTGTCCTTGACGTCCCGGACATTCGGCTGGCGCGTAATGTCTTCGCCCTGCTCATTAACGAAAAGCGGACGGCGCAAGTGCAGTTGTTCACACAACTGCTGGCCGACACCCTCCGGGAGACATCGGGTAAGAGCGGACTTCACCCCCTGAAAACCGCGCCTGTCAAGGGTCCGCAACGGCGCAGGTGAAATATCCCCAAGTGCTGGAACCCGCCGGTTGATGGGGTTAGATTGATCACATGGGCAAGGTAGCGAGCAAACATTTTGGGGAGATCGAGCTCAACCACGGGCGTGAACATTGCTTCGTCGCGAGACACGAACTCGCCGGCAACCAGCTGGAACTGGACCTCAATGTCACCGCGCACGACCACTTCGATGAGGCCGCCATGCGCAAGGTGGATTACAGGCTGCGCTTCCTGCCCGAACTGGTGGACCAAGTCAGGGAAATGATTGCCGACGAGCTTGACCAGGACGGCACCAATCCCCAACAGTTCCTGCATTTCCACAGCTCACAGCTCAAGGACGAGCAGCTGGAATCGGTGTTCGGCGTCCGGGACAAGGGCCAACTGACCAATGATGTGTTCCTGAAGGCCCTCAAGCTCGGCCACGTCGCCATCTACCCCGGACAGCCGGAACGGTATTTTGTCCTGGACTTCACCCTCGGATCTCATTTCACTGACGAGCTCCTGGTAGTCGCGGCTGACGAAGACGGCGTGGTGGACGACGAAATCCTCTGGGAGTCGTAAACAGCTTTAACAGCGAACGACGGCGGCCGGTGAAAGGTTCACCACGGCCTGTCCACACGCGGGCCATCGTCAGGACTCCGCAGATATTCTCCACGTTCCTGCCCCTCCGAGCGTTCCCGTTGGGCTCGTTGCGCGCTCTCCTCCAACTCTTTGAGCTGTTCCTGTGGCGGCGTGGCCGGGGATTCGCCGGAAGGCTGTTGCGCCTTGCCGCTTTGGGAATTTCCCTCGGCAATTTTGATCGTGAGCCGGTCCTCTGCGGCGGCAAGGGCGGCGCCCTCCCCCGCGGTGTTCGCGGGACCGTCAGCACGGCATTGCGGCGGCGATGCCTCCGCGGCAGCAAGACCTTCGGTAAACAGCCGGGCGGCAGCGTCCCCGCCCCCTGCCGCGTCCCCCAATTTCTCGATGCTCAGGACAAGGTTGACCCGGACTTTGCACTCGTCATCACCGGGGCCAAGCCGCAAAGCGGTCTCAAAGTCTTCCCGTGCAGCAGCGAAGTCACCCCCCAGCACCTGGGCGTCCCCGGAGGCGAACGGTGCCTTGTGCGGCTCCACGAAGTTCACTGCATGCAGCCAGGAAGCAGCCCGGGCCACCTCACTTTCCTGACCGGCAAGGTAGGACTCCGCGGCCGTACCACCCAAGACGCCCACGCTGAGGAGTTTCGCGGCAACAGCGAGCGCCAGCAGGGCCGGTGGAGCGGACCACAGCGCAAGCCGGAGTCGCCGTCGTCGTGCATTGTGGGTCATGGTGTGCGCTCCTTTGCTGCTGCTGGGCGGAGGTTCAGGAGTGCGGCGAGGTGGCGCAGTGGTTCGTGGAGTACCAGCAGGAAGGCAGCCAGGGCGAGCAGCCAGTAGAGCTCAATGCGTCCGGGGGTGTCCGCGTCGCTGATGGTGAGCGCACCTGGCTGGGCCTTGCCGAGCATGTCCGACGGCGGCTCTGTCCCGGTCCGGTGTGCGTAGGGGAGGCGGAGTTGGTCGGCGATGGTGCGGAGTTGGTCTTCGTCGATGCGTGAAACGGCGTCCTGCGCGGTGTCGGAGCTGCGGTCCGTGAGGTAGCCGGCGTCGGCATCCGGGGTTTCCTTCATGCGTCCGCCCTGAGGGGTGCCGTATCCGAGGACTGCTCCCCCGGCTACGTTGGCGGCGTCCAGTGCCGGAGGCTGCTCGGCGCTGGTGTTTTCGCCATCGCCGGCGTAGAAGACCAAAGCGGGCCGGCCAGGGTGTTGCTCCTTGGCTGCAGCAAGCCGATCTTTGAGTAGCTGTGCTGCACCGGTGACGCTGCTTCCCTTGGCGTATCGGGCGTTTTGGGGTTGCAGTGTGGTCATGGCAGTCTGCAGCGCGGTGGCGTCACGGGTGAGGGGCATGCGGACGGCGGCTTTGTTGTCGAAGGTGATCAGGGAGAATTTGGCACCGGCGAGCTCCTTGGCTATCGCCATGACATCGCGTTGGACCCCTGCCAGACGGGTATTGGAGCCGTTGTAGTCTTCGGCTGCCATGCTGGTGCTGGTGTCCACCACGAAGAAGACGTCCATCTCCGCGGTGGCGGTGGTGGCCTGCCCACCAGGCCAGCCCGGCCGGAGCATGGCCAGGAGCAGAAGCACGACGGCGGCACCCCGCAACGCTGCCGGCCTCGCGTTCCGTGGCGGTTGGCTCCGTCCAGGCTGGCCCGGCCTCCACGGTCTCCTCCGCGTCAATGCCAGCACCGTGAACACCAGCACGGCGGCGACGGCCAGGATCAGCAGGGGCCACGGGATGACCGGGGCGAAGGTCATGGTTCCAGCCTCCAGCCAAGTACCAGCATGCCCGTTCCAGCAACCAGGGCGATCCCGAGCGGCCAGGCGGGAGCATCGGCCACCACCGCCTGAGGAGCTGCACGGTACCTGGTGGCTTCTGTCTCCTGCACTTTCCCTACGATGCCCGGAACGGTCTCAGCGCTGTCCACGGTGAAGTAGGAGCCCTCGGTGCGCTCAGCGGCAGCCCTGAGTTGGGCACCGGGTTCATCGGGTTGGTTGCCGTAGTCCATGTCGCTGGGGTTCAGTGCGTAGACTTTCACTTTTTTGTCGGCGGCCAGGGCTGCCGCTTCCTCCAGGCTGAAGATCGGCTCGCCGGAGAGGAAATTATCGGTCGCCAGCACCACGGACCGCGAGCGCTGGGCATCGGCGGCGCCTGTGTCATCGGGAAAGCTCTGCACGCAGGACGCCAGTCCGTCGCCGATCAGTGAGGAGCCTGCACCGTTCCAGGTGCCGTCGAAGAAGGATCCTGCCCCGCTGTCCAAGGCTTCCTTCGCTTCGGCGAGCTGTTCGGCGGCGTAGTCGTAGTCGTCGGTGAGGGGAAAGAGTTGCACGCTGCTGCTGTCGAAGATGACCATGCCGATCCTCTCGCCGTCGAATTCCTTGGCGAGTTCCTGGAACACGGTGGCTATGGCGGCGTCGGTGCTGGTCATGGATCCGGACACGTCCAGGCAGAGCACGATGTCCCTGTTCCGGATTTCCGGTTGTTCCGTGGTGCGCAGGATGGGCCTGGCAGCGGCTGTGGCGGTGGCGGCGAGGAACACGGCACCCAGAATGACTGCCACCATCAGCCGCAGGCGGTACCTGCGTAGTGCGTGCTGGTACTCCGGCAGGTCGGTCAGGCGGTCACCGTGCGCGATGGGCCGGGCCTGTGGAGGACGACGACGGCGGTACAGCCAGGCGTTGATGGCCACCGCTGCTGCGGTCAGGGGAAGGATCCACCAGTAGCTCAGTTCCATCCGATCACCACTTGGCGTGCAGCCTCCGCTGAGTGCCCCACGGGGTGGATGGGCACACGGGCGAATTCGTTGGGGTAGATGCCTGCGATTCCTTCAGCCAGGTTCTCGAGTCCTTGGCGGCGGAGATCGTCCAGCGTCATGGACGTGACGGGCAGCCCTGTGGCTGTCCCGGCGAACTCCCGCACGAGGAAGCTGAGTCTTTGGTGGGCGTCGCGCACTGGTATTCGTCCGGCGTCGGCGTCTTCTGCTGTGGCGTTGATGGCCGTCAGGCACGCGGAGCGCAGGGCGTCCAGGTCCTGATGTTGCGGTCTTTGTCCGGCTGGCGGTCTCCGGCGGGCGGGACGGAAGATCCAGGCGTACCAGGCACCCACCACCAGGACCAGCAGCAGGCCGGCCCAGAGCCATTGTGGCTGATACTGCAGCGGCGCGAAGAAGCCGGCATCATCCTGCACAGTTGCCACCCCCAGCGGCACCCCTGGCAGTTGGTGCACCCGAACGGTGCTTCTCAAGAAGTGCAAAGACGGCAGGCAAGAGGTCCGCGCTGCCTGAGGTTTGTTCCTCGGCTATGCCCAGCCGGCGGAAGATGGAGCTGCGGTGTTCGCCGCGTTCCACCATGGCAGCTTCATAGGCGGCCTGGATCTTGCTGTCGGCGGCCAGCGGCAGAGGAATTCCCTGCCCCGTGCCCACATCCATACTGTTCGTGGCACCTTTGTCTGCCACCGGTGTGAGGTTAGCGTCCCGCACGGTAAGCCAAAGGACTTCGTGCCTGCCTCGAAGCCTGCGCATCAGGCCCTCAGTACGGGCATCGGGCATGAACTCATCCGCGACGGCAACAACCAGCAAGCGTCCCTTCAGGTATCTCAGGACATAGTCCAGTTGCTCCGCGAGGGAACTGGCAGGCCCGTCCAGGCCGACGCTCGCATCAAGCTCCTGCAGCAAGCGTTCCAAGTGCTCCTCGCCGCTGCGGGGCGGTACATACCGGGTTGTGGTCCCGTTACCGTGCAGGAGGCCGACGTCGTCACCGTGGCGACACGCCAGATACCCCAGCACTCCGGCTGCCTGCACAGCGATGTCCTTCTTGGACTCACCGGACAAAGCCTCGGCAGCCATGGTCCGGCCGGTATCGACGAGCAACAGCACCGAGTGCCGGCGAACTGCCACATACCTTTTGACCAAGGGCGATCCGTGCCGTGCGGTGGCTTTCCAATCAATGTCCCTGACTTCATCTCCGGGAACATAGGCCCGCAGCTCATCAAAGTCCAGGCTGCGGCCTTTGAAAACGGAGCCGTATTCGCCGTCGAGCAGGGTCAAAGTTCTCCGGTGGGCGAAGATGAACATCTTCGACTTCACCCGCCGAAGCAGGCTGGGCACTGGCAATCCCCGCTACGGTGTCTGGACAGATGCCACGACGGCATCAATGACGGTTTCCACCGGGACACCTTCAACCACAGCGTCGAACCCGAGAATGATGCGGTGCCGCAGGATGCGGTGGGCAAGGCTTTTGACGTCTTCGGGAATCACGTGGTCACGGCCATTGAGCAAGGCAAGGGCCCTGGCTGCCTGGCTGAAGGCAATGCTGGCCCTGGGACTGGCGCCGAACTCCACAAGGTTGGCGAGCTTGGGCTCCAGATACTGGGAAGCATTGCGGGTGACGTAGGCGAGGCCCACGATGTACCTGACGATGGCGGGGTCGATGTAGACCCGTCGCACGAGGTCCTGGACCTGGACCACGGCATCCAGTGAGGCAGCAGCCGGCGGCTTCTGGTCGGCATCGAACACACCGGCATCAATCCGGCGGATGACTTCTGCTTCCTCGGCCGGGCTCGGGTAGTCCAGGACGTCCTTGAGCATGAAGCGGTCCATTTGGGCTTCGGGGAGCCGGTACGTCCCTTCCTGCTCGATGGGGTTCTGTGTAGCCAGCACCAGGAACGGCTGCGGCAGAGGGTAGGACTCGCCACCGATGGACGTCTGCCGTTCCTGCATGGCCTCCAGCATGGCACTCTGGGTCTTCGCGCTGGATCTGTTGATCTCATCCAGCAGCACGATGTTGGCATGGACCGGGCCCAACTGGGTGACGAATGTTCCTTTGGCAGCATCGAAAATCTGCGTGCCTGCGATGTCGCTGGGCAACAGGTCCGGAGTGCATTGGATCCGGCGGAACTCTGCGCTGACCGATTCCGCGATAGCCTGGGCCGCCGTGGTCTTGGCAAGGCCCGGCACACTTTCAAGCAGCACATGGCCGCCCGTCAACAACCCGATGACCAACGTCTCACGAAGCCTGGCCTGGCCCACCACTTTGTTCTCAAAACTCCGGATGATGCTGCCGACGAGTTGTTGGGCACGGGCCATGTCCGGTGCATCGATTCCGGCCGTGGCTGTGGTCTGTTGCACTCGTGGTCCCCTCGCTGGCGTGTCTGTCTCCCGGCAGGCTCCGGAACCCGATGCCGGGCACCGGATGCTTCCGCCTCCATGGGCCACTCTATCCAAGCCCTCCCTGTTCAGGGCCGCAATGGGGACCCCTCCCCATGCAGCCCTTCGAGGTCTATCCTTTTGCCATGCATCAGCTACCAGCCGCCTATCAGAAGTACCTCGCCTCCCAGGACCAGCACGTCATCGACGCCGTTCGGCCCGTTCTCCTGCAATCAGCCGCCGACGAACGCCACGGGGTCCGGATCACTTTCAACCGGGGACCCACCGGCCACCAAGCCCACCTGGACGAATCCATCCCCTACGGCGAGATCATCGAGGACATCGACTGAGCGCCGGCTACCCCTTCATGGCTCCAGACAGGGCAAAAGAGTTCCCCATGCCCCGGGAAACCAGCGCGTAGAGCAGGAGCACCGGGACCGAATAGAGGATGGAAAAAGCAGCCAACTGGCCGTAAGCGATTGCTCCGTGCTGGCCGAAGAAACTGAAGATCGACACCGCCGCCGGCTGCTTGCCCGGTGACAACAACAGGATGAAGGGCACAAAGAAGTTTCCCCACGCCTGGATGAAGACGAAGATGAACACCACACCGAGCCCCGGCCTCATCAGCGGCAGGACAATGGTGCGCAACGCCGTCATGGCTGACGCCCCGTCCATCCAGGCAGCCTCCTCCATTTCCAAGGGAACCGAGTCCATGAAGTTCTTGGTCATCCAAATCGCCATGGGCAAAGTAGTGGTTGCCATGAAGAAAATGGTGGCCGCCATGGAATCCAACAATTGAAGTTGGACGAACAGCCCATACACGGGCACCATAATGGCCGTGACCGGCAACGAGGTGCCGAACAGCACCGTGTACATGAACGGCTTGTTGAACCGGGACTGGTACCTGGACAACGGATACGCGGCCAGCACGGCAGCAAGAAGGTTCACCACGGCCGTACCGGCAGACAACCACAAGCTGTTGGCCAACGGCTGAAACAACAGCTCAGGAGTCAGCACCGCACTGAAGTTGGCGATCGAAGGCCCCGATGGCACCTTGGTCTGGTATCCGGCCTGGGGATCGACGGCGGCCAGCAGCAACCACAATAGAGGCGCCACAAAGCAGACTCCGATCACGGCAAGGGCGATATCCGCACCCAGCCGGGCCCTGGAACGGGAGGTGCCACCCGTCGTCGTACGTGTTGTCTTGTCCTGCGCCCGCAGTCCCCTAATGGTCACGGGCGCCGCTCCCTCAGGAGCCGAACGTAGACGGCACCGAACACCATGCCCAACAGGATCAGGACCGAGGCCACCGCTGTTCCATAGCCGATGTCGCCAAACTTGAACGCCTCCTGGTACGCCAGGACCGGCAAGGTAGTGCTGGCGTTGGCCGGACCGCCTGCCGTCATCACCCAGATGAGGGTGAAAACGGCCAGTGTCTGGAGGGTAATCAACATCAGGTTGGTGGTGATACTGCTCCGGATCAGCGGCAGGGTAATGAACGTGAGCCTCTGCCACCCCCGGGCGCCGTCCATGAGCGCGGCCTCGGAAATGTCCCGTGGCACGTCCGCCAAAGCAGCCCGGTACACCAGCATGGAGAACGCGGTGCCGCGCCAGGTGTTCGCCAGGATGATCGCCACCAGGGGGAACGAATACAGCCAGTCCACGCCGTGGAGACCGACGATGCCCACCACTTGGTTCAGGGTTCCGTCCCGGTTGAAGTAGGCATAGGCGGCAAACGCGGCCACAATTTCCGGAAGCACCCAGGCAGCAACAACTGCTGTACCCACTATTGAAGAGACCACCTTGCCTGAACGCGTCATCAGCAGCGCAATCAGCAGGCCCAGCACGTTCTGCCCCACCACCGCAGACGCCGCGACAAAGACCACTGTCAGCCAGGCCGACAGCGGAAACGAGTCGTCGCTGAACATCCGGGCATAGTTATCAACACCCACCCACTGCGGGTCCTGCGCTGCTTTGCCCGTCAACGCAGCATTGGTGAACGACGCGTAAAACGACCAAGCCACCGGGGCCACGAGGAAAAGCACGAGCAGGAGAATCGACGGAACTACCGGCAGGTGCCGCAGAACGCGGCGGATGGTCATTTCTCCAGGACCTTGTCCTCACCCACAAGCTTCCGGACGGTGGCATCGTATTCTGCTGCGGCGTCCTCGGGGCTTTGCTTGCCGGTTATCACTGACTCCGTAGCCACTTGGACGGCGGTGGAAATCTTCGGATAGTCAGCAGTGGCGGGCCGGTAATGCGTCACGGCCACCAGGTCTGAGACATCCTTGACGAACGGGTTGGCTGCCAAATAATCAGCTTCCGCGGCGACATCGGTCCGGACGGCAATCTGCGAATTGTTGATGTCGTAAGCCAACGCGTTCTTCTTGTTCAGTGCAGTGGTGAGGAACTGGAAGGCAAGGTCAGGGTTCTTGCTCTTCGCACCCACCGCAAGTGTCCAGCCGCCGGACATGCTGACACCTCCGGGCTCCTGTCCATTCCTGGTGGGGAACATCGCGACGCCCATGTCCTGCTCATACCCTGCCCACTCGTAGGCCCCGCCCTTTTGCCAGAACGACGGCGTATAGGAACCTTCCACGGTGGCCGCCAGTTTGCCTTGCGGGAACCACTCGCCAAAGACCTTCTTCCAGACGTTGGCATCCAAGGCCTCGGCCGGGCTCACTGCGAGTTTTTCGTCGTAGAGGGTCTTCAAGAACGCCAGCGAGTCAGTAAACCCCTGGGAACCGACCACCCACTTCTTGGCGTTCTCGTCATACAACGTGCTGTCTGTCCCGTAGAGGAGCTCATAGAAGCCCTGCATGACTGTGCCTTCGCCAGTCCCCTTGCCTGCGTACATGTTGAAGGCGATCACGTTGGGGTCGGAGGCCTTCACGGCACGGGCCGTGGTAAGGATGTCATCCCAGGTCTGAGGCTGCCATGGCAAGGAAATGCCCGCCTTTTGAAGGACTGACTTGTTGTACCAAATGGCTCTGGTGTCCGTACCGAGCGGCACCGCATAAATTCCGCCATCATCTGCCCGGCCGGCCGCTTTGGCGGCTTCGTTGAACAGGGACCAGTCATCCCACTTCTCAAGGTAGGCATCAAGCTTAAGGAGGTACCCGGCGTCGACGTCCGAACGGACCTTGAACGTGTCCTCGTAGAAGACATCCGGCGCCGTGTCCGCGGAACGCTGCGCGAGGGCAAGCTTGGTTCCGTAGTCGTCATCATTGGCCTGGATGGGCTGAAGCTCAACGGCAACCCCGGAGTTTGCGGCTTCGAACTCCTTCTTGGCGTCCTGCATGACGGCGTCGAGGGCAGTAAAAGCATCCGTTTTCTGATAAACAATCTTCAGCGTCTTGTCCCCGGCCGCATCAGGCGTCGGCGAACAGGAGCTTGCTCCCACAACTACGGCGGCGACTGAAGCGATGGCGGCAAACTTCGCCGCCACGTGCTTCAAGCCGGCTAACTTCATTGGGCGGCCCATGGTGCTCCAATCCGTCAAACGTCGCGCTGGTTCAGCCTTCCAGAAGGAGCCGCTGCGCCCGCGGTGCCAGCATGTGCTCCAAAACGAGGCATGCGGCACCGATTGCGCCGACATCCTCACCCACTCCGGTTCCTACAACTTCGAGGTCATGGATCATGCGGGCAGCATTGTTCCTGTCCAACAGCTCCGGAACCCGCTCCAGGAAATAGGGCGACATCCGGCCCCAGAAGGGACCACCAAACACCACGCGCTCCACATCCAGGGTATTGGTCACCACGGACACTGCACGGGCCACAAGGGTGGCCGACTTATCCAGAATGGCAATGGCTTTTTGGTTCCCGGCGTCGGCTTGGTCGCACAGGGCCGCAAACCGCTCCTGGACTTCGGGACCGTCTGCCCCCTCACGGTGACCGTCCAAGACACCAGCTGCTTCAGCTTCGGCCACCAGGACCTGAGGGATGCAGGAGGACTTAACACATCCGTGCAGTCCGCAATCACACAACGGACCGGAAGGGTCAACCACGATGTGGCCGATTTCGCCTGCGTTGCCGGAGGTTCCACGGACTACTTCATCGTTGAGCACGATTCCGCAACCGATGCCGGTACCCATGTACATGAAAACAAAGCTGCCGGCGCCGCTCGCGCCGCCTGCCCAGGTTTCAGCTACAGCTGCGCTGGTGACGTCCTTGTCAACCAGGGTCTCCAGCCCGGTGGCTTCACTCAAGGCCTCACGGATACGCACCCGGTTCCACCGGGTCAGCAGGGGCGGGTCCACCACGGAGCCTTCATCCAGGTCAATGGGTCCTGGGACCGCAACGCCAAGACCAGCGATCTTGGATGCGTCCACGCCCGACTCTTCGACCAAAACCTTGATCTGCGCGGCAATGCTGGTGATCACGCCGGCGGGGTCCCCGCCAGGGGTGGACATCCGGGAATGCCGGACGACGTCGCCCAACAGGTCAAGAACCACAAAAGTGATAACGGCGGGGTCCAGATGGACACCAACGGCATACATCCCAGCCGGGTTCAACCGCAGGATGGTCCGCGGCTTGCCCGGCCCCGATCCTTCCTTGCCGGCCTCGACGATCAGCTTTTGATCCAGCAGCCGCCGCGAAATATTGGAAATGGTTTGGGGGGAAAGTCCAACAATCTGTGCCAGCTCCACACGGCTGAGTCCCTGCGCCGACCGCCGGATCGCCTCCAGAATGACAGTCAGATTGAAGTCCCCCATACGGGGTAGATTCGTTCCGCGCCTCGGTGTCGGCTGCCGGATCTCAGTCACTGATGCCCCTCGTCATTCGGAAAAACTTCGTCGAATTTAGTCTCTGTCTGCATCGTACGATACCCACAGCTCCACAGGTACGAGCACACGCTGGCGACGAAGTCAGAGGTTGGTAACGATGCCACTGAATTGTATGCGACAGCTTCCCGGACCGTGCCTTGATGACGGTGCCCTCAGGATTTGATACTGCGTGTCACCGTGAACTTCGGGTTACGGCCTTCCGCCGACGTTGGCCCAATCAGCCGCTCCAGCGCACCCCGATACTGCAAGTGACTGTTGTAGACGGTCCACAACTCCCCACCCGGCGCCAGCATCCGTCCGGCGGCTTGGAACATCTTCAGCGCAGCGCCTGCATGGACGCTGGCGCCTACATGGAACGGCGGGTTCAGCAGGATGAGGTCAGCACTGCCGGGTTCAAGCGTGGACATCGCGTCATCATGAACGACGGCGACCCGGCTTCCCACCCCGTTGGCCTCCGCGGTACCCCGGGCCGAAGCAACAGCAGCGGCGGATTGGTCCGTTGCCACCACATTCGCCTCCTCATGGCGCCGTGCGTACATGGTGGCCAGGATCCCCGTTCCACATCCCAGGTCCACCACGCGCCGGGCAGCCGGCATCCGGTCCAGGAAGGTCAACAGGTAACGCGTCCCAATATCCAGGCGGGCTCCCGAGAAGACGGCACCATGTGCACAGACTGTGATTCCCAATTCCTGCAATGGCTCAACAACGGGGAACGGTGGCGCGTCCGGAACCGGTTGGGGATCCCTGGCAATGAGCACCCTGGACTTCTGCCGGGCAAGTTGTGGTTGGACAGAGGAAAAGTACTTCTCCAGGACTGAATTCATACCGGTGGACATATGCTTGACGCGGCCACCTGCCAGCACCACCGTATCCGGCGCTGCGAACCGGGCAACGGCGTCGGCGATTTCCTCCAACTCAGCCAGCGACTTCGGCAATTGAACAAGTACCAGCCCTGCGTTGCCGAGCAACTCCGGACCTAGCCCATGCTGGGTGAAACGGCCCTCGAGACCTGCCGTAGTTGCGTTGCGCTCCAATGCGAGCCGCCCCGTGAAAAGGTCCTGGTTAACACGGACATGCCCGACGCCGAGCCCCACCAGCGCGCCCAGCGTCAGGGCACCGTAGCGGTCGCCAACAACGACGACGTCGGTGTGCTGGCCCGCCATCTTTGCCGCTGTTTCCAGCAAAATCCGGTCAGTGGCGTCGTAGGCCTGCAAATTGTCCGCTTCGACGTCCGGGAACCTGCTCAAGCAGCCAAACAGGGTTTCCAGTTCCAATGCCGTCACGATGGAGGTTCTCACTTTCGTTGCGTTTTTGACTCGACTTTGTCAGTGCTTGGGAGGAACCTGAGAGTGCAGCACGTAAACACCTGGTCGTCCCGTCAGTTTGGTAAGCCAATCACAGAGGCGGCCGGCACACGTCGTGGTGACCAAGGAGCCAGGCACCGGGACCATCCATCATCCGGCTCCCCCCTCCCCTGCGAGAAGCCATGAGTGTCAATGTTGTCATGAACCTTGAAGTAAAGTCCCACAACTCTCCCAACGAGACGCGCCGCCCGGACAAGACCGTGCTGGACCTCGTCACCGTGGGAGAGTACACAATCGGCCGTATGACCTTTGAGCCGGGGTGGACCTGGGCTGACTGCATCAAACCTGTAGTGGGCACCGACTCCTGCCAGTTGAGCCACGTTGGATTCTGCGTTTCCGGCAGGCTGGACGTTGAAACCGACGACGGCGGCCAGATCAGTATTGCTGCCGGCGACTCCTACACGATCCCGCCGGGCCACAACGCTCACGTGGTAGGCGACGAACCGTTCCAAGGTGTGGAGTTCGTCAGTGGCGCCGAGTTCGCCCGCCCCCCTGCATAAAGGAGACAAGCTTCCAGGACATGCAAAAAGACCCCGCTCAGATGAGCGGGGTCTTTTTCCGAAGTGGAGCTGAGGGGACTCGAACCCCTGACCCCCTGCATGCCATGCAGGTGCGCTACCAGCTGCGCCACAGCCCCGGATTTGTTGATTTTCCAGCGAAGTTTTTCTCTTCCCGTCGAAGCAACTCGTCAATACTAACCACAATCCATCGAGAAGCGAAATCGGCAGAAAGTGAACTGCGTCACCCCAAGTCGTGACTTATCAGCTACGGCTCCTCAATGGAACCTGGCAGCCGAGGCGCGCTGGACGAATCCGCCGCGCCTCCCCCCAAACCGGCTGCCTGGGAGCGCGCTGTCGGCCAGCCCGCCCCCATGAAGTCTAAGATCGATACTTCCAGAAACCAAACCGTCCAGTCGGTTTAATTGAGCGACCCACCATTGCCCGGTGATAGCGTTGTGGGGTTCCAGAGGCGCCACTGCCAGCATCCCGTGACAGATCATCCGGCCCCACCACATCGCTCGAAAGGTCAGCCACTACCGATGCAGCAACGTGCGCAGGACACCCGACTGGCAGTCATTGAAGGCGCAGCCCGTGTCTTCGCGGAGATTGGGTATGGAAACGCCAGCCTGGCTGACATCACCAAGCGCGCGGGCGTGACCAAAGGCGCACTCTATTTTCACTTCACGTCCAAGCGTGAGCTTGCCTTGGCGGTCATCGCCGAGCAACACGCGCTGGTCCAGTCGGCGGGCTCGGAGATCGCCGCTTCCAACGACACCGCGCTGGAGAAAATCATCGGACTCTGCAGGATGTTCGGGCAGCAACTGCTGGATGAACCGATTGTCCAAGGTGGTATCCGGCTCACTTTCGAAGCCTCTGCATTTCAAGCTGACGTCTCCGGCCCGTATCAGGACTGGATCAACACCGCCCACCACTTACTGGCGCACGCCCAGGCGGAGGGGGATGTCCGCGCCGATCTGGATGCCGCCGCCTTCGCCCGCTTCTTGATTGCATCATTCACAGGAGTTCAGATGGTCTCCGAAGTCCTCACTGCGCGGGAGGACGTCATGGCCAGGATCGAACAGATGTGGGACTTCATGCTGCCGGCCTTGACATCAGGTACAAGCAACTAGGCACACAGTCCTTGAGTCGCCGGCGACGAACTGCGTAAGCCCGGGCACAGCCAGCCGGATCAATTGTCTCCGGGTACAGGAAAGGGTCCTGCTTCCTTGACGAAAGCAGGACCCTTGATGGTGGAGCTGAGGGGACTCGAACCCCTGACCCCCTGCATGCCATGCAGGTGCGCTACCAGCTGCGCCACAGCCCCATATTCTTGCTGCTTCGCGTTCAGCATTTCAGCCATCCGCGCCGAAGCAACTCAAATATCTTAGAACAGCGTTTCCGAAAATTCCAAATCGGGCATATTCGGTTGCCGTGAGTTCCTAGTGCTCGGAGTCCTCCGCGGAAACAACCTTGGCGGAGGCATCGTCACCGAGCTCCAGGTCCACCACAGGGCAGTCCTTCCACAGACGCTCCAGTGCATAGAACACGCGGTCTTCGGCGTGCTGGACATGGATCACGATGTCCGCGTAATCCAGCAGAACCCAACGGCCTTCAGAGCGGCCCTCACGACGCACGGGGCGAAGATCCTGCTTGAGCAGCTCTTCCTCAATGCCATCAACGATTGCATTGACTTGGCGCTCGGTAGGAGCGGAAGCAATCAGGAAGATGTCAGTGAGCGCCAACCGCTCGCTGACGTCCAGCGCAACGATGTCTTCGGCGAGCTTATCGGCCGCGGCACGCGCGGCGTGACGGGCGAGGGTGATGGATTGTTCATGTGCAGACACGGGGACTCCTTGTTGTGGCCTGTGGCCTTGGTTTGGCGTATGCCGAGATAAAGCGGAACTAGCCGCTGGTGATCATGATGATGCCGACGATGAGCGCAACAAGGCCCAGAGCCAAAACACCGTACTGCAGCAGCCTGCCGCGCTGCGCCCTGGCAAGTCCTGCAGTATTGACGTCCAACGGATCAAGTCCGTAAGCCGTACTGGCGGAAACGGGAGGTCGTTGCGTCTCTTCGCTGTGCTCCACCGGCGCAACCGGCTTCTTCCTGGCGGACCTGGCAACAGCTTCCGCTCTGGCAAGAACTCCCGCGCGGCCCCGAGAACCTGGCTTCTTGATCTGGGACGGGTCATCCAGCGTGGGCCCTGCCGAGGTGATTAACGGCACGAACGTGGTGCTGGGACGCTTCATGACCGGACGCTCAACACCAGGAACCTTGACGAACTCCAAAGGAGTCACCATGGCCAGGTTGTTGGCCGTGGAAGGACCTGACGTAGCCGCTGGAGACTTTGCCTGCTCGACCTTGTTCTGCTCAGCCTTGTTCTGCTCAGCCTTGTTCTGCTCGGCAAGCTTCTGCTTGGCTGCAGCGCGTTTATTCAACACGGCCGCACGTTCGGCCAAGGCAATCTGCTCCGCCAAGACCGCTGGATCAACAGCCAACGGATCCTGCTCAGCAATGTGCTCCAGCTTGGACGTCTGGTTCTGGACCTGCGCCGCGATCAACTCACGGACAGCAAGCGCCTGCTCCACAGACATTCCGGATTCCGGGCCGTCCTCCGGGGCCTTGATCTTGGGCGTGGTCTTGTCAGCAGGAGTTTCGTGGCCCCCCGACGTGCTTTTGTCCTTGGCGATTCCGTGGTCGGCCTCAGCTTTGGCGGCCTCGGGTTTTGCTGTGCCGGACTTGGCGACCGCGGGCTTTGCTTCCGCAGACTTCGGAGCTTCGGACTTTGCTGTGCCGGACTTGGCGACCCCGGGCTTTGCCGCTTCCTGCGTGGAGCCCGGCGCCGGAACGATCGGGTTCATTGACGTGGCAACTTCGGCTTGGAGCTGCTGAAGTCGAAGCTGGCGCCGCGTGGGAGGCCCACCTCCGGAGAGCTGCTCTTCTTTGTCCGCGAGTTCCTTGATGGTCCGCAGAGCTGCGCGGTCGCGTGCCCGGACCTGAGAGGATCGCTCCTGCGCTGCGGTTCCTACGGCATCCACCGGCCCATCAGCAGCACGGCGGTTACGGGCAGCCGGACGGTCAGCACCAGCAGCGTCAACAGTGGCGGGTGTCTTGGAATTCACGTCGGCTTTTGCCGGTGCTTTGGGCTCCGGGGTAGTTTCTGGCTGCGACTTCGGCTCCGCTGGGGCGTCTGCCTGTGCGGTGGCGTCTGCCTGCGCAGTGGCTTCTGGCTGCGCAGTGGCGTCCGTCTGCTCTTCCCGGGCGCGGCGAAGCTCACGCCTGCTGCGGATGGGTCGCTGTTCCTGGCTGCTCATTCAAAACTCATTCAGTACGTGCTTGGTCGTCTGATCCGGACAGTACGGGCGTCAGTTCCCCTGCCACGGGCTGGGGCGCGTACAGACCATATTTTGCGATGTATTGCACAACTCCGTCCGGCACCAAGTACCAGACGGGGTTGCCTGCGCCCACGCGGATCCGGCAATCCGTGGAGGAGATCGCCATGGCGGGAACTTCGAGCAAACTGACGTCATCAGTCCGTCCGAGGTCGTTCAGTTCATGTCCGGGACGCGTCACCCCGACGAAGTGCGCCAACGACCACAACTCGTCCACATCTTTCCAGGACAGGATCTGGGCCAGGGCATCCGCGCCGGTGATGAAGAACAGGTCCGCGTCAGGACGCTGGGCCCGCAAGTCACGCAGGGTGTCTATGGTGAACGTGGGGCCGGGACGGTCAACGTCCACCCGGCTCACAGTGAACCGCGGGTTGGATGCGGTGGCAATCACTGTCATCAAGTACCGATGCTCCGGCTCGCTGACAAGCTTGTGCGACTTCTGCCACGGCTGTCCCGTAGGCACGAAAACCACTTCGTCGAGTCCGAACTTGGCTGCTACTTCACTGGCAGCCACAAGGTGGCCATGATGGATTGGATCGAACGTTCCACCCATCACGCCCAGCCGAAGCCTGCGCCCCGACTCCCCACGTGGTGTTGCGGCAATAATGTTAGTGGCCCTGCCCGTGGGTGTGCTTGTTCGGGTGCTGGCGGTGCGGGTCAGCGTGCTCTTCAACAGCCTCGTGGCGGTTGCCCAGGTTGGTGTAGGAGAGGGTGATGAACATGAGGACAAGCAGGAAAGCGAACATCACGATGCCGAAGACCCACGGCTCTGCCCACAGGGGTGCAAGTTCCTCGTGGCCGCCGCCTTCAGTTTGGGCGGCAATGGACGTGGCGATCTGCTGAAACAGCATCTTCTCCCCTAGTTGGTTCTCAAATGTTTTGCACGGCGGGGCTTCCCGACGTTCCGGACTTCTGTTCTATGTTACCGCGTTGCTAGCCGCGGACTTGGCCTTCGCCCTGGACGATCCACTTGGTGGTGGTCAGCTCCGTGAGGCCCATGGGCCCCCGGGCGTGCAGCTTCTGCGTCGAAATACCCACTTCGGCGCCGAGGCCCAGTTCGCCACCGTCGGTAAACCGCGTGGAGGCGTTGACGATCACAGCAGCGGAATCAATCTCTGCGATGAATTTCTCGGCGTTGGCCAGGTTGTTGGTAAGAATCGCTTCAGTATGTCCCGTGGTCCACGTACGGATGTGGTTGACGGCCTCATCCAGGCTGTCCACCATGGCCACTGCGAGGTCAAGGTCCATGTATTCGGTGGCCCAATCGTCGTCGTCAGCGGGAACGGTTTCGACGTCCTTGCCTAAGGCAGCGGCGATCCTCTCGTCCACATGGAGCGTCACCCCTTGTGATCGCAATGCCTTGGCAACAGCGGGAAGCACCGTCGCACCCGAGTGCACCAGCAGGGTCTCCACGGTGTTGCAGACGCTGGGACGCTGCGTTTTGGCATTGAGAAGAATTTCCACGGCCATTTCTTCGTTCGCGGACTCGTCGATGAAGATGTGGACGTTGCCTTCACCCGTTTCAATAACGGGCACGGCAGAGTTGGTCACCACTGTCTGGATAAGGTCCCGCCCACCCCGCGGAATGAGGACATCCACGCGTCCGCGGGCACGCATCAACACGTTGGCACCTTCACGGCCGTACTGGTCCACGGTCTGGACAGCATCAGCCGGCAGGCCCACCGAGTCCAGTGCTTCCCGAAGGATCCGAACCAAGGCCTCATTGGTGTTCGCCGCTGCGGACCCGCCACGAAGAATCACGGCATTGCCGCTCTTCAGGGCCAAGCCGGCGATATCCACGGTTACGTTCGGCCGTGCCTCGTAAATGGCGGCCACAACACCCATGGGTACGTTGACCTGGCGCAGGCGAAGGCCGTTGGGGAGCGTCTGTCCGCGGACCACGTTGCCCACGGGATCCGGCAGGCCCGCCAAATTCTCCAGGGCCGCAACCAAGCCATCGATCCGGGCAGGAGTCAGCGTGAGGCGGTCCAGGAGTGCTGCGGACGTGCCATTGGCATGGCCTGCGGCAACGTCCTTGGCGTTGGCCTCCAAAACATGCTTCCGATTCTCCACCAGGGCTGTTCCGATGGCGCGGAGCGCACGGTCCTTCCAGGCACGGTTCGCCTGACCCATGCGGCGGGAAGCCTTGCGGGAACGGTCGGCAATGGCATGAACGGCGGCTTGGACATCCTCCGCGGAGAGCGGAGCGCCGCCTGCCACAGGGTTCTCCGGCGTTTGTCCGGGAACACCGGAAACGTCGGAGATCACAGGGGCATCAGGGGTCAGCGCTTCAGTCATGCTCCAAGTTTAGATGAGCGCGGCGTCCGCAAGAGCACCAGATCATCAACATGAACAACTTCGCGGTCGTAACCCCGGCCCATCGCTTGCCCGAGCTCCTGGGTAGTCCGGCCCAGCATGCGTGGAAGTTCCTCCGAGGAGTAGTTCACCAGCCCACGCGCCACCACGGTCCCGTCATGGGTCACCATCTCCACGGGATCGCCGGCTTCGAAATCTCCGCTGACCTCAGAAATGCCCGCGGGAAGGAGAGACCTGTGCCGTTCGCGCACTGCTTTAACCGCGCCGTCGTCGAGCATTAAGCGTCCCTGAACCGTCGCCAGGTGCGCCAGCCACAGGAGGCGGACCGGCTTGCGGTTGCCATTGACGGAGAACCAGGTTCCCACGTCCTCCCCCGCCAAGGCGGCCGCAGCGTTGGCCGTCGACGTTACCAAAGCGTGGATACCGGAGCCGGCAGCTATCGACGCCGCCTCCACCTTGGTCATCATTCCACCGGTTCCGACGCCGGCCTTACCGGCCTTGCCGATGGTGACGTCCTCAAGGTCCTGGGGACCCTGAACCAACGGAATACGCTTGGCACCCTGGGACGGCGGACCGTCATAAAGGGCATCGACGTCGGACAGCAGTACCAGCGCATCCGCGCGGACAAGGTGAGCTACCAAAGCGGCCAGTCGGTCGTTGTCGCCGAAGCGGATCTCGTGCGTGGCCACGGTGTCGTTCTCGTTGACCACGGGCACCACGCCAAGGTTGAGCAAACGGTCCAACGCCCTGAAAGCGTTGGTGTGCTGCGTGCGGCGCATGAGGTCATCCGCGGTCAGCAGCACTTGGCTGACGGTGACGCCATGGGCACTGAACGCCTGGGTGTAACGGGCCATGAGCAGTCCCTGGCCCACACTCGCGGCAGCCTGCTGCGTGGCCAGGTCCTTGGGCCGTTTGGCCAGACCCAAAGGAGCCAGGCCTGCAGCGATGGCCCCCGAAGAGACCAGAATGATCTCGGTGCCGGCATTGCGCTTCTCGGCCAGGGCGTCCACTAGTCCCGCAAGGGATTTCTCGGAAATACCGCCCTTGATGCTGGTCAAGGAAGAGGACCCCACCTTGACCACAATCCGTTTGGCGGTGGCGAGGGCCTGGCGTTCCAGACCGTCGGCCGTGGCCGGAACGTCGACGGTCCTAGTCGTCATCACCGGCGTCCAGGGTGCTCTCCCTCACGGTCTGCGCGCGGCGGCCACTGACGGATTCAGTCCAGATGCCGGCCTTGCGTTCTGCTTCAAGCTCTGCTCGTGCGGCTGCCTTGGCTTCGCGGCGCTCAATCTGCTCATCGCGCTTCTGCGAACGCGTAGGACGGTCGCCGATGTCCGCAACGCGGATGTCCGTACCGCGGGGGGTTGCCAAAAGCTCGGCACCGGCCATCATGGTGGGCTCCCAGTCGAACACCACGCCATCGTCTTCACCGATGACCACGGTGTCGCCGGGCTTGGCGCCAACCTTGAAGAGTTCAGTTTCGACGCCCAATTTGGCCAGGCGGTCGGCAAGGTAGCCAATGGCTTCCTCATTGGTGAAGTCGGTCTGCTTGACCCAGCGCACAGGCTTTTCGCCCAGAACGCGGAACAGCGGTTCGAGGTTCTTTTCTTCGCGGCGGATCTTGAAACCGGACTCGTTGACCGCGCGGGGACGAAGGACGGGCGGCGCCACCTTGGGAGGTGCGACTGCCACGGCATCGCGCGCAGCCTTGACGATCTCCGCCATGGCAAATCCGAGCTGGCGCAGGCCTTCGTGGCTGGTTGCCGAGACTTCGAAGACGCGGTAACCCCGCGATTCCAGGTCCGGACGGACGAACTCGGCCATGTCCTTGCCGTCGGGCAAGTCAACCTTGTTCAGGACGACCAGTTTGGGGCGCTCGTTCAGGGGAACAACTTCGCCGTCAACACCGGCGTAGCTCATGTCAACCGCATACTTCTCGAGCTCGGCCTCAATGATGGCGAGATCGGACAGAGGATCCCGGTCCGACTCCAGGGTTCCGCAGTCGAGGACGTGCACCAATGCCGCGCATCGCTCTACGTGGCGCAGGAAGTTGTGCCCAAGGCCCTTGCCTTCGCTGGCACCCTCGATCAAACCGGGGACATCGGCAATGGTGAAACGGACCTCTCCCGCCTGGACCACGCCAAGGTTGGGGATGAGTGTGGTGAAGGGGTAATCGGCGATCTTCGGCCGGGCAGCAGACATGGCTGCGATCAGGCTGGACTTGCCGGCTGACGGGAACCCAACCAGCGCGATGTCGGCAATGGACTTCAGTTCCAGGACGATGTCGCTGGATTCGCCTTCGATGCCCAACAGGGCGAAGCCGGGTGCGCGGCGCTTCTGGGAGGAAAGGGAAGAGTTGCCCAGGCCGCCTTGACCGCCTGCAGCTGCAATGTATTCAGTCCCCTCGCCCACGAGGTCAGCCAGGACTTCGCCGTCCTTGGTCTTAATGACGGTGCCGTCAGGGACCGGAAGAATCAGGGTCTCGCCGTTTTTGCCGCCGCGCCAGTCGCCCATGCCCGGGCCACCGTTGGTGGCGTGGCGGTGGGGTGCATGGTGGTAGTCCAGCAAGGTGGTGGTCTGGGCGGACACCCGGAGGATGACATCGCCACCGTTGCCGCCGTTGCCGCCGTCGGGGCCACCGAGCGGCTTGAACTTCTCCCGCTTTACAGAGACACAGCCGTGGCCGCCGGTTCCGCCGGATACGTGCAGGACTACCCGGTCTACAAAGCTCGCCACGTGAATCTCCTCAGTTGCTGTCTTACAGCGTTTGTTGCTGTTGCCAGCGTTATTGCAAAAACCAGCGCGCCGGGGGCGCCCTAGTCGATTGTAATGCGGTTAAAAGAACGGTGGAGCGGGCCGTTTTGGCCCGCTCCACCGGTTCAGAACTTGTTGTTACTCTGCAGCTGCAGCAGCAACGATGTTCACTACGCGACGACCGCGGCGAGTACCAAACTCAACCGAGCCGGCCTGCAGGGCGAACAGTGTGTCGTCGCCACCGCGACCTACGCCTGCACCCGGGTGGAAGTGCGTGCCACGCTGGCGAACGATGATTTCGCCTGCGGAGACTACCTGACCACCGAAGCGCTTGACGCCCAGGTACTGTGCGTTGGAGTCACGACCGTTGCGAGTGGAACTCGCGCCTTTTTTGTGTGCCATGTGAAATGCCTGCCTCTAAATTTCTGGGGAAACTGAAAAACCTGAACAGCGGGTAACGAAAGTTACGCGATGCTGGTGATCTTGATCTTGGTCAGTTCCTGACGGTGACCCTGACGCTTCCGGTAGCCGGTCTTGTTCTTGAACTTCTGGATGACGATCTTCGGACCACGAAGGTCCTCGAGGATCTCAGCAGTAACCTTGACGTTGGCCAGTTCCGCAGCTGCGGAGGTGACCTTCTCGCCGTCAACCAGGAGCAAGGCGGGCAGCTCAAGCGTGCTGCCGGCTCCACCGGGGACGCGGTTAAGCGTTACGTAGTCTCCAACGGAAACTTTTTCTTGGCGGCCGCCTGCGCGGACAATCGCGTACACCACTTGGGTACTCACTTCTCTCGACGTTTATAACTAAATTTGCGTGCGGAACCTGGAACCGAAATCAGGCTTGGTTCGCGCTGTGCCTCAACGCCGTGGACTTCTGATCGAAGTCCGCGAGTCATCCCTTGAACAATTCCAAGGGGCATAACCCAAGTGTTGGCGTAAGCACCGAAGATCAAGATTACGCTAGTTTGACCTTCAGCTGCAAATGAGGCCGGGTCCGGAGGCTACCACGTGACTTGCGTCACCAGTTGTAACGGACTCTCCCTGCACCGTGCCCATACAGCCTACAGGGTTTGGGGCGATTAACGTGATTTGACCCGCGACGCGCTGTGAAGCGATGGCAACCCGGACTAAAAAGCCCGGACAGAGCCTGTCAGGCGAACAGCCGCGGAGCGTCGAAGAAAGCAGTTTCATAGCGGCAGGACTGGGCAAAAGCCTCCACCATGGCCGCCCGCTCCCCCTCGGAAGCTGCCACTGCAGCGGCGTCCGTGAAATTGATCGCATTCCTGGTGGCTGCAGCGAACTCTTCATCGGCGTAGGTCCTGAGCCAGTCCGCATAGGGATGCGCTGCCGGAGATCCAGCGTCCACGAAGGATGCATGGAGCTGCTGGCCCACCTCCGCGTAGAGCCAGTAGCACGGCAGGATGGCCGCCAGCACCACTGAGTAGCTGCCGGTGGCCGTTGATGCCACCAAGTGGTCCACATAGGACTTGGTGACGGGCCCGGTTACCGAGGATGCCTCCCGGGTGCTGAGCCAGTTCCTGTGCAGTTCCGATTCGACTTCCAGACACTGTTGGGACGCTTTGGCCCAGAACAGCTGCTCCTCTTCAGTGGGTGCAAGGGCGCCCGCTCGCGCCAGGACCCTGGAGTAGCCGTTGAGGTAGATGGCGTCCTGGGCAAGGTAGTAATTGAACGCTGCTTCCGGGAGGTCGCCCGATTGCAGGCCGTCAATAAAGCTGAGCCTGTAGATTGCCTCGAGCTCCGGAGTGGCTTCCTTCCACAGAGCCGCGGCAAATTCCCCCGGCCTCAGGATCTTATGGTGGTGGAAATGGTGGACCGGCCCACTTCCCTGGCCTACATCGAGGCTGTCCGAATGCAGCAGCGCCTGCAGCAACCACGGCTTGACCTCGCGCAAGGAAGCTTCCCAATCGCCGGTACGGGCCTGGACGGTGGCCAGAGCCGACGACAACGAACAGCCCGTGCCGTGGCTGTTCTTCGTTTCCACGCGGGGTCCTGCTACCTCAATGACGTCCTGGCGCAGGAGTCCGCTGGTGTTGACCAACGCGTCCGGGCATTCCGTCCCTGCCAAATGTCCGCCCTTCACCAGGACCGTGTTGCCGCACTCAGCTGCCAGCCGCTTGCCTTGGTTCAACGCCGACTCCCAATCAGCAGCTTCAGGCTCCCCCAACAGCATGGCGAGCTCCGGCAGGTTCGGGGTAATAAGGTCCGCCAAGGGCAGGAGCGCGCGCAGGGCCTGCTCGGCAGAGCCTCGCAGGAGGCGGTCACCGCTGGTGGCCACCATCACCGGGTCAAGGACCACGACGGCGGGACGCACCGCCTCGAGCCAGGCGCGGACCTCATCGATGACCGCGGCGTCACCCAGCATGCCGATCTTGACGGCGTCGATGGCGATGTCCGTGCTGATCGCTTCCAATTGCTGCCGCAGGAACTCCACCGGAGGAACGTGGACGGCGCTGACACCCAGCGTGTTTTGGGCCGTCAACGCGGTGATCGCCGCCATGCCGTACCCGCCCAGCGCGGCAATGCTCTTAAGGTCTGCCTGGATACCGGCACCGCCGGAGGGGTCCGAGCCCGCGATGCTCAGTACGCGGGGCGTTTCACGGCCGGAAAATACCAAAGGGTACACGGGAGAATACGACGATGACGTCATGGGGACATCCCTTCGCCGGTGCTAACCGGACAGGTTCAACGGGTCTGGATCTCAGCCTGGCCCTATGCCCGGCACCCCGTGTCAGTCCACCAGCGTAGCCGGGAAGCAGCACGGCCCGGGAACTGCGCCACGCAGAAGACCGGATGTGACCCTTGAGCGCGGACAGCAAAAGGCCCTGCAGTACCCGCCGGTGACGGTTACTGCAGGGCCTTTGCGGATCAGATGCTAGAGCTCCGAAGCAGGTACGCCAACCCCAAGGATGATGGGTTCCTCGGACACCACCTTCTTGGCAGGCTCAGCCGGTGCTTTGGCCTCGTGAGCTGTTCCACGCGCTGCCGTAGCCGTAACCTCGTGGTGCTCAACGCTGGTCTCGTTGGCTGCGCCCTGGGCGCGGCTCGCACTGCGGTTGCGGCGCCCACGGCGTGACTTCGACGCCGACGCAGCTTCAGGGCCCTCATCGACAGGCCGCGCCACGGCGGCTTCGGGTGCAGCGGCTGCCTTGGAAGGAACCACGGTTTCGGGCCGTGCCTCGGGTGCCGCACCAAGGTGGGAGAACGCTTCGGCCAGGAGATCCAGGCTCATGGCCGGCTTGGCGGCCGGAGGTTCCTCATGGTGTTCCCCGAATGGCAGGGCAACCTCTTCGCCGCCGAATCGCAGAACCGGAGTGGAACGTGCGTCCCGAACCGATGCGTCCCGGTCTGGTTCATGGGCAGCCTGTTCTCCGGCCCCGGCCTGTGCTGCAGCCCCAGCAGCTGCCTGCTGCTGGCCGGCGGCCCGTGCCTGCTCTTCCGCACGGTGAACTTCGTCATCGTGCAAGTGGGCAGCGTGGGCCGCAGCAGCAATCGTTGCCAGTGCAGCCCGAGTTGCCTCTGCCTTGGCCTGCTTGGCAGGATCCTGCGGCTCGGTGGCAGCAGGTGGTGCAGCAGGAGCGGAAGCAGTGGTGTGGACCGGCGCGGGAGCCTCGGCGACAGCCTGTCCCCCACCCTTCCCACGACGGCGCTTGCGTTCCGTTCGGGCAGCAGGTTGCTGCGTCTCAGTGTGCGGGCGGTGGTGCTCGGCAGCCACAACGTTGGCACGGCGGTGCTCCACGGGCTCGTCGTGGGTGACCACGCCGCGGCCGGCACAGTGCTCGCACTGCTCACCGAAGACCTCCAGGAGGCCGGTACCCATGCGTTTACGGGTCATCTGGACAAGGCCCAGTGACGTCACTTCGGCCACTTGGTGCTTGGTGCGGTCGCGGCCAAGGCACTCAACCATGCGGCGGAGGACGAGGTCGCGGTTGGACTCAAGGACCATGTCGATGAAGTCGATGACAATGATGCCGCCGATGTCACGCAGGCGAAGCTGGCGAACAACTTCCTCAGCAGCTTCGAGGTTGTTCTTGGTGACGGTTTCCTCAAGGTTTCCACCGCTGCCGGTGAACTTACCTGTGTTGACGTCCACCACGGTCATGGCTTCGGTGCGGTCGATGACCAACGAGCCACCGGACGGCAGGAAGACCTTGCGTTCCAGTGCCTTGTGGATCTGCTCGTCAATGCGCCAGGCACCGAAGATGTCCTGGTCCTTGGTCCACTTCTCAAGGCGGCCCACAAGGTCGGGGGCAACGTAGGTCACGTAGGCCTCGATGGTGTCCCAGGCGTCGTCGCCGGAAACGATCAGTTTGGAGAAGTCCTCGTTGAAGACGTCACGGACCACCTTGATGGTCAGGTCCGGCTCGCCGTAGAGCAGTTCCGGAGCCAGGACCTTGGTGGAGGAGGCCTGACCTTCGATGCCTTCCCACTGGGCGCGCAGGCGGTTGATGTCATGCGTCAGTTCTTCTTCCGACGCACCTTCAGCAGCCGTGCGGACAATGACGCCTGCGTTTTCCGGCAAACGGTCCTTCAGGATGCGCTTGAGGCGGTTGCGTTCGACGTCGGGCAGCTTGCGGGAAATGCCGGTCATGGAACCACCAGGCACGTATACCAAGTAGCGGCCGGGCAGGGAGATCTGGCTGGTCAGGCGGGCACCCTTGTGGCCTACGGGGTCCTTGGTGACCTGGACCAGGACGGAATCGCCGGACTTCAGCGCGTTCTCGATCCGGCGCGGCTGGCCCTCGAGGTTGACCGCGTCCCAGTTGACTTCTCCGGCGTACAACACTGCGTTGCGTCCGCGTCCGATATCCACGAAGGCAGCTTCCATTGACGGCAGGACGTTCTGGACCTTGCCCAGGTAGACGTTGCCGATCAGGGAGTCCTGCTGGGTCTTGGAGACAAAGTGCTCAGCCAGCACGCCGTCTTCCAGGACGCCGATCTGAATTCTGTCGTCACGCTGGCGGACAATCATCTGGCGGTCCACTGATTCGCGGCGGGCCAGGAATTCGGCCTCGGTGATGACCTGGCGGCGGCGACCGGTTTCGCGGGATTCGCGGCGGCGCTGCTTTTTGGCTTCAAGCCTGGTGGAGCCCTTGACGCTGGTAACGCGATTGGAGGGGGCCGTTTCCGTGATCGGGCGGGGAGCACGGACGCGGGTGACTGTGTTGGGCGGGTCGTCGTCCGAGCCGCCGGTCAGTTCAAGGTCCTGGTCGCCACGGCGGCGGCGACGACGGCGGCGCGAGGTCACCCCTTCGTCGGAGGCTTCGGCAGCGGGAGTTTCCTCGTCCTCGGACTCGGTGCCCTCTCCGGCTTCATTCTCTTCGCGTTCGGTTCCGCGACGGCCGCGGCGGCCACGGCTCCGACGGCGGCGACGACTGCCGGCATCTTCCAGTTCATCCTCGACACCGGCCTCGGCCTCTTCCTCGGGCTCCTCTTCCTTCTCCTCCACCGCGGCGACGCGGGGAACAGTGGTGAGGTCCGGAGCCTGGAAAATCATGGACGTGATGGAAACGGGCTCCATGAAGAGCGAACCGGAGCCTGCAGCGGCTTCCTCTTCTTCCGGGGTGGCCTCAACAGGAGCCGCATCAACGGTAGCTGCTTCAGCAGCAGGCGGCCCTTGCTGGGAGGCGGCGTCCGGCGTCGAGGTTTCCACGGTGGCTTCAACTGTGCCTTCCGCAGCAACGGTTGCTGCATCGGCGGCAGGTGCCTCTGCTTCAACCTTGGGCTTGGCAGTACGACGACGGCGGACCGGCTTTTCGGGGGCAGGCTCGGCGACGGCTTCGGGCTGGGTCACTGCGGCCGCTTCCGGCGCGGCAGCGACGTCGTCACCCAAGCCGGGCAGGGGCTCAGCGGATTCTGCCTTCTTGCGCGAACGGGTACGGCGTACCGGCGCAGCGGGGGCATCCGTTGCTTCAGGAGCCTCCGCTGATTCAACGACAGGCGCTGCTGTGCCCTGCGTCTCTGCGTCAGCTGCAACTTTGGGCGCAGCCTTGCGCCGGGTCCGGGTGGCTTTCTTTGGCACTTCCGCAGTTTCCGCGGGAGCTGCCTCGTTATTAACGGCTACAACCTGGTCATTATCCATATGTGGCAACACTCCTGCCCCAGCGACACCGCCACATCCGGCGCCCAGTGGGGCAAATATTGTCAAAACCCGCAGGCGTTGACAGAAGTCGGTTTATGCTTTCCGGTTCGCACCATCATTGGGGTGCGGCAGCCCTGGAAAGCCGGCGCCATTGTTCTGAAACCCGTTGTTCTGTTGCCACAACCAGGTGCCGTCCATTGTCATGGCGGGCCCACCAAGGATCACGTGATCCAGGTATGCCCAGCTCATACTGGCGGTCTTGGGAACAAAGTCACCGGACCGGATTCCGAATGTGGATCGGGTTCCGGCCATGTTCATTCTCTCACACCTGTTCACCTTCCCACGGTAGGCCGCTGTGTCGCAGCTCCAAGGGAGCAGGCACAACCCAGGAGCTTGGGGGCACCGCCCAGCCTCCGGAGTTACAATCCTCCCAAGAGCCCATACCGGCATGGCCGGACCGTACGTTGAAAAGGACCAGATCCGCGATGCCGAGCACAGCCAGGGGAAACCTGGCCAATCAATCCACCAATTCCGTGGACGACTTGTCCACGCAGGCAGGTCCACAACAGGAAACACTCCCCCGGACTGCCCGCGACAAACCCTTTGCGTTGCTGCTGCTGATCACCGGCGTGATCGGATGGGTGGCGTCGGGAGCATTGGTACTGGAGAAGCTTGAAGTACTCAAGGACCCCAATCACGTGACGGTCTGCGATGTGAATCCCTGGGTTTCCTGCGGCGCGGTCATGCAAACACCGCAGAGTTCCGTGTTCGGGTTCCCCAACATGTTCATCGGCATCGTTGCCTTTGCCGTCATCATCACCACGGCGATGGGCATTCTCGCGGGGGCTAAGTTCTCACGAGGCTACTGGCTGGGGCTCCAGGCAGGCGTAACCCTTGGCTTCGCTTTCGTTATCTGGCTATGGTCCCAGGCCCTCTACGCCATCCACGTGCTCTGCCCGTTCTGCATGGTGGTGTGGGCGGCCATGATCCCGTTGTTTGTGTGGGTAACCATCCGAAATGTCACCCACGGAGTCATCAAGGCGCCGCCGGCCCTGGCAAAGCTGCTGGGCGAGTCCGGCTGGATCATCGTGGCGCTCCTGTACGTTGCCGTCATCGCCACCATCTTCTTCTCGTTCATCCACATCTTCGTGGGGTCCTCCGCTTAGGAAAACCCCTTCGCGAGATGACAGAAAAGGCCAATGTTCGTGATGAACATTGGCCTTTTCTGTAGTTTCGGCGAGGCGTGGCTAGCCTGCGAACCAGATCTTGATCTCACGCTCTGCTGAATCAACGGAATCAGACCCATGGACGAGGTTCTGCTGGACTGCCAGGCCCCAGTCGCGGCCGAAGTCCCCACGAATGGTGCCCGGAGCCGCCGTGGTGGGATCCGTGGTTCCAGCCAGCGAGCGGAAGCCTTCAATGACACGGTGGCCCTCGAAGACCGCCGCGATGACCGGTCCGCTCAGCATGAACTCAACCAACGGCTCGTAGAACGGCTTGCCCACGTGCTCCTCATAGTGCTGCTCCAGCAGCTCGCGGGATGCGTTGACCTTCTTCAGCTCCGCCAGGGTGTAACCCTTGGCTTCGATCCGGGCGAGGATGGTTCCGCCCAGGTTGCGGGCGACGCCGTCGGGCTTGACCAGGACGAGGGTCCGTTCAATGCTCACAGTTGCTCCAATGTGGTTGGTCGGTGGTTTTCCCAGCCAGTTTACGGGGTTTGAGGGTCTGCTTCGTCACCGTGGGCAGCATCCCATTGAGCCTGCTCACGGTCCCGCTGGGCTGCTTCACGGTCAATCCTCATGCCGGCCCTGATCCCATACCACCAGCAGATGGCGAACAGGATGCCCACAATGAACATTGTGGGCTCTGCGAAGCCCGTCAGGATCAGCACCAGCTGCAGCGCCCAGCCAACGGCGATTCCCCAGGGCTTGGACAGCACAGCGCAGGCGAGAACCAGCACCACGCTCAGGGCGATGCCCACGCCCAGGATGAGGCCGGGGGCCACTTCCCCGCGCCTCAATCCGAAGACCGCCAGCGTGCCGAAGAACGCGACGAAGGCTTCGAGGAGGAGCACGGTGGATGCGAACATCACTTTGGTGGAGCGGCGCTTCTTGGGCATGCCCGGCCGCCATTCACGCTGCGCCTTGGTCATTTTTGCCATGCTCAGGCACCCGCCTTTCCGAGCAGGATCCTGGCTTCGGCCACCACCGTGATGGAGCCGGTCACCAGGACGCCGCCAGCGAGGTCGTCGTTGGATTCCGCACGCTCCACGGCCCATTCAAGGGCGTCGTCGAGCTTCTCCGCAATGTGGATGTTGTCCTCGCCGAAGCCAAGGTCGACGGCGAGTTCGGCCAGTTCCGCTGCGGGAACGGCACGAGCCGAGTTGGATTGCGTGAAGCAGAATTCCCCGGCAAGTCCACCGAGGGAATCCCTCAGGGTCTTCAGGATTTCCTCTGCGTCCTTCTCGCGCAAGACGCCCACGACCACCACGAGCTTGCTGAAGCTGAAGGCCTCCTGGATGGCCTCGGCCGAGACGCGGATGCCGTCGGGATTGTGCGCAGCATCCACCACTACGGTAGGCGCCGTGCGGACAACCTCCAAGCGCCCGGGCGAGGTCACGTTGCCGAACGCCTCCTTAAGCACCTCTGCATCGAGTTCCTTCTCACCTCCGCCGAAAAATGCTTCCAAGGCAGCAACGGCCACAGCAGCATTTTCAGCCTGGTGGGCGCCATGGAGCGGAAGCAGAAGGTCCTCGTATCGGCCGGCAAGGCCTTGGATGGTCAGGACCTGGCCGCCAACGGCTACTGCGCGGGACTCAACACCAAATTCAACGCCCTCGAATCGGAACGGCACATCCACTTCGCGGGCTTTCTCCAACAGGACCTGCGCGGCATCCACCGGCTGAACGGCGCTGACCAGGAACCCGCCTGGTTTGATGATGCCGGCCTTCTCATAAGCGATGTCCTCCGTGGTGTCGCCCAGGAGATCCGTGTGATCCAAAGAGATCGGCGTGATGACGGAGACTTGACCGTCGCCAACGTTGGTGGCATCGGTGATGCCGCCCAAGCCGACTTCCATGACGGCAACATCCACCGGCTGGTCCGCGAACACAGCAAAGCCAAGAATGGTCAGGCACTCAAAGTACGTCAGGCGGGGCTCGTTGTCGGACTCGAGCTCGCTGTCCACAATTTCCAAGTACGGGCGGATTTCGTCCCAGATGCGCACGAACGTCGCGTCCGGCACAGGCTCGCCGTCGACGCTGATGCGCTCGGTGACCTTTGACAAGTGCGGGCTGGTATAGCGGCCCGTGCTCAGTCCGTGGGCACGCAGTCCGGCCTCGATCATGCGGGCCGTGGACGTTTTGCCGTTGGTGCCGGTGATGTGAATGATCGGGTACGCCTTGTTCGGCTCCCCCAGCACGTCCATGGCACGGAACAAGGGAGCCAGGCGCGGTTCCATCTTGTTTTCCGGAGCACGGCCCAGAAGTTCGGCGTAGACGCTCTCTACCGAGAATTCGTCAGTCATGGTCGGGCTCCTGCCTTGGTGACCGTGACCTGCGGTTCGTCGACGCCGGCCAGCAGAACCTCCAGCTCAAGGGTCAGCGTTTCGGTCTTGACGAGCTCCGCATTGGCTTCCAGGGCGTCTACGACGTCCTGTGCGGCCTCCACAGAAGTGCGGATGCGGTCGCTCACGTTGAGTCCAGCGTCCTTGCGGGCCTGCTGGATGGCGCGGACCATGTCCCGGGCCAGCCCTTCTGCGGCAAGCTCCGGGGTGACCTCGGTGTTGAGGACCACGAATCCACCGCCAGGAAGCACCGCTACTGCCGAGCTGCCGCCGTCGGCCGCTTCCGCAACCACAGTCTCCAGCGTGTATTCGTGCGGCTCGAGCTCCAGTCCACCGGCAACGACAACACCGGCATCATTGACAGACCAATCGCCGGACTTGGAGCCCTTGATGGCCTGTTGGACGTTCTTGCCCAGGCGCGGTCCGGCAGCCCGGGCGTTGACCACAAGCTTCTGTTCGATGCCGAATTCCTCAGGCGAGGCAGTTGCCGCGTCCAGCAGGCGGACCGAACGCAGGTTCAGTTCATCAGCGACGACGGCGGCAAAACCTTCCAGCGCGTCTGCACCAGGTGCCACAACAGTCAGTTCCTGCAGCGGCAGGCGGACGCGCAGGTTGGCTCCCTTGCGCAGGCTGGAACCAGTGGAGCAGATCTGCTGCACGCGGTCCATGGCCTCCACCAGCCCAGCGTTGGCAGGGAACAAGGACGCGTCGGGCCAGTAGGCCAGGTGCACGGAACGGCCACCTGTGAGACCACGCCAGATCTCCTCGGAGACCAGCGGCAACAACGACGCCGACACCCGGCACACGGCTTCCAAAGCCGTGTAGAGCGCGTCAAAGGCGTCAACATCCTCGTCGAAGAAGCGCTGGCGGCTGCGGCGGACGTACCAGTTGGTGAGCATGTCAAGGTAGCTGCGCAGTTCATCGCAGGCACCCGAGATGTCGTAGCTGTCCAGGCTGGCAGTGATGTTGCGGACCAGGTCCCCGGTGTTGGCCAGGAGGTACTGGTCCAGCGTGTCGGCGTAGCCCTCATAGCGCAGCTTCGCTTCGTAACCGGAACCGCCGTTCGATGCGTTGGTGTACAGCGTGAAGAAGCTATAGACGTTCCACAGCGGCAGGATGACCTGACGGACGCCGTCGCGGATGCCCTGCTCGGTAACCACAAGGTTGCCCCCGCGAAGGATGGGGCTGGACATGAGGAACCAGCGCATGGCGTCGGAACCGTCGCGGTCCAGGACCTCGGACACGTCCGGGTAGTTGCGCAGGCTCTTGGACATCTTCTGCCCGTCGGAGCCCAGCACGATGCCGTGGCTGATCACGTTCCGGAATGCCGGGCGATCAAACAGTGCTGTGGACAGGATGTGCAACATATAGAACCAGCCGCGCGTCTGTCCGATGTACTCCACGATGAAGTCCGCAGGGTTGTGGGTGTCGAACCACTCCTCGTTCTGGAACGGGTAGTGCACCTGTCCGTAGGGCATGGACCCGGAGTCGAACCAGACGTCCAACACGTCTTCCACACGGCGCATGGTGGATCGACCTGTGGGGTCGTCCGGGTTCGGACGTGTCAGTTCATCGATGAACGGACGGTGCAGGTCCACCTGGCCTTCGTTGTTGACCGGGAGACGGCCGAAGTCGGCCTTCAGGTCCTCCAGCGAACCGTAGACATCGGTGCGTGGGTACTCAGGGTCATCAGACTGCCAAACGGGGATGGGCGAACCCCAATACCGGTTACGGCTGATGGACCAGTCGCGGGCGTTATCCAGCCACTTGCCGAACTGGCCGTCCTTGACGTTGCCCGGGATCCAGTTGATCTCCTGGTTCAGCTCGGACATGCGGTCTTTGAATTTGGTGACCTCAACGTACCAGGAGGACACGGCACGGTAGATCAGCGGGTTCCGGCAGCGCCAGCAGTGCGGATAGCTGTGCTCGTAGCTTGCCTGGCGAACAAGGCGGCCGTCGGCGCGGAGCACCTGGGTGATGGGCTTGTTGGCATCGAAAACCTGCAGGCCAACGATGGATGCCAGCTCGCCGTGGGCAAACAGCGGCAGGAACCTGGCTCCTTCGTCTACGGAGAGGACCACGGGGATGCCTGCGTCTTCACAGACTTTCTGGTCATCCTCACCGTAGGCCGGAGCCTGGTGGACGATGCCCGTACCGTCGGTGGTGGTGACGTAGTCGGCCACCAGGAAACGCCAGGCATTCTGCGTCCCGTACTTCTCAGCATCGGCAAAGTCGTACCACAGCGGCTCGTACTCAAGGCCTGCCAACTCGGCGCCTGTGTGGGTGGAGACAACGGCGGCAGTTGCGGCAGCGACGCCGTCGGCACCATCACCGTACCCCAGATCCTTGGCATAGGACCCCACCAGGTCAGCAGCGAGCAGGAAGCTGCCGGTAACCGGCGCTTCAGCGGAGGCCGCCTTCACGCCGTTGGGTCCTGCGGGCAGAACGGCGTAAGAGATGTCAGGCCCGACGGCGAGCGCCAGGTTGGTGGGCAGCGTCCAGGGCGTGGTGGTCCAGGCGATGGCCTGCACACCTGCCAGGTCCTTGGAGAGACCGGTGTCGCCTGCCTTGATGGGGAACGTGACCGTGACCGTCTGGTCCTGGCGGTTCTTGTAGACGTCGTCGTCCATGCGGAGTTCGTGGTTGGACAGGGGTGTCTCGTCCTTCCAGCAGTAGGGCAGGACACGGTAACCGTTGTAGGTCAGGCCCTTTTCATGGAGCTGCTTGAAGGCCCAAAGCACCGACTCCATGTATTCGACGTTGAGGGTCTTGTAGTCGTTGTCGAAGTCCACCCAGCGGGCCTGGCGGGTGACGTAGGCCTTCCACTCGTTGGCGTACTTCATCACGGAGGCGCGGCAGGCGTCGTTGAATTTATCGATGCCCATGGCTTCGATCTGGGTCTTGTCCGTCATGCCCAGTTGCTTCATGGCTTCGAGCTCTGCGGGTAGTCCGTGGGTGTCCCAGCCAAAGCGGCGCTCCACCCGCTTGCCGCGCTGGGTCTGGTAGCGGCCTACGAGGTCCTTGGCGTAGCCGGTCAGGAGGTGACCGTAGTGCGGGAGTCCGTTGGCGAAGGGAGGGCCATCGTAGAAGACGAACTCGTTGCTGCCGTCCTTACCCGCATCACGTTGGTCGATGCTGGCTTGGAAGGTGCCGTCTTCGTCCCAGTATTTGAGGATGCGTTCTTCGATCTCCGGGAACTTCACGGAAGCGGACACGCCATGCGTGCCGGACGAAGACGCTGAGGCCTTGGGGTAGTGGGTCATCTCATATCCTGTGATAGCTGGTTGACTGTCAGGATGCGAGGACGGCGTCGATGTTTGCTGTTGTTAGTCACAGCAACACCGGTACCGCGGTACCACCTCACTTACCGAAACCTTGGCATCCTTGGGTAAGGGATAGCTGCCGGCACCGGCCTCTCATTACTGCTGTGACGGGCTTACCCGTCCGGCTCTACTGGGCGCCTGCCACCTTTGCAGGTGCTTAGCGCTGTTCTTCCGGAAGCTCACCGGTGATGGCCGGGTCAAAGCTGGTCCTCCAAGTCTAGCGGCAGCGTGGTGCCTCGCTCTACCCGGAGTTCATCCCAAGGATGGAGTCCGGTGGCGCCGCTGATACATAGACTCATCCTCATGACGCTTCCCGCTCCTGCCGTTCCGGAAACCCGCCGTCCCCGGCGGTCCGCATCCATCGCCTGGTCGGTTCTGGCGCTGGTGGTATCGCTGCCGGTGGCGGGGCTGTCAATCTTCCGTGCCATTCCTGCCGAATGGCCCCTCCTTGTGGTGCAGTTGCTGTCCTTCACGCCGTGGATGGTGCTGCCCGCGGCGGTTGCCCTGGTGCTTGCTGTGGTGGGGCGGCGGTGGTGGGTCATCATCGCGACGGCTGCGCTGTTGGCGGTGCAGCTGTTCTGGCTGTTCCCGCTGGACAACGGAAAAGCGGAAGCACTGCCGGCCGGGACGGGCACGGCTTCGCTGAAAGTGATGAGCCTCAACTCCGAGTACGGCGAGGCGGACGCGGCGGCCATCGTGAGGCTGGTCCGCGAGAATGGTGTCCAGTTGCTGACGATCCAGGAGCACACCCGACGGCTTGAAGACGCCCTGGGCGCAGCGGGCCTGGAGGTTGTACTGCCACATCTCCTCAGCCACCCCAACGACGACGCGTCCGGGGGCGCAGTGTATTCCGTGTTCCCACTGGAGGCCGTGGGGCTGCTGCCTGACACCCCGTTCCGGATGGACTTGACCCGGGTACAGGTCACGGATTCCAGCGCTGGTTCGATGGCGGCGCTGAACCTCACCAATGTCCATACCCTTCCGCCGGTGGATGAGCGGATCGGGCAGTGGCGCAGTGATCTGGACAAGTTGGCCCGCCAGGCTTCCCGGCCCGGGAATCATCTGTTGGTGGGTGACTACAACTCAACGTACGATCACGCCGAGTTCCGTTCGTTGCTCGACGATGCCTTGGGAGGTCAGCAGACGGGCACGAAGCTCGTCGACGTCGGAACAGCTTCCGGTGGGCGGCTCTCGCCCACATGGCCCATGGAGGGGCAGCCGCTGCCGGGCATCGTCATCGACCACATGGTCACCTCACCCCGGATCAGCAACAGCGGCTACGCGGTCCTCCACGTTCCGGGCACCGACCACGCCGCCATAATGGCAACGCTCAGCATTCCTGCCGGTTAACTTTCCTTGCGGATCAGCTTGTGATTGGCAGCCTGGGCAACAGGACGGATCACGATCTGGTCAAGGTTGATGTGGTGCGGCAACGACACTGAGTACGCCACCACGCCTGCCACGTCCCCGGCCGTCAGCGGCTTGTCCACACCGGCATACACCTTGGCGGCCGCGTCTCTGTCGCCCAGCCGGTTCAGTGCGAATTCCTCCGTATAAACCAGCCCTGGAGCCACCTCGATCACCCGGATGTTGTTGCCCACCTCTTCCAGGCGCAATGCGTTGGTCATGGCGTGCTGGGCAAACTTGGCGGCGTTGTAGCCGCCACCGCCCTCGTACGCAGACAGCCCGGCAGTGGAGGTCAGGTTCAGGACCGTACCTTCGCCGTTGTCCCGCAACATGGGCAGGAACGCCCGGGTGATCTTCATGGTCCCCAAAACGTTGACCTGGTACATCCATTCCCAATCCTCCGTATCGGCGTTGGCGATGGTGTCCGCGCCGCGTGCACCACCGGCGATGTTGATGAGGGTGTCCGCGCCTCCGGCCGTGGTGACGGCCTCCAGCAAGGCGGCGACGTCGTCGTCATTGGTGATGTCAGCCGGGAACGGCACAGCGCCGGTTTCAGCACCCAGGGCCTCGAGCCTGTCGGCCCTGCGCGCCACGGCGAAAACCGTCCAGCCCGTGGAGGCCAGGGCCCTGACGGTGGCTTCACCGATGCCGGTGCTTGCACCGGTCACCACGGCCGTCTTGTTCGTGCCGGAATTCTGTCCTGAGGGGGTGCTGTGCGCTGCCAAAGTCATGGCACCACCTTATCCGGGGGTGCGCAGTCCTCCCCCGGCGGGCTGTAACCTGCGTTGATTCAGCCATGAAACAATTGATCCATGGCTGAATCAACGCAGGGTACAGACACGCCCGCCACCAACCCCATCAACGTTCCCGACAAGCCGGCCCTGGAAGGCCTTGAGGCTGCCTTGACGCAGCGCTGGCTGGATGAAGGAACCTACAAGTTCAACCCGGACACCACCCGGGAGCAGGTCTACTCGATCGACACTCCCCCGCCCACGGCGTCCGGCTCGCTCCACGTGGGCCACATGTTCTCCTTCACCCAGACGGACGTCCAGGCCCGCTACATGCGCATGACCGGCAAGAATGTCTTCTACCCCATGGGGTGGGACGACAACGGGTTGCCCACCGAGCGCCGCGTCCAGAACTACTACGGTGTGCGTTGCGATCCCGCCATCCCCTATCGGGCCGACTACACACCGCCCGCGCAGCCGGCCAAGAACCAGCGCGACTTCGACGTCGTCTCGCGCCAGAACTTCATCGAACTGTGCGAGGAACTCGCCGTTGAGGACGAGAAAGTCTTCGAGAACCTGTTCCAGACCCTCGGCTTGTCCGTGGACTGGGACCTGACGTACCGCACCATTGACGACACCTCGCGTGCGGTCTCCCAGCGCGCCTTCCTCGCGAACCTATCTGCCGGCGACGCCTACATGGCCGAAGCTCCCACGCTCTGGGATGTGACGTTCCGCACGGCTGTTGCACAGGCTGAACTTGAGGACCGCGAAGTTGCCGGCGCCTACTACCGCTACCCCTTCTTCACTGAAGCCGGCGAAAAGATCTTCATCGAGACCACCCGCCCCGAACTGCTGGCTGCCTGCGCGGCCCTGGTGGCAAACCCCGACGACGAACGGTACCAGCCGCTGTTCGGCAAGACCGTGAAGTCCCCGCTGTTCGACGTGGAGCTTGAGGTCAAGGCCCACCCCCTCGCCAAGGCGGATAAGGGCTCCGGCATTGCCATGGTGTGTACTTTCGGCGACCTCACCGACGTCACCTGGTGGCGCGAACTGCAGCTGCCCACGCGTGCCATCATGGGCCGCGACGGCCGCATCATTGCCGACATCCCGGAATGGATCACCACCGAGGCCGGCAAGGAAGCCTACGCTGCGATCGCCGGCAAGACCGCTTTCTCCGCCAAGGAAGCCGTAGTTGAACTGCTCAAGGCAGCGGACCTGCTGGACGGCGAACCGAAGAAGATCACCCACCCGGTGAACTTCTTCGAAAAGGGTGACAAGCCCCTCGAGGTTGTCACGTCCCGTCAGTGGTACATCCGCAACGGTGGCCGCGATGAGGAACGCCGCGAACGCCTGATCGGCCGAGGCCAGGAAATCACCTTCCACCCGGCCTTCATGCGCTCCCGCTACGAGAACTGGATCGCCGGCCTGAACGGTGACTGGCTGGTATCCCGGCAGCGATTCTTTGGTGTACCCATCCCCGTCTGGTACCCGCTGGATGCCCAGGGCAACCCGGATTACGACAACCCCATCCTGCCGTCGAACGACATGCTGCCCGTGGATCCCGCTGCGGACGCTGCTCCCGGCTTCGAGGAAGCGCAGCGTGACCAGGCCAACGGCTTCACAGGTGACGCCGACGTCCTGGATACCTGGGCCACGTCCTCGCTCACCCCGCAGATTGTGGGCGGCTGGAGCCGTGACGAGGACCTGTTCTCCAAGGTCTACCCGTTCGACCTCCGTCCGCAGGGCCACGACATCATCCGCACTTGGCTGTTCTCCTCGGCCGTTCGCGCTGATGCCTTGCAGAAGAATGCCCCGTGGAAGCACGCGGCCATCTCCGGCTGGATCCTGGATCCGGACCGCAAGAAGATGTCCAAGTCCAAGGGCAACGTTGTAGTTCCCACGGATGTCCTCAACGAGTACGGTTCCGACGCCGTCCGCTACTGGGCCGCCTCGGCCAAGCTTGGCGCGGACACTGCCTACGAAATTGCGCAGATGAAGATCGGCCGTCGCCTGGCCATCAAGTTGTTGAACGCCTCCAAGTTCGTTCTGAACCTTGGTGCCACCGAGAACTCCGTGGTATCCAGCGATCTCTCGGTGCTGACCAACCCGCTGGACCGTGCGCTGCTCGCGCAACTGTCCGACGTCGTTGCCCAGTCCACCAAGGCGCTTGAGAACTACGACTACGCCCGCGCGCTCCAGATCACCGAGTCATTCTTCTGGCAGTTCACGGACGACTACGTCGAGCTCATCAAGGACCGCGCCTATGGTGCCGCCGGGGAGACCGAACAGGCTTCCGTCCTTGCTGCGCTGGCGACAACGCTGGACTCGCTCCTGCGTCTCTTCGCACCGTTCCTGCCCTTCGCTACCGAAGAGGTCTGGGGCTGGTGGCGCGCAGGATCGGTCCACCGCGCAGAGTGGCCCGCCGCCTTGGAAATCACCGACGGCGACACCACCATGCTTGGCACAGTGGGCATCGCCCTGAGCGGTATCCGCAAGGCCAAGTCCGAGGCAAAGGTCAAGCAGCGCACGGAAGTGCTCTCTGCCTCCATCACGGCCTCTGAGGTTCTGGTGGCCCAACTGAAGGCCGGCCTGGGTGACTTGAAGGCAGCCGCCAACGCGCAGGAAATCACGCTCCAGTCCGGTGAAGGCGAGCTGACCGTCAGCGATGTTGTCCTGGCACCTGCCGAGGAGACCTCCGCCTCCCAGCCGTAGTCCCGAAAGTCACTGCGCCGATTGATTTCGGGCAAAGGGGAAGCCCCATCAGCGTTTTGCCGTTGGTGGGGCTTCGACTTTTCGGCTGTCTGGTGATGTCTTGACAGTCTGGCGGAATCCTAGGAATTTCAGGTCTTCCTACCTCATCACTGGTAGCCTGCTTCCAACTTTGCCAAAGGCTGCGTTGGTTGCAATCACTGAATCTTTGGTTTCCGTGTCCCTCTTCTTTCGAAGTGGGTAAGAACTATTGTTGTCCCGCTGAAAGCAATGCACAAGACCCCTGGAAGAACTACAAACCTGTAGTTCTCCTGCGCTCCGAGGGCCACTTGTGGCAGAGTATTGACCATGCCGGAACTTCCCGAAGTGCACGGCCTGTGCATGTATCTGGACACCCAACTCCGCGGAGCCGTGCTCAACGATGTCCGCATCAATTCCTTCTCGGCACTGAAGACTGCTGATCCTCCGTACAGTGTCCTCGAAGGCAGAAGCGTTCAGGGTGTACAACGCATCGGTAAATTCGTGTGCGTTGATGTTGATGGACTGTTCTTTGTCTTCCACCTGGCCAAGGCCGGCTGGGTCCGCTATACTGAGCACCCTTCATCTGCCGGATTGCGGATGGGCAAAAGCAACATCTCTGCGAGGCTCCTGCTGCACCGCCCTGCCGACGAAGCCCACATCGGCGTAGACCTGACGGAAGCCGGCACCAAGAAGAGCCTGGCCATCTATGTGGTGCGGAATCCCCACGACGTGCCGGGAATCGCCACACTGGGCCCAGAGCCCCTCAGTCCCGACTTCGACCTTGACGCGCTGGCGGCGATCCTTGGATCCAGTTCCCAACAGATCAAGGGATTGCTTCGGAGTCAGGGCGTCATTGCCGGCATTGGAAACGCGTACAGTGACGAAATCCTGCACGCAGCAAAAATCTCCCCTTTCGCCAGCGCCAAGTCCCTGGACCAGGCCACCGTGGCGAGGCTCTACGAGGCCATGCAGGAGATTCTGGTGGGAGCCGTCAACGCAGCCGCCGGCAAGCCATCCAGCGAACTCAAGGACACCAAACGCAGCAACTTCCGGGTGCACGCCCGGACCGGCCTTCCTTGTCCGGTGTGCGGGGACAAAGTAAGGGAGGTGTCCTTTGCGGACACCTCCCTGCAATACTGTGCCACCTGCCAGACCAACGGAAAGATCCTTGCTGACCGGCGGACATCGCGGTTCCTCAAGTAGCTCGCTGGGTGATTCCGGGAAGCCTCTTGAGTTCGGGAACTAGTTGAATTCCGGGCTTTCGCTGCGGCTGCGCTTCAACTCGAAGAAGTGCGGGTAGCCGGCCAGGGTCACCGTAGCATCCCAGATCTTCCCCGCTTCTTCGCCACGGGGAATGCGGGTCAGTACCGGACCGAAGAAGGCAGTTCCGTTGAAGGCGACGACGGGAGTTCCCACGTCCTGTCCTACCAAAGAAATCCCGGCCTCGTGGCTTGAGCGAAGTTTGGCATCGTACTCGTCCGAGCCAGCGAAGCGTGCCAGATCAGCCGGCAGGCCTACTTCGGCAAGCGCCTTGTGGATGACCGAGGCCCGGTCCTTGTTGCCCTCGTGGTGGATCTGCTCCCCCATGGCGTCATACAGTGACTTGACGTAGTTGGCACCGTGAAGTTCCTGGGCGGCGATGATCACACGTACAGGCCCCCAGCTGTCATCCATCATCGCCCTGTAATCGGCGGGAAGGTCCCGGCCCTCGTTGAGGACGGAAAGGCTCATGACATGCCATTCAGTCTGGATGCCACGTACTTCCTCCACCTCGCCAATCCAGCGCGACGTGATCCAGGCGAACGGGCAAACGGGGTCAAACCAGAAATCGGCCTTGTTGACGGTCTGTTCGGGCGCGGACTTTTCGGGCATAGGGAACTCCTCGGAAAAGGTGGGAAACGTGGCGTGGCAGAGCGATTCAACGGAACCGCTCCTTGTCTAGGCCAACAGGCTGCTAGGCCGACTTATTCCGACGCTTGGCCACCACGTCATGGGCGATCATGGTGGGCTGGGCCTTCTTCAACACAACATCAGCTGTGATGACCACAGCGGCTATGTCATCCCTGCTGGGGAGATCGAACATGACCGGCAGCAGGACTTCTTCCATGATGGCCCGAAGCCCACGGGCACCAGTGCCGCGTTCCAGCGCTTGATCCGCGATGGAGTCCAGGGCGTCGTCGTCGAACTGCAAGTCCACGCCGTCCAGCTGGAACATCTTCTGGTACTGCTTTACCAGTGCGTTCTTCGGGGTGGACAGAATCTGGATGAGGGCGGGCCGGTCCAGGTTGGAGACGGTGGTGATTACCGGGAGCCGGCCGATGAACTCCGGAATGAGGCCGAACTTCAAAAGGTCCTCCGGCATGACTTCGCCGTAGGTGTCCACGTTGTCCCGGGCCTCGTTCAGCGGTGAACCAAAGCCGATGCCTTTCCGCCCCGACCGTGAACCAATAATGTCCTCAAGGCCGGCAAAAGCGCCGGCCACGATGAAAAGCACGTTGGTGGTGTCGATCTGGATGAATTCCTGATGCGGATGCTTGCGTCCGCCCTGGGGAGGCACGGATGCAACGGTTCCCTCAAGAATCTTCAAGAGTGCCTGCTGCACACCTTCACCGGATACGTCGCGGGTGATGGATGGATTCTCACTCTTACGCGAGATCTTATCGATCTCATCGATGTAGATAATGCCTTGCTCGGCCTTCTTGACGTCATAGTCTGCGGCCTGGATGAGCTTGAGCAGGATGTTCTCGACATCCTCGCCGACGTAGCCGGCTTCCGTCAGGGCTGTCGCATCGGCTACGGCAAAGGGAACGTTCAGGCGACGGGCCAAGGTCTGGGCGAGATAGGTCTTGCCACAACCGGTGGGGCCGATCAGGAGGATGTTCGACTTTGCGATCTCCACATCCTCGTGGTGCGACCCCTCGCCGAGGCTTCCTGTCTTGGGCGCGTGGCCGGCCTGGATCCGCTTGTAGTGGTTGTAAACGGCCACTGCCAGCGATCGCTTGGCCGGTTCCTGGCCGATAACGTATTCCTGCAGGAAGTCGAAGATCTCACGGGGCTTGGGCAGTTCGAAGCTGCCGAGATCGGAAACTTCAGCGAGTTCCTCTTCAATGATCTCGTTGCACAGCTCGATGCACTCATCGCAGATGTAGACACCGGGCCCGGCAATCAGCTTCCGTACCTGCTTTTGGCTCTTTCCGCAGAAAGAACACTTCAGCAGGTCCGTGCTCTCGCCAATCCGAGCCATGTGGGAATCCCTTCGTTGCATGCGGGTGATGCGGCTCCGCGCCGTACTCAAGTGTGCGGCCAAGCCGCGGATGGCACCACCGTGACAACATCCACTCTAGGTCACAATGTGCTGCTTGGGTGGAAACAGAACGCCGGTGCGGTCCATATTTCGCGAACCGCACCGGCGTTCGAATTCCGTGTGCTACCGGGTGATTGCCTGCGGCTTGATCTTCCGGGAGTCAAGAACCTGATCGATCAGGCCGTAGCTCAAGGCATCAGCGGCCGTAAGGATCTTGTCACGCTCGATGTCGTTGTTGACTTGCTCGGACGTGCGGCCGGAGTGGTGTGCCAGCGTGTCCTCAAGCCAGGTACGCATGCGCATGACTTCCGCAGCCTGGATCTCGAGGTCGGAGGCCTGCCCACCCTGGCCACCGGACAGAGCCGGCTGGTGGATCAGGACGCGTGCGTTCGGAAGCGCCAGCCGCTTGCCCGGGGTGCCCGCAGCGAGCAGGACTGCAGCTGCACTGGCGGCCTGGCCCAGGCATACCGTCTGGATCTCCGGACGGATGTACTGCATGGTGTCGTAGATGGCCGTCATGGCCGTGAACGAACCACCCGGCGAGTTGATGTACAGGGTGATGTCGCGGTCCGGGTCCGTTGACTCAAGGACCAGCAACTGGGCCATGATGTCGTCGGCGGAGGCGTCGTCAACCTGGACACCGAGGAAGATGATGCGGTCCTCGAACAGCTTGGTGTACGGGTCCTGGCGCTTGAAGCCGTAGGGCGTGCGCTCCTCGAACTGGGGCAGGACGTAACGGCTGGACGGGAGATTGCCGGCAGACCATCCGAAGTTGTAGTTCATGTTCTTTACTCCTGGGGTTTCAGTGGTTCTTGGTGCCGGTTAGTTTTCGGAGTTCGACTCTGCGCCCGACTGGTTGGCCGTGCCGCCACCACCGGCAACAGAACCGGCGTGTGCCGAGATCTTGTCGAAGAAGCCATATTCCAACGCCTCGGCGGCCGTGAACCACTTGTCGCGGTCGTTGTCCTTGAGGATGGTCTCTACGGACTGACCGGTCTGCTCCGCCGTGAGTTCGGCCATGACCTTCTTCATGTGCAGGATCAGTTCAGCCTGGATCTTGATGTCCGAGGCCGTGCCGCCGATGCCGCCGGAGGGCTGGTGCATCAGGATGCGGGCGTTGGGCGTGGCGTAACGCTTGCCCTTGGTGCCGGACGACAGGAGGAACTGGCCCATGGAGGCAGCCAAGCCCGTTGCGACGGTGACGACGTCGTTCGGAATGAACTGCATGGTGTCGTAGATGGCCATGCCGGCCGTCACGGACCCACCCGGGGAGTTGATGTACAGGTAGATGTCCTTCTCCGGGTCTTCGGCCGAGAGGAGGAGGAGCTGGGAGCAGATGGCGTTGGCATTCTCGTCACGGACTTCAGAGCCGAGCCAAATAATGCGCTCTTTCAGCAGGCGGTTGTAGATGTAGTTGTCCTGGGCTGCGGGATCGACAGTTGCCATCCGGGGAGCCTCTGATTGCTGTGACATAAGTACTTACCTCTCGCTGGTGCCAGTGACCTCACTGAACTTCACTACTTGGACACTAACCGTTTTCCGTGGTGATTTGTTCGCCGGAATCGCGCTGTTCGCTGACGGCGCACGTCTGCGTTCAGCGCCCATGTTCAGCCTTAAAGCAAACCGGCCCCGGATCAGAAGATCCGGGGCCGGTCGAAGTCGTTGACTAGAACTTCACTGCTGCGGGGTCGTCGCTTGTTGCAGCGTCGGCTTCCTCAGTTGCCTCGACAGCTGCGGCCTCTTCGGCTGCTGCTTCACCGGCAGGGCGAACGAAGTCGGTGAGGTCAACCTTGTTGCCCTCGGAGTCGACAACCTCTGCCTGGCCCAGCACAACTGCCAGCGCCTTGCGGCGGCGGACCTCGGAAACCATCATGGGAACCTGGCCGCTCTGGTCAATGATCTGAGCGAACTGGTTGGGGTCCATGCCGTACTGGCTTGCGGTGGTGACGATGTAGTCGATCAGCTCGTTCTGGCTGACGTCCACTTCTTCCTTGTCCGCGATGGCGTCAAGGATGATCTCGTTCTGGAACGCACGCTCGGTGTTGGCCTTGACCTCGGCGCGGTGCTCCTCGGTGTCGTGGTCACCTTCGCCGTGGGCGTTCTCCGGGTTGAAGTGCGCTTCGATCTGCTCTTCGACCACGGAATCCGGAACCGGAACCTCTACGAGCTCAACGAGCTTGTCCAGGACCTTGTCGCGTGCTTCAACGCCCTGCTCGACAACCTTGGAGTCGGAAGCCTGCTTGGCGAGGTCCTCACGGAGCTCGGCAAGGGTGTCGAACTCCGAGGCAAGCTGAGCAAAGTCATCGTTGGCCTCGGGGAGCTCGCGCTCCTTGACGGCCTTGACAACAACCTTCACCTGAGCGGACTCGCCGGCGTGGTCACCGCCCACCAGCGTGGTGTCGAAGATTGCTTCTTCGTCGGCTGAGAGGCCGGTCACGGCTTCGTCGAGGCCTTCAAGCATGGTGCCGGCGCCAACCTGGTAGGACAGGCCTGCAGCGGAATCGATCTCTTCGCCATCAATGGTGGCGGTGATGTCGATGGTGAGGAAGTCGTCGTTCTTGGCGGGGCGCTCAACGGACTTCAGCGTGCCGAAACGGCCACGCAGTTCGTCAAGGGACTTCTCAACGTCAGCGTCAGAGGACTCAGCGGCGGCCACCTCGACCTTGATGCCGGCGTAGTCCGGCAGCTCGATCTCGGGGCGGACATCGATCTCCACCTGGAACTTGAGCTCGCCATCGGTGGACGTGGGGTCAGGAACCTCGGTGATTTCAACCTCGGGACGGCTCAGGGGGCGAACGCCCGTTTCCTGAACTGCAGCCTGGTACCAGCCGTTGAGGCCATCGTTGATGGCCGTCTCCAGGACGTAGCCACGGCCAACGCGCTGGTCGATCAGCTTGGTGGGAACTTTGCCCTTGCGGAATCCGGGAACTTGGATCTGCGAAGCAACGGTCTTGTACGCTGCATCGATGCTCGGCTTCAGTTCCTCAAAGGGAACCTCAACGTTGAGCTTGACCCGCGTTGCGGTGAGGTTCTCGACAGCGCTCTTCACAGTCTAAGTACTCCTGATTTTGTGGGTATGGGGTTCTGTCGCGTCCCTGAGGCGGACGCAAACACAGAGTCGGGGTGACAGGATTTGAACCTGCGACTTCCTGCTCCCAAAGCAGGCGCTCTAGCCAAGCTGAGCTACACCCCGAACGCACAGGACAGTCTACGGGCAAGCGAGCCAGGAATGCACATTTGACACCGCCGCCGGAATTAGGTTTAGTTGTACCCGGCTTGAACAGCCACCGGGAAGATGTCCTGAAAAGGAGATCCATCCTGGGGACGTAGCTTAATGGTAAAGCCTCAGTCTTCCAAACTGATTACGCGGGTTCGATTCCCGTCGTCCCCTCCAAGGGAAAACGCCCCGATCCTCGGATCGGGGCGTTTTTTGTTGCTGCTACACCTGGCAGCCCGGACACCAGTACAGCTTGCGCGCACCGATTTCCGTCATACCCACCGCCGTCCCGCAGGCCCGGCAAGGCATGCCGTCCCGTTTGTAGACAAAGTGGGCGTCGGCGTCGGGCGCTATTGCTGCGCCACCCGACCACAGCGTGGGGGGTGTCGTAACAATCCGTCCGTCACGAACGCCGTCGGACATGGTCCCTACTGTGTCGTCCCACAGCCGGCCAGCCGTTTCCTCGTCAATGGTGCTGCCCGGCGTCCAAGGATCGACGGCTTGCCGGAACAGCACTTCCGCCCGATAAATATTGCCCACGCCGGCCAAGACGGACTGATCCATCAGCAAGAGGGCCACCGCCGTTTTCCGGCGCCGCAGGCGGCGGATGAATTCTTCGCGGTCGCCGGGGCGGTTGTGCAGCGGATCAGGTCCCAGCCGTTCCATGACAACGGCAACTTCGGCCGACGTAATGGCGGCACACGTCGTGGCACCGCGGAGGTCGGCCCAGCCGTGGTCCGAGACCAGGCGGACACGGACAGCGCCCACCGGCGCTGGTGGGCCGGCGTAATCCTTTTCACGGGAGGCCGTTTCAACGGAGGCCGGCCCCGTTTCCCGCTCACCGATGCGTCGTGGCGCACCGATACTGGAGGCCCCGGTGAAGGAACTGTCCCCGCCGAAGTTCCACGCCCCGTACAGGCCCAAGTGGACGTGGAGGAAGAGATCGTGGTCGAACCTGAGGAACAACTGCTTCCCGTGGGCCATCGACTCAACCATGGTGTGCCCGCTCAACACCTGCGCGCCGTGGGTGAACCGACCCTGCGGGCTGGAAACGTCCAGGCGGCGGCCACCAAAAACATCCTGGAATTGGCGGGCCAGCCTATGGACCGAATGCCCCTCGGGCACTACTCGACGATTTCGCCGGTGGTTTCGTACACCGCGATTTTTCCGATCCGGCGAACATGGCGTTCATCGTTGCTGAACGGTTCCTCAAGGAAGGCTTCAATGAGCTCGGTGGCTTCCTGAACCGAGTGCTGGCGGCCGCCAACAGCGACGACGTTGGCGTCGTTGTGCTCCCGGGCCAGCTTTGCGGTGGAAAGGTTCCAGGCAAGCGCAGCGCGGACACCCTTGACCTTGTTGGCGGCAATTTGCTCACCGTTTCCCGAACCACCCAAGACGATTCCCAAGGCGTGAACGCCGGCTTCCTGGTCCGCTACGACAGCTACGCCGGCGTTGATGCAGAAAGAGGGGTAGTCGTCCAGGGCGTCGTACTCCTTGGGTCCGTGATCCACCACTTCGTAGCCCTTGGCCGTGAGGTGGCTGACCAGGTGGGCACTCAGTTCCATGCCGGCGTGGTCAGTAGCAATGTGGACGCGGGGTGTAGTCACAGGAAGTCCGTTCTTTCTGGCGCGCGGGGACGGCGTCTGGCCGGCCGCGGCGGTGAGGGATGCGCTACCTAGGGTACCGCTACCGGGGTTGTTGGGACTGTCCGTCATCCCGGGCACGGTGGGCCGCCCGGTTGAGGATCCCCGCCAGTTTGTCAGCTGAGGCCTGGGAGCCGGCACTGAGAGCCACCCGTCCCCCGTTAAGTTTCCTTACGACGACGGCAGGCCCGCTGGTGACCAGCATCGCCGTGGCGTCGTCGTGGTGCCGCCAGCCCCACCCGCCATAATCAGCCGCTTTGACGTCCGCCGGAGTTGCCCCGGCGATCTCGACGGCGGGGACGGTCAGGACGCGCACGATGCCACCGGCGAACACCTGCAGCCCTCCCCTGTCCGCCCGCACCCGGGCGAACAGGAAGCCAGCGCCTACCAGGGCAGCCACGGCCACCAAGGCGCCGAGCCAGGGGACGGCGACCGCAATCAAGGCCGCCGGGAAACCCGCGGAAACAATGATCATGATGAAGACAGAGCTCCGGGCATGTACCCACAAGCGAAGCGTGTCGCGGGCCAGGTCCGGGTCCTCGAGCAGGGTCAGTTCCTCCTGGAGGGCAACGTCATCCTCGCGGGTCCAGCGCGGGTCCGGCTTGAAGGCGAACATCATGACGACGCCCAGGGCCACCGCGGCGCCACTGCCCATGGCCAACACGATCGGGTCCACATGGGATTCACGCGCGTCCCCCAGCCCGGACTGTCCCACCAGTCCGGCTGCCACCACCGTAGTGATGAAGAGGCTCACCGTCAGGCCCAGGCCCATCATGACGCGTCTCATGACAACAGGCCTGGTAATGGACACCGCCTGGAGGAACACGGCCCATCCGCAGAAGATGATGAGGGCTGCGCCGCCCGCCACGTAGGCGCCGAACGGCGCGAACGAACTGCCGCCGTCGGCGTTCCATATGACGGCAACCGGGTTGGGCAGGTTGTTGCGCAGCATCTGGGCGCACACTACGAATCCGACGGCGAGGAGCAACGGAAAGGCGACCGCAAACCTCAGTGCGCGGAAATCGAGAGTGTCCCGGAACGATCCCATAATCCAACGCTACTCCGTGGGGCGACACTGTGGTGTTCCCTCCTTGCCTTCACGCCGTGGAGTGAAAGAATGGCTTCACACCAGCGTCCGGCCGCGAGTGGCCGGGCATCCCAAAATCTTCCGGAGGCACCACTTGCCAGGCCTGAACCTCACGCGCGACGAAGCTGCGATCCGCGCCCAACTGCTCAACGTCGAGTCGTACAACGTCACTTTGGACCTGACCAAAGGCCCCGAGGTCTTCGGCACCACCACTGTGGTGAAGTTCTCCGCGGCACCGGGATCCACCACCTTCATAGATGCCATCACCCACGCCGTTCACAGCGTGACCTTGAACGGAACCGATCTGGACCCGACGGAGGTCTCGGACGGCATCCGCATCCAGCTCCCAAACCTCGCCGCCGACAACGAGCTCGTGGTGGTCGCAGACGCCCCCTACATGAACACGGGCGAGGGCCTGCACCGTTTCGTTGACCCCGTGGACGGCGAGGTGTACCTCTACACGCAGTTCGAGGTTCCGGACTCCCGGCGCATGTTCGCCGTCTTCGAGCAGCCCGACCTGAAAGCAACCTTCACTTTCAGCGTCACAGCGCCGTCGCACTGGGATGTCATCTCCAACTCCCCCACCCCGGTTCCCGTTGAAGCTCCTGCCGGGGAAGACGGCAGCGCCCGGTCCGTGTGGGAATTTGCGCCCACTCCCCGCCTGTCCTCGTACGTCACCGCATTGATCGCCGGACCGTACCAGGCGGTTCGGTCCGAGGTCACCAGCGCCGACGGACGTGTGGTGCCGCTGGGAGTCTTTGCCCGCAAGTCGCTCATGCAGTATCTCGATGCGGACAACATCTTCACCCTGACCCGTCAAGGATTCGAGTTCTTCGAAGCCCAGTTTGGCTGCCCCTACCCGTTTGAAAAATACGATCAGCTGTTTGTCCCCGAGTTCAACGCCGGAGCCATGGAAAACGCCGGAGCCGTGACCATCCTGGAAGGCTACGTCTTCCGCGGAAAGGTCACCGGCGCCCAGATCGAGAGGCGCGCCATCACGGTCCTGCACGAGCTGGCCCACATGTGGTTTGGTGACCTGGTCACCATGCGGTGGTGGAACGACCTCTGGCTCAACGAGTCCTTCGCCGAATACATGTCGCACCTGGCCGCCGTGGAAAACACGGAATTCGACCGCGCCTGGACCACCTTCGCCTCAGTCGAAAAGTCATGGGCGTACAAGCAGGACCAACTGCCCACCACCCACCCGATCTTCGCGGAAATCAACAACCTTGAGGACGTTGAGGTCAACTTCGATGGCATCACCTATGCCAAGGGAGCTTCCGTGCTCCGGCAGTTGGTGGCCTGGGTGGGTCCGGAGCAGTTCATGGCCGGAGTCCGCACCTACTTCGCCAAGCACGCCTGGAAGAACACTGAGCTCGCCGACCTCATGGTGGAGCTTGAGGCCGCCAGCGGCCGCGACCTGGACGTGTGGGGCAAGCTCTGGCTTGAGACTGCCGGCGTCAACACCTTGGCTCCGGAGGTGACCGTTGACGCTGATGGGTCCATCACCGGCTTCGCGATCCTGCAGACCGCCATTGACGAACAGCCAACCCTCCGTCCGCACCGCCTCGCCGTTGGTTTCTACTCGCTTTCCGGTGAGGGCAAGCTGGAGCGTACCCACCGGGAGGAGCTTGACGTCGATGGCTCCCGCACGGAGGTTCCTGCCTTGATTGGCAAGGTACGTCCGGACCTGATCCTGCTCAATGACGACGACCTCGCTTACGCCAAGGTCCGTCTGGACCCGCATTCCCTGGCCACCGCCAAGGCGCACCTGAAGGACTTCTCGGCCAGCCTGCCGCGCACGCTGGTGTGGGGTTCGGCCTGGGATGCCGCACGCGACGGTGAAACCCCTGCCCGCGGCTACGTGGGCCTGGTCCTTGCCAACATTGCCCATGAAACGGATTCCTCGGTCATTCTGGTCCAACTTCGCCAGCTGGCCACCACCCTGACCTATTACGTGGCCGCCGAGCACAAGGCCGAGGCCACCATCGCAGCCGCAGAAAAGCTGTGGGAGCTTGCATCCTCGGTGGAAGCGGGCTCGGATGCCCAGCTGCAGTTCGCCAAGTCCTTTGCCCAGCTCGCGCGCAGCAGGGGCCAGTTGGACCGCATCCAGGCACTGCTGGACGGAACCGAATCGCTGGAAGGCCTCACCGTGGACCAGGACATGCGCTGGGAGCTCCTGACCGCACTGGTGGCCGGTGGACGCCAAGGCCAAGAACGCATCGACGCCGAACTTGCCCGCGACAACACCTCCAACGGTCAAAATGCGGCCGCCCAAGCGAAGGCAGCCATCCCCACCGCCGAAGCCAAGGCCGCAGCGTGGGACGCGATCGTTAATACCGGAGAACTCTCCAACGCGCTGCAGGCCTCGGCCGTTGCCGGCTTCATGCGGGTCCCCACCACTGCTTTGCTGGAGCCCTACGCCGATAAGTACTTTGACGCCGTGCCTGGAATCGTCAAAGAGCGCACTCACGCCCTGGCGCAGCAGATTGTGGTGGGACTCTACCCGGCGCAGCTCACGACGCAGGCCACGGTGGACCGCACGGACGAGTTCCTGGCGGCGCTTCCTGAAGACAGCGCCGCCCTTCGCCGGATGATGCTGGAGAACCGCGACGGCGTAGCCCGCGCCCTCCGCGCACGGGCTGCCGACGTCTAAGCCCGGCGTCTGACGGGGTCCCTGCGGACAGTCGATGCTTGCTGGCTAGACTGTCCGCATGGGCCTCAACGAACACCACTACGCGCTGACCGTCCGCTGGACCGGAAACCTGGGTGAGGGCACTGCCGGCTACCGGGCATATTCACGGGACCACGACGTAGAAATCCCGGGTCTGCCCATCCTCCAGGGCTCCGCTGATCCCACCTTCCATGGAGACCGTTCACGCTACAACCCGGAGCAACTGCTGCTCGCTGCCCTTTCGCAGTGCCACATGCTGTCTTTTCTCCACGTGGCGGTCAAACACGGAGTGGTGGTCACCGGCTATGAGGACAGCGCAGAAGGACTGATGAAGCTCAACCGGGACGGCAGCGGGCAATTCGAAAGCGTCACGCTCAAACCCCACGTCACCATTGCCGATCCCGGCCACGCCGCGTTGATGCCCCAACTGCACCATGAAGCCAACCAGGTCTGCTTCATCGCCCGCAGCGTCAACTTCCCCGTCCTCCACGAACCAAGCACGACGCCGGCAGCCGGCTAACGCTGCCGGGCCCGCCACAGTGCCACGAGGCGTTGTTCGGTTTCGCGGCTGAGACCGGCCTTGCGTTCCCTGTCCAATCCCCGGCTCCTTTCATCCTCGAGGGTGGCCGCCAGCGTCTCCTGCCACGGCCGCAGGACCATTCCACGCTCACGTGCCGCCCGGTTTGTCCGTGCCTGGAAGCCGTCATGGTCCGCCGGCAGCCACAGGGGCAGCGAGTCCGGTCCTGCCCAGTAGTCGACGCCGTGCTCAAGGAGCCACTCTTCGTCAGCCCGGACAACGTCCTGCACCACCCCATCCCATCTTCCGGTTCGGGCCGCCCGCTGGGCCTCGGCAAGGTAGTCCTCGAACCGCACGACCTCGCCCAACGCGTTGTAGGTACCCGTCAGTCCTTTACCTGCGGATTGCAGGATCCACGCTGCAAGGTCCCGGACATCAATGATTTGTGTCGCGACATCCGGGGTGTCCGGAACCAGCACCGGGTCAGTGTCGGCAGCGAATCGGGCAGGCCAGTATCCGTACCTGTCAGTCCCGTCCCCCGGGCCGCTGATGAGTCCCGCCCGCACGATATGCGCTTTCGCTCCCACCGCAGCCAGCGTCATCTGCTCAATGGCGGATTTGGATTCGCCGTAGGTCTCCGGGGTACCGGACTGTCCAGCCGGCAACGGCTCCAGCATCTCCGCGCCCTCATCCGCGCCGGGTATCGAATGGTCTGCATAAACAGAGCAACTCGATACAAACGTCCAGTGCGCGGCGGCTGCTCCCAGCACGTCCAACGCCTCGCCTGCCTGCACGGGATCCCGCGATACCTCCACGACGGCGTCCCATCCGCCGTCGAGTTCCGCATAGGCCGCCGCGCCCAAGGCGCGGTCGCCCCTGACCCAGGTGGCGCCGTCGGGCGGGGTTGTTGTGGTGCCGCGGGCAAAGCAGGTGACGTCGTGTCCGGCGGCAACAGCCTGCCGGGCGGTTTCTGCGGACAGGAAGGCGGTACCGCCGAGGACCAGGATGCGCATACCGTCACGCTACGGCGCTAGGGTTGTAGGTGGACAGAGTGTTCCGCGCCCGGCGAACACGGGCCGACGACAAGGAGAAATTCACCCTTGACCTCCATCCCCCTGGCAGAAATTGTCACTTTGGAACCCGAAAAGATCGATCTCGTTTCTATCCTCATCACCGTAGGCGTGGGCCTGGGTGTGTGGATCGTGGCGCGGTTCATCATTTTGCGCATCACCCGGCGGGTTTCCGCCGGAAGTTCGTTCTTTAAGAAAGCGCACTTCAAGTGGGTGCAACCAGCCATCCGCGCGCTGGACCACGAGCGCCGCTCACAGCGCGCCGAGACCATCGGCACCCTGCTGACGAGCCTCGTGAGCGTTGTGGTGGTGGTGATCGTGATCATCTACGTCCTCAAATACATGAACGTGGACGTCGCGCCCCTGCTGACCAGCGTGGGCATCCTGGGTGTCGCCATCGGCTTCGGCGCCCAGCAACTGATTCGTGATTTCCTTGCCGGAATCTTCATCACCATCGAAGACCAATACGGGATCGGCGATGTGATCGTCACCAGCGAAGTGATTGGTACCGTTGAATCCGTAGGCCTGCGCATCACCCGGGTACGCGCTGAAGACGGAGCCATCTGGTATCTGCGCAACGGCGAAATCCTCCGCGTGGGCAACCGCTCGCAGGGTGACTACGTCCCGCTGGAATCACCGGACGCCACCATTGAGCCCGGCGCTGCAGCAGCCGCGCCCGTTACAGCAGGCGCACCCCGCGTCACCAAAGCCGAGGAGAAGTCCAATGAGTAGCACAGCAGGCGGGCAACCCCCGGCACCCCAAACGGGCCCCCGACGCCAGCTGATGCAGAATGATCCCTTCAGCCAGCCCGCTTACACGGACAGTTTCTACGCTGCAGTGGGCGGTCACGAGACCTTCGTCAAGCTCATCGATGTCTTCTACGACGGCGTTGCAACGGATCCTTTGCTTCGGCCCATGTATCCCGAAGAGGACCTGGGGCCGGCAAAACGGCGCTTCCTGATGTTCCTGGAACAATACTGGGGCGGCCCCACCACCTATGGTGAAGAACGCGGCCATCCACGGCTGCGCATGCGGCACATGCCGTTCCGGGTAACCCCTGAAGCCAAGGATCGCTGGCTGTTCCACATGCGCACTGCCGTGGATTCCCTGGAGCTCTCCCCGCTGCATGAGGGCACTTTGTGGGACTACATGGAACGGGCTGCCCTGACCATGGTCAACAGTCCTTCGTCCGGCGCCTGACCCCTAGAAGCCGAGTCCCAGGCCTGCACCCGTGCGCACCAGCACATGGCCGCGGGGGCCGCTCAGGCGGAACCAGCGGCCATTGCGGAAGACCTTCTGTTCGGCGTCGCCCAGGAAACCCAAGGCGAAAGCGGCGAAGGCCGCGCCGGCAGGAAGGTCGCCCGCGTCTGGAAGCTCACGGCCCCATATTGCTGCCCTGGCACTGTTGACCGCTGCGGCACCTGCCAAAGCCGGAATGACACCGGCCACTTCGGCGATGCCGGCCTCGGCCGCCAACCTGAGGTCGGTGTCGGGTATTGATCCCTGCGCTTCCCACCCGGACCGCGGCGCACCAACGCCTGCCCAGGACTCGGAAACGGTCGACGGCGGTATGGGCAGCTCCACGTCGTCGGCACCGGAGCGGGCCAACCGGTCCAAAACGGACGCAAGCGTCACCGTCACATCGGCCTGGGCCGGCTCAGCGAGGGCCATGGTCCGCAGGCCGAGGATGGTGGGGGTGGACTCCCCCAGGATGCGCGGCCGCAGGACACACACGTACGCGGCGAGGACACTGCCCGCGGCCTGGAGGCGGATGGCGCCGTCGTCGATGCTCTTTGCCCGCGTAACAAAGGTTTTCAAGTCAGCGAGGTCGCGGGGATCGGCGAAGCGGAAGGACTGGGTCAAGACGTCTGTCACATCATCGACTCTACCGGCATGTCCCCGGTTGAGAGGGGTCGGGGCGGCGTCTAAAGTCGAACCATGACTGAGACGAATGCTGGCCTTGAAGTGGAAGCACCCGCAGAAGACCCCATGGATGTGCTGATCGGCCTGCTGGACCTTGGTGACTTTGACGGAGCCCGGACCAACGAGGACATCTTCCTGGGCCCATCGCAGAAGCAGCCACGGCACCGGGTCTTTGGTGGCCAGGTTTTGGCGCAGTCGATGATGGCCGGCATGCGAACAGTGGAACCGGACAGGGTGGCACACTCCATGCACGGCTACTTCCTGCGGCCGGGGGACGCCAACAAGCCGATTACTTTCGGTGTCGAAAGGCTGCGGGACGGACGTTCGTTCTCCGCCCGACGCGTTCACGCGTACCAGGACGGCGTGCCGATCCTGTCGATGATCGCGTCATTCCAAGTGGAGGACACCGGCCTGGACCACCAGGCGACCATGCCCGAAGGCATCCCCGACCCCGAGTCCCTGCCCAGCACCGCAGAGTTGTTGTCGCAGTTCGACCACCCGATGGCGCGGCATATGTCATCCGAACGTCCTTTCGACGTCCGCCACATTGATCCGGCCCTCTACGTGTCCCCGCCCACCCAGCATGTGGCAAGCAACGCCGTGTGGATGAAAACCATGGGTCCGTTGCCCGATGATCCCAACCTGCACCGTGCCGCCCTGGCCTATGCCAGCGACTACACGCTGTTGGAGCCCATTCTCCGCGCACACGGCCTGGCCTGGATGACTCCGGGAATGAGCGTCGCCAGCCTCGACCACGCCATGTGGTGGCACCGTCCGGTGCGGGTGGACGAGTGGATGCTCTACGTCCAGGAGTCCCCCAGCGCCCAAGGGGCGCGAGGACTCGCCACGGGCCGTATCTTCAACCGTGACGGGCTGCATGTTGCCACCGTTGCCCAAGAGGGTATGGTGCGGATCCCTTAAGCTTTCGGGTCGCTGTGTGGCGGCGAGGAGTTAAAGCAGAAAGGCCGGTCCCTTGCGGGACCGGCCTTTCTGCGTGTGTGCCTGGAATTCCTAGTCGCGGGTCAGGCGGCGGTGTGTGACACGGTGCGGCTTGGCAGCATCGGGGCCAAGGCGCTCCACCTTGTTCTCTTCGTAGGAGTCGAAGTTGCCCTCGAACCAGTACCACTTGGAGGGGTTCTCGTCGTCACCTTCATAGGCGAGGATGTGGGTCGCTACCCGGTCGAGGAACCAACGATCGTGCGAGACCACCACTGCACAACCCGGGAATTCGAGAAGGGCGTTTTCAAGGCTGCCCAGGGTTTCGACGTCGAGGTCGTTGGTAGGTTCGTCAAGCAGCAACAAGTTGCCACCCTGCTTGAGCGTCAATGCCAGGTTGAGGCGGTTGCGCTCACCACCGGAGAGGACACCGGCCTTCTTCTGCTGGTCCGGACCCTTGAAGCCGAACGCCGACACGTAGGCACGCGAAGGCATTTCGACATGACCGACCTGGAGGAAGTCATGGCCCTCCGAGACAACTTCCCAGAGGGATTTGTTGGGATCGATGCCGCCACGGGACTGGTCCACGTAGGAGATCTTCACGGACTCGCCGATCTTGAGCTCACCATCATCCAAAGGCTCCATGCCGACAATCGTCTTGAACAGCGTGGACTTACCCACACCGTTGGGGCCGATGACGCCAACGATGCCGTTGCGGGGCAGCGAGAAGGAGAGGCCATCGATCAGGACGCGGTCGTCGAAGCCCTTCTTCAGGTTCTTGGCCTCGATGACCAGGGAACCCAGGCGCGGTCCCGGCGGGATCTGGATCTCTTCGAAGTCCAGCTTGCGGGTGCGATCGGCTTCTGCAGCCATTTCCTCATAGCGGGCAAGACGGGCCTTGGACTTGGTCTGGCGGCCCTTGGCGTTGGAGCGCACCCACTCAAGTTCCTCGGTAAGGCGCTTGGACAGCTTGGCGTCCTTCTTGCCTTGGACCTCCAGGCGGGCCTTCTTCTTCTCCAGGTAGGTGGAGTAGTTGCCCTCATACGGGTAGAGGTGGCCGCGGTCAACTTCTGCGATCCACTCGGCCACATGGTCCAGGAAGTAACGGTCGTGGGTCACGGCAAGGACAGCGCCGGGGTACTGGGAGAGGTGCTGTTCGAGCCACAGCACGCTCTCGGCGTCCAAGTGGTTGGTGGGCTCGTCGAGGAGCAGCAGGTCAGGTTTCTGGAGAAGAAGCTTGCACAGTGCCACGCGGCGGCGCTCACCACCGGAGAGGACAGTGACGTCGGAATCAGCCGGCGGGCAACGCAAGGCGTCCATAGCCTGTTCCAGCTGGGAATCGATGTCCCAGGCGTCGGCAGCGTCAATGGCTTCCTGCAGCTTGCCCATTTCATCCAGGAGCGTCTCGTAATCCGCGTCCGGGTTGGCCATTTCTTCGGAGATCTCGTTGAAACGCTGGATCTTGCCGTAGATCTCGCCCACACCTTCCTGGACATTGCCCAAGACGGTCTTTTCCTCGTTCAGCGGCGGTTCCTGCAGGAGGATGCCCACGGTGTAGCCGGGGCTCAGGCGGGCCTCGCCGTTTGAAGGGGTGTCCAGTCCGGCCATGATCTTCAGGATGGTGGACTTACCAGCACCGTTCGGTCCCACGACGCCGATCTTCGCGCCAGGGTAGAACGACATGCTGACATCGTCCAGAATAAGTTTGTCGCCAACGGCTTTGCGAGCCTTGGTCATCGTGTAAATGAATTCCGCCATGCCCTTAAATCTAATGGCTCGGCCTGCTTAACTCACATTCGGCCCCCAAGCGTCGCTAGCGGGCGTCTCCCACGAAGCACTTACCTGTAGCCAGCACGGGCAGTATGGTCACCAGGACACCACCGTCACGGATTTGTCCCATGACGCAGCTCTCGCCGGTCAACGCCGCTGCCTCCAGGGCATCAACGTCAAGGCCCGTGGGCGTGCGGCTGACCGAGACCTCCACGTTGGCCTTCGGAATCCCGGCCGAGACCAAGGCCGAGCGGAGTGCTTCCTGGTCCGGCTTGGGGTTGCCGGCCACGAGGTTCTTCAACGTCGTTTCGACGGTTGCCGAGGTGGCAACGACGGCAGGATCGACGGCGGCTGTGGCCTGTGCGGTGGCGGAGGGTGGGGGCGTTGTTCCCGGCTGGGCGGTAGACGCCGGAGATGCCGTGCAGCCAGTCATCATGACCGTTGCGGATACTGCCAGCGACAATGCTGCACCGCGGATTTTTGCTGCCTTTGCCGACTGGCCGTCTGTCGGCGCCGTTCCCCTGCTCATCACTTAGCCATTGTGCCATTCACGTGGCGTGTTCACCGGCGTAGCGTTCGGGGTGAAGGGATTTTGGCAATCCGGCTGAGGAATGGAGAGTACCACCATGAGCGGAAAGGCCCGTGATGCCGTTGCATCGATCACCATCATCAGCCCGCCCGAAGCAGTGTGGGAGGCACTGACCGACCCTTCCCGCATCAAGGAGTATTTCCTGGGAACCACTGTCAACACCACCTGGCGGGTAGGAGACCCGATTACGTACTCAGGTGAGTACAACGGCACAGCATATGAGGACAAAGGCACCATACTGGCCTTCGATCCCCCGAAGCTGCTGAAGACCACGCACTACAGTCCTGCCTCAGGGCGTCCCGACATTCCTTCGAGTTATCACACCGTGGAATATGACGTGTCTGCGGCCGGCGACGGAACAACGGTGACCATCACGCAGGGCAATAATTCCAGCGAGGAAGAAGTGGCACAGTCCATGGAAACCTGGGGGCTGGTGCTCCGGAACCTCAAAGAATTTCTTGAGGCGAGGCACTAAAGGGACATCCCCCTTGGAAGCTTGTCCAAGGGGGATGTGTTGGTGCCCCAGGAGGGAATCGAACCCCCGACCGGCGGATTAGAAGGCCGCTGCTCTATCCCCTGAGCTACTGGGGCGCACTGACGCCGTCACCACCATGGGCGGCTGGCGCCACAAAGAGTTTACAGTGCCATCGGCGGATAGCCCGCCATCTCGTCACCGGCGGCCTCCATTCCTCCACAAGCGCCCATTCGCCGGGGTTATGCACATAGGCCCCCGCGGCACTGCCTTCGACGCCTTCACTGGATGAAGCTGAAAGAGCCGGACAGGCACTTCCTACATCCAGAAGGACCACCAATGAATGACATCATCACCGTCCGGGGCTTCGTGGCCTCGGAGGTTAAGAGTTCAACGACCACACGGGGAACGGCTACAGCATCGTTCCGTCTGGGAACCACAGAGCGCCGCTACGACCGGGCGAGCAACACTTGGGTTGACGGCAACACCAATTGGTACACGGTGCAATCGTTCCGATACCTTGCCGGACACGTTGGGTGCAGCGTCAAAAAGGGGCAGCGTGTGCTGGTCGTGGGAAGGCTCCGGTTGAGGCAATGGGAACATGAAGGCCGCGTCTACCATGTAGCGGAAATCGATGCCGAATCCGTGGGGCACGACCTCATGTGGGGCTCCGCCAACTTCACCCGCATGAACGGCACCACTGCTCCAGCGGACTCCACCGCTGCAGGCTCAGCCGTTGCAAACACTGCTCCGTCGGACGAGGCTCTGTCCAACTCGGCCCCCGGTGGCCCCGGGAGCAGCGGCGGGTGGGAGGCCGAGGACGCTGAACAAACTCCTCCGGAGGACGAGTCAGTAGCAGCCGGGATGGATGATCCCGACGGAATCGGGCCCTTGATGGTGAACACCTCAACAGGTGAGCTGGTGGGTGCCGGCGCATGAATGTTGACCCTGGCGCCCAAACCCCGCAATTCCCGCCGTGACGGAGAGGCCTATTCTGGGTCCATGGCACAGCACGAGGATGCAATCAGGCTAGAGACTGCTCCTGCGTCCTGGGCAGCTGTTGAGGAGCTGTTCGGGACCAAGGGCGAACCATCCCGGTGCTGGTGCCGGTGGTTCGCCCTTGCCGGCAAGGAATGGGACACCACGTCTGCGGATGACCGAAAGGAAATGCTGAAGTCAGCTTTCAGCGCCGAACCGGCGCCGGGCGTCATGGCCTTCAGGAACGGTGATCCAGTTGGTTGGTGTGCTGTTGAGCCCCGGGCAGCCTACGGGCGGCTGAAACGGTCCCCAGTCCTGAGGGCAGACACACCGGCCGCCACGGATGACACCGCGCTGTGGGCCATCAGCTGCTTCGTCGTGGCACCAAGTCATCGCCGCACCGGGGTTTCGTCCGCGCTCCTGGCCGCAGCCGTCAACCACGCCTTCACCAACGGCGCGGAGGTCCTGGAGGCCTACCCCGTCGACACGCGGCTCAGGACCAAGGCGACGTCATCGGACCTTTACCACGGCACTCTGTCACTTTTCCGGGCTGCCGGTTTCAGCCCGGTCTCCGAATCCGTGCCGGGCCGGCCCGTTGTACGGCTTACCAGGGGCCACGCGGCGTCCGGAGGCCGGGCCTGATCACGAGGCCGGGCTTGATCACGCAGGTTGAAAGTCATGGACGGGTCTGAATCAAAGGCGGCTCTGACTCAAAGGCGGTTTTGAACCAAGGCGTCGACGGAATCAATGCAGTGTTCCCATCAAGGCAGCGTCAGGATCATCGGCCCATCCGCCGTGATGGCGACCGTGTGCTCGCTGTGCGCTGCCCTTCGTCCGTTCGCCGAACGCAGGGTCCACTCGTCCTCATCGTGGTAGTAGTCGTCTTTCCCTCCCTGGATCAACATGGGCTCGATGGCGATAACCAGGCCTTCCTCGAGCTTCATGCCGCGCCCCGGACGCCCGATGTTGGGAACGGGAGGTTCCGCGTGCATGGTCCGGCCGATGCCATGTCCGCCGTGATCGGCCAACAGACCGTAACCTGCCCGTTTGGCTTCACCACCAATGGCGTAGGCAAGATCACCCATTTTGTTGCCCACCCGGGCTGCTTCTATCCCCCGCGCCAGTGCGGCGTCCGTTGCGTCGATGAGTTCCTGGTCGAGGGGATCGACATCCCCCACAATGAAGCTGATGGCAGCGTCTCCGCACCAACCCTCCAGGAAGGCGCCGCAGTCAACGCTGAGGAGATCGCCGTCTTCAAGTGCATAGCCGTTAGGGATACCATGCACCACGGCGTCGTTGACACTGGCGCAAATCACGCCGGGAAACGGCACTGCCGCCCAGCGGGGGTGGTAGTCGAGGAAGGCAGGCCTTGCGCCGGCGTCGGCCATCACTGCCGCCGCGACGTCGTCAAGTTCCTTGAGGGAAACGCCGACAGCAGCGTGGTCCTTCACGGCCGCCAGGGCGTTGGCGACCACACGGCCGGCCTCACGCATCAACGCTATCTGCTGGGGCGTTTTCAGCATTGACATCAAAGGTCCTCCGTTGCTGGGCGTGCCCTCAGGGGCCGGTTGTGCGGCCAGCTGCTGCCGCTCTGCCCACTCTACGACCCCCCGGCCATGCCTGGGAGGGATCTCATCAATGGCAGGAGACCCGCGGCCCTGGATCGGTCCTACAGTGGACGCATGACCAAGGAACTAGTGGAATCAATCCGATCTTCGCTGCGCTCGTCGGGGGACGCTGAACGGGCGGTCGGTGCCCAGAAGTACATGAAGTCGGAGATGCCCTCACTCGGCGTCAGGGTTCCTGAGGTGCGGAGCATCGTCACAGCGGCAGCAAGAGAATTTCCTGTCGCATCCCCTGACGAGCTGCGGCACGCGGTTGTCCAGCTGTGGCGCGATGCCACGGCACGCGAAGAGCGGTACGCAGCCATTGACCTGACGGGCCTGCGGATGGTGAAGGAAGACCTGGACATGCTGCCCGTGTACGAGGAAATTATTCGGACAGGAGCATGGTGGGACCTTGTGGATGGAGTGTCGCACAGGATCTGCGCGCTGCTGCTTGCGCATAAGTCAACCATGACCCCTCTGCTGCTTCGCTGGGCAAAGGACGACGACATGTGGATCCGCCGGGCTGCCATTACCGCCCAACTGGGGGCGAAGTCCATGACCGATCACCGCTTGCTGGCGGCAGTCATCGATCCCAACCTGCACGACAAGGAGTTTTTCATCCGCAAGGCCATTGGCTGGGCACTGCGCGAATACAGCAAGTCAGATCCTGAATGGGTCCGTGCTTTCGTCGTAGATAACGCATCAACGCTGAGTCCCTTGTCCCTGCGTGAGGGGACACGGCTTTTATCATCCAGCTGATGCGGCCTAGATGATCGGACGGAGTCCGGGTTCGTCGTGTTTGCGGAACAGGCTCTTGGTTTTCGGGTCCACGAAGATCAGGTACACAGCGAAGAGCAAGGCGATGATGGCCGCTGCGTTACGGGCCAGGGTCAGAGCCAGGCCCAGGTCTTCGCTCTGAAGGTACGGGAAGACATCCAGTTGGTCCGAGATCGCGTAGACCATAAAGAACGACACCACGAAATAGACGGCCTTGACCTGCCAGTCATTGCGGATCCCGGTCACGGCAAAGAGCGGGATCAGCCAGACCACGTACCAGGACTGGATCATCGGCGCCAAAATGACAATAGCCGCAAATGCCAGGGTGAGCCGGCGCATCAGGCGGTCGTAGTCGCCACGGAAGACCTGCCAGGCGATGGCGCCCACCATCAATACCTTGCCGGCGTCGTAAACCCACTTGGCCATGCCCCAGCCGTCCAGTCCAAAGACATTGAAAATGGACGCCACCACCAAGCCAATCAGGCCGATGGGCGCGTACCAGATCCAGACACTGCCAGGAGCTGACAGACCATTGATCCAACCGAATCCAAAGCCATTGACCATGCTCATGGCGTACAGCAATCCGAAGCTCAGCCCGGCGGTCAGGAACCAGAAGACGAACTTCCGCGGCCAGGAAGCTCCCTTGCCTGCCCACAAGAGCCCAATGAAGGGGAGGAACACCACCGTAATGGGCTTGACGGAGATGGAAAGGGTGATCAGCACCAGGCCAAGGATCACTCGGCGTGTAGCGCAGTAATAGAGCCCCGCGAGGGCCAGGCCGATCATGAGGGCGTCGTTGTGGACGCTGGCAATGAAGTTGGTCAGGAAGAGCGGGTTTGCGGCCGTCAGCCACAGCGCCCGGTGCGGATTTACCCCATGAAGTTCAGCCAGCTTGGGCACATAGATGATGCAGAGGACGATGCCCACGAGTGCCACCAGCCGGAAGAGCATGATGCTTGCTTCGGGTTGGACGTTGGTCACCCAGACGACGAACTGCTCAATCCACAGGAACAATTGCCCGTACGGCACCGGCGCTTCGGTCCACATCTTGTCCGCGCCCAATTGGAAGTAATTGGGCAGGGCGGAAATCCCATTTTCGTAGGGATTGATGCCTTCGACCATCAGGCGTCCCTGACCGATGTACGCGTAAACGTCCCTGCTGAAGAGGGGAACCGTGAACATCATGGGCAATCCCCACGCAGCCACCGCCTGAAGCGTCGCCTTCCGTGCTTCCAGTCCCCAGACCCGGACACGTTGACCCAATCGGAGCCATGCCCGGACCAGTAGCATTCCGCCGACGGCCAGCAGGACAATCGACAGGGCGACACCGACACCTTCGGTGCGCATCCAGATGAAAAGCGGCAATCTCCGGAGTTCGGAGACCGGAGCAAGCCAGCCCACGCCCAGGGACCCGAAAACCATGAACATGGAGCCGATGAAACCGGCGATCAGCGGCGAACGGGCATTATCAACCTCGCTGGCCGCAGCATCTGCCGTCGGCGCTGCTGTCCCTGCCTTCTGGGCGGCGGGTACTGGCACCGTCATGTGGTCGTCATCCAATCGTTCGCCCGGAACATCCGGGAGAAATTCTGCGTCTTCGGGGCTTTCCACGGCAGGAAGAAAGAGACACTGCCGCGCTCAAAAATCGTACCATCAGAGCACTTCGAAGCGGCTGAAGGATAGGCTGGGCGCGTGCCTATTACTAATGAACGCATCGTCTGGATCGACTGCGAAATGACCGGCCTGGACCTGAAGAACGACGCCTTGATTGAGGTCGCGGCGCTGGTGACGGATTCCGAGCTCAATATCCTCGGCGACGGCGTCGACGTCGTCATCAGGCCCGATGATGCTGCCCTGGAACAAATGAATGATTTCGTCAGGGACATGCATACCCGTTCCAAACTCCTGGATGAACTCCCCCACGGAAAGACCATGGCAGAGGCCGAAGCCCAGGTTCTTGAATACATCGAGAAGTGGGTTCCGGACCCCCGCAAGGCGCCCTTGGGCGGCAACTCCGTGGGAACCGACCGCATGTTCCTGGCCAGGGACATGCCAAACATCGTGGAGCATCTCCACTATCGCGTGATCGATGTCAGCACCATCAAAGAGCTGTCGCGCCGCTGGTTCCCGCGCGCCTACTTCCAGTCACCTGCCAAGCACGGCGGGCACCGCGCCCTCGGAGACATCAAGGATTCCATCGACGAGCTTCGCTACTACCGCCAGGCCGTCTTCGTGCCCGCCCCGGGACCGGACACTGCCACGGCACAGCGCATCTCCAAGGACGTCATGGCCACTGCGGAAACCTTGGGATCCACCGAATCAGTGTGATCTGGACCATTTTTCAAGGTTTTTTCGCCAAAACCGGCAAAAGTGGACTTTGCACCCCAAAACAGCAGGTAAGCTATTTGTCGTTGCCTTGAAGGAAAGCCGGTCAAACGGTTCAGCCCCAAAAGGCACATGGTGGGCTTAGCTCAGTTGGCAGAGCGCCTGGTTGTGGTCCAGGAGGTCGCGGGTTCAACCCCCGTAGCTCACCCCACCGAGATTGGCTGCAGAGCCGGTTTCCACAAAGGCCGCACCGGTTACCCGGTGCGGCCTTTGCTTTTAACCCCTGAAGCGGACCTGCGCCGCTCCGGACTTCAGCGATCAACAAAAGGAAGAACTGACATGACCGTCCTGCCAGTCACCATTTGGGGCGAACCTGTTTTGCATCGCCGGGCCAGCGAAGTGGAGGTCTTCGACGACGAGCTCCGCGCACTGATCGCGGATATGTTCGAGACCAACGACGCCGCCAACGGTGTGGGCCTCGCTGCCCCGCAGATCGGTGTGGGCAAGCGCCTGTTCGTCTATAAGTACGCCAACGATGACGACGTTCCGGAGCAGGGCGTGGTGGTCAACCCGGTGCTCACGCTCTCCAAAGTCTCGGGAGCTCTTCCGGATCCTGACGAGGATGTTGAGGGTTGCTTATCCTTCCCCGGAGAGTACTACCCTTTGCAGCGTGCTGAATGGACGCGTGTGGAGGGCTTCGACGGAGACGGCAACCCCGTGGACTTTGAAGCGACCGGCTGGTTTGCCCGGATTCTGCAGCACGAGTTCGACCATTTGGACGGCAAGCTGTACGTCAACCGGCTGGTGGACAGGTACGCAAAGAAGGCCCTCAAGCAAGCGAAGAAGCACGGCTGGGGCGTGCCCGGCCTGACGTGGATGCCCGGCATCGATCCCGATCCTTTCGGACACTGAGCCATGGCCTTAACCACGCACACTGGGCTATTCGAACTCCTGGACATCACCGGCGACGACGCGGAGGAATGTGCCGCCCTTCTCGCAACTCCGCCCGGTGAGGCGGTGCTGGGCGCCATGGCCACGATGCAAGAGCGGCTGGGATCCTTTCCTCTGGACAGCATCCAGGAAGACCACGCCGTCGAAACGGTCTGGATCGAAGCACTGCTCCGCTTCTCCCCCACCGTTCACGCTTATCACCTGCGGCTCGGCATCAGCCCGGATGTCTCTGCGGCGTCATTGTCTGACGTGGGACTGCAGCTCAGGATCAACCGGCGGGTCCATGGCCGGTTCGGCCTCGATACGTGGGGCTGGCTGACCCTGCACATGGCCGGGAACCTGTTCAGGCTGGGCCGTCTGCAGTTCCACCTGGTCCGCAGCCCGGAGGATACCGCTCAAGCCGGTACCTCAACGGCGGACCAGCGTTGGGTGCTCGGCGTCCACATTCCCGAAGATGGCGGGCTCTCCCCCGCCTTGGTGGATGCCAGCTTGGCCGAGGCCCGCCTGTTCTTCGCCCGGTACTTTCCGGACAAACCGGCAGCGGTTGCCACGTGTGATTCGTGGATGCTGGACCCCTATCTTGCGGACCGCCTGCCAGAGAGCAACATTGCCTCCTTTGCCCGGCGCTTTACGCTGGACCGTTGCTCTGATGCCCCCACCGATGCCGTGTATTTCACTTTCCGTCAGCGTGGCCTCCAGGACATGGACCGGCTTCCCCGGGATACGTCACTTCAGCGTGTGGTCTTGGAGAGAATCGACGACGGCGGCACCTGGCAACTGGGGCACGGTCACCTCGAGTTGTAGATGGTCTGCTGCTCCGGGCAGGAGGCGAGGACGCCCTTCATAGCGTCCTTTTCAGCTTGGGTCACCCAGAGCTTGTAAGCGGCCTTAACGGATATTTGTCGGGCGACGTAGTGGCAGCGGAAGTTCTTGTTGGCCGGAAGCCACGTGGCAGCGTCACCCGCCCCTTTTTTGACGTTCGCCGGTCCGTCAGCGGCAATCAGGTTCAAAGGATCATTGGCAAACGTCTGGCGCTGCTGGACGGTCAGCTGCTGTGCCCCTTTTTGCCAGGCGTCCGCCAAGGCTACTACGTGGTCGATTTGAACGGCTGAGCTCGTGTCCTGTCCCCGCCGGAACGTCACTTGGGCGCCGGTGTAGGGTTCGTGAAAAGTGCCGCCGGCGACCTTGCAGGAGGACCCTTCGGTAAACTCAACGGCCGAGAGGTCCCGCCGGAGGATATCGTTCCGGGTGTCGCACCCGTTCCGGTCGGCATCGGCCCAGGCCTGCCCGAAGGCGGCCCGGTCATAGTCTGCCTTCGCGGCCCTGCCCTTGACCGGCAGACGTTCCAGGGCGTCGTTGGCTTTCCCCGCAGCCACTGGTGCGGCGCCGCGAACGGGCTTCATCCAGAGGGGGTTGTAAACGGGTGCTTCGCTGGGTCCCGCTACCCATGGATCTGCCACAGTGAATTGGCCCGTGGTGAAAAACCAGGACAGCCCGGCCACGATGGTTGCGGCAGCCAAGGCGAGAATCGTCCATGCTTGTCGGGATCTGCGTCGGGCGCGTTTGTAGGCAGACCAGGTGATACTCAAGGGACTCCGTCCAGTGGGGGCAAGCATGTCCTACGAGCGTAGGACAAGGCCCCGACAGAAAGAGCCGGTATCCACAGTGTGTAGGAGAAGTCACACCGTGAGGACGGATACCTCTTGTTTTACTGCTCGCGCAGCACGCGTTGGAGGTCCTCGGTTGCCAGCGCGAGGAGTCCGCGCAGTTGCTCCACCCGTTGGTCCGTGACGTCGCCGGAGGCGTTGGCCGCGACAGCCTGATCCAGGAGTTTTTGGGCTTGCTTGTGATTGGCGCGGGCTACGTCCAGCGCGTGTTCAAGCGTGGTTTCATGTTCCAGGGTTGATTCGTTTTCCATGAACCCATTTTGGTCAGGTTTCCCGGCTGATACCAGTGACGCAGCCGGGAAACCTGAGGATACTTCAGAGGTCCTAGGCGCCGGCCGCTTCAAGAACGGCAATGGGAGCCACGACGTCGCGGGCAGGGAAGGACGGCGGGTTGACGCCGGCCATTTCCTCCATGACGCGGACAACCTGGCAGGAGTAGCCGAACTCGTTGTCGTACCAAACATAAAGTACGAGGTTCTTGTCGTTGGAGATCGTTGCCAGGCCGTCGACAATGCCTGCACGGCGCGAGCCGACGAAGTCCGTGGAGACAACATCGGGAGAATCGATGTAATCGATCTGCTTCCGAAGATCCGAGTGCAATGACATTTCGCGGAGGAAGTCATTCACTTCGTCCCGCGTGGTGCCCTTCTCCAGATTCAGGTTAAGAATCGCCATGGAAACATCGGGCGTGGGAACGCGGATGGCATTGCCTGTCAGCTTGCCCTGAAGTTCCGGGAGAGCCTTGGCCACGGCCTTGGCGGCACCGGTTTCGGTGATGACCATGTTCAGCGCAGCGGAACGTCCGCGGCGATCGCCCTTGTGGAAGTTGTCGATCAGGTTCTGGTCGTTGGTGAACGAGTGCACTGTTTCCACGTGGCCGTGGATGATGCCGAACTTGTCGTTGATGGCCTTGAGCACGGGGGTGATGGCGTTGGTAGTGCAGGAAGCGGCAGTGACGATCTTGTCATCGTCCGCGATGTCCCGGTGGTTGATGCCGTGGACGATGTTCTTGAGGTCGCCCTTGCCGGGTGCGGTGAGCAGGACGCGGGCAGCACCCTTGCTCTGCAGGTGCTGGGAGAGACCTTCGGCATCGCGCCAGCGGCCCGTGTTGTCTACTACCAGGGCGTCCTTGATGCCGTAAGCGGTGTAGTCCACCGTGGCGGGGTTGTCCGAGTAAATGACCTGGACCTGCACGCCATTGGCGGTGATGGTGTTGGCTTCCTCATCCACGCGGATGGTGCCTTCGAAGGAACCGTGAACGGAGTCGCGGCGCAGCAGGCTGGCGCGCTTCACAAGATCGTTCTCGGCACCCTTGCGCACTACGATCGCGCGGAGTCGCAGGCCGTGGCCGCCCCCAGCCTTTTCAATGAGGATGCGGGCCAAGAGGCGGCCGATGCGGCCAAAGCCGTAAAGTACGACGTCGGTGCTGGTGCGGTCGTCAGCGCCGCGCTTGCCCACGATCTCAGCAAGCTCTGCACGCAGGTACTCATCCAGGGAGGCGCCATTGCCTTCTGCCCGGTACTTCTCGGTCAAACGTGCAATGTCAATGGCTGCTGCGCCGAGTTCCAGCTCCGACAGGGCGTTCAGCAGGGGCGCGGTCTCTTCGAGCAGGAGCTCGTGGTTGCTCATCCGGCGGGCAAAGCGGTGTGCCTTGAGGATGTTCATGGTGGACTTGTTGATCAGGCTCCGGCCATGGATGCTGGTGACCACGTTGTTTTCCCGGTACAGCCGGCCGATCACCGGAATCATGGCCTCGGCGAGAGCCTCCCGGCCCATCCACTTATCAAGACAAGAATCTGACGTCTGGCTCACAGAACTACCTTCCTTGGGTCAACCACATACGTCCTCGTATGCAGATGGCAGCGGCCGCCCGGAGTAGTCCTGCGGCACATGCGCCGGCGGGCTTCGGTCCACCCACAGCGCCTTGAACGAGAGCAAAGAAAAATCCGCCGGCTGCGAACGCAGTCCCGGCGGCAGAACATCTACGTTCAGTAACCATTCTAGGGTGGAAGGAGGGGGCGTAGGCCGCCCAGCGGCGTGAAATCACTCACACGGCTGTTTGCGGCAGTCATAAATGGATGGGTCGACCGATACGCCGGGTTCTGTCATCCCCTTCCGTTACCGGAAAGGGAGTGGCGGCCATCCATCTACGAACGCCGTTGCCGACGCCCTCCAGCAGCCTACCCGGACACTCGGGCGAGCAGCCCTCAAGCGTGTCCTGTCTGGCCTTGCTCCGGGTGGGGTTTACCTAGCCTCCCCGGTCACCCAGGGAGCTGGTGGTCTCTTACACCACCGTTTCACCCTTACCTGCTGCTGCGCGATGAAATCATCACGCAGCGCAGGCGGTCTGTTCTCTGTGGCACTGGCCTGCGGGTTACCCCGAGTGGGCGTTACCCACCACCCTGCCCTACGGAGCCCGGACGTTCCTCGAGCCACTTTCGTGACGCGCGACCGCCTGGTCGACCCATCCGTTGTCCAGTCTACCGGCGTCCGGACGTGCCAAAGTCCGGCGGTAATATCGACTGGTGCTGATTCTGCTGCCGCCTTCCGAAGGCAAGACCCCCGCCCCCAAAGGTCCCGTCATCGAGTGGGAGTCGCTGAGCTTTCCGGAGCTGAATCCTTACAGGTCAAAAGTGCTCGAGGCCTTGGGCACAGTGAGCGCACACGAGGACGCACTTTCCCTGCTGGGCGTCGGCGCCTCGTTGCGGGACGACGTCGAACGTAATACCCGTCTCCATACCGAGCCGGCTGCCCCTGCGCACCAGGTGTATTCGGGGGTGCTCTACGACGCCCTGGGCTATGACAGCATGACGCCAACCCAGCGCCGCAAGGCCACTGATTCCATCCTGGTGGTATCCGCCCTCTGGGGCGCCATCGGCTTTGGCGACCACGTGCCCGCCTACCGCCTGTCCATGGGAACGGCACTGCCCGACGTCGGACGCCTCGCCTCCTACTGGAAGCCGCAACTGAACGCCGCACTCGCCTCACGTGCCGACGGCGAGCTCCTGGTGGATTGCCGTTCCAGCACCTACGCCGCCGCATGGGCTCCCCCGGCTGCGCAGACCGTCAACGTCAACGTTTTTAACGAAGCAAACGGCAAGCGCACAGTGGTGAGCCACTTCGCCAAGCACACACGCGGCGAACTGGCGCGACACTTGCTGACCCGGCGTGGCAAGGCGCCTTCAACCCCGGGTCAGCTCCTGAAGGCTGCCAGCGAAGTCTGGACGGCGGAACTTGTTGAGGGCTCAGCCCGGAAGCCCCACGCGCTCAACATCATCCTGTCCAGCTGAGTTCGGACCGAAGAGGGTAGGACGCGGTCAGTTCCAGTCGGCCGAACGGACCAGGATGACCCCGGAGTCCGGGCAGAAGACAATATCGTCCTCTGCCGCAGCCTTGACCTCGGCGAGGTCGCCCGGGCTGAGCATCATGCCCGAGCCTTCGGATTTGCCGTGGAACAAACGGGCAGCGCCTACGCCGCGCTTGGCGATGGTCTTTTCATAAATGGCCTGCAATCCGGCGTCCAGGGTTTCGGCGAATGCGGCCCGCCGTCCCCGAACCACTGTTTCTTCCGCGGCAATCTCGGCAATGGCTTCATCCAGTTCAGCGCGGATGCTGCCGAATGATCCCTGGATGTCATCAACGATCGACTGCTGGGCGGCCTGACGCTCGCGCAAGGTATCCAAGCGCTCCAGGATTTCGAGCTCCACGTCTTCAAGGTCCGAGCGACGCTTGTTCAGTGAGGCAATGTCGCTTTGGAGCGCCACCAGATCCTTGGACAGCCCGGTGCCGCTGTTGAGTCGGGTCTCGTCGCGTTCAATGCGGGTGGCTACTTGCTCCACGTCGGCTTCCGCCCGGCGAAGTTCGGCCTCGGCGTCATGGACGGCAACCTTGGCCGCCCCGAGTTCGCCGTTGGCCACGTTCAGCGCATCCGTGAGGTCCGTGATCCGGGGATCCGTCTCCAGGACTCTCCGACGGCCGGCCAGCGACTTCAGCTTGGCATCCAGCCCCTGCAGTTCAAGCAATTTCAATTGTTCTGCCGGTGCTGCTTTCGCCACGCTTACCTCCGCTTGTCGCTGCCGGGCCTGGGGATCAGTTCCGGCCGGACTGGCCCCATTCTGTTGAGGCTGTCCGTATCCTTCTAGACTCTAGTCCCCGCCGGGAGTGAGTATGAAGTCCCACGGATCGCTGTTGGTGCTGCTGACACGGATTTCGACGTCGTAGCCCTGGTCCGCGAGCACGTTGCCCAGCGCTTCGGCGGCGGCAGGCAGCCACAGCCATTCGCTGGCAAAGTGTGAAACGTCGATCAGGTATGGCCGGCCATTGCTTGCACCCTCACGGGCTTCGGAGGCAGGGTGGTGGCGCATGTCAGCGGTCACGTAGACGTCCGCGTGGCTGGCCCGAACCGCATCAAACAAGCTGTCGCCGGCGCCACCGCAGACAGCAACCCGCCGCACCAGTCCGTCCTTGTCGCCGGCAACCCGGACACCGCCGGCCACCGCCGGAAGCATTTCGAAGACCCTCGCCGCGAAATCACCGAGCGTGATGAGTTCCGGGAGGTCACCCACACGGCCGATGCCCTCTTCCGGCAAGCCGTTGGCAGCGGGAGTCAGCGGCTCCACGTTTTCCAGTCCAAAGGCGTCAGCCAGGACGTCGGAGACTCCCCCGACAGCGGAGTCACCGTTGGTGTGGACGGTCAGGAGTCCGGTTCCGGCCTCGATCAACCGGTGGACCGCCAGGCCTTTGGCGGAGGTTGCGGCCACGGAGTTCACCCCTTTGAGGAGCAAAGGGTGGTGGGTGATCAGCAGCCCGGCGCCCCACTCGATGGCTTCATCGATGACAGCCAACGTGGGGTCTACGGCAAAGAGGACCTTGGTCACGGGGACGTTGGGGCGGCCCACCACCAAGCCAACTTCGTCCCAGTCCTCGGCCAGCGACTCGGGCCAGAGTTCTTCGACAGCAAGCAACACCTGGCCAAGCGTGGGATCTCCGCCGGCGTCAACTGTTTGGTCCTCTTCAACTGTTTGGTCATCATCGACCGAATCCGCATCAGAAATGCCGGTGTTTACTGCTTCCATGCTCTTATTCTTCCCTACTTCTTCCTCTCCACGGCGGATGAGGCAGTTCCGCCACCCGCAGACCTGCCGGGTGCCGTAATTCTCCCGTAAGGTGAAGCGGGAATCATCAAGCCCTCCGATCCATTGAAGAGAACATGAAAACTTTCGTACTTGGCGGTGGCTGCTTTTGGTGCCTGGACGCCGTTTACCAGAAAACCCGCGGTGTCAGCTCGGTTGTTTCGGGCTACACGGGCGGCCACGTCCGCAATCCCGACTACTACCAGGTCTGCTCAGGTACTACGGGCCATGCCGAAGTAGTAGCCGTAACCTTCGACGAAACCGTAGTCCCGGAGGAAGTCATTCTGGACATGTTCTTCGCCCTGCATGACCCCACCACGCTGAACAGGCAAGGCTACGACGTTGGTACCCAGTACAGGTCTTCGATGTTCTACACCACCACGGAAGAGAAAGTGCTGTTCGAGGAAGCCATCGAGCGCGCCCAGGGACTTTGGTCGGATCCCATTGTGACCGAGGTCAGCCGCCTGCCCGAGTTCCACGAGGCCGAGGAAGTCCACCAGAATTACTACGCTAAATTCCCCTACCAGGGATACTGCCAGGTGATTATTAACCCGAAGCTGGCCAAGGCCCGGAAATATTACTCTGCATGGCTTACTGCTTAGCGGTGTTTCGATCCGGCTGGTTAGGCTGACCTCAGCATTCCCTCTTCAGAGATAGGCGTAATTTTCATGGCAAGGATCTACGACGACGTCACGCAGCTGGTCGGCCGCACTCCGCTGGTCCGCTTGAACCGGCTTACCGAAGGCCTTGACGCCACGGTTGCCGTCAAGCTCGAGTTCTACAACCCGGCCAACAGCGTCAAGGACCGCATCGGTGTGGCCATCATTGACGCTGCCGAGAAGTCCGGCGCTTTGAAGCCCGGCGGAACCATCGTCGAAGGTACCTCCGGCAACACCGGGATCGCCCTGGCATTGGTGGGTGCTGCACGCGGCTACAAGGTCATCCTGACCATGCCGGAGACCATGTCCACCGAGCGCCGCGTCATGCTGCGCGCCTACGGTGCAGAAATCGTCCTCACGCCCGGATCCGAAGGCATGCGCGGCGCGGTCGAGAAAGCCCAGGAAATCGTCGCCAACACGGAGAACTCCATTTGGGCGCAGCAGTTCGCCAATGAGGCCAACCCGGCGATCCACCGCACCACCACTGCCGAGGAAGTCTGGGAAGACACCGACGGTGAAGTGGATATCTTTGTTGCAGGCGTGGGCACCGGTGGCACCATTACCGGCGTCGGACAGGTCCTCAAGGAACGCAAGCCGGGCGTGCAGATCGTAGCGATCGAACCCAAGGACTCCGCGATCCTGAACGGCGGCGCTCCGGGCCCCCACAAAATCCAGGGAATCGGTGCCAACTTTGTTCCGGAAATCCTGGACACCAACGTTTACGACGAAGTCCTGGACGCCACGCTGGAAGATTCCGTCCGCGTTGCCCGTGAACTCGGCGCCCGTGAAGGCATCCTCGGCGGCATCTCCTCCGGTGCCATCGTGTGGGGTGCCCTCGAGCTGGCCAAGCGTCCTGAGAACGCCGGCAAGTTGATTGTTGCCGTTGTCTGCGACTTTGGAGAGCGTTACATCTCCACTGTGCTGTTCGACGACATCCGCGGCTGAGACAACGCCTGCAAACCTTCATTTCCTGTAGAAAGGTCTTTGTGAGCTTCTTCGCAAGGCTTAAGGAAGACCTCGACGCCGCCCGGTCTCACGACCCGGCGGCTCGAGGTTCTTTCGAGAACTTTTTCGCATATTCCGGTCTGCACGCCATCTGGGCCCACCGCGTGACGCACCGGCTGTGGCAGAATCCGGCGCTCCGTTTTCCGGCGCGCCTGATTTCCCAGCTGGCCAGGTTCCTGACGGGCATCGAGATCCATCCCGGTGCCACCATAGGCCGCCGGTTCTTCATCGACCACGGGATGGGTGTGGTGATCGGGGAAACCGCCGAAATCGGCGAGGACGTGATGATCTATCACGGCGTAACACTCGGCGGCCGTTCGCTGGCCAAGGTCAAGCGGCACCCCACCATCGGCGACCGCGTCACTATCGGTGCAGGCGCAAAAGTCCTGGGTCCCATCACCATCGGTGCCGGCAGCGCCATCGGTGCCAACGCCGTGGTGGTCAAGGACGCACCTCCGGAATCCATCATTACGGGCATCCCTGCCACATGGCGGCACCGCGACGCGAGGTCCGAAACCAAGCCCGCCGTGGATCCCGCAGAATATTACATCGAATACCGGATCTAGCCCGCAAGTCTTCTGTAGAAATTCCAGAAGACAGCATCGAACGCTCGGTCCGGAAGAATCCTTCGCATCATCAGGACGCTCCAGGCTCCCCTACCCACCGGGTATCGGGTCCTGGGGCGTTTTGCCGTCGCGGCTCGAACGATGGCGTTGGCAACAACCCGGGCCGGAGTCGACAGCACATGGCCCTCACCTGACGTAGACGCCAATGCGGCAGCCACAACATGAGCCTGCTCCTGATAAGGTCCGTCGCCGGACGCAGCCAGCAGGCTCTCCCCCGCAATGGTGCCCCATTCACTGTTGGTCCCTGACGGTTCGATGATCACCACGTCGATGTTGTGGGGCTTCAGTTCCAGGCGCAGGGAGTCGCTCATGCCCTCGACGGCGAACTTGGTTCCGTGGTACCAGGCGCCCAGTGGCTCGTAGATCTTTCCACCTATGGACGTGACATTGATGATCCTGCCCGAGCCGGCGGCACGCATTCCCGGGATAACGAGTTGGGTCATCCTTGCCAGGCCCATGACATTGACCTCGAATTGACGCCTGCCCTCGGCCATATGTACTTCCTCGAGGGATCCGTAGGCCCCATAGCCTGCATTGTTGACCAGGACATCGATGTGCCCGTGGGCTGCTTCCACCAGCGCCACCGCCGATGCCATGGATTCTTCCGAGGTGACATCCAGGGACATGGCTGTGATGCCATGGACCTTAAGCGGCTCCATCTTCTCCACGCGGCGCGCGCCGGCGTAGACCGTGAACCCGGCCGCCCTGAGGGCGATGGCGGTGTCAAAGCCAATTCCCGTGGAGGCCCCGGTGACCATCGCAATCCGGGATGCCATGGCGGTTCTCCTTCTGTTCACGTACGTCAAAGGCTGTTTAAGTACGGCAAAGGCCGGCCCTCCCCCAGCGTAACGGGGATGGACCGGCCTCTGACGGGACGTTGATGCTAGTGGGTGTCGACTGCCGAGATCTCGGACTTGTCTTCGCCCCACAGTGTGTGGAACGTACCCTCGGTGTCCACGCGGCCGTAAGTGTGTGCTCCGAAGAGGTCGCGCTGGCCCTGGATCAGGGCAGCGGCAACGCGCTTGCGGCGCAGGCCGTCGTAGTAGGCCAGCGAGGAGGAGAACACCGGTACCGGGATGCCCAACTGGACTGCGGTGGCTACCACCCGGCGCCACGCCGGGAGGGCCTCGGCGATGGCCTTGGTGAAGGCCGGCGCGAACAGCAGGTTGGCGGGCTTCTCTTCGGCTGCGTAAGCCTTAGTGATGTCCTTGAGCAGTTCTGCGCGGATGATGCAGCCTGCGCGCCAGAGCGAAGCAATCTCATCCAGCTTGAGGTCCCAGCCGTATTCCTTGGCTGAGGAGGTCAGCATGTCCAGGCCCTGGGCGTAGGAGACCAGCTTGGAGGCATACAGTGCCTGGCGGACGTCCTCGACGAAGGTCTCGGGGATTTCCACCGAGGCTTCTTCGCCGGCGAGCAGTTCCTGGCCAAGCTTGCGCTGCTCGGTCTGGGAAGACAGTGCGCGGGCGAAGACGGACTCGGCGATGCCAGAGACCGGGGAGCCGAGTTCCAGGGCGGAGATGACCGTCCAGCGGCCCGTGCCCTTCTGGCCTGCGGCATCGACGACGACGTCCACGAACGGCTTGCCCGTCTTGGCGTCAACGTGCCCCAGGACCTCAGCGGAAATTTCGATCAGGAACGAGGAAAGATCGCCCTTGTTCCATTCAGCGAAGATCTTGGACTGCTCGGCGGGCTCGATGCCGGCACCGGAGCGGAGGAGGTCGAATGCTTCACCGATGACCTGCATGTCGGCGTATTCAATGCCGTTGTGGACCATCTTGACGAAGTGGCCGGCGCCGTCGGTGCCGATCCAGGCGCAGCAGGGCTCGCCGTCGACCTTGGCGGAGATCTTTTCCAGCAGCGGGCCGAGGGCGTCGTAGGACTCACGGGAGCCGCCGGGCATGATCGAGGGGCCGTTCAGGGCGCCTTCTTCGCCACCGGATACGCCGACGCCGACGAAGTGGAGGTCCTTCTTTGCCAGCGCGGCTTCGCGGCGGCGGGTGTCCTCGTAGTGCGAGTTGCCGGCATCGATGATGATGTCACCGGCTTCGAGCAGCGGTTCGAGCTGCTCGATCACGTTGTCAACGGGAGCGCCTGCCTTGACCATGATGAGGACGCGGCGGGGCTTTTCGAGGGAATCGACGAGTTCCTGCAGCGTTTCGGTGCGGATGAAGTCGCCGTCCGTGCCGTGCTTTTCGAGCAGGGCGTCAGTCTTTTCCACGGAGCGGTTGTGGAGAGCCACGGTGAAGCCGTTGCGGGCGAGGTTGCGGGCCAGGTTGGCGCCCATCACCGCAAGGCCGGTGACACCGATGTGTGCTGACATCAAAACTCCAATTCGTTCGTGTACAAACAGTCCTGCCGCACCCCCCTGGGGGCACGCAGGAAGCGATTTCAAAACCAGGGGCTGTAATAAACCATACGTATTAAAACCATGGGCGGGAAAGCGGTGCCCACGTTGTGGAAGCTCCCCGCGTCATAAACAGTCTATGATGGGCGCCCGGATCCAACCGCGCTTGTGACACCGGGTCCTGCACGCGGGCGCCGCGTGCGCCACTATGCTTACCTCTATGTCAACCAGCCTCCACCACCGCGCCGTTGAGCATTTGGGAACCCGGATTGTCGGTGGCGCCCTGCCAACCGGACATGTGATGTTGGCGGAGCACTTGGAAGACGAACTCAAGGTGTCCCGCTCGGTCGTCCGGGAAGCCGTGCGCGTCCTGCAGTCGCTGGGCCTCGTGGAGACCATCAAGCGGGTGGGCATTCGGGTCCTTCCTGCGCACCGGTGGAATCCTTTCGATCCCTTGGTGATTCGATGGCGGCTGGCCGGCGAAGGGCGTGGCGCCCAGTTGCGATCGCTCGCAGAGCTGCGTTCCGCCGTCGAGCCCGTTGCCGCGGAACTTGCCGCAGGCAATGCACCGGAAAGCCTCCGCCAGGAGTTGGTGGGCATTTCTTTGGCCATGAAGGAAGCGGGCGACGCCGGCGATATGGCCAGGTTCCTGGACCTCGACATCCGTTTCCACGCTTTGGTGCTGTCCGGCTCGGGCAACGAGATGTTCGCCAACCTCATTGGCCAGGTCACCGAAACTCTCACCGGGCGGACGGTGCACGGACTCATGCCTGAACACCCACAGAAGCAGGCGTTGCAGTGGCACATGGATGTCGCCCACGCGATCGACGCCGGAGACGGTTCCCTCGCGCGGGAAGCGGCAGCAAAGATCATGCGGCAGACCATCGCGGAGCTGGCACCCAGCTGGGGCGACCAGCCCCGCGTGTTCGTCCCTGTGTCCAAAAACTAGCCGCCGCCTATCCGAAGTTCAGCAGGACCTTCCCGGACTCGGCAGAGTTCTTGGCTACCTCGAAGGCTTCCAGTCCGTGGGCGAGGTCGAATTCGTGCGTCACCACGGGGTCCACGAACAGCGATCCGTCGGCCAAAGCGGTAATAACGTCGTCGATTTCGTCATTGAAGCGGAACGAGCCGAGCAGTTCCAACTCGCGGGTGATGGCCAGGGAGATGAACACCGGTTGCGGTCCTGACGGCAGCAGGCCAACCATCACTACCTTGCCGCCGCGTGTGGCTCCCTGGATGGCCGAGGCCAGTCCGTAGTGGCTTCCCGAGGATTCAATAACGACGTCGGCATCCACTGCCGCTATGGCCTCCGCTTCATCGCCCTTGAGGACCTCGTCCGCGCCAACAGCGCGGGCGATTTCCAACGGTTTGTCATGCATGTCGACGGCGACGATCCTTCCCGCGCCGGCTCGCTTGAGGACGGCCACGGCGAGGGCGCCGATCGGGCCGCTGCCGATCACCAAGGCCGTCTTGCCCTTGACGTCTCCCGCGCGGGCCACGGCGTGCCAGGCAACACTGGCCGGTTCCACAAGCGCAGCGGTGCGAAGGTCCAGGCCCTCCGGCAGCGGACGAAGCATCCTGGAGGGCAAGTTGGCGTAACGGCTGAACGCACCGTCCGTATGCGGATACCGGGCAGCACTGCCCAAGTACGTGCAGCCCGGGGAGAGGTTCGGCCGGTCTTCGGGATACCTGACATCCCCGGCTGCGGGCGTCGCGGGGTGGACGGCCACCGGCGCTCCCACCCCAGGGCCGGAACCATCGGCGGCCTGCTGGAGGACCACACCCACGATCTCGTGCCCAAGGACCATGGGCTCTTTGAGGATCGACTCCCCTGCCGCACCATGCAACCAGTAATGAAGATCTGAACCGCAGATCCCACCGTAGGCAATCTCCACGATCGCTTCCCCGGTATCCGGTGCGGTCAGCGGGATATCTTCGATCCGGAGGTCGCCCTTTCCATGGGCCACTACAGCGGGGCCGGAAGCCGGAAGAGTGATGCCCATCAGACCACCACCGTCATTCCACCGTCGACGAAGATCGTCTGGCCGTTGACGAAGTTGGATGCCTGGGAGGCAAGCCACACCACGGGCCCGGCAAGATCGGCTACTGTCCCCCACCGGTTGGCCGGAGTGCGGCCGAGGATCCAGGAGTTGAAATCGGAATCATCCACCAGGTTCTGCGTCATTTCCGTATGGATATACCCCGGCGCGATGCCGTTGATCTGCAAACCGGACGCGGCCCACTCAGCTGTCATGGCGCGGGTCAGGTTCCGGAGGCCGCCCTTGGCCGCCACGTACGGTGCGATGGTAGGACGGGCAAGGTCCGTCTGGACTGAGCAGATATTGATGATCTTCCCCTGTCCCCTGGGGATCATGTGCCGTGCAGCTTCCCTGCCCACCAGGAACGCACTGGTCAGGTCCGTGGTGATCACCCGGTCCCAGTCCTTGACGTCCAGATCCAGCATCGGGACGCGGTGCTGGATCCCGGCATTGTTCACCAGGATCTCCAGCGGGCCAACGTTCTCCTCCACCCAGGCAACTCCCTCAGCAGCGGACGTGGCATCTGTAACGTCGAAAGCCCGACTGTGCACCCGGGCCGCCGGATAGTCAGCCGCCATGGCCTGATGTGCCGCTTCAAGCCGCTCCGGATTGATGCCATTAAGCACCACCGTAGCCCCGGCATCGGCCAGGCCCCTGGCCAAGGCGTTACCTATCCCCCTGCTCGAACCAGTAACCAAAGCAACCCGCCCGGTCAGATCAAAAAGTCCACTCATAGTTTGTTCTTCATTCCTTCTCTGGTTGCGCCGGTTCAGTTGGTGTTCGCCGCGGCTGCGTGCGCCCGGCTCAGGTTTGCGATGGTTTGACGGACCACGGCGAGGTCCTGGTCGCCGAGGCCTTGGCGTTTGAGCTCTGCGTACAGTTCGATCGCGGCTGAAGCCATGGGAACGGCGGAACCAACGGCTTCCGCGCTGGTCAGCACGAAGCCAAGGTCCTTGTGCATGAACTTGGCCGGACCGGTGGGTGCGTAGTCCTTGGCGGCAAGGCGCGGACCCACGTTGTCCAGTACGCGGCTTCCTGCCAGCCCGCCGGACAGGACGTCGAAGAGGGCACCCACTTCCATACCGGAGCGCTCGGCGAGTTCGGCGGCTTCGGCGAGCGCCGCCGTCGTGGTTCCGACAATCAGTTGGTTGCACGCCTTGGCGAGGGACCCTGATCCCAGTGGTCCCAGTCGACGTACGGTGGTTCCCATGGCGCCCAGCAGTGGCTGCAGCGTTTCGAACTCGGATTCGGTGGCTCCGACCATGATGGCCAGTGTCCCGCTTTGCGCACCGGCTGTGCCGCCGCTGACCGGCGCGTCCATCACCACTGCGTTGCCTCTGCTTGCCTCGTGAACCGTCTTACCGAACTGTTGTACGGCTGTGGGCGAGACACTGCTCATGATGACGACGGCGGTGCCGGGCTTCGGCGGGTCGTTCCGCCATGAGACGAGCAGGTCCGCGGCGGCTTCTTCGATGAACGGCAGGTCCGGGAGCATGAAGATGATGGCATCCTCGTCGCGGAGTTCCGCGACGCTTGCTGTGCGACGGACGCCGGGCAGGCCTTCAAAAGCGGCATCGGATCGGTTCCACGCGGTGACGGTCCACCCTGCGTTGGCGATATTGGCGGCCATGGGTGCGCCCATGAGTCCCAGGCCCACGAAGCCCACTCGCTGTTTGATCATGGAAGGTAACACCTCACTTCTTTGTGGTCATCTTCAGGAATACTGTTCAATATCCTAGCCTCCATTCAGTATGATGAACACTATGACGACTGATGAACTTACCATCGCCATCGCTGTACCGCTCGAAGCTGAGCACGTAGAGCTGATCCGCGCTGTAGATCCCTCCGTAACAGTTCTCTACGAACCCGAGCTGCTGCCCCCGGAGCGGTTCCCCGCCGATCACGCAGGCGATCCCGACTTCAAGCGGACGCCCGAGCAGGAGGAGCGCTATTGGACCCTGCTGAACAGGGCGCAGGTTCTCTACGGCTTCCCCAACGAAAGCCCCGCCGGGCTGGCACGCATCGCTGCCGGCAACCCGCACCTGCAGTGGATCCACGCCATGGCCGCCGGCGCCGGCGGAGCGGTCAAGGCCTCAGGCCTGGACACCGAGACCCTGCAGAAATTCCGCGTCACCACCTCCGCGGGCGTCCACGCGCTACCCCTGGCAGAGTTCTCCGCGTTCGGCATCCTTAACGGATTCAAGAGCAGCGCAGAGATGGCACAAGACCAAGCCGCCAAGTTCTGGCCCGAGCTCCGCACGCCCACCAAGTTGGCCAACGGCTCCAAGGTGGTCATTGCCGGGCTCGGCGAGATCGGCATGGAGACGGCACGCATCGCACGCGCCCTGGGCATGAAGGTCAGCGGAACCAAGCGCAACGTCGAAGCCATCGACGGAATAGAGGAGGTCACCGGCAATGATGGACTCCCCGGGCTGCTCGCCGACGCCGATGCCGTAGTCAACACGCTCCCCGGTACTCCTTACACGGAGAAGCTGTTCAACAGGGACATTTTCTCCGCCATGAAGCCCGGCACTGTCTTCGTCAACGTGGGCCGCGGCACTGTGGTGGACGAGGAAGCCCTGCTCGAAGCACTCGACAACGGTCAGGTCTCCTACGCTTGCCTGGATGTCTTCGCTGTGGAGCCGCTCCCCCAAGACAGCCCCCTGTGGAGCCACCCCCGGGTACTGGTGTCCCCGCACACGTCCGCCCTCAGCTCTGCGGAAAACCGCCTCATCGCCGAACGGTTCTGCAGCAACCTTCGCACCTTCCTGGCCGGCGGCGAACTGCCCCACCTGGTGGACCCCGTCCACTTCTACTAGGCCGTCTTCTCAACGCTCGGCCTTCGCAGGGGCGCGGCCAGGGACTGTCCCCGGCCGCGCCCCTTGCTTTGACATTGCCTTGAAGTAGCATCGCCACATGAATGCTTCGGAAGGCCCGCAACGCATTATCGTGCGGCTGTTCCCCGACTACGCGGATACGGCGATCTGGCTTGACGGTCCCATCGACTACTCGCTCACGGGGTTGCCCCAAGGCCTGGTGCATGAGCTCCGGGACTGGGAACAGTTCTACTACGAGTCCCTGACACGCGATTTCACCTGGAAGTCAGCGGAAAGGGCTGCCAGGTACACCTCTGAAGGTCATCGCCTGGCCCAGCGAGTGGCGGACGAACTCGGCGACGGTTATGAAGTCGAGTTCAAGCCCTTCGAAGAAAACGCCCGGCCGCACCGGTTTTGCGGCACCAAAGCCCCTAACCAGCAGGCAGTTGCCGCGTTCGGTGCCCTTATTGCTGCGGCAAACGCAGAAAAGGACAGAATCACCCGCGCCCTTGCAGCCTGCCCACCCAGTGAAGGTACGGGATGGTTCGCCACCTCTCCCCTTTCGGGCAGGGTGTTCAGGCCGACCCGGTCAGAACAGGAATAGCGCGGCAAACGCCGGTTCCCTACACAAAACAGCGTGGCACCCTCCGTTCGGAGGGTGCCACGCTGGTCTTGTGGTGCCGGGATGCTACTTGGCGTCCTCGGTGCTGACGAGGTCGCGGCCCGCCGTCTCCGGGGTGAAGAAGGTGGTTACGAAGGAGATGAGCGCCAAGACCAGGGAGTAGATGGCCAGCACCAACCACGAGTGGTTGGTGGCCGCCAGCATGAGCGCACCCAGCAGGGGCGCGAGTCCGCCGGCCAGGACGGCTGAGATTTCCCGGCTCATGGCCACACCGGTAAAGCGGTACTGGGAGCCGAACAGTTCCGGCAGCAGCGGGCACTGGGGGCCAAGCATCGACTGGACGCCGATGGCGATGCCCACGGACATGACGACCCACACCAGAGTGACGTTGCCCAAGGTGACCAGGTAGAAGGCAGGAACCGCAATGATGGCTTGGAACAAGGCGCCGTAGCGGTACACCGGAACGCGGCCGAACCTATCAGACAGCGCGCCGAACGTCACCACCAGGACCGCGGCGAAACCTGCGGCGATCAGCAAGCCCACGGGGCCTATCGAATTGTTGCCGGCAAACACGCCTGCCGGCATGCTCATAAATGACACCAGCAGGGCCGAGTAGATGGACGAGTTGCCGTTTTCGCCCATCCGGAGTCCGATGCCAAGGAGCACATTCTTCTTGGAGTGCTTCCACAGCGCACTGATCGGGTTCTTGACCACATTCTTGTGCTTCTCCAACTCCTGGAACGCAGGCGTTTCCTTGAGCTTGAGGCGAATGAAGATGGCCACCGCGATCAGGATGAAGCTGGCCAGGAACGGAACACGCCACAGCCAGCCCTGCAGGACGGCCTTGTCAGCCATGGCTATCAAGGCAAAGGTTCCCGCGCCGAGGAGGGTACCCAGTTGGATGCCCACGAAAGGCAATGATGCGAAGAAACCACGACGACGGCGCGGAGCTACTTCGGAGATCAGCGTGGTAGCGCCGGCCTGCTCTGCGCCGGCGCCGAGGCCCTGGATGATCCGCAGGGTCACCAGCAGGACCGCACCGAGCATTCCGGCCTGTTCGAAGGTCGGAAGCAACCCAATGGCGAAGCTTGCTGTCCCCATCAAAGCAATGGTCAGGATCAGGACCATCTTGCGGCCAAACCTGTCGCCGATGTAGCCGAAGATCAGCCCACCAAAGGGGCGCGCCGCAAATCCAACGCCATACGTGGCAAAGGAGGCGATCAGAGCGCCTTCAGGGCCAAGGGGCGAAAAGAACAATGGGCCAAAGATCAGCGCGGAAGCCAACCCATAGATGTAGAAATCGTAGTACTCCAAGGCTGAGCCGACGGAGCTGGCCAAGGTAGCCCTGCGCAGCTGTTCCGGCTCAACAACAGCATCGTCAGCATCAGCTGCGAGCCGTGCATTAGTACGAGTTATCACAAGCACTCCCTCAAAATCACCCCAGGCCCCCGTTGGCCCGGCGAGATAGTGATGGCATCACCGCCAAGATCACTATGATGAACAGCGTACAGCTTGTTGAACCCACTGCCAAGGTTGTAATCAGATTTATTTAGAACATTCCGGAGGAATACGGGACTAACCCATGGGATTCCCGAGGGATCGCGCCAGCTCCTTGAGCTCCTTGACCATCAAGGCGCCCTGTTCCTCGGAGTAGGTGGCCTTCAGTGCTGTCACCGACAGTCCCAAACTGGGGCCGTGGGCTCCATGGGTAGGTACGGGCACGGCGAGGCAGACAACACCCACCGTTGACTCCTCATCTTCAAAGGCGAACCCCTGCTGCCGAATGGCAGCTACCTGGGACTTGAGTTCCTCAGCCGTGCGCAGTGAGTTGGCAGTCATGACCGGAAGTTCCGTGCCATCAGGGAACATTGCCTCAATGTCGTGATCATGCAGCTGCGCCAGCAGGGCCTTGCCAACACTGCAAAGGGAGACCGGCATCTTGTCACCGATATTGGACGTCAGCCTCACCGCAGGATGGCCCTCGTAGCGGGCCAGGTAGATGACGTGGTCGCCGTCGAGCATGGCGATGCGCACCGTCTCGCCTGAGAGGGTAGGCGCCTGCTCGCAATACTTATAAAACTCCTGCACCTCGTCGAGGCGGCTGAGGTAGGCGGCACCGAGTTCCACCAACTTCCGGCCCAAGGCAAAGTCCGCGCCCTGCCTGGTAATAAGGCGTGCTTCCTCGAGCGCCAGCAAGAGATTGGACGTGGAGGATTTGGGGATGCCAAGTTCGCGGGAAAGATCACTCAGCGTCAGCCGCCCCGACGGAGATCCTGCCAGTGCCTCAAGAACCGCAGCTGCGCGGGTCACGGCAGGCGCAGGCGACGAAGCGCCCAGCCCCTCGGAACGGGTGGTGCGGGAATCGGCCATGATTCTCCTTCGTCAGAACTGCCATCGCGTTCATTCAGCTGAACACTACCCATCATAGTGGCACGTTGCTGCCACCCGGAGGCGTGGGCCTACTGGACCTGCGACACGTACCGGCCGCTTGGCAGGCTCCACTTTCCAAACCCAAAAGTTCGCTGTATATTCATCTTCGAGCTCTCCACCGCGGCATCCCCCAATAGTCGCGGTGGAGAGCTCATCCATTTCCCGGCAAAACCTAAGCCGCGGCCACTTCTTCGCCCCTGAGGCACCATCCCCCTCCGGCCCCGTCCCGCACCAGCTCCCATGTAGCAATGCCGGACCGTGCATTGCTTCCCAAGCGAACCTGGACCTGCCAGACCTCCACATCCACACGGCCCTGCCCCCTCGGCATTCGCCGTGACTGCTCCCACCATGGGACGCGCTCAAACCAACGCACAGGCTCTACGACCATCCGCCATTCCCGGTTGCCCCTCACGACCACCGCTGGTGTGCCCTGCGTGCTGCTGCGGATATATACGTGCTCCATGGGAAGAAACCCTAGGAGCGGACCCTGACATTAAAGGGTTGTGGAGAACGTGCGGCATTGCACGAAAAAACCCCGCCACTGCCAGCCAACAGGCTTGGAGTGACGGGGTTTCACTTGGTGGGTCCTACCGGGATCGAACCGATGACATCCACGGTGTAAACGTGGCGCTCTACCAGCTGAGCTAAAGACCCATGGTGCAGTTTCAGTGCCTCAGCGCTTCAACCAACGAACAATGACTCTACATGATCAATTGGGAGAAACACCAATCGGCGGTTTCGCACCCGGAAGATCCGGCAGGTTCCGGGCCAAATAGTCCAAGGCCCCGCTCACTCCGAGCTCGAGTTTCAGGGTGGCAAAGGTGTCACCCCGGGTAGTTCCCCGATTGATAATGACTACCGGCTTTTCAGCCTTGGCAGCGTGGCGCACGAAGCGCAGCCCGCTCTGCACCGTCAGCGACGAGCCTGCTACAAGCAGCGCCTCCGCTTGATCAACCATGGCGTAGGCTCGCTCGACGCGATCTTTAGGAACGTTCTCGCCGAAATAGACGAAGTCGGGCTTAAGTGTCCCTCCGCACCTGGGACAAACAGCCATGACGAATGAAGTGATGAGCTCCGGATCCTCAACCGTTGCATCAGCATCCGGAGCCATTTCCACCAGCCCGGACTCCAAAGCGGCTTCAAGGAATCCCGGATTGATCTCCTCAAGGATCGCCGCAATGAGCCGCCTGCTGAAAGTGTGGCCGTTCTCCAGGCAGACCACCTGGTCAAAGCGCCCATGCAAATCCACCACGTTGACGCTGCCGGCGTCCTCGTGGAGCCTGTCTACGTTCTGGGTGATGAGGCCTGACAGGAGGCCCCGGCGCTCCATCAGCGCGACCGCGGCGTGGCCGGCGTTGGGGTCGGCATGCCTCAAGTGGGACCACCCAAGATGGTTCCGGGCCCAATAGCGCCTGCGGTTTGCCTCGCTGCCGATGAACTCCTGAAAGGTCATCGGATTCCGTGGTGCAGAACCTGGCCCTCGATAATCCGGAATACCGGAATCGGTGCTGAGCCCGGCGCCCGTCAGCACAGCCAGACGCTTTTCACCTATGGCCTTTACAGCCTGCCTGACGGAAAAAAGCTCCTCAGGATCAAGCTGCGCCGCCGGCGCAGGAGCCATGCTGGCAAAACCAGTCATGCCCACGCCGGGCCGGCCGTCACTCATGCTTGCTGCTGCCCCAGCGCCGTGAGCGCGAGGCGGTATTCAGCCAAGTCCCTCGCTTGTCCACGCGGATTGACGACGACAAACCGGATGATCCCCGCGGCGTCGATGATGAACGTTCCCCGCAGAGCCATACCGCTGACGTCGTCGAAAACCCCGTACGACCTGGCTACCGCACCGTGAGGCCAAAAATCGGCCAGCAGGTCAAAGCCATAGCTTTCCTGTTGCGCGTAGGCGCGTAGAGTGAATTTACTGTCCACGGAGACCCCAAGTACCACCGCGTTCGAATCCTCGAACGCCGCAATATTGTCGCGAATCTCACAGAGTTCACCGGTGCAGATCCCGGAGAACGCGAACGGGTAGAACACCACAACTACGTTGCGGCCCCGGTAATCCGACAGGCGGACAGGCTCGCCAAACTGGTTTACGAGCTCAAAGTCCGGCGCAGGTTGGCCCGGCTGCGGAACGATCGCAGGAGCCGGCGCCAGTCGGACATCGGTCACTTGTTCTTCTTCGGCACCAGTCGGGTGGCGCTCCAGTCTTTCGAAACCCCGGCAGAGGTGGTGAGGTGCAACCCGGATGTGGGAGCCGCATCCTGGATATCAGCCGGAGAAACATAGTTGTCCCGGCCGGACTTAGGGGTCAGCACCCAGACAACTCCGCCTTCCTTCAGCGTGGTGAGCGAATCCATGAGGGCATCTACAAGATCACCGTCGCCATCCCGCCACCAGAAGACAACGGCATCGACTACGTCGTGGTCGTCTTCATCCAGCAGCTCAGAGCCCGTCACATCTTCAACGTCATCACGCAAGTCGAAGTCGACGTCGTCGTCGTAGCCGCGCTCCTGAATCAGATCCCCATCTTTGAAACCCATTCGTTCCGCCACATTTACCGATGTGGCGGCGTCGGCCTCGCTCACGTTTCCTCCTTTTGAAGTGACTTCCATTACTAACAGCCAACACCCTTTGGGCGTGTGCTTCAAGCCATTGTCCCTGCCACGGGCCACATTCCGCATTCCCCGGGGTGTTTCGGGGCTGCGACTGTCACGTGCTTTCGGTCACGCAGGCCGGCGGGGTGTGACATACAACGCCCCGCAGGGCCCGCGGCTACGCATCCCAGCGCAGTGAAAGCTAGAGTGGCCATGAGCGCTCTGGCTGCAGGGCGATCGCCCCGCAGAATTCTACTGGGCAGCCAAGCGCTCACAAGACCTGCCCGGCGCATCCGACCGGGCTGTTGAAACCGAAATGTCGCACACGACGCGTTCACGACGGGCAGTTACCCTGCCAGACCTGAGGCGCCGATGCATGCGCCTAAAGGAAGGTTGGACGTGGCTGCAGGAGAAGAGACCTCACACATCCTCAGCGGGTTGACTGCCCAGCTGCCTGATCGTGATCCGGAAGAGACCGCGGAGTGGATTGAGTCCCTTGATGCATTGATCGCGGAGCAGGGTACCGAGCGTGCCCAGTACATTATGCGGAGTTTGCTCCAGCGTGCTGGTGCGAGGTCGGTGGGTGTGCCGATGGTGACGACCACTGATTATGTGAACACGATCCCGGTGGACCAGGAAGCKSMGTTCCCGGGGAACGAGGAGTTCGAGCGCCGGTACCGTGCGTACATGCGGTGGAACGCCGCGGTCATGGTGCACCGTGCGCAGCGYTCCGATATCGGGGTCGGCGGGCACATTTCCACCTACGCCGGKGCCGCGACSYTGTATGAGGTGGGGTTCAACCACTTCTTCCGCGGCAAGGACCACCCCTCGGGCGGGGACCAGGTGTTCTTCCAGGGCCACGCGTCCCCGGGCATGTACGCCCGCGCGTTCATGGAAGGRCGTTTGACGGAGGAGGATTTGGACGGGTTCCGTCAGGAAAAGTCCAARGCCGGTCATGCCCTGTCCTCCTACCCGCACCCRCGCCTGATGCCGGATTTCTGGGAGTTCCCGACCGTGTCGATGGGTATCGGCCCGATGAACGCGATCTACCAGGCCCAGTCCAACCGGTACCTGCAGAACCGTGGCATCAAAGACACTTCTGACCAGCAGGTCTGGGCGTTCCTTGGTGACGGGGAAATGGACGAGCCCGAGTCCCGTGGCYTGCTCCAGCTCGCCGCGAACGAGAACCTGGACAACCTGAACTTCGTGATCAACTGCAACCTCCAGCGCCTGGACGGACCGGTCCGCGGCAACGGCAAGATCATGCAGGAACTCGAAGCGTTCTTCCGCGGCGCGGGCTGGAACGTCATCAAGGTCGTCTGGGGCCGSGAATGGGAYWCYCTSCTGGAAAACGACGCCGACGGGGCGTTGGTGAAAATCATGAACGAAACCCCCGATGGTGACTACCAAACCTACAAGGCCGAGTCCGGCGGGTTCGTGAGGGAACACTTCTTCGGCAAATCCCCGCAGACCAAGGACATGGTCGCGGAYYTGGACGACGAACAGATCTGGGGCCTCAAACGCGGCGGCCACGACTACCGCAAGGTCTACGCCGCGTACAAGGCAGCGACCGAGTTCAAGGGCAAACCCACCGTGATCCTGGCCAAAACGGTCAAGGGCTACGGACTGGGCCCGCACTTCGAAGGCCGCAACGCCACCCACCAGATGAAGAAACTGACCATGGATGACCTCAAAGCCTTCCGTGACCACCTCCGCATCCCCATCAGCGATGACCAACTCGACGCTGACCTCTACCGTCCCCCGTACTACCACCCCGGCATGGACGCCCCCGAAATCAAATACCTCATGGAACGCCGGGCCGAACTCGGCGGGTTCGTCCCCGAACGCCGCCGCAMMCACACCGCCGTGACCCTGCCCGAGGCGAAGTCCTACGAAGTCGCCAAACGCGGGTCCGGGAAACAACAAGCCGCGACCACCATGGCCTTCGTGCGTTTGTTGAAAGACCTCATGCGGGACAAAAACTTCGGCGCCCGGTTCGTGCCCGTSGTCCCCGACGAATCCCGSACCTTCGGGATGGACGCGTTCTTCCCGACCGCGAAAATCTACAACCCCAAAGGCCAGAACTACCTCTCCGTGGACCGCGACCTCGTCCTGGCCTACAAAGAATCCCCCGCCGGACAACTGATCCACCCCGGCATCAACGAAGCCGGCGCCGTCGCAGCGTTCACCGCCGCCGGCACCGCCTACGCCACCCACGGCGAACCCCTGGTCCCGATCTACGTGTTCTACTCCATGTTCGGCTTCCAACGCACCGGCGACTCCTTCTGGGCCGCCGCGGACCAAATGACCCGCGGCTTCATCATCGGCGCCACCGCAGGACGGACCACCCTCACCGGCGAAGGACTCCAACACGCCGACGGACACTCCCCCATCCTSGCCTCCACCAACCCCGCCGTGAAAACCTACGACCCCGCCTACGGCTACGAAATCGGCCACATCATCCGCCACGGCCTCGAAGAAATGTACGGCCCCGACACCGAGGGCACCGACGCTGRARCTGCATCCGATAAAAACGTGATGTACTACCTCACCGTCTACAACGAACCCATCACCCAACCCGCCGAACCCGAGAACCTCGACATCAACGGGCTCCTCAAAGGCATCTACCACCTCGCCGAAGCCCCCGCAGGAGAAGAGAACCGGCCCACCGCGGCCATCCTCGCCTCCGGCGTGTCCGTACCCTGGGCCCTCGAAGCCGCCCGGATCCTCGCCGAAGA
>NZ_JBFRDF010000018.1:0-54049 GCF_052113445.1 Paenarthrobacter sp. YAF11_1
CAAGACCGCAGCGACGATACTCCTGACCATCGGCGACGCCGGTACGTTTACTTCCGCTGGGCACCTGGCCGCCTACGCCGGCATCGCCCCGGTGACGCGGCTCTCGGGAACCTCATCCGCGCGGAATTCCCCGCACGCTCCGGCAATAAACAGCTCAAAACGCGCTCTTCAGGTCAGCCTGGATCGCCAGTTGCCACCATCCGGCGTCGAAGGCCTATTACCAAAAGAAATGGGACCAGGGAAAGAAGCACAACGCCGCCGTCATCTGCCTGGCCCGGCGCCGCTGCGACGTCATCTACTCCATGCTCCGACACGGCACCTTCTACGAAGAAAATCCCGCCCACGCCGCTTGACCAAAAGGATAGGGACACCCCTGAATCCGATACCGACTGGAAAAATCCAAAGCCGCGGCCCCGGACGTACTGCCCCAGGGATCTAATATTCATCTACTGCTCCCTGCCCCGGCCAGCCCAGCGAAATGCCTTCACTCTGCGGAGTAGTCTTGAGGCGGGCAAAAACTATAGATGCCACGTCGTGGCCAGTTCATCTGCGACTGCAACTTATACCGCGCTCTCCTGTCTAGGCCGACGCATTCTCCGGCTTTGAATCGGGTGCAAAGGTCGGGCAATGAAAGGAAGACAGTGAACAACATCCGGGCCGATCGTGTCGCCGCTCCGCTCCGCATAGAGGTCACGGATGCTCTGCGCGAAGCCATCGTGACCGCAGAGTTTTCTCCCGGTGAGAGGCTAGTGGAGGCCGCTTTGTGTCAGAAGTTCCAGGTCAGCCGGACTGTGATCAGGGAGGCTCTGCGCCAATTGGAAACCGAGAAGCTTGTGGTCGTGGTTCCCAACCGCGGTCCTGCTGTCGCCGCACTCAGCCTGCACGAAGCCGAATGCCTGTACGAGATCCGCCGTTCCCTTGAGGCGCTTGCTGGCAGCCTGTTTGCAGAGCGTGCCACCGACCCGGACTGCGCAGGTTTGGTCGCCGCACTCAACGAGGTGAAGTCGGCCATGAAGGGCGACGACGTCCTGCAGAAACTAGCCGCGAAGAACAACTTCAGGAAGGTCCTGATTGCGGGGGCTGGGAACGAGGAGATCGGAAAGATGCTCCGGGAAGTGGCCGCGAGAACGCAAGCCCTTCGGATGTATTCGCTGGCGCTCCCGTCCCGTGGACCTGGAATTGTCGCCGAGCTGAGCCGCATTACTTCGGCAGCAGCAATGACTCGCGATCCCGAGGAAGCCAGGGCGGCATGTGATCATCACGCGCGAATGGCTACCGAGTCCACGTTGGGAGAAATGCGACGCCGCATGCGGGAGAGCGCCGACTCCCCAATGTGATGAGGCGGTAGTTAGGGAGGGAATGAAAGCTCCTTCCAGGGCACTACGACCGCTATAATACTGTATTACGTAAAATGACCCGCCAACTAAGGTCATCTGAAGCAAGCACCCCAAGGGAGAATAGGGACATGACCACCGACGCTGTCCGTCGAACTGCGGCCCCATTGAGGCAGGAAGTGGTCAACGCCCTTCGCCACGACATCGTGGCCCAAGAGTTCCGCCCCGGCGAGCGACTCGTTGAGTCGATGTTGTGTGAAAGGTATTCGGTCAGCAGAACGGTTGTAAGGGAAGCCCTGCGTCAACTGGAGTCAGAAGGCCTCGTCAGGATGATCGCTAATCGTGGGCCCGAGGTCGCCACCCTGAGCATTCGCGAGGCCCAAAGCCTCTACGAGGTTCGGCGTGCACTGGAGTCGCTAGCTGGCAGTCTTTTTGCAGAGCGAGCAACAGGTGTGCAGTGCACCGAACTGGTTGCCCGCTTTTCCGCCATCAAGAGCGCCATGGCCTCGGGTGATCCCGTAAAGCGGCTGGAAGCGAAGGACCGATACTACGATGCACTATTCGAAGGTGCCGGAAACCCTGAAATCGCCCGGATGCTCCGAAGCGTGCACGCTCGCACACAGATGTTGAGAAATCTGTCCCTGGCCACCCCCGGGCGTGCGGTGCGTACCGTGGCCGAGATCGCGCGCATCACCGCAGCTTCTGCCGTTATTCGCGATCCTGAAGACGCCCGGATCGCCTGTGAGGAACACGTTACGGCAGCCGCACATGCCGCCCTAACCGCGATGCGGAGACTCGAGAACGGCAACTAGCGTCCATCCACACCTTCGTCACGTGACCGTATTACGGTGTGCATGGTGTGGGTCCAGGATTTGCCCCCTTCAGCAAACACGCGAGAGTCGCGCTTACCCTCAGCAAATGCCAACATACGGCGTTGCTTGGCTGCGTTTTCCACGCATTGCCCATCAGGGACCATCTGGCGCAGCGAACTAAGGCGCGTGACTAGCCATGCCCTTTACATCAGTTCGGCAACTCCCGACATCACTTTTACCTCTACTGGTCGCCCTTTCGTTCCGTGTTGTGACTTGCATAACTCAGAAGACCGTAATACGGTATTCTCATAAGCGTGGCTCAGTGAACCGCTGCCGAAGAATGTCCAGATAAGCGGGTTCGCCAAAGAAGGTGCCCGCCGCACGCGCTGGATCGGCTTCCATCACCCCTCAACCTCGCAGAGCAGCGAGACTTCGGCCACACGCCCAGAGACATCACGAAAAGACAATGAGGTACAGACGTGGATTTGAAGCAGGAGACCACTGCCGGCAGGAGGCCGGAAACGGGTCAGGAGGAGCGCAAGCGAACAAGACGCGTTGCCACTGCCGCCATCGTTGGAACCACCGTTGAGTGGTTTGACTTCTACCTTTACGCAACGATGGCGTCGATAGTCTTCGGGAAGGTGTTCTTTCCTGGCGGCGACAGCCAGACAGCAACGCTGCAATCTTTCGCTACCTTCGCCGTGGGCTTCTTGGCACGTCCCATCGGCGGAATCGTCTTCGGTCGCATCGGGGACCGAATCGGCCGCAAGAACATGCTCGTCATTACATTCATGTTGATGGGGCTGGCAACCACGGCCATCGGCCTTCTCCCCGGCTACGCTCAGATTGGAATCTGGGCGCCCATCATGCTCGTTGTCCTTCGCATCGTCCAAGGTATGGGCGCCGGCGCCGAGTTCGCAGGAGCGGCCGTCGTCTCCTACGAGCACGCCAGACCCGGTCGCCGCGGCCGTCAGGGAGCGTGGCCTGCCCTGGGGCTGAACATCGGTGTTGTGCTCTCCTCGCTGAGCGTGACCTTGTTGACCCTTAACGGCGATGAGTTCCTCTTAGCGGGAGGATGGCGCATCCCCTTCATCATGAGCATCGTCCTCGTGGGAATCGGCATCTGGATCCGGAGGATAGTCCCTGAGACTCCGGACTACGTCGCACACAAGGAAACGGCAAAGCAAGCCAAATTCAGCGATGTCTTCCGCTCCCACTGGCGCGCATGCCTGGTCGTGTTTTCAATAGCTCTCGGTTACAGCGCCCTGACCTATATCTACAAGACCTTCTCGGTCGCCTACCTCACCGAATTCCAGGGCGTTAGCGCCAACCTGAGCTCCATGTCGATCATGATCGGCGCCCTCGTCGCAATTTGCGTTATTCCTCTCTTCGGACGGCTCAGTGACGCCATCAGCAGCAAACGCGTGAACATCATCGGTGCCGTGTTGTCCATCCTGGTCGCGGCCCCATTCCTCTGGCTGCTCGGAAATGCGCAGCCGTGGGCCGTGTTCGTAGGCGTTGGGCTCTGCGCCGGCATCATCAGCCCCATGATGTTCGCGGCCCAGGGGTCTCTGCTAAGCCGGCAGTTCCCCACTGAAGTGCGCTCAACTGGTGTCGGAACTGCACGAGAATTGGGCGCCGCAATCGCCGGCGCCGTCGTGCCCCTTGCTGCCCTTGGCCTGGTCACGGCATCACCAACGAATTCCACCGTTGGCGTTGTGATCATCCTTGTCTTCCTGGGTGCTCTTGTCCTGCTGGGCGGAATCTTCGAGCAGGGGCACAAACTCAGCAAGGACAAGAACTAGCGACCCGAGGTCCAAAGCCACACGAAACTCAACGACCGAATCTGCCCGCCGCACTTAGGCGGAATCACGGAAAGTACATCCGGAAGGAACACACAGCATGACCATCATCGAAACGTTGCCGGCCCGCACCTGGCAACAGGATCTGTATCAGCTCTTACGCGACCACGGAATAACGCAGTTCGCGTTCGTGCCTGACGCCGGACACCGGCATTTGATCGATACCGCACTTGAAGACCCGGAAGTCCACGCAATCCCGCTATCGACCGAGGAGGAAGGCGTCGGGGTTGTGGCGGGAGCCTACCTTGGTGGAGAACGCGGGGTGCTGCTAATGCAGTCCAGCGGCGTCGGAAACACCATCAACTTTCTGTCGCTGATCCAGCACTGTCAGATTCCGTTCCTCACCATCGTCACCATGCGTGGCGACTACGGCGAGCAGAATCCTTGGCAGTTCGCCATGGGCCGGGCGGTCGAACCGACGCTGCAGGCCATGGACGTCATCACCCTACGCACTGATTCCCCTGAAGACGTCACCCAAACGGTCGAAGCGGCCCTTGGCTCCGTTCACCGTGCGGGGCGGTCCGTCGCCGTCCTGCTCACCCAGCGCCTGCTCGGCGCCAAGTCCTTCTAGGAGAAAAAGATGCTTGAACGTACCCCAACTTTGGCCACCCTCTTGGACGGCACCGAAGACAGACTGGTGGTCACGGGTCTCGGCAGCGCGGCGAACGACCTCGCGTACATCACCGACCACGACCCCCGCGTCTTCCTGCTCGACGGGGTAATGGGTGCTGCCGCCTCGGTGGGTCTTGGACTCGCCTTGGCCCGCCCGGAACAGGAGATCCTTGTAGTAACCGGAGACGGCGAACTCCTGATGAACATCGGCACACTCGCCACCATTGCCGTGCAGAACCCTCAAAACTTGCGCATCATCGTCGTCGACAACGGGCGGTACGGCCTGACCGGCAACCAAGTGACGGCGACACACACCGTTACGGACTTGGAAGAGGTCGCCCGCGGTTTCGGAATCCAGCGCACCATTACGGTCCACGACGAGTCGGACTTCGCCGCTGCACGGAATTTGATCCTTATGCCAGGTGACACCGCCCTGGTATTGATCAGGGTCGCGCCCGGCCCCGCCGCAAACGTCGTGATCGAACGTGAAGGTGTGCGTCTACGAAACAACTTCCGCGACTACGTCCTCTCGACCATCCCGGAACACGTATAGCTCACGCCACCTCAAGGGGTGGCCTGCTGGCACGACCTGCAGGCCACTCCACCATCACAGAATTCACGAAGTAGGAGAATATGGATTTCACGAATCAACGGGTAATCGTTACCGGGGCCGGCAGCGGCATCGGCAAAGCAACGGCGCTCAAATTTGCTCAACTCGGTGCCTTGGTTGCCATCGCGGACGTTAACGGCGATGCCGCCAAGGAGGTCGCTGAACTGGCCGGGTCGAACGCTTTCGCCGTTGTTGTGGACGTCAGCAACTCAGCCGACGTCCAAGCCATGGCCGCCGCCGTTGTGCAGCGGTTGGGCGGAATAGACGTCCTGTGCAACAACGCGGGGTTTGGATCGCTCGGGACCGTGGCGGACATAGAAGAATCCGACTGGGACCGCCTCATGTCGGTCAATCTCAAAGGGGTTTTTCTCTGCTCAAAGTACTGCCTGCCCGAATTGATCAAGTCAGGCGACGGACGCATCGTTAACACTTCCTCGTACACGGCTGCGGTTGGTATCCAAAACCGCGCAGCCTACGTGGCATCAAAAGGTGGAGTGTCGGCCCTTACTCGTGCAATGGCCCTCGATCACATCGACGAGGGTGTCAGGGTAAACGCCGTGGCCCCGGGCACCATTAACTCTCCCTACTTTGACAAGATCGTCAACCAATCCACTAACTCCCAGGCGGTACTCGACGAGCTGAACGGCCGCGCCCCCATGCACCGCATGGGTCGTCCAGAGGAGATCGCAGAGGCGATCTTGTGGCTCGCCTCCAAGGAATCCAGCTTCGCCACCGGCAGCGTACTCACCGTGGACGGTGGGACCTCGACATGGTGAACGACGCCACATTATTTATCGGTCTGGGCAACATGGGGCGGCCCATGGCCGGAAATATCGCCAGAAGCGGGCAAAGGCTGTTCGTCTACGATGCCGACCCCCAAGCAACCGAAGCCGTTGCCAAGGAACTGCACGTTCATGGACCGGCGGACCTGGAAGCAGTGGCTCAAGACGTCGGCACTGTGATTCTCATGCTGCCGACAAGTCGCATTGTTGAAACAGTCCTTCGCGGCGAGGACGGACTTTTCAGGAAACTCAAGCGAGGGACGCTGATCATCGACATGGGGTCTTCGGAGCCGGAGAGCACCATCGCACTCGCCGGCGAGGCCACCGAATCGGACCTCGTCTACGTCGACGCTCCGGTTTCGGGCGGTGTTCCCAAGGCAATCAGCGGTGAACTTGCGATCATGGTCGGCGGTGAACCGGCCGCCGCCGAACGCGCCAAGGGCTTGTTGGACTTGATGGGCAAAACGGTCGTCCGTGTCGGTCCGGCCGGCACTGGTCACGCCGCCAAGGCCTTGAACAACCTCTTGTCCGCAACCAACCTCGCCGCCGCAGCGGAGATCCTCAGCGTGGCAAAGAGTGTGGGCATCAACCCGGCAATCATGATCGAAGTGATCAACGGTTCAACCAGCCGCAGCCAGGCCTCCGAGTTCAAATATCCCAAGCACATCCTGAACGCAACCTACGATTCCGGTTTCTCCATGGATCTGATGCTTAAGGACATGAGGATCGCGAGGAGCCTCATCGAGTCTTCGTCCCTTCGAGCCCCGATCGTCCTCTCTGCGGAAACACTGGCACGCCACGCCCGCGAGACCTTGGATAGTCCTGCGCCAGACCACACCGAACTTGCCCGCTACTACGAAATCACCAACAAGACGTCGTTCAGCGGCGAATAAGACCAGAACCGGAGATCATAATGACACTCGATACCGCCCGGAATTCCCAGTACTCCGAAGCCCAGCAGTACATCAACGACATGGCTGTTAAGCGCGGCTACGTGCTGGACTACCACAAGGTCATGGCCAAGCATGATTTCCCGGTACTGCAGGCAGCCAACCATGTCGTGTCCGCGGCATACCTGGATCAGCGTACGCTGGACCGCAAGACCAAGGAGCTTATTTTCATTGTGAGCCTGACGGTCATGCGGGCATCCAAAGGCCACATCCAGAGCCACATCCGCGTAGCCCTTGATCTTGGGCTGACTCCCACCGAGATTCTCGAAGCGATTGAGATCTCACTGCCGGAAGCAGGTGTAGTAGCATTCCAAGCCGGATTTGAAGCTTGGCGCGAGGTAGTGGAAGCGGACGGCATCGAACCGACGGTCCAGGTTCACGAGGGCGGAAACGGCGCTTCCTGACCAATGGACACAGAGCTCTATGAGGTCATTGCGGTGCGTGTTGGAACCCGGGACACTCACCGCAGTGACGTCTACCTTAATTACCACCTCTACGGTGAACGGGACGGCCCAGCCGTCGTAGATTACTTCTTCTGGATCCTTCGGAACAGCAAACGCACCGTCATCGTAGACACCGGATTCGGCACCGAGGCTGGCGAGCGTCGGGGCCGCCACCTCCTTCTACACCCCGTCGAGGCGCTTGAACGCCTTGGCATTCACCCAGGGAGCGTCAAGGACCTGGTGGTGACCCATGGACACTATGATCACGTTGGCAACGTGGACCTGTTTCCGAGCGCAACGATCCACATGGCCGAGTCCGAGTATGAATTTTGGACTTCACCTGTTGCAGGGAACACCCAGTTCTCGTATTACTCAGAAGACCATGAAATCGATCAACTCCGACGGGCTGGGAACGAACGGCGACTTCGGCTCTTCACAGGCGAGACGTCCGTGGCTTCCGGCATCAGGCTGGTTGAAGTCGGCGGACACACACCAGGGCAAGCCATGGTCTATGTCTCCACTACGGAAGGGGTGGTGTTGCTGGCCTCTGATGCCGTGCACTTCTATGAGGAACTAGAACGAGACATGCCCTTCACCGCGATCAGCGACCTCCCTCGCATGTACGAGGTTTTCGAGAACCTCCGCGGCGGCGCGGACAAAACGTACTGCGTACTAATTCCTGGCCATGACCGCGACGTCCTGATGCGCTACCCGCAGTGCGAAGACCTCCCTCCTGGCGAAGCAATCGTCATAGGCAAACCAAGCTGAAAGGCATCAAGATGGTAACAACATTCAATGTGGTGGCCCGTTACCGGACACTCGAAGGCAAAGCCGAAGAGGTGCTGGCCCTCCTCGATCACATGGCCGAGGCGTCACGTAACGAGCCTGGCAACCTTTCCTACGACTTCTTCCGCGGCTGGCAGGACGACCGCCAGATCATCATCCTCGAGAGCTACAGAGCAGCGGCAGATTTCGAAATCCACCGCAACAGTGCACACTTCCAGCAAATCGGCGCTGAGCGGATCCTCCCTATGCTTGAATCACGCACGGTCTCAACCCACACCGCCGATAATTAGTACACGGGCTTGCCTTCGGGATCACCCTAGGCTGCCCCTGCAGCAGTTCCCTGTGGGGCAGCAACGCTACGGAATCCCAGTGGATAGATTCCCGGCTGACTGGACCGGGCCCTAAGACGTTGCGATGGGTCCAGTGTGAAGGAGTCAATCGCCGAAGCTCGCGGACAGCGGTTCCATCGAGACCTCCGCCCACATGGATTTCGAAGGCCCCATCGACGACAGAGCGGGCATCGAAAGTGACACCAGCAAAAGGAACTATGGTGGCCACGGCCAAAACAAAGGGGTACCCAGACGCTATTGTCACTATCGTGTCCTTGGCCGCGGAGTCGGAAGCCCAACTGCAGGACGCCCCGAGTAAGGCCAAAACTCCCGCACGTACTGAGGATCCTTATCTGCGGTGACCTCCGAGACCATCGAAGTCTCAACGTCCGTCACTTTATCTGCGATTCCAATGTTTTTGTGAAGATCTTTGCAACTTCGTCTCGGAGGATCGCCGAAACAGCAGTCGCAGCAATCGAGGGTGTCTCGTTCCCCGGCCAAGCCATAACTACTTCACGGTGCAAGGTCGGATGGATGATGCGAGTCAGTTCGAGTATGCCAGCCTCCACTTCTGATCGTGCAGCAGATATGGGCAGCACCGTGATTCCGAGCCCCTGCGCCGCAATTTCCAGAAGGAGGCGAAACGAATCGGCTTCGATGACCACATTCATGGGGGCGTTCGCCCGCTCTGCCGCGTCAGCAATGATACGGCGCAACCCGTGAGAAGGACTCGGAAGTGCTAGCGGTTTACTCAGAAGCGCAGTCAGCTCTATCTCTTCAAGATTGGCAAGATGCCCTCCTCGAGCCGTAATGGCGACAAGTTCCTCGTTCCCAAATGACTCCGTTGGCATTGGCAACGAGCCGCTGGGTCCGTAGAGGACGGAGAGGTCCAGTTGCCCACGATGCAGCCAGTCGATCAAATGGCCCGTGTAACTCTCGGACATAACCAGCGAGACTCCGGGCAATTCCGTGAGCACCCTCCGCGCAACAGTGCCCGCAACTTGGGCGCTCACCGTTGGCACAAGCCCAAGATGGACACGCCCCGACGGCGACCCTGAAAAAGACCGCATGTCGTCGCGCAGACGATCGACATCCCGTTGGAGGCCTCTTGTGCGCTCAAAGAGCATCTCTCCCGCTGGAGTAAGCCGCATGCCACGCCCGTCCCGGACGAACAAGGAGGTTCGAAGCTCGGCTTCCAGCAGTTTGATTTGCCGACTCAAGGCAGGTTGGGCAGTGTGCAGCCTGCCCGAGGCCTTGGTAAGACTACCCAACTCCGCCACTGCGCGGAACGTTTCCAGCTCCTTGAGGTCCACAACTAAAGCGTACGACTTGTTTCTGTCATCGCCTTCCCGCCGTCCATAGCGAGACGTCTCTTCATCGTCCATCGTCGCTGTGATTCAGGCGGTATTCCTAGGCGGCATATCTGAATGATCCGACAGGCATGCCAAACCTCTGGTGACACGGATCACTCGATGCCTAGGCTCTATTTACCGCCAAATGAAACAAGTGACGCGATCTTCTTTTGGCAGTTTCAGCAGCAACGGAGCTGCGCCGCTGAATTCAGTTTCGAGTCATCCCGCACCCCCAACAATGATGTCGTAGCAAGGAAACAGCTTGAATAGTTCTTACGCCCAGCCCGCGCAGAAATCCGCGGATGTCCATCCAGCGGACACCCCCATGGTCTCTCTTAGAGGTGTGAACAAGCACTTCGGACCACTCCACGTCCTCAAGAATGTGGACTTGGATGTCGACAAAGGAGAGGTAGTGGTTCTTATAGGCCCATCCGGTTCTGGTAAGTCAACGCTTTGCAGGACGATCAACCGGCTTGAGGCAGTTTCCTCGGGAACGATACGCGTGGACGGCCACGAATTGCCCGAGGAAGGACGTGACCTCGCCGCTCTTCGCGCCCAGGTCGGCATGGTCTTTCAATCGTTCAACCTGTTTTCCCACATGAGCGTCCTGGAAAACGTGACGCTTGGGCCAACCCGATTGAAGAGAATCAGCAAAGCAGAAGCAGAAAGCCTGGCGTTGACCCTTCTGGAGCGAGTAGGGGTCGCGCAGCAGGCGCACAAACTTCCTGCCCAACTCTCCGGGGGCCAGCAGCAGCGTGTTGCCATCGCCAGGGCACTGGCAATGGACCCTAAAGTGATGCTGTTTGACGAGCCAACTTCAGCGCTTGACCCGGAGATGATCAACGAGGTTCTCGACGTGATGGTCGAGCTGGCCAAGGAAGGAATGACCATGATCGTGGTTACCCACGAAATGGGTTTTGCCCGTAAAGCTGCCGACCGGGTTGTCTTCATGGCTGATGGCGAAATCATCGAGGACCAGGCCCCTCAACACTTCTTCACGAATCCGAGCAGCGAACGTGCCCGCGACTTCCTTTCAAAGTTAATCACGCACTGAAGGACACCGATGCTGGCGTCGCTCAAAGGGCGTCAGCTTCCGCAAACTCTCCTTTGGTGACCGACGTTTCAACATCGGAAACCAACAACTATTCACCTCCAAGGAGTTCAAAATGACCAAGACCTATGCCCATATTGCGGTCGCTACGGTAGTCCTGCTTGCGCTTGCCGGCTGCTCTGGTGCAGCGGACGGAACGTCCGGCGCTGCTGCGCCGCAAGTTCGTTCATACACCGTAGCCGCCTCCGTCACCCCCGATGACAGCCCAACACTCCAGCGCGCACAGAGCCGTGGGCACTTGATAATTGGCGTCAAGGAAGACCAGCCCGGGTTCGGATACCTGGACGTTGTCACGGGAACGCGAAGTGGTTTCGACGTGGAGATTGCACGATGGACAGCGGCGTCGCTGGGCTTCGGTGAAGAAAAAATTACCTATAAGGCAGTCCCATCTGTGGCACGGGAACAGGCACTGGCAAACGGTGACGTGGATGTCTACGTTGGATCGTACTCAATCACCGAGAAGCGCAAGCTTGCGGTAGATTTCGCGGGCCCGTACTTCAAGACAGGTCAGGGAATCCTTGTTCAGAAGGACAACGAAACGATCAAGGGCAAGGATGACCTGAAACCAGGCGTCACTGTTTGCTCCATCACCGGCGGCACACCCATACAGAACATCAGGGCAAATTTTCCGGGTGTGAAGACCACCGAATTTGACACATACTCCCAGTGCGTGGAATCCCTCAAGGCGGGCCAAGTGGACGCTGTCTCCTCAGACCAAGCGCAGCTTCTTGGATTCGCATCTCAAGATCCGGAGAAGCTAAAAGTGGTCGGAGAAACCTTCACCACTGAGCTCTACGGCGTTGGTATTACTAAGAATGACACTAGCCTCCGCAAGGCAATCAACACCATGCTCACCGACGGGACGAGCACGTGGACGGAGATATACGAGGCCACACTCGGGAGTACCGGCAGGGCCGGGGAACAACCCCCCGTCAACAACTACTAAGGCTTGAGCTCTATCAATGAACATCATCTCTGACAACCTCGACCTCTGGGGCCCGGCACTCGGGAACACCCTGGTCCTCTTCTTTGGCGGGGCCATCATAGCTCTTATCCTCGGCACGGTGCTGGGTGTGATGAGGGTATCCTCCGTCCCGGCCGCCCGCGCCATCGGGACCGCCTATGTGAATCTTGTCCGGAATACGCCATTGACCCTAGTGTTCTTCATCTTCGTTTTCGGTTACCCCGCACTGGGGCTCCCCCGACTCGACTACACAGCCCTTGCGATCACGGCCATAGGGCTGTATGCGGCCACATACGTCACGGAGGTGCTCCGGTCAGGATTCAACACGATTCCTGTCGGCCAAGCCGAAGCCGCGCGGGCCCTCGGGATGACGTTCGGTCAGGTCATGGGCAACGTGGTGCTGCCACAAGCTTTCCGGTCAGTCGTCCCACCACTCATCAGCGCACTCATCGCAATCCTCAAGATGACGACCATTGCGGCGGGCTTCTCCGTTCTGGAGCTTGGCGCCGTGCGGGCCAACCTCAGCGAACGCGGAGAAAATGCGCTGGGCGTGCTGTTGTGGGTCGCGATGATCTTTATCCTGCTGGTTGCAGTCATGTCCTTCGCCCAGAGATTCCTTGAGAAGAAATGGAAAATCGTTCGATGAGCAGTGTCTTTTCAGACCTTCCCGGCCCGCGGGCAATAGCCCGAAACCGACTCCTCGCAGCAGTGGCAACATTGCTTGTCATCGCAGTGCTGGCCTTCATCGCTTATAGATTGGCAGTTACCGGCCAGTTCAGTGAACAGAAGTGGCGAGTATTCTCGTACCCCCAGGTCTGGGAGCAAATCGGCGCAGCAACCACGCGCACCCTATCCGCCTTCGGCTTGGGCGCCGCTTTCAGTCTTGCCCTTGGATTTGGTCTCGCGCTGGGCCGCATGTCCGACCGTCCTTGGCTTAGCAAATGCTTCGCATTCATCACCGAAGTCCTCCGAGCTATACCGGTCCTGGTGCTGATGATGATCATGTACTACGGACTCCCAGTCATTGGGCAAACCTGGGTGACTCCGTTTACTGCGGTCGTTACGGCTGTGTCCGTCTATAGCGGTGCGGTTTTGGCAGAAGTATTCCGAACAGGTGTAGAGTCCGTGCCCCGCGGTCAATCGGAAGCGGCGTATGCTATCGGATTCCGTAAAAACTCGGTCATGCGCCTTGTGTTGTTGCCTCAGGCAGTTCGAGCGATGCTGCCCGTGATCGTTGCCCAGATGGTCGTGGTATTGAAAGACACAGCTCTCGGCTTCGTGATCACGTATCAGGAGTTGCTTTACCTCGGCAAGCTTGTGGGGAGTTCGGCGAGCTATTCGTCGCCCATCATCCCCGCAGCCTTGGTGGTCGGCAGCATTTATATCAGCCTGTGCCTTCTCCTGGCCGGCATCGCCAAGTACCTTGAGGTCCGGCTTAGCTCGAACCCCAAGTCGAAGGACGTCAAGCCCTCTGCGGACGCAGCAAGTGCCATCCATGCTCTGAGCATCAAATGATGAACTCAGCCCGCGGACATTCTTCCGCTACGCTCTACGAAGCGTCCAAAGTGGACTGCGCCTGCGACCCCGGCATCAAACCAGCATGGCCTGGCGCTAAGGTCGCCGGAGCGGCTTTCGCCGTCTTCGGAGTCAGCGGCGATAACCTCGCCCTGCATCAAGCCGTTGCTAGGGCACCCGCCGGGAGCGTCTTGGTTGTCGACGTCCAAGGCGCCGCAAATGGCCACTGGGGTGAAATTCTCGCTGCCGCCGCGCAGCACAGACGGATCGCCGGACTGGTAATCGACGGCGGCGTCCGCGACACGGATGAAATGGCCGAAATGGGCTTCCCTGTGTTCTCTCGGAGCGTCAGTGTGGTCGGTACGACCAAGGACTCCACGGGAGACTTCTCCTCGCCGGTGCGCGTTGGCGGACTCATTGTCCGGACCGGGGACCTCGTGGTCGGCGATTCCGACGGCGTTGTCATTCTGCCGCAGGACCAGCTCGAGTCGGTACTGGACACCGCCGACGAACGCGTCGCCGAAGAACAACGAATTCTCGCCGAGATCCGCAGTGGCAAAACCACACTCGAGCTTTACTCCCTTCGAACGGAAGAACCCTCGTGACCAACTTCTCGGCCTGACCCGGTCCGGCCGGACGGATCGCTGCGTCAAGTCGGCGCGTTGCCACCCCGGGGACAGAGACACCGAGGAACGTCTCACTCACCTTGGATGAGCTTGATACGGGCACCCCCTGCGATCAATGAGGCCGTGGTCCGTTCCCTTCAAACGGACGAGCCCGCTATGCACCCATAACCGGAGTGGCCGACACTGAGGGACGCCACCGCACAAAATTCGATTGATCACCCACGTACCACGAACACCCAGGAAGTTGTCCTGACCCAGGATGGCAGAGCCGGCCTTGCTACCTTGATGCTCGCGCTTGTCCAACCCGGGGACCGCGTGCTGATCGCCGAACCCCCCTTTAGTCCTCTATGCGGACCATGCTGCGATGGCGGGAGCATCCGGCGCGAAAGAATGATTCCCTCGACTTGGACGCCCTCCGACAGGCGGCGTGTACTCTGCCCATGAATCGAGGTACACGAAGCCTTCCTGGCCGAGCACTCGGACGTGCTGCTCCTATCCGACGAACCATGCGGAAACACTGTCTTCGGTGGACTTCCATTCGTATCCGCTCTTAGCCTGCGAACGTGTCCTCCCAAGTCGTACACGTCAGCACGTTCTCAAAGACTTCCTCGATGACGGGACTGCGTTTTTGGCTATGTCTTAGCCGTCGAGCCCTTGGCAGGGAAGAGAGCAACGTAATCCACCGCACATTCAACGGAGCTCTCAATACGTCCGTCCAGGACGCCGCGCTGACAGCTCTGCAGACACTTGCATCCGATGTCAGGGCGCTATCGTACTCATATCAAGAACGCCGTGATCGAACGACGGCCGTACTCAGCGAGATTCCGGCTCAGAAAGCTGTCCCGCAAGGTGCGTGTTATGCGCTTCCACGCTGCGCATCTCCGTTGTCTCCGATGAGTTGGTGGATCGATTCGCTCGGGGGCGCTGGTTAGCTCCGGAACCGAATTCGGCCGCCTGAGGAGGGCCACGCACGGTTGTCCTTCGCTACGAACGTCGCAAGCCCGCAAGGAGGTCTCCAGCGCATGACCGCCACATTGGGAGCTTTTCAATGACAGCTACGGTTTGCTTCGGGTGCCCATGAACCACAAGAAAGCCCGTCCGGAGATGTAGCTCCGGACGGCCTTCGCGTCGTCACTCTCCTCAGCCAAACCCCATCTCGGCCCGGACTTTGGCGGTGTGCTCACCTAACGCCGGGACGGCAGCCATACGGTAGTCAAGTTCCCGTGACGTGACCGGTGGTATGAGACTTCGCAAGGGCCCAACCGGTGACTCCACGTCCCGCCACCGGTTTCTCGCCGATAGTTGGGGGTGTTGCGACAAACCATGCATGTCCCTCAACTCGGCGTTTGCTATACCTGCAGTGTCGAGCGCCGCCGTGACCGCATCCGTGGTCATACAACTCAGGACAGCGTCGATGGCCCCGTGCAGTTCAGCACGATTGGTGACTCGAAGGCTGTTGCTCGAGAAACGACGATCCCTAGCGAGGCCGGGACTACCCAGCACCTTAACGCAGAAAGTTGCCCATTCCCGCTCATTTTGGATCCCCAAGAATACCGTGCCGTCCTGTACCTGGAAGGGACCGTACGGAGCGATGCTGGCATGCTGAGCACCGGCGCGGGCTGGTGGTGCCCCGCCGTATTCGGCGAAGAAGTAGGGCTGGCTCACCCATTCGGCGAGGGCTTCCAACATGGAAACTTCCACTACATCGCCGCGACCGGTGGTGGCACGGCTCAACAAAGACGTGAGGATGCCCGAGTATGCGTACATCCCGGCGCAGATGTCGGCAATGGAAACTCCCACCTTTGCTGGACAGCCGGGCGATCCAGTCACGCTAAGCAGACCCGACTCACACTGGATGAGGAGGTCGTAAGCCTTCTTTTGCTCATGTGATCCCCCCCGACCATAGCCGGAAATGGAGACGTGGATGAGCTTCGGATTCAAGGCCAAGGCATCGTCGGGTCCGAACCCCAGCCGTTCCACTGCACCTGGAGCCAGATTTTGAACCAACACGTCAGCTCTGGACACCACCTCTTTAAGCACAGCAAGCCCGTCTTCGGACTTGAGGTCCAGGACCACGCTTTCCTTGCCTCGGTTGAGCCATACGAAGTAGCTCGACATGCCATCAACCTTCGTGTCGTAGCCTCGTGCGAAATCGCCGGCGTCACGCTCGATCTTGATGACACGCGCCCCAAGGTCAGCGAGTTGCCGGGTAGCGAATGGAGCGGCGACTGCCTGCTCCAAGGAAATGACGGTGATGCCTTCCAGGGGAAGCCGGGACACTAGAGCTCCTTTCCAGCCTTGGCCAGGATGCGTTTAGCACGATCGGTGACCGGACGATCAATCATCTGGCCATCCACCTGTACTGCGGAACCTTCCGCGCCAATTACCGAGTGCGCCCACGCTACTTCAGCCTCGGACGGAACAAAAGCGGCGGCGGCGATGGAAACCTGCCGGGGGTGGATGCACAGCTTGCCGCCGAACCCGAACTTCTTGGCCAACAAGGCAGACTCTGCGATTTCGTCCTCGTCCTGAATGTCGACGCACGGCGAATCCAAGGGTGCTGCAATGCCAGCAGCCCGTGACGCTACCACTAACTGTGAACGGGCATGGTCCAAGAACCGGTCCTCCCCCGATGCGTCAACATCAAGTGCGAAGTCGATCGCCCCAAAGGCCAGGCGGGACACTCCCGGAACGCGGGCCAAATCCAGGGCATTCACAAGACCAGCGGCTGATTCGATCAAGGGCACCAAAGCCAAGTCCCTTGGAAAAAGTCCGAGCAGTTCTGCAACCAGCTGAGGATCGTCGGCCTTGGGCAGCACCAGCCCCAAAAGGCCATGCCCCGCCTTGAATGCGATTTCGAGCAGGACCGAAATTTCGGCGTCGTGCGTTTCTGAATCCTTCGGGTTGACGCGCACCAAAGCGCGGATGCCGCCGTCCATCAGTGAGTCGGCGACGGCGGCCAGTGCTGCCGCCTTGCTCGCAGGCGCTACGGCGTCCTCGAGGTCAATAATGATGACGCCGGCACCGGCGGCCACTGCCTTTGCGAAGCGTTCGGGACGGTCGCCGGGTACGAACAACGCTGTGACAGCTGCGGTAACAACGTCCTGCCCTGTGGGCTTTACAGTCAATGTTCCGCCACTCACTACTGGAAGTCCCCGTGGTCGGGAAGGCTCGACTCGTCCGGCCGTGCGGACTCGACGCTGGGCAGATGGCCCTGGCGATAGACCATAAAGGTCCGGCGGTAGTTGATCACGATTTTGCCGTCCTGGTTGAAGCCTTCTGTTGCAACGGTTACCAGACCGAGGTTGGGCCGTGACTTGGATTCCCGGACCGCCAGCACCTTGGAGCGCGAGTAGATGGTGTCACCTTCGTACACGGGGTTGGGCATCTTGACAGCCTCCCAGCCCATGTTTGCGAAGACGTTCATGGACAGGTCGATGGTGGACTGTCCCGTCACCAGCGCCAACGTGAAAGTGGAGTTGACCAGCGGCAGGCCGAACTCGGTGGCGGCAGCAAAGTTTCTGTCGATGTGCGTCTTGGCAACGTTCTGGGTTACAAGCGTGAACGTCTGGTTGTCAGCCTCGGTGACAGTCTTACCGAACGGGTGATAGTAGATGTCGCCGACGGCGAAGTCCTCGAAGAGCCTTCCCGTCCAGCCAGGGACTACCCGGGTATGGCCCGAAGTATTCGTCGACGTTGCTTCAGTCATGGGTCGTCTCCTTCGACGGTGCAAGTTCACTTCGTTTGGAACTGAATATATTCTGTACTCAAGCTAGCAAACCGGAGAACTGACTGTTGTGTCAAGGGTTTAGACATGAGTTACATACGCACTGAAGTATTTTTCACCCCTTGTCAGACTCTGAATATATTCTGTATTCTCAGTTCAGGCTACCGATGACGCACTAGCCAAACCCACAAAGGAGCATCCGATGACTGTCCCCACCACCGTTGAAGAACTTCGGGCAAAGACGCAGACACTGTGTGCCATGTTTCCGGATGAGTATTGGCGCGAGACCGACCGCAACCGCCGCTACCCCCAGGAGTTCGTGGACAGGCTGACCAAAGAAGGCCTCCTTGCCGCACTGATCCCCACTGAATACGGCGGCCTCGGGGTGGGACTCACCGAAGCCAGCGTCGTTATGGAAGAAATCAACAAGTCCGGTGGCCACTCAGCAGCATGCCATGCGCAGATGTACACCATGGGCGCGCTTCTCCGCCACGGCAATGAGGCCCAAAAGAATGCCTACCTGCCCGCAATCGCTTCCGGCGATCTTCGTCTCCAGGCGTTCTCCATCACGGAGGATGCCGCCGGCTCAGACACCACAAGCATCGAAACCGCCGCCGTACAAGACGGCGAAGACTACGTCATCACTGGCCACAAGAGCTGGACCAGTCGTATCGACGAATCAGACCTGGCGTTCGTCCTGGCCCGCACTTCAGCCAAGTCCGAAGAGAAGGGCGGAGACCGCACCCACGGCCTCACCCTGTTCCTCGTAGACCTACGACAAGTGCGCACCGAACAGCCCGAGACCCTGGAAGTGGTCAAGGTCCGAACGATGTTCAACTACGCCACCAACCAAATCTTCTACAAAGGCATGCGCGTTCCGCAGTCAGCAGTCATCGGAGAAGTGGGTAAGGGTTTCCGCTACGTTATTGACGGATGGAACGCTGAACGAATTCTCCTCGCCTCGGAAGCGATCGGTGACGGATACTGGTTCACCACCCGCGCGGTGGAGTACGCCAACAAGCGTACCGTTTTCGGCCGCACCATCGGAACCAACCAGGGCGTGCAATTCCCCATCACCGATGCCTACATGAAAGTCCGGGCAGCGGACATGATGCGTTACGAGGCGGCCCGGCTGTTCGACGCCGGCGAGCCGTGCGGAGCCGAAGCCAACATGGCTAAGCACCTCGCCTCTGAGGCCAGCTGGGCCGCCGGCAACGCTTGCTTGGACACCCACGGCGGCTACGGTTTCGTTGATGAATACGACGTCGAACGTAAATTCCGCGAAACCCGCATGTTCCAGGTAGCGCCGGTCAACAACAACATGATCAAGTCCTTCGTCGCCACTAAGGTGCTGGGGCTCCCCCGCTCCTACTGAGCAGTTGAGGGTGCCTGCCATGGATGAATCGCAGAACTGGAGCCGCCTCGTTGGGGCCACTGTCGAGATCAGGAGAGACAAACGCCTCGTCCGCACCGGGATTATTGAACACGTCATGCCGGATTCGTCAGCCTTGTGGATCGCGGCGGATGCCACTAACCAACGGGCCATATTCTGCTCTGCCGATGCCTTCGAGGTGTGGATTCAGCCGAGGCCGCTGAGAGCACCCATAAAGTTTGGCTAGACAGACGGGGCTGCACCTTGTCGAGCGCTTGGCCACTGTCGAACCGGACGAGCGGAAGGCCACATGCCAGAGGAAATTCTCTCAAGGATGGTTTCCTCCAGCATCTCGGCCACCATCCGCACGGCAGCCGTTGAGCGCGTGCTGGTGGGCCGAGCCAAGACGATCCTGCGGGGAATCGCGGGAGTGATAGGAACTGCGTGGACAACCCCGGCTGCTGCCTCTTGCGCTGCGAGAATGCCCGGCAGAACAGTCCACCCAATTCCAGCGCGCACCAATTGGGCCTGAACTCCAGCGTCATTTGTCTCCACGGCAATCTCAAGCGACAGTCCGACGCGCGCTGCAGCGCTCTCCACCAGTGAACGAATGCCGTGGGGAGCGCTCGGCATGACCAGCGTCCTCTGCAGCAGATCCTGAAGGTTCACACCCAAGGAAGAAGTCGCATTATCAGTAGGCGGCGCGATCGCCCACAGGTCTTCGTCCAACAACGGCAGAACATCCAGGGAAGCGGCAGGCGGCTGGTTGTACGTGACGGCAACGTCAATATCGCCCGATTCGAGCCCACGACTCAGATGACCCGCGTACCCGATTACAACCCTCAGCCGGACACCTGGATGACTTTTCAGCACCCGTTCAACCAACGGAACGGCCAGGAGCGAGGACGTACTAGCCAAGAGACCAACAGTGACTATTCCATGAAGGCCAGCGCCCTGGGAGCGCGCCTCTTCACGGGCGCGCTCAAGTTCATTTAGTGCCCGCCGGGCCCGTTCCACCACATGGGTACCAACGTCGGTGAGCCGCATCCCGGAACGGCTACGTTCAAACAGGGTGGCGCCAAGTTCAGTCTCCAGATTATGGATCTGCCGAGTGACCGCTGGCTGGACAATCCGCAGCAACTCCGCAGCCCGTGTAACGCTACCCGTATCCGCCACGGCCACCAATGCCTGCAACTGCCGCATTTCCATCAGATCACTCCTCTGCTCAATAGCAGGGTGGCATAGATCCATCAGAAAAAGGTATTTGTGACCCTGATCCATAGCAAGGACCATGGAACGAAAGCCCGTGGATGCCAAAGGATTCCATACGGCACCATTCACTTCACAGCACGAAGGACGATGACATGCTCCAGAACCTGACCCCCGGGTCCAACCCAGCCGACCCTGCTGACCCCGATTCCCGCAAGCTCCTCCGCGGTCGGGGCGCTGCGATGGCCCGCAATATGGAAGCCAGCCTTAGCGTACCCACGGCATCAACCATGAGAACGTTCGAGGTGTCATCCCTGATGACGTGGCGTGAACGCCTTCGCGGCCAGGGCTTCAACGTGCCGATTGCCGCCGTACTCGCGACGGCCATGGCGCGCGCTGCCCAACACGAAGTTCCGGCCGTGCGTCAGCGCATCGAACCTGATGGTTCGGACCTTGTCTTGGTTCAGGAAGGAACGGTCAATCTTGGAGTGGCGGTGGACGTCGAGACTTCCGCTGGGCACTCCATCATGGTCCCAGTGATTCAAGATGCAGCCAGCCTCACCTTCCCTTCGCTGGTGGAACAGCTCGGCCAGCTTTCCCAAGAATGCCGAGCCGGAACGATCGCCGTTAATAGGCTCCGCGGCGCCACCCTGATCCTCACCAGCACCGGCCGGTTCGGGTCGACGACAGGGGTCCCGCTGCTTCCCGCCGGCCCCGGCATCATCGTCGCCGCAGGTGCAATCGGAATCCCCGCGGGACTGGAAACCCTCGCGGCAACGCACCCCGTGGACCCGGTCCTGACTTTGTCCTCGACGTATGATCACCGCGCTATCCAAGGCGCGGACTCGGGGAGTTTCCTTGGAACCGTCGAGAAACTCCTCCGTTCACCAGAGTTCCTCGCTGAACTTGAGCAGGAAATCCTGCGAAACGAACCTGATGCCCTGCACGACCTTCAGGCGGCCGGTGGAACCACCGACGACGACGTGCGGTTGGCTGAGTTCAACACCTCAGGCGGCGCTGCGGTCGCCCGGCTGGAACCCGTCCGTGCCCGCGACGAAGGATCATGGCTGCCTGACGGCGTCGAGATCGAATTCGCCCACCTTTCCGACCCCAAAACCCGCACTTGGCTCGCTGACCTAATCCGGCACGGCACCCCCCAGCCGGGCGCGGAGCGCCGGTTGCAGGCACTCAAGCTTTCCACGGACCTCGACGTCTTCGAAGGTTACCTTCAGACCCAGTTCCTGGGGCAAAAGACACTCTCGGTGCAGGGGCTCGAATCAACGGTGGTTGCCTTGGCCGAAATGGCTGGACAGGCGGCCGGCAAGGGCTATACGGATACTGTGCTGGGCATGGCCCACCGCGGCAGGCTTAGCATCATGGGCCACATCCTGAACTGGCCTATGGAGCGCATCCTCGCCGAGTTCCTCCCATCGGCCCGATCCACGGAATTGGCACGCTCCGGCGATGTCCGCCAGCACCTCGGAGGCAGCGGTACCTTCACAGACACCGACGGCTCGTCCATCCGCGTCATGTTGGAGCAGAACCCCAGCCACCTTGAATTCGTCTCGCCAGTGGCACTTGGCGCTGCCAAAGCCAAACAGGACCAGCTCATCGCAGAGGGCATGTCGCCGGAAGACGCACGACGGAAGGTGCTCCCGGTCCTGCTCCACGGCGACGCGGCTTTTACCGGACAGGGCGTTGTCTACGAGACCTTCAACCTGCAGCGTCTGGATCCCTACAACGTGGGTGGCAGCATCCACATCGTCCAGGACAACAGGCTCGGATTCACGGCAACGCCCTTCCAGCTGCGTTCAACCTCCTACCCCTCCGACGTCATCCGCGGCTTTGACGTCCCCGTCATCCACACCGACGCCGACGACGTTGACGCCAACTTGGTTGCAGCGCGGATTGCCTTCGAATACCGCGAGCGTTTTGGTTCTGACATTGTCATCCACGTCCAGGGGTACCGCCGTCATGGGCACAACGAGACTGACGAACCCCGCTACACGCAGCCTGTCTACTACAACGACATTGACCAGCACCCTCCTGTTCACAACATCTACGCGTCCACCCTTGAGGCAGCCGGTCTGGTGAACAAGAACTACGTCGAAGAAACCCGGGCCGCCGCCAAAGCGAATCTTGTCGGCGCCTTGGAAAAGGCCCGTGTGTTCGATTTGAGCTCCGTGGTGACCCAGGAGTTTGCGCCTCGCCCCGGAGTGGCGGATAAGCTGCGGGACATTACTGCTCCGTGGCTGGCTGACGTCCTGGACGTGGCCGAACAGTCCCGTGACGACGTCGCGATCCATCCCAAGCTGATGCGGCAATTTGATAAGAAGCGCAGCTTGCGCAACCAGGACTTCCTGGTGGATTGGGGCCAGGCGGAACTGTTGGCCTTGAAGCTCATCAACCAGGCCGGCGTACCGTTGCGGCTCACGGGTGAGGATGTGGAGCGCGGGACGTTCAGCCACCGGCATATTGTGGTCCACGACGCGGAAACCGGTGACAAGGCCGAGCGCCTGACGTTCGGAGACGCCCCGTTCCTTGTGGCGAATACCCCGTTGACCGAAGTTGCGACGGTTGGGTTCGAATATGGTTACGGCCGGACAAACACGGACTCGCTCCAATTGTGGGAAGCCCAGTTTGGCGACTTCGTGAACGTCGCACAGGTCATTTTCGATCAGTTCATCATGGCGGGCAGGGACAAGTGGGGCCGCGAAAGCCGCTTCGTGGCACTTCTCCCCCACGGCTGGGAAGGCGCCGGTCCGGAGCACTCCTCAGCGCGCCTTGAGCGCTTCCTCCAGCTGGCGGCGCGTGACAACGCCCGAATCCTCATTCCCACCACAGCGTCACAGTACTTCCATGCACTGGTGAATGCAGCAGCCATGGAAGAACCGCGGCCCCACATCATCTTCACGCCGAAGTCGTTGCTACGGGCTGAATCCGCCAAGTCAGCGGTTGACGATTTCACCAGAGGCACTTTCAACAAGGTACTTACCTCTGGTGCCCCCAGCCAAGAGACCACCCGCCTCCTTCTCTGCACGGGCAAAGTGGGCGTGGAGGCCAAAGACCGCTTGGGTGAGGACGTGCGCCTGCTTCGCCTTGAACAGCTCTACCCCTTCCCCCACGAGGAAATCATGCAGGAAGTGGCAGCAGCGGCCAGCCTGGAGGAAATAGTCTGGGTCCAGGAAGAACCCGAGAACATGGGTGCTTGGAGCTACGTACTACCCAAGCTCCTGAAGATGGGCCTGAGCCGCTTCCGCCTTGGTTATGTCGGCAGGCCGGAGGCAGCCTCGCCTGCCGAAGGCTACTCGGCTGAGCACAAAGCAGCCCAGGAGCGCCTACTGACCGCAGCAGCTCAGACCGGCGTCGTCGATTTCCGGATCGGCTAGCGACTCTGGCTCGTCCTGACGGTACGAGGAGCCTAGAGTAACCACAGACCAAGGTCGGGCGGTGCAGGGATTCCCTGCACCGCCTGCCCCAGTGAAAGGAACCTGAAACGTGCGGATAGGTGTTGTCGAGGACGACGACGGCGTTGCCAGCGCGCTCGTAGACGCGCTGGAAGCGAACCGGATCACCGCCTACCGCATGTCACGCGGGACCGAGCTCTTGACCCGGCATCCCGACTTCGACTTGGTGCTTCTGGATCTGGGCCTTCCTGACATGGACGGAATCGAGGTCCTCCGGCGTCTCCGCCAGGTCTCGGCAGTACCAGTCATCGTGTTGACCGCGCGGGACGACGAACGTTCGGTGGTGCGCGGGTTGCGGAACGGAGCCGACGACTACTTGGTAAAGCCAGCACGCATCACTGAACTGTTGGCAAGGATTGAGGCTATCCGTCGACGCGCGCAGCGGGCCTCCGTGACTTCCACGCATGTTCGGGAATTCGGAGACGTGGTCATCGATCTCTCGGGACGGACCATGGAGGTGGGCGGGGAGCAGATCTCATTGACGACCAAGGAGTTCCAACTGTTGGCGATGCTCGTGGACAGTCCGGGGACAGCCATAAGCCGCCAACACATGATGGACCACATTTGGGGCGATGCCTTCGTAACGGTGTCGCGTTCGTTGGATGTTCATATGACGGCGCTGCGCGGCAAGATCGGTCGGCCCGGGCTGATCGAAACCATCCGAGGGTTTGGGTATCGCTGGACAGGCGAACAGTGAGAACCCGTCTTCTTTTGGTCCTTGCGGTCCTCGGAGCCATCGTAGTGACAGGCTTTGCAATTCCCTTAGCGTTGTCATCCGCGGACCTTCGTACACGTCAATTTGTCCTCAGCCGGGACGGGGACCTTCAACGGTTCGCGGACCTCGCCGACAACTACGTGCGCAACGCCGGGCCTGGACTGCTGCTGGAAGAGATCGCCGCCTACAAAAGCCTTTATGGTGACGCGGTGGTTGTTGTGTCCACGAGAGGGGCACCGGCCCAGGCTCTCGGAACAACCCTGAACGATCCCGAGGTCTCAGCCGCTGTCGACCGCGCGCTACGGAACGAACGCTCGTCAGGCCTCGAACTGCTCACACCGTGGAGCTCGCCCACGGCGGTCTTTGCCAAACCAATCGGTTCAGGCGCCCAGGTGAACGGTGCCGTAGTGATCGTCGCCTCCACAGAAGGCCCCCGTGAGGACATTTTGCGTACTTGGCTCCTCATCGCGGCTGGCTCCGTAACGGCGGTAGCCGGCTTTGGCGCGTTGGCGTGGGCCGTCAGCCGGTGGGTCCTTCGTCCCCTGGACAAGGTCAGCCAACGGATGCAGGAACTGACGGACAGCCTGCCGTTCGCCAGGGCAGCCGTTACAACAGAAAGCGGCGCTCTTCCACCACTGGCCGGCGAAGCTGCTGGAGGGCCGCCGGAGTTTCGCTTGCTATCAAAGTCGTTCGAGAAGATGGCCACCACAGTCCATGCCTCCACTGAGGCGCAGAGCCGGCTGGTCGCCGACACCGCCCACCAGCTGCGAAACCCTCTCACCGCTCTTCAATTGCGTCTTGACCTGCTGGAGCCTCAAGTCCAGGTCGGGGGCACCAAGAGCCATCAACGGGCCGTCGGTGAAACCCTGCGTTTGGAAGAAATCCTCGATGACCTGCTGGCCTTGTCCGTGGCAGAGACGCCGCGTGCCCGGCAAGTGGGTCATGAGTACTGCCTGCCTTTGCCTGTGGTGCGTGAGCGTGCAGACTTTTGGGCGGAAACGGCTGCTGCCGCCGGGGTTGCCATCAATGTTCAGGACTCCCCCGCCGAGCATGCGGCCGCCGTCAGAACAGGCGACCTGGAACAAGCCGTCGATGTGCTGCTCGATAACGCCTGCAAATACGCCGGGAGGGGCGCCACGGTAGGGATTTCCGTTGATTCCGACGACGACGCCTCGGTTACCGTCACCGTTGCGGACGACGGTGACGGCGTACTCGCGAGTGAATTGCCGCTAATCACCAGGAGGTTCTTCCGGGGTACGGCTGTCCAACCACCAGCACTTGAAAACGTCAATCCTGGAGGCACGGGTTTGGGCATGTCCATTGTGGAGGCACTGATGGAACGCAACGGCGGCCACCTCACCACAGGGGAAACTCCCGGGGGTGGGCTCACTGTAGTCTTGACCTTGCCGGTTGCGCAGGAAGGTATCGCGCCGTGATAGCCCATGCAGGCGCCCGCCACGACATCTCACGACGGCGGCTGCTCACCGCATCTGCTGCGGCTGCAGCAGGAGCCCTGTTGGGAGGTTGCAGCACCCCTGGACGTCAGTTCACATTGGGGACTGCCGAGAACCGCGGCTTCTTCTACGATTTCGGGCAGTCACTTACCGCGGCAGTGGCGCGCGCCGACGTCGGATTCTCGCTTGATCCTGTGATCACCGACGGCTCGGTGGAAAATCTGGAAGGCATCCTTACCGGAAAACTGGACCTTGCCTTGGTATTGGCAGATGTCGCCCTGTCCCAAAAAGACCGTCTGCAGGCAGTGGGCCGCCTTTACTTGAACTATCTGCAATTCGCCGTGCCCGGCAGTTCACCGATTCGCAGCGTTTCTCAACTCAGGGGCAAGGTCGTCAGCCTGGGCGCGAGCTCCGCTACGATCCGGGCGGGCCGCCTTCTCTTGGAGGTGGGGGGCCTCAAAGAATCCGAGGTCACCATCCAACAAGTACCTATCACCGGTGTGCTCGATGCCCTGGCAACCGGAGAAGTTGATGCAGCCCTCTTTGCCGGTGGGGTCCCGCATCCCCAAATGGATACCAGCAATGGCCGGGGTCCGGCGTCGGGAATCCGCCTGTTGGACCTCGCGGCTGAGCAGCAGGTGCTACAGGCAAAGTACGGGCCCGTTTATCAGCCGGTTACTTTACCGAAGAGCCTCTACGCTTCCGGAACCGAGATCGCGTCGGTGGGAATTTCGACGATCCTCCTTGCCCGTCCCGATCTTCCGAACGAGGTGGTTAGCCGGGTGGTTGACGTCCTGGTCCGACGATCGGCAGAACTGGTGCCGCCGGGAGCGGTGGGCATCCAGTTCCTGGACACACGCTCACTGATTTATACATCTGGGATTCCTCTCCATCCCGGAGCCGTCGACGCGTACAAGCGCAACCATGCCTAAGCTGGAATCTGTCTGCCGCTAGCTGTGGCAATTCTTCCCAGGTAATGCCGTAGTTTTGTTGTAGCAAGCAGAAAGTGACATGCCCATGAATGAGCGTCAACGTGTTCGTCCGCAGCTCAGTGACGAGGCTTCCTCCTACGTCCGCGCCCTTATTATGTCCGGCAGCCTCCGGCCAGGAGCCCAAATACGGCCGGAGGTTTTGGCCGAGGCACTCCAGATTTCCACCACCCCAGTCCGGGAAGCCCTCCAGTCCCTCAGGGTTGAGGGTTTCCTGGAGCTGGTGCCCCGGAAGGGCTTTCAGGTGGCTCCCCTAACCGGCAAAGACATCCGTGACATCTTCCGGGTCCAAGCACTGATCGGCGGTGAACTGGCCGCACGTGCAACGCACAACGCCACCGACAAGGACCTTTCCGAGCTCGAAGCACTGCACCACGAACTCATTGCTGCTGCGGCCCGCCATGACGACGCCCTGTTGGAGGAAAAAAACCACGCCTTCCACCGTGAAATCAACCTCCTGGCGGATTCGCGGAAGATCATTTGGGCCATGGGCCTTGTATCCCGCTACGTCCCCCGCCGTTTCTACTCCAGCATCGAAGGCTGGCCGAAAGCCACGGTCGATGACCATTCCAAGCTCTTGGAAGCCATCCGGTCCCGTGATGCCCAGACGGCCCGGGCGGAAATGGAAGAGCACCTGATGCACTCCGGCGAGCTTCTGGCTGCCCATTTTGATGAGAGGGTCGCCGCCGAAAGACCTAGTGACGAATCCCCCGGGCTGGCCCGCGTCTAACTCCCTCTCCTCGCCGGTCATGCCGGGTCCGCACCGATGCGGGCCCGGCTTTTCTGTGTCGATTTCCGCAGGTTAAAGAACCGTCTTAAGGGACGGCTAAGAAAACCCCGATTCGCTGTTCACATCCGGGTGACCTGAGACACATTGGAGGTAGTTCCACGGCGAAAGCCTCGAACCGGCGGCAACGGCAGCAGAAGCCAAGCACCGCCGTATAGAACAAAGGAGTTCAAATGAACACTCAAAGTGCGCCGGCTGCACCCGCCAAGTCCCGTGTGGTGAGCAACGTCGTCAAAGGATGCCTAGGAAACCTGATCGAGTGGTATGACTGGTTCGTCTACGCCTCGTTCAGCATCTACTTCGCTGCAGAGTTCTTCCCCAGCGGTAACCCCACCGCCCAGTTGCTGTCCACCGCAGCCGTCTTCGCCGTCGGGTTCCTGATGCGCCCCCTTGGCGGATGGTTGCTGGGCATGTATGCGGACCGGCATGGCCGCCGGAACGCCCTCGCTGCTTCCGTTCTCCTCATGAGCGCCGGCTCGCTGACGATCGGGCTCACCCCGTCCTTCGACACCATCGGGATTTGGGCGCCTATCCTCCTGGTCTTCGCTCGGCTTATCCAGGGTCTGAGTGTCGGCGGTGAATTCGGCTCCAGCGCAACGTATCTCTCCGAAGTAGCCACGCCGGGCCGCCGCGGCTTCTTCTCCAGCTTCCAGTACGTTTCCATCATCATCGGCCAGCTCTCCGCCCTGCTGGTAATGATCCTGCTGCAACGCATCCTGACTCCCGAGCAGATGGGCGAATGGGGATGGCGCATTCCATTCATCATCGGCGCAGTTGCCGGACTGCTGGTCATGGTCCTCCGCCGTTCGATGGACGAATCCGAGCACTACAAACTTGAGAAGGCACGCAGCGAAGCCGAGACCGCGTCCACCGGCAAGAAGCCTGTTGGTTCACTGCGCGCTCTCCTACAGTACCCAAAGCAGCTCATCGCCGTCTTCTGTCTGGCCATCGGCGGCACAGTCAGCTTCTACGTTTACACCACGTACATGCAGAAATACATGGTCAATACCTCTGGCATCGCCAAGGAAGACGCCAGCGTTATCAGCTTCGTGGCGTTGTTCCTCTTCATGTTCCTGCAGCCGATCGCCGGCGGCCTCTCGGACCGCTACGGACGCCGGAAGGTCATGCTGTTCTTTTCCATTGGCGGAACCATTGTCACGGTGCCCGTGCTGACGTTACTTGCCGACACCACCAACGTCTTTGCCGCCTTCGGACTCATGATGCTCTGCCTGGTCTTCGTGTCCGGGTACACGGCCTGCGCCTCGATCGTCAAAGCCGAGATGTTCCCCACCCGTGTCCGCGCACTAGGCGTCGGACTGCCTCACGCACTCGTTGCCGCATCTTTCGGCGGAACTGTAGAGCCGATCGGATTGGCACTGAAGCAGGCCGGCATGGAATCCACGTTCTTCTGGTACGTGACGGGCTGCATTGCGCTGACTCTAGTTGCCTCGTTCATGGTCAAAGAACCGTCAAAGAACTCCAGCTTGGAGGCTGACCTCGCGCCGGCAGTTCCCACAAACAAAGTTCCTGTGGCATAAGGAAAGGCGCCCGATCTGAACCCAACAGGCGCTCTACAATAATTCACTAAAAAGTGGCCGGCCTCCCAAAGGAGGCCGGCCACTTTCTTGGCTCGTTGGCTATGCTCCTGACGGCTCGCGAGCAGCGGATGACCGGACCTCAACCCGGGCCCAGTCTCCTGCGTTCAACCTCGGGCCCCGCCGGAAGCAGACCGCCACCCTTCAGAACCATGACAGAGGTAGCCACGCTAGTTTCAGTACGGCGGCAATTACCGGAAGCTTGTTTGACAGAGGGAGCCGTGCCACAGGGCTTGAAACCCGAGGTTGACCCGCCGCGTCCGTTTGGCGACTCCAAGGGGGAACATTAGGCAGTCTACCCGTGCAGATATTGATCAACGCTCATTGTGCGCCCGAGGAACCAGCCGCTTGGCAGGACCGTCCCATCGTCGACTCCGGTTATGCCCGTCCGACTGAGGCAGTCACGCCAGTGACTTGCACGCCCCACGACGTCCGTCGCCAGCACGTCACCCATTTCTCGGAGCCTGCCTGCAACAAGACGTCTCGATCCTGCTCGACTATGGAACCTGGCAACGACCACGGCAACACGGCTGTGTCCCCTGAACGCGTCGCCCTAAGGGCATAGTTATTTCGTCCAACGACGCCGCCAAATGGCGACCGAGCGATGCAAACAGTGTCGCTATCCGAATGCACCACGGTTCCTGCAGGGTTGGGTGCCCGCACCACGTTCTCCAGTCCGGCCACGGCAAATGGGGACTTCATCCGCGAGTCCATCGAGTAGCCGACGATCCTGCCGGAATAGACGTCCTTCACGGCGTAGAGGTAGAAATTACCCTCGGCGGTGGGGTGTTCGGTGATGTCTGTCAGCCACAGCTCGTCCGGTGCCGCGGCGGTGAATCCCGCTCAGCCAGGTCATCGTGAAACGGTGGCCTGGGTCTGCGGTTCAGGCCGCGTTTCATCGAGAACGGCGAGCAGATTCCGCGCTCCCTGCATAGGCGCTGGACCCTGTTCTCGCCCGCTGTGATGCCGTTCTCCGGAAGTTCGTTGGCGATAAAACGGTACCCGATTGCCGGGTCTTCGGCGTGGATGTCAAGGGCGACGTTGACCAAGTGCGCATCGATCCAGTCCCGTTCGGTTACCGGGCTGGTTCTCCAACGGTATTAGCCTTGCGTGCTGAATCCCAACACCCTGCGGGGTCACCTCCACTGGAACACTGTCGGCGGCAAGATCCGTGACCAGCGGGTAGATCTGTAATGGTCGGTGGCCGGCCCGAGGTTGGCTGACCGGCTGGTCCCGGAGTACGGCGCGTGACTCAGGGTTTATACCCGCAACACACGGTGTCTTGAAAATGACTCGTCCGCACCATTCTCCGGGCACAGGCCTGCCCACACGGATGACCTGCTCAGAAGACTGTCCTTCACTTGGGTGTGACTCGTTACAGATGCGTCTCCAAGCGACTCAGGCAGGCTCCTGCCACCTCCGCGGAAATGGACCGTGCGATCGACTGGATTCGGCGGCGCACAGGTGGGGATAGGGTCTTCGCTGCCGTTGAGGGCACGTCTTCTTACGGTACCCGGCTCTCCCAGGCTCTCCTTGCCGCTGACATCGAGGTTGGCGGCCTCGGGCCTCCTGCCCGCTCATCCCATCGACGCCGAAGCCGCAGACCGTTCAGTCCTGGGGTGACCCACGATCATGTGATGGAGCCTAGTGCTGCAGGCACCCGGGCCGCGATCAGGATATTCTGCTGGCGTCGCGGTCTCTGCTCGATCACCAACGCACCGCGAACCGCAACGCCCTCACCGCCCTACTCCGCGGCACAGATCTCGGGATCGATGCGCGTTCATCACCTCGGGACACTCAGATCACCGCCATTGCAAGCCTGGCGGTCCTCACACACCACCGAACCCGTGATCCGAATCGTCCGCGCCGAAGCCAAACGCCTGGCACTGGCAGTCAAAGACCTCAACATCCAGGTCGCCGAAAATCACAAGGCCCTGGCCCAGCTCACCCAAGAATTGGCGCCAGGGCCTTAAGCGGTCTCCGGGTCAGGCCCGTAGCAGGAGCGATCATCACGTCCGCCTACGCCCACCACGGCCGCATCCGTTCTGAAGCAGCCTCCGCCGCGCTCGGCGGTGTCGCCACACGTCCGGCGTCCTACGGCAACACGACCCGGCACCGGCTAACCGCTCCGGAGACCGTCAACTGAACCGCGCCTTCGACGTCATCGTCCGCACCCGCATGAGTTCCAACACCGAAACCAAGAAATACGTGGCCCGGAACCGGGCAACAGGAAAATCAAACCTCGAGATCGGCCGGAACCTCAAACGCTACGTCGGCCGCTCCATCTGCCGCCAACTCCAAACCATTATGGCTTGACAGAACCCATAGAAGAGTCATTTTGAGTTGATGTCCCTGACCAGATAGGCAGCCGCCCGGCACAGGATCTCGTTCTCCTGCTCCAGCAGACGGTTGTGCTTCTTTAGCTCACGCATCTCGGCCGAATCACCGCTTGCCGGGCTGGCTCCGGATTCTTTACGTTCGGCAATGGCAATCCACCGCTTGAGCGTCGTGACTGACAGCCTGAAGTCCTTTGCAATCTGCGCCAGCGGCGCTTCGCCCTTGCGGGCCACATCAATAACAATCTGGCGGAACTCCGGCCCATATGCCGTGGGCAGGGTCAACACCCACGAGCACAAGCCCGCTAGGTTAAGGAGTCAACAAAAAAAGGGGGCAGTCCCGACACTTCCGGGAGTCGAGATGGATAGGTCGAGTGCAAGGGCGGCGTCTGCTCCGATTAGCCCTTTTGCCTTTGCCATGACTTGCTCATGTGTGGTCCGGGCGCCCGGTGATCCCCGAAATGAGGCTTCGCTTCGCTCGATTGTGGTTCCGTCCTTGAGCCTTACTCGCACTTCCGCCTGCCATACTGCTGGGAAGGCAGCTTCGAGGTCTTCGCTGAAGTAGCACACCACTTTTCGCAGCCATGACTCCAGCTGTCTAGCAACGGCTGGGGCATTGTCAAACTGGGCCACGGTGGCCTCTCCCGTGGCCAGCGCAACGGCCGCGCCGAATGGCATGCTGAACTGCGCGTCAACCGGTGTTTGGATAACGTATTTTCGTTCTGGCGGCTCGGACACGAGCGTGGCGCCCGCCCGCAGTACTGCCGTCTCAATCGTTTTGATGTCCTCAATCTTCAAATCAGGATTCTCACGGCGGATGTCGCTGAGCAGATCTATGTTGCCGTGCATATAGCGGCAGCAAGGGTAGAACTTGATGCTTGTGGCCAGGGCGTTTCGGCCGTACTCAAGATGCAGGGAGCGTCCCTCGACCAGACCCCGACCGTATTGACCAAGGAAACCGTCACGGCCCTCAATTGCAAGTTCAGGAGCAGTGAATCCCTGTTGGGAAAGCTTGGCACTGCGAACGCCGGTGGCAGAGGCATGGCCGGCATTCAATCGCTTGGTCCAGGAGCCATCGGACAAAAATTCGAGCGAACCTGCCGCGAGATTGGCTGATATCGCTATTGCCATTGTGGTCTCGTCTTCCGAGAGACCCAGGAGCGTGGCGACGGCGGCCGCGGAGCCAATCGCCCCGGATATGCCGGTCGGATGAAACCCACGCCGTAGCTTTCAGCGGCTCCCACGAGTATGCCGATTTCGCACATGACATCGTAACCAACAGTCGCTGCGTGTAACACGTCGTCGAGGGTGTGCCCTTGGTCGTCTGCGACCGCGAGCAAGGCGGAGAACACGACAACACCCGGATGCAGAGACGCCTCTTCGAATGTGTCATCGAGTTCGAGTCCATGGCCGGTGATTCCGTTTACGAGGGCTGCGTCTTGGACGGACAAGAAGCGCTCGGTTCCGAGGACCCGAGCGGGTTTATCGTTGGTTCGTATTCTGGACGACGAAACTGATCGGCGCGCCGCCTTCGCCGACTCTCGATCTAAGCCGCCTTCGGTCACGGCAAGATAATCCAGTAGGAGAAGTCTCATCCAATCGGAGATTTCTTGGGTTGGTGGGTGTTGGGTGGTGGCATGGATGGCCAACTGACGGGCATAGCTGGGGTTCTTCATGTTTCTCCTAGGATGACCATTGCGTCCGGAAAAGTACGTCTGTTCTCCTTTGGTGGTCGGCTGGAAACCATCGAGACGCGCCGGGTGTCCGATCCGGCATCACTCGGCGATCCGTACGGTGTCGAGATCTTTGCCAAGGAAGTCAAAATAGGAGCCTGGATCAGCTAAGGCAAGGTGATGGAGAAGAACTTGCGCGAGGCCATTTGGCATCGCCGGCTCCGTAACCGGCGTGATCAAGGGCAACGGACTGGAGCCGGGGTTCATGTTCAATCCTCTAATGGGTGTGTTGCAAGGGCAGGGTGCTCAAGCGAGAGTGGGCGGCATGCCATCATCTAGGTCGGAAAGCTGTCCTCCGCGGCTGTCTGATTTGGCACAGGATTGACGCGCCGACCGGCCCCCATCACCCAAGCAGTCGTCGCAGGCGGTGGAGCCGGTCGCGCTCAGGTTCGACGCGCAGCACAGTACGTCATTGTTCGGTAATAGCTGGGGCCGATCAGGGCATGACGTCACCGGAGTTGGGTCCCAGGGTCTGACCTACGAATAGATTGCCGCCAGGATCGCTGGCCAGGAGTAGCGCAGTAGGCGCAACTTCTGCGGGTTCTCCGAAGCGGCCGAGGGGAAGTTCAGCCCGTTTAGCCGTTTTCCAGTCTTCGGAGACACCGTCAACGAGTGGCGTTCTGATGGGTCCGGGAGCGATGGCGTTCACAAGGACGTTGTCTCCAGCTACTTCCAGGGCGAGGGACTTCGTGAGTCCGATGACTCCTGCCTTGGCGGCGCTGTAGTGACAGAGCCCGATTCCACCCTTGATGGCCAACTGCGAGGAGATGTTGATGATGCGGCCCCACCGTTGCTCGCGCATGGATCCGATGACTTCACGGCAGCAAAGGAAGACGCCGGTGAGGTCGACATTGATTGTTTCGTTCCAGAGGGACAGCTCCATTGATTCCACGGGGGCCTGAGTAAGCAGCCCTGCGCTGTTGACGAGGATTTGGGGCGCTCCTATCAGCCTCCTGGCGACTGCAAATGCTTCCCGGACGCTGGCTTCATCTGCAACGTCCATGCTGATGTGGCCCTTTTCTGGCCTATGGTCCAGAATGGCGACATTGTCGCCGTTGGCGATGAATAGTTCCGCAATTGCCTTGCCAATGCCGCTGGCTCCGCCTGTCACGACGACTGCCCGGCCCCCACTCACTTGGGAGGTCCTAGTGTTCATATAATTTCCCTTTCAATGAAAACCTCAGGCCCGCATTTTCACGGTCAGGCCGCCATCAACGATGAGCGGCTGCCCGGTGACGTACTGGGCGTCGGTCGAAGTCAGGAACCCGATCACACTGGCGACTTCGGCGGCGCGCCCCACTCTCCCCCACGGGATGTCTCTGCCGGCACGTTCTAGACCTGCGGCGCCGATGGAGTTGACAGGGTCCAAGGACTGCGGAGTTTCGATGAGTCCCGGAATGACGGCATTGACTCGGATTTGCCGGTGGCCGAGTTCGACAGCCAGACTTCGGACGAGACCCAGTACTCCAGCCTTCGCGGCTGCGTAGTGAGCATGTTCCTCCCAACCGTAGACGCCCCCGGCGATGGAGGAAATGGCGACCATTGATCCGCCTTTCCCCGTGTGAACGGCCCCGGCGCGCAGTGTGCGCAGCACGCCGGTGAGATCCACGTCGAGCATCTCCGTCCAACGTTCATCAGATAACTCTTCCAGCGGCGCGTTCCGAAGGATGCCGGCGTTGGCGACCGTGTAGTCGAGTCTTCCGTATTCATCAACGGCTCTTTGTGCGAAGCGGTTGACAGAGGGTGTGCTGCGGACATCGACCTCATGGATGACTGCCTCACCGCCTGCTTCCTTCACAAGCCGCAAGGTTTCTTCGGGGTCGTGTGGATCGCCGGGAAAGGTGCCGATGACAGTCTGATCGCCGCGTGCGGCGTAGTGAACGGCCAGCGCACGTCCGATTCCGCTGGCAGCTCCGGTGATGATTGAGACTTTGGGATCAGATGCCATGGGGCTCCTCCAGAATGACTTCGATGGGCGGTTTGGTACCGATCATCAGCAGGCCCGATCCGATCAGGCCGAATGCGCCGATCCAGAGTGCTGCTGATCCGGTATCCGTGGCAGCGACGACTGCGGTGAACAGGATCCCGCCTAGGATGGTGCCTGGCTGGCTCATCGCGCCGATGAAGGACGTGCCCGTGGCCCGGCAGCTGACCGGGTAGCACTCGGCCAGGAAGTACTGCATGGCCGCATAGGGACCGACCATGAAGAAGAGGCCTGCACCGTAGGTGATGATGATCATGAGCGGGCTGTCAACGAGCGGGCTGAGCATCAGTGCGAAGAAAATTCCCGAGAGGATCCAGCCGCCGATAATGGTTTGCTTGCGACCGATCTTGTCGCCGATCCAGCCATGCAGGATGTAGCCCAAGTAGCCGATCAGGTTGATGACGATGAGCATCCAGAAAGCGTCGGATAGTTCGACGCCCTTGGCGTTCTTCAGAACTGAGGTGCCCAGGATGCTGAAGATCAGGATCCCGAAGAAATTGAGAATCCATGCCAGAGAGAACATGATGGTGTTGCGGCGGAGGTGCGCTTCCCAGATCCGCTTCAAGGGTGCAGTCGAGGAGTGTTCCACGCCATAGGACTGTGCCAAGGCGTGCGCCTCGTCGGACTGGCCGTGCTTCTCAAGTTCGGTGAGTTTGTGGTGGAGCTCAAACTGCGGCGTCTCCTTGAGCTTCTTGGCAATGACCCAGACGATGATCGCAGCAGGTATAGCTGCCATCAAGTAGAGCGCACGCCACCCGAGCGTGGGCAGGAAGGCTAGGGCCAATCCGCTTGCCAATACGAAACCCAGCGGCCAACCGCCCTGGATAAAGGAGTAGTGGAAACCTGGCCGCTTGCGCTTGTCGGCGACCTCGGTGACTTGGTAAACCTCGTTCATGTACGTGGCGTTGACGGCCTGTTCGGAGAATCCGAGGCCGCCGAAGGAACGGATGAGCACCAACAAGCCGTTGCTGAGGAACGGGATTCCGGTCGGGATCAGTGCAGTCAGACCGGAGACAATTGCGGTTCCGCCGATGGTGGTCATCATGCCCTTGCGGCGGCCGAGCCGGTCAATGACTGGTCCGATGCCGAAGCAGACAAAGGCGGTGCCGACGGCGACCCACGTGTTGATGGTGTAGGCCTCCGTTTCGGTCCAGCCGAAGTCGGCCTGCATCGCCGGTAGAAGGGTCCCAAAAAGACCGTAATCAAAGACGGCAATCGTCCAAGCAAGGAGAGCGAGGACGGTGGCGATCGTGGTTTCGCGTTTGGAGAAGCTAGGAAGCTTCCGCTTTTCATTCTGGGTTGGCGGCGTCAGATCGACGCTGTCCGTTTCGATGCTCATTGGGGCCTCTCAGGTGACTGAAACGAAGGGTAAAGGTCTAGACGGGCTGCGGAGGCCGTCGGGAGGTTTTGCGCCGGCTTCGAAGCTCAAGAAGCGAGCAGGTATGCAGCGGGGAGCAAATCCATAGTGTAATGAAGATCACGCATTGGATTGCATGAATCGTAGACATAACCTGCCAGCTTCGTCAAGGGATTCCTTGGAGGCCCTGAAAATACAGGACTAGTCACTTTCATGAGGTCACATCCTCATCACGCAATGGTTTGCAGGGCTGCATGATCGAGACGATGTATTGATGCGCGATCACCCTGCTATAGCCGTGTCTCCGTGGGAAGATCCGCTGGCAGTTCTGGGACCCTGAACCTCCAAGGCGCCCCTGATCTGGGCGGTTGGCTCTTATTGGCTGGACGAAAAGCTGCTGAATGGACGCGGATGCGTCCCCGGATCAGGTCCGTTGCATTATGCACTTCTTCAGCCCGAATGGTGCCACGGCGGCACCACGGCGTGGACGCAGAGTGAACGTTCGAAGGGGTGCGGAGGCCGATTCTGGAGTGTCCGGTCGTGGTGGTGACGGGCGTAGTGGCCGGACCTGAGGCAGAATCGTCCCCGCAACTCAGGCTCGCCCTTCAGGGAGCGATTCAGAAGGATTGTCATCGCGTACCCGCAGTCTGGAAGTGGGTCGAGCTGTCCTTCCAAGCCCGCCAGCATCTCGGAGGTCATGGATGTTCCCGAGTCCGTGTGCACGACCTCGGGGTGCCGTAAATCTGGAAGTTCTCCTTGACATTTCTACGGCCAGCGCCCCGTACTTGGTGACGTGGACGTGCGTTCCGACGATGATTGACCTGGCTATTTTCTTCAAGCACCCGCTAAAGGGTAGACAACGCTCCCAATTAGATTCGCTGAACCGACTCACCTAGACCTGCATGGTTCCAGATCAACCAACCGGGGGAATTCAGCGCCTCCGCGATCCCCGCCCCGTCGGCGGCGCTGAGACTATTTCCGCGGCGCTTCCGAACCCGGCGGGGCCGCAAGGCTCAACCATCGGTCGAATCCGGACGGTCCTTGAAACCAACGGCGGATGCCGTCAGGACGACGGAAATCAATCCATACGTGTCTGTATGCGTTTTACAGGTGCACCCGACCCGCGTCGTCCGCTGGCTGATTCCCGAGCGTAGAGGCACGGGGGATCAGTTCCGGCTCAAGTAGCTGCGACTGAGCCTTCTTGCCATTGATTGCCTCGATCAGCATCAATGCACCTTTTCGCCCCATCTCGAACATTGGCGATCGAACCGAACTCAGCGGGACAGGGAGGTACTTCGAAAGTGGCACGTCGTTGTATCCGATCACCGCAATGTCTTTTCCGGGTGTTCGCCCATGATCCCGGATGGCGCCCATGACGCCGACGGCTGCAAAATCATTTATTGCAAAAATGGCTGTAATCTCCGGGTTTTCGTGAAGGAGCCGAGCCGCGGCCTCATAGCCACCAGATGCATCTGTCCCAGAATTGATTATGCACCCCTCGGGGACCCTTAAACCCGCCATGAGATACTTCTGGACGAACCCATGGCTGCGCTCGACGCAGGTGCTGGCGAAGCTGGGTCCAGCCACTATGCCGACGTTTACATGCCCCAGGTCGAGCAGATGGGAAGCTGCCAGCGCGCCCCCCAGGACATCGTCTGTGGTGACCGAGGGGTGACCCGCCAGCCTTCTGTTAACCAAGACGTATGGAATTCCCTGGCGCTTGAGAATCTGAACCAGCTCATCCCCATCGATCCTGGCGTCGCCGAGGATAATTCCGTCAACCCGACGAGCTTGGAACTCGCTGAGCTTGCTGCGCCGGAGTTCAGGATCATCTTGGGTATTTGAGACGAAGGTACTGTATGTGGACTCGTGGGCTCCTGCGTCAATGCCTGCATAGATTTCGGCTAGCACCATGTCCATGAGGTTGGGCACGAGCACGCCCAACAAGTTGCTGCGTCCGGTCCGCAGCTCCGCCGCGGCGGGGTTTGGTTTGTAGCCCATCTCTGCTGCCATGGTTCGAATTTTCTGCACAGTTTTCGCGCCTACGCCCCGGCCGTCGGCAGTGAGTGCCCGCGACACTGTCGATTGGTGTACCCCTGCCCGGCTGGCTATCTCTGCCAACGTTGGGGACTTACGATCTATTTCGGGGTTTGTCATGAGCCACTTTCGTTCTACGCGACGGCGAAGCAGAAACCATCTAACGCAATCTTACGCAAAGGCTTGCACGGTTGCACACGGCATCACAGTGCTTAGCCGATCGGCCTCCGCCGCCTAGCTGTACTAACCCGGTTGGTTGGTGACGCGGCTGGCAGGTGAGGCGCCTTTGAGTGCGGTGTGTGGCCTCATGTGATTGTAGTGCTCGATGAAGTCCGGGTAGCAGGCTTGGCGTGCGGCCTCTGAGGTGTAGGTCTGGGCGTAGGCCCATTCTTCTAGAAGGATGCGGTTGAAGCGTTCTACTTTGCCGTTTGTCTGGGGTCGGTAGGGTCTGGTGCGTTTGTGTCGGATACCTGCCTCCGTCAGGGTCTGAGCAAAGAGTCGAGACCGGTAGCAGGAGCCGTTATCGGTCAGCACGCGCTGTATCTTCACCCCGTGGGCTGCGAACGCGGCGATCGCGTTACGCATGAAACTGGCGGCGGTTTCCTTGGTGTCATCGGCGCGGATCTCTGAGTAGACGTAGCGGGAGTGGTCATCGACGGCATGGTGGATGAACGTGAAACCACGGAGCAGGCCCCTGTTCTACGGGCGCCCTCGGCAAGGTTTCGGGCGCGAGCGTGAGCCTCTCCCGCTACACGTCCCAGGCCCCAGTGGCCCCCGTCGTCGGGGATCCTGCCGAGCTTCTTCACATCGACGTGGATCATCTCCCCTGGCCGCGCGTACTCATAGCGAGGGGCTCGTTCCTGACGGATTTCAGCCGCGCGGCGCAACGGTCCGTGTAGCGCAGCGGCGCGCAGCGGCGCGCAGTGGTAGGGGCACAGGATCCGATGAACCGTGGAGATGTTCAAACCCAGGTGGTAGGCGATCCTGGCCGGCCCCCAACGCTTGGATGTCCGAAGGCCCACGACGCGATGTTCTGTCCGCACTGAACTGCGGTGCGGGCAGCTCAGCGGTCGGCTGGGACGATCCAGCATGCCGGCTTCCCCGAGCTCGACGTAGCGTTTCGCCCAGCGGGCCGCGGTCGGCACGGAAACATTGAAGCATTCAGCCGCGCGGCGCAACGGCAAGTGACCATCCACCACACACCGGGCGAGTTTCAGACGACCGGCAGGGGTAAGGTTCGCGTTAGAGTGGGACACGAGGACCCCCTGGATTGAGTGTTTGCTCTCGACAAGCACCACACAACACCCGTGGGTCCTCTTATTGCGCCACATCAATCCCGTGTCACCGACCTGCAGGGACACTACACCTAGCGTGCCCTCCAACCCATGCGCTGGGAACGATCTGGGTCGCGTCGCGTCTCTTGATCCGGCTGCTGTATCCTCAGGGACGCTCCCAGCGGCGGCGATGCGGGCGTCAAAATATGAAGCAAGGAGCTCGCCGGAGAGAACGATATGCTGTTGCATCTCTGTCCGGCTTGTCTCGGGGTCATGCGCCTGGTTTGCTTCGATTAGTACGGAGTGATCGTTCATGGTGGCTTGGGGCCAGCCCTGGATTGCAGAATAGAACTGCCGAGGAACGTACCGCGTGACCAGTCCGAGGAGCCACACGAACTTGCGGGAGCCGGCCATGAGGTTGATTTCGCGGCGGAAGGCGTGGTTACTATCCTCCTGCTTCGCGCGGTCGTTGCGGGCAGCGAACAGCTCGTGGTGAAGAGCCTCGAGCTCGGATACATCCCCGGCTTTGGCCGCGGCCCGGGCGGCGAGTTCCCCGTCGATGAGGGCCTGGAAGAGGTCACGGATGTCCTGGCCGGTCAGAGGCGCCACAATGAATCCGCGCCTCGGTACCAGTTCCAGAAACCCTTCCACACGTAGGGCATGGAGGGCCTCCCGTGCCGGAGTGGTGGAGATGCCAAGGTTCTCGCCGATGGTTTTGCTCCTGACGAGGTTCCCTTCTACGAAATATATTAGCGAAATTAGCTAGTTTGGCCATTGTTCCGGCCTATTTTCCAGGTTTCGTCCGGGGTCCTGATTCCGGATGTCACTCTTGCCAACTTCAAATATATTGGCGTAACGTCGAATTTCAGCGGGAGCACAGGGTCACCCGGAACCGATTTCAAGGAGCAACGATGCCTATCTGAATTCCGAACCGGAGCACGTGTGCGAGCAGACCCGCATCCCGTGCGCCAACTTCCCGAACGAGTGCTGGCGCGAACCGGACCGCAGCCGCCGCTACCCGCAGGAATTTATGTAGACGCTGACTAAGGCGGGTCTGCTTTCGACCCTGATCCCGGCCGAGTTATGGCGGCTTGGGCCTGACCGAGGCCAGCGTCATTGTGGAGGATTTCAACAAGCCCGACGGCCACTCAAGCCGCATTCCAAGCACAGATGTGCACCATGGGCGCCCTGCGGCGCCGAGTTTAACATGGCCAAGCACCTCGTTTCCGAAGCCAGCTAGGCCGCAGCCAAACGCCGGCCTAGACACCCCCGGAGCCTACAACTTGGTGGACGAATACGACGTCGAAAGGAAATTCCGCGAAACCCGCATATTCCAGATAGCCCCGGTCAACAACGTGATCAAAAGCTTCGTGCCCACCAAAGCCTGGGCCTGCCCCGGTCTTACTGAAACAGGTCTGCTGGCCGATCCCGCAGGAAATACTCGGCAGGCCGTCCGCCATCCGCCCAAATCGGGAACGCTAGAGGTGGATGCCAACGAAAGGACAAAGCAGCATGTGTTCAGGTTGCGGAACCCCGCCCTCCGACATTGACTGGTACAGCGCCGGTATTTCGGACTCCCCCGGCGGCCGGATACTATCCAGAAGCCAGCTGGCCCGGGCAGCCAATGCCATCCTGACTGGGTCTGGGTTGAACGTCACGTTCTACCCCGGAGCCTCAGGTCTGTCGATACGGAATTCAGCCGGGGTCACCGAGCAAATACACTCCTTGTCGGACGTCTGGACTATTGCTGGGAAGTTAAACGGCGCACCTCTAGACCCGCTGGCTCCGCGTTTCACCGCCTGCTCGGACCCGAGTGCAGCAAATGATTGACGTCACGGTCGTCGGCGGCTTCCTCGGCGCAGGCAAAACGACGTGGCTGTCAAGGATTCTCGAGGACGCAGCGGCAACGCAGGCTGCAGAATCGCTGGCCGTAGTCGTGAATGACTATGCCTCAGTTGGCGTCGACGACTGGCTTCTGGACTCGGCGTCCAGTCAGGCAAAGGCTGTAGGCACCAGACTGGTCGCCGGGGGCTGCGTGTGTTGCGATAAGAAAGATGAGCTGATCGCCTGTCTCATTTCGATTGTTGGGACAACGCACAGAACCGGGCAGGAAGGTGGCGCAGCTATAAGTCACGTCTATATCGAGACGTCGGGGGTGGCGGACCCCCGTTCCATTGTCGAAGTCATCACTGAGCACCCGGTGCTTCAGGCGAATTTGCTCTTTAAGGAACTGGTGGTCATCGTGGACGGTATTAATGGCACCAGCCAATTGCGCCATCAAGAACTGGCCCGCGCCCAGGTGGGGTGCGCGGACCGCGTCGTATTGTCCAAGTTGGATCTGGCCCAAAGTGATGCCGTGGGCCCACTGTCGGTCCTCGTCCGGCAGCTCAACCCAGCCGCCGAGCTAAGGGTCTCCCGTGACGGCCGCGAATCTGCCCTCACGCCTAGCCAGGTTGCAATGGCTCAGATGGCCGGTGCGGTAGAGACAGCCCCGCATTGGGATCAGGAGAGCTTCAGCCCCGAGGCCTGGACGGTTCAGTTATCCCCAGAGGTTTGTTGGGCCGAGTATGCCCTCTGGCTCGATGCAGTGACCCGTACCCATCCGCAGCATATTCTCAGGAGTAAGGGGACCATCCACACCCCCAACGGGCCAATCGTCCTCCAGTCCGTGGGAGGCGTAATAGCCCAGCCGCGGCCCGTACCTCCATCCGAGCGGCCCGCGGATTCAGAACTGACGTCAATGGTCTTCATTATCCAGGGCATTGACCGGAATTTGCTGGCCCGGTCTCTGGAATCCTTTGTTCCCAGCGCGTCCACGGACCGGGCCCCGCTGACGGCGGAACCCAACGAGCTACTCTTTTCCGGCCCAGTTCGGCAAGTGCAGAGCTACCCGACCGGGAGATGAAGCGCGGTTCTTGAGGCCCGAATCCAATTTGGCCTGCCACGAGGCCGGGTGGGTGCCCTCAGGGCTTCGCTCATGCGGGGGCGGATTCTATCATCCTTGGGCGCAACTTGGCCGGATCTGATCACGCCGCTCGGCCACCAGGCATCAAACGTGCTTCTATAGCGGGAAGCGACCGACTCCCTACGCGTCGAATCCTCGTCTGTGCTTTAGGGCGCGGTCGACGCCCTTGCAACGAGATGAGGCGCAAGTAGTCTGGGCTCCACTTCACGGCCAGCCATCAGGTCGAGGAGCATTTCCGCTCATCCGGAACATCGACGAGCCTAATGCGGTCAGGGGAAACGGAAGGAACGAAGACATGGGCACACCGTTGTGGGCCACAACCGCGATATAGCGACCAGGGGCCTTGCCGAACTCACGAATTGCCCCCCATAGCCCCGACCGCCGCAAAATCGCTAATTGCGAAAATCGCCGTCGCCCAGGGGTTGCGGGACAGCAGAGCTGAAGCTGCTGCATACCCGCCCGAAGCTTCCGCCCCGCGGTTGATGATCATGGCACCTTGAAGGCCTACGCCAGCGGCCCGGAATTTGCGGAACGAAGTCCTGCGCCTGCTCCGCGCATGTGCTGGCATGGCCCGACCCCGCAACTATTCCAAACGTTTTCACGCCCCCAGTCATGAGAGGTGCGAGGCGGCGAGCCGCCCCCCCCATCTGCTGCTAGCGATGCCTGCGCATCACCTATGCAAAGGATTTCGCAAATGGAGGGATCGGCGCCTATGCGGATGAGGCTACAGTATTATTTCTAGCTCGATAATGCCTAGAAATAGGAGCTGCGCTTCAAAAGACGTTGACTTGACCAGTGAGTGACATCACACATATGCTCAATGCAAACGAATGCGCGGTGAGCTCGCCTTGCTACCACCCTGATCATCAGGGAGCGAGAGGGCCTTCGACGGACTGACAGTTGCTCAGCCGGTCGACCCGGCCACTCGGAATAGGCCCTCAAGGCCTACAAGTAGTCTCTTTCGAAAATCACTAATAAAAGGAGAAACCAATGGCAAAGGACATTAAGGTCTGCATCGGCGTCGACATCGACGCAGTAGCAGGCTGGATCGGCTCGTACGGAGGAGCTGACTCCCCTGCGGATATCCAAAGGGGGATGTTCGCGGGCGAGGTAGGTCTTCCGCGGCTGCTGAAGCTCTTCAAGAGATTCGGCATCCAGACGACGTTTTTCTCCCCCGGTCACTCAATTGAGACGTTCCCGCATCGGATCGAACAGATCGTCGAGGCAGGTCACGAACTCGGTGCACACGGCTACACGCACGAGAACCCCATTGCCATGACCCCCGAACAGGAAGAAGACGTCCTCAACAAGTCCATCGAGCTGATCGAGAAGTTCTCGGGACAGCGGCCGCGAGGCTACATCGCCCCCTGGTGCGAATTGTCGTCCGTGACTACCGATCTCCTTCTTAAGAACGGGTTCAAATACGACCACAGCCAGGCGTTCCACGACTTTCAGCCGTTCTACGCACGCACCGGGGACACCTGGACCAACATCGACCTGTCCAAGCCGGCTGAGCATTGGATGAAGCCGCTGGTCCGTGGACAAGAAATCGATCTCGTGGAGATCAACTTCAACTGGTACATCGATGACCTCCCCCCGATGATGTTCATCAAGGCGAGCCCGAACAGCCACGGCTTCGTGAATCCCCGGGACATCGAGCAGATGTGGCAGGACCAGTTCGACTGGGTGTACCGCGAACATGACGACTACGCGATTTTCCCGATCACGATTCACCCGGATGTGTCCGGCCGTCCCCAGGTCCTCCTCATGCTCGAACGCCTCCTCACTTACATCTCCAGCCATGACGGCGTCTCATTCGAAACTTTCGAAGCAGTCGCGTCCGATTTCAGGGAACGTTTCCCCTTCGAATCGAACAGCCTCTATCCCTTCGACCGCGACCTTCCCTAACACCGTGGAAGGTCTCAACCCAGGGTCTGGGACCTCGGACCCATAGACCCAACAACCGAATAGCTGTCGGACCGGAACGTGGTCGGCGACGCCCTATGGTTTCTGGCCACGTTCCTCTTCTATTTGAGCAATCTAAGGACTTTCCAAAGTGTCGAATCAACTTCCCCGTATCGCCGTGATCACGTTGGGCGGAACCATTGCATCGGTCCCTGACGCCAACGGGAACGACGCCGTCCCGACGATGACGGCCGAGAGTTTGTTCGCCGCTGTGCCCCAGACGCGGAAGCTGGCAAATCTTAGTTATTGCGGCTTTCGTCAGTACCCTTCAGGAGACTTGTCGATCGTAGATATTCTGGAGCTCGCCGTCGTCGTCGAAGCCATGGCTGAATCACWGGACATCGATGGCGTCGTCATTACCCAGGGGACTGACACGCTGGAAGAAACGTCGTTCCTTCTGGATCTCGTGCTGACAACGGATCTTCCTGTTGTGCTCACTGGGGCTATGCGAAATCCCGGACTCGCGGGAGCAGACGGACCAGCAAACCTTCTGGGAGCCGTGCAAGTCGCCACTAATCATCAAACCAGAGGACTGGGTCCTTTGGTCGTTTTCAACGATGAAATTCACCTACCCAGGTTTGTGCGGAAAATGCACAGCGCCAGCACCGGCGCATTCAGTTCCCCCAATGCAGGCCCTATTGGCTGGATTACAGAAGGGCGAGTTCGGATCCCCCTCCGGCCGGCCACGAGGACACAACCGGTGCCGCGTGAACAGATTCAGTCTTCGGGTTTGCCCCGGGTGGCTCTACTTAAGCTCGGCTTCGACGAGGATGAAACGTTGGTACAGCTGGTTCTCCAAGGCGGTTTCGATGGCTTGGTCGTCGAAACTTTTGGAGGCGGGCATGTACCACGGCAGCTGATGCCGTCCTTGACCAAAGCCGCAGCAGCGTTCCCGGTGCTGTTCTCCTCCCGCGCCGGTGCAGGGGAACTTTACGAATCAACCTATGGATTTCCGGGATCAGAAATCGACCTTCTCGCCCAAGGACTGCTGAGTTCCGGAATCTTGGACGGCCTGAAGTCGCGTTTGCTTCTGATCTTGCTTCTTGCGAGTGGAGCTTCCCACGCCGATATCAAGGAACGGCTTAAGAGCTTCATGTCCTAGTTAGAGGCCCGGAAACCGTGCAGGCGCTGTCCTATTCGCCGCGGACCGAGTCCGAATAGCCCACCAACACAGGGAATCGAAGAAATGAGCGTTTCACACTCCTTGACGCATGAAGCACCCACGGTAACTCCCAGTGACGTCAAGATCGCCACCTGGATCTGCTTTTTCGCCTGGACTTTCGCGGTCTATGACGTCGTCCTGTTCGGTAATCTTCTGCCCGTGCTTGCCGCCTAATTCGGCTGGGATTCAAGCACAGCTACAGGACTCAACACCTGGGTCACGGCGGACACGGCCCTCGTGGCGTTCGGGGTCGGCCCAATCGTGGACAACAATGGCCAGCGTAAAGGCATTATTATTGCCGTGGTGGGAGCAGCGATCTCATCTCTGCTTACCGTGGCGGTCGGGTGGGTTCTTGGTATCGCCGCTGGTCTGGGTTTCGTCCTACTAATCCTCGTCCGCTCCCTAGCCGGTCCGGGCTACGCGGAACAGGCCATCAACGCCACGTACCTGGGCGAGATGTTCGCCCCGGTGTACTCGGACCCGGCTAAGGCCCGTCGCAGGGCTTCATCTATTCCCTCGTACAGTCCGGATGGCCCGTCGGCTCTGTCCTCGCCGCCGCTTACATTGCTATCGTCCTTCCGATTGGCGGGTGGGCATGGACCTTTGTGGTCGCAGTGTTCCCGGCGATCTTCATCCTCATTGCCGGCCGGTACCTGAAGGAAAGCCCCCAGTTCATGGCCCGTCACAGGGCAGCATGCCTGCTGCGTGAGGCAAGGCAGAAGAAGCCCATGCCCTGGCCGCCACCGTTGGCGTTGACCACACTGAGACTGCAGCCCCGCTCGCAGCAGCGTTCAAGGGAGAATCGCTCCGCTCAACCGTGGTCATCGGACTCTCGTACATGCTCAGCTGGCTGGGTGTCCTCACCTTGCCGTTCTAAGCACTTCCGTACTCACCGCCGAGAGCGGCAAGGGGACCGCATTCGACAACGCCCCGGGGCATCCTTATGATCTCGAATCTCACCGCTTTCCTCGGATACCTTGCTTTTGGATGGCTGGGCGACCGTATCGGACGGCGCAACGCCATCGCCATCGGATGGTTCCTCTGCGGAGTCTCCTTCAGCGGCATGCTGCTTGCCCCGGAAACTTCCCCTCATCATCACCTTCTACAGTGCCGGGCTGTTCTTCCTGATCGGCCCCTACGCATCGCTGCTGTTCGTCAACAGCGAAAGCTTCCCGGTCAACACCCGAGCCACCGGTGGCTCAATCATCAATGCAGCCGGCCAGATCGGAGCGATCATCGGCTGTGTACTGATCCGTGCATCCCTGTCAGCTGGCATGTCCTGGACAGGCGCCACCTTCTGGTGGGGCGTCATTCCGATCATCGCCTCCGGCATCCTCATCCTGGCCGCCCGAAACGTGGACCCGCGCAAGGCACCCACAGACTAAGAAACCCGCGGCCGAGCAACGGCGCCAAGCAGCCTCAGCGGTGGCGGTGGCCCCTTCCATCCCTCCCGGGCCAGGGTCCAAGGAGGGAGATGCCCGCGCTGGATGCGGACGCAGTCCGAGCTTTGTCCAATATCTAAAGAAAGTCCCATGCCCAACCAATCGGCAACTACCCACTCCACGCATGCATCACGAGTCCGGATCGGCAGCACGGAACTCCCCAACCGAGTGGCGCTGGCGCATGACCAGGTTCAGCGCCACAGCCGAAGACTACGCGACCGACCGTGTGGCCTCGTACTACGAAAAGTTCGCCCGCGGCATCGGCCTGATCATTACCGAGGGCTTATACATCGGAACCCAACACAGCCAGGGCTACCTCTACCAGCCTGGAATGCCACCCAAAGCAATCCGACGCGTGGAAGGACGTCGCGCATGCCGCACACAGGTCAGGCGCCCGCATCTTTGCCTAGCTGATGCATGCCGGGGCCCAAAGCCAAGGCAAAACCGTCGTGGATACCACCATCGCTCCGTCCGCCAGAGTTTTATCCAGGCGGCATACACGCCTAGGCAGCAGGCTTCGACGGCATCGAAATCCAGGGAGCCAACGGCTACCTCATTGATCAATTCCTCACCAGCTACCTCAACGCCCGCTCCGACCACTGCGGCGGCTCATATGAAGTCCAGGTTGGGCTGGCGAGCGAAATCTGCCGCGACATCGTGGAGGCCATCGGACCCGATATGGCGGCAGGAATCAGGATTTCCCAAACCAAAGTCAGCGACACGGCACACCGCTGGCCAAGCAATATTCAGGATTGGCGATTATCGCCAACGGCGACCTCGAACATCCGGATGCAGGCGCCGCGATGGTCCGGGACGGAAGAGCCGATCTCGTCGCCCCGGTAAGGCCGCCCTCGTCAACCCGGACTGGCTTCACGCGTACGGGGCGACCGCCCAGTGGTCACAGAAATGCACCCCGGCTTGCTCGCGCCCATCGCTTACATCAAGGATTGGGAACTCTTCCGGGAAGAACCTTCTCAGCAACCGACCGAACAACATGCACCCAAAAAATAGGGCCATGGAAGCCGACATCCCTCAGAGCCATCGCTCAGCCACTTCGAGGTACGGCCTCCCCCCATCCCTGGACTAGCATCGGTCTTCTCCCGGAGCGCCGTAACGGCGAACCCCGCTGCCGAAAGCAATGAGGTCCTCGCTTCTATGCGGAGTGCGTTGGCACCGAGCCGCCGTCAAGTCCACCACAGCGGCTCGTCCAGTTCGGGCCGGTGGCACTCGTCGGCGAGCTCAGCAAGATAGAGCCCCAGCCATGCGAATGCCTCCAGCGCGGCCGGGCAAGCTTCTTTCGCCCGCCCAGACCTATGGTCCGCACATAGATCCGCCACTCGCCCGGATGGGGTGTCGGCTACCGTGAGGCCCAGCATCTCCTCGGCCAGTGCGCCGCTGGACAGGAACATGCTGAACAGGCCCGGTCCCGGTTACAGCCCAGCCCGTCGAACAGGTCCTGGACGACGTCATCCGGGACCGCGCGCAGTGGTCGTTCGGCTTGCTTATGTCGATAGTTGCCGCGCCCATGCAGCCGGACGGTTCCAGCGGATTGTGGTGGGCGTTGGGCAGGCGTCCGGTCCGTGATTGCGGCGGCACCGGTGGGACCGCCGGCCCCTGCCCGGTCTGCAGGTGATAGTCATAGAACACCGAGATTACCGCCGGTGCGTGGTTGATCGTTGCCGGCGTATACCCGGCGGCCAGATAGGGTGTGCCCGTTCGCCGGATGACCGACCCGCCGCGGGTGCGCCCGGGCGACGGCAGTCTCGAGTGGGTTTTGGACCGTGCGCAACCACAGCACGAATTCCCGTACGTCTGAGCGTTGAGCGCGATTCCCAGGAACATTTACCGCTGCCAGGAACCGGCGTCACTGCAGTAGGGCATAACCGTATGAACGGCAGGACGCCGGACTGATTCCGCAGGCCAATAGCTCTCGGAGGTATTCGCTGACCGGATCGAGCACGGCCCCCGGACCCGTCGAAAACAACCCAAGGCAAAGCCGGGTCGTCGTACGATTTCACGCTGCCGCTCCTCGCAACGACGAGCCCGCTCAGCTGCTTATTGGGTCCCTGCTCGTGTTCCGTTACCTCTCCGTCCTTAATCTCCCACTTGAGACAAAGCGTTCCCGGCTACGCGGAAGACACGCCGGTAGTGCGGTCAACGCTCCGGTGGATGGCCTTGCCCGATTGGGAGAGCCGGAGGAAGAACTTGTGGCACTTCGTTATCACGCCGTTCAGCACAACCCAGACTTCACCGAAGTCCATTCCGCCTCAGCCGCCGGGGCGTGTTTCCTGCCGCACGAACGCCTCCGCACGACGGTCGGCCTCAACGTCGATTTGGGCCGGGCGGACCCGCACGTAGACAAGCACCGTCGAATACGACAGCTCCTCCGCGCCACGTTCCTCGATCAGTAGGGCCACTATCCTGCGGGCGGTATCGCAATGCTATCGCGGCGCAACCGTGTCTCGGTGAGCATTGCGTCGAGCGCTGCTTTGGATGGATCGAGACGGTGCGAAGACCGCTCCGGAGTCTTTCGATCCGGCGGCAGTGGGGACTTCAAAGCCTTCCCGACGTTCTTTATCGCTACGTGGAGCTTGCGCGCGAGTTCCCGGATTGAGGTTCCTTCGACTCTGGCGTCCCTGCGGATACTGGCGAACAACTCCGCTCTTGACCCCACAGCCCTCCTGAAAGTGACCCCGATGTTGATGAGATCAATGTTTACAGGCGGCACAATTCAAGCCGTAATTAGGTCCGGATGTCGCTCAGGTGGGTACCTTTCGGGCAGTCCTAGTGGCTCAGTTCAGACTGAAATATTCACTTGGCTTGATCCTCTAGTGTTGCGCCCTTTGACTCAGTATTCGACCATCACGGACGCGTAACGTTGCCCGCGGCGGCTGCCATTTTTCCGCCGCGGGGTTTCCCTGATCAGTTCGCGGAGCGGGAGATGCCGGCAGCCTTCCGTGCCCGGTCGTCCCAGACAGGCTGGACCGAGGCGGTTTCCGGACCAAGTCCGCGGCGGTAGACCATGATGGTCCGCTCGAAAGTGATCACGATGACGCCTTCCTGGTTGTACCCGATGGTGCGTACGGTGACGATGCCGATGTCGGGCCGGGATGCGGAGTCCTTGCTGGAAAGGACTTCCGACTGTGAGTAGATTGTGTCGCCTTCGAAGACGGGGTTGGGGAGACGGACGCGGTCCCAACCCAGGTTTGCCATGACGTGCTGGCTGATGTCGGTGACGCTCTGGCCCGTGACCAGTGCCAGCGTAAATGTGGAGTCGACCAATGGTTTGCCCCATTGGGTCTGGGACGCATAATGGGCGTCGAAGTGGATGGGGGCCGTGTTCTGGGTGAGCAGGGTCATCCAGCTGTTGTCGACCGGGAGGACTGTCCGGCCCAGAGGGTGGCGATAGAGGTCTCCCACGGTGAAGTCTTCGAAATAGCGGCCATCCCAGCCCGGTACGGAGCGTGTGGCGTTTTCTGCAGTTGTCATTGTTGCCTACTTTCGGTCTGCGGTGAGTTGGGGTTTGCGGCTTTGGAGCCAGTTGAGAATCTCAGCCGTATGCTGTCCGAGACCGGGCACATCTCCCATTGGCTGCTCTCTGCCTGCCACAGTCACGGGCGGGCGAAGGGCATCCACGGGCCCGACAGGGGTCTGAATCGAACGCACCCGGTCGCGGGCGAGGAGCTGCGGATGGGAGGCAAAGTCGAGCACGTTACGCTGCGTTGCCCAGGCAATCTTTGCCGTTTCCAAGCGATCTGCGGCCTGGCTTGAGGACATATCGGCGAAGACTGCGCTGACAATGGAATCCAATTCTTCCCGGTGGGCGACACGGTCGGCGTTGGCTGCAAAGCGCGGATCGTCTGTGAGCTCCGGATGACGCAGGAACTCCTCACAAAAGGACTTCCATTCCCGGTCGTTCTGCAGACCGAGGTTGAGCGTGACGCCGTCGGCAGCTGTAAACGGTCCGTACGGCGCGATCGTTGCATGGCTGGCCCCTGTCCGGGCCGGCTGCTCGCCCCCGTAGACGGTGTAGTAGTACGGGTACCCCATCCACTCACCGAGCGACTCCAACATGGAGACCTCCAGCGAGACACCGATCCCTGTTGTCTTGCGCTCGAACAGAGCGGTCAGGATCCCGGAGTACGCGTACATGCCCGTACAGATATCGGCGATCGACAAGCCGACCTTTGAGGGGTTATCCGGAGTTCCTGTAATGCTGACTAGTCCTGCTTCGCATTGGACCAGCAGGTCATAAGCCTTCTTCTCACCATACGGCCCACCGGCGCCGTATCCGGAGATATCACAGGTGATCAGCTCCGGACGCGATGCCCGGAGCTTCGCGGAGCCAAAACCCAGCCGCTCGAAAGCACCCGGCGCCAGGTTCTGCACGACAACGTCGGCCTGGTCGATCAGTTCCGCCAAGATGCGATTGTCCTCGTCCGATTTCGCATCAAGGGTGATTGACTCTTTGCCCCGGTTCAGCCAGACGAAATGGCTCGCCATCCCCCTGACTGTGCGGTCATAACCGCGGGCTAGGTCACCAGAACCGGGTCGTTCAACTTTGATGACTCGGGCACCAAGATCGGCCAACTGCCGCGTGGCAAAGGGAGCGGCAACCGCCTGTTCGAGAGATACAACCGTAATCCCGGCCAGCGGCCTGTATGAGATTTCTGCATGTGTAGGGTCACTTAGGTCCATGTATTCAGTTTGCGCATCAAATTACATGTTGTGAAATGACTTTCTCGAATGAAATCATGCCCGCTGGTTATGATTGAAGGAAACGGTTGGGGGATCCGTGGCCAGAGGATGTGTGGAAGGGCAGGAAAAATGCGCATCAGCGAACTTGTGTGGTTCATGCGGGTCGCCGAGACGGGGAACGTCACCCAGACTTCTGCGGAACTCCATATGTCGCAGCCCGCACTGACCCGGGCACTGCAACGGCTGGAGGAAGAACTGGGCGCCGAACTCTTCGCACGGCACAAAAAGAGACTGCTTCTAAACGAATCGGGGGAGATCCTCTTCCCGCACGCCGCCCGGGCCGTCAGCGAAATCCAGGCGGCCAAGGACAGGATCAAGGCCCTGCAGAACCCCCACGGGGGCAGTATCTCCCTGACGTTCGTCACCTCCTACGGTTCCTGGCTCGTTCCGCAACTGCTCAGTGATTTCCAAAAGACCTCGCCACAATCGCATTTCACGTTGCGCGGCTGCGCTGCCGATGATGTCCTTGCCTCCATCCGTTCGGGCGAGGCTGACGCCGGCATCATGAGCCCCCGACCTGCCGACCCGTCGCTCGAATGGATACCCCTGGCCTCCGAACCACTGGGGCTCGCAACTTCGATCGGTGCTGATCTGTCGCGTCGGACTACAATCACACCTTCTGACCTCCACGAGCTACCCATCATGGCCTTGCGCAAAGAGTTCGGTCTGCGGCAAATCACGGACTCCTACTTGGCCGGCCATGGCCTCGTCCCCAACATCATTCTCGAAGCGACGGAACTCTCAACACTCTGGGGCCTGGTCCAAAGGAACGTCGGTGTTGCCATCCTCCCCGCACGAGAACCCCCGACCGGGGTCAAGGTCATACCCTTCGAAGATCGCGACGCGGTTCGGCTCGCGGGACTCGTCTACGATCCGCAACGCCGTCTGCCCCCTTCGGGGGACCGCTTTATCTCCTTCATCCGCTCCCGCGAGGATCACCCATGAGTAGTGGGAGGTAAGCGGAGCGCGGTGGCGGATCTCCGAGATCCGAGCGCGCGATCCCGTCTGCTCAGTCTTGTCGCGACGGCCGGCGTCATTTTCACCGGCTACTGACCCCAATCGCTATCGCGTTTCGGCCTGGACACAGCCACCCTGCGGAGAGCGCCATCCTCATCTGGCGGTCATCGCCCGGGCCGGCAAGGGCCGTGGTCACGGGTCAGAGGGTGAGACAGCGTTGTCCTAGCAGCCACCGGTATTGGGTACTCGTATGGCGTCGCTGACGGCAACGGATTGTGGTCCCCCGGGGCGCTGCCAGTGCAGGCGCTGGATCACGCCACCGGCTGCGGTCTAGCGGCCGCTGCCCTCAGCCTCCTGAACCGGCGGCGTCGGGGAATCGGATCCGGGAGTGCGCATCTTTCGCTGGCAGCAACAGCCAAGCTTCTGCTCGGAATGCCACTCCTTCACCCCACATCCCGGGTATTTAGGGTGACTAACGTGACCATGCCGACGCCCTACGGGACCGTCGAACATGTACCGTCCGACCTGGTATGACTTTCTTGCCCTGTCACTTGATGATCCGGGGGGTGTTGTCGCCGGGTTCGGAGGCACGCGTTGACTGCTGATAGGGACACGGCCGGCTCCTTTCGCGGGTGCCAGGTCTCTTTGTAACGTGGGTGCCAGCATCGGGTGTCGT
>NZ_JBFRDF010000019.1:0-47639 GCF_052113445.1 Paenarthrobacter sp. YAF11_1
ACGCCGTCTTGCCCGTCGGAGGTTCTGCAATCCATGTTACGAGTGCCCTTATCGACCCATTTTTGGGGTCCGATGGCTTGTTGGGTTTCGGTTTTGAAGGCGTGGAGATCCGCGAGGGCTTGTTTGAGCTCTTCAACCTGGGCTTTGACAGTGTCGGGATCGCTGGAACTGTTTGAGCCGGTCATAGGGTTCTCCRTGGTGGGTGTGCAGGCGCTCAGCGCAAGGGCGGCGCAGAACAGTCCGGCGAGTATGCGGCTTGTCTTTATCCGGGACTTGGATTCATAGGACATGCGGCTCACTCTTCCGGAAACTGTTCCACAGCCCACAAGCCAGCACGAGGCGACATAGGCGGCTCCTTTGGCGCATCAGACAGCCTAATTAGCAGACGGAGAGGAGCCGGGGCTAGAAGGGGTCCCGTAAATTTCGGGATACAGCTCCTTGTAGATTTCGTGCTGGTCTCCGGCGACGCAGACAGTGTCCATTTCCAGGCCGGAGCCTTTGACATTCGCGGTGAAGGATATGAGGTTTCCGCCGTTCTGATTGGCGTAGAGGCGGATGAGACCAGGGTCCAACGGGTTGGTTTCGACGCGGGTGGTAAAGCCCTTCGATTCCCAGAACGCTCTGACCACGCTTACTGATGCTTCCAGGTCCACGGGGTCAGGCGTTTGGGTCAGGATGCTGTAGTTCACGCCGTCTTGCCCGTCGGAGGTTCTGCAATCCATGTTACGAGTGCCCTTATCGACCCATTTTTGGGGGTGCAACGGCCGCGCAGACTAACGCGGCGAGTATGCGGCTGGTCTTTATGCGGGCCTTGGGTTCATGGGGCATATGGTTCACTCTTCCGGAAACTGTTCCACAGCCCACAAGTCAGCACGAGGCAGGAAAAGGACACCCCCAGAAGCCAGCACCCCGTGTCAGCTCTACTTGGTACTCGGCGTGGGACTGGCACTCGCTTCCTGCCTGTCCAATTCCTTGTAAATTTCATGCTGATTCCCAGCGACGCAGGCGCTGTTCATCTCGAGGCTGAAGCCATTGGTGGTAGCCGTGAAGGATACGAGATGTCCGCCGTTCTTATTGGCATAGAGACGGATGTTTGCTGGGTCCTTTGGGTTTGATTCAACGCGGGTGGTGAAGCCTTTGGATTCCCAAAACGTCTTGACAACGTTGACCGACGATTCCATGTCGAGGGTTTCAAGCGTCTGACTCATGACGCTGTAGTTCACGCCCTCTTCTCCCTTAGGGGTGCTGCAGTCCATGTTTCGAAGGCTCTTATCCGCCCATGTCTGGGGCCCGACAGCGTTTTCAGTTTCGGTTTTGAAGGCGCGGAGATCCGAGAGAGCTTGCTTGAGTTCTTCGACCTGGGCATTGACAGTTGCAGGGTCACTGGAGCTACTTGAGCCGATCATGGGGTTCTCCGTGGTCGTGGGCGTGCAGGCGCTCAGCGCAAAGAGCATAACCAGCAAGCTGGCAAGCATACAGCGGGTCCTGCGAGGGGCCTTGGATTCATAGGACATGAGGATCACTCTTTCGGACTTGTTCATCGGCCAGCAAATCCGGCCGGTTGCGTGACAGGCCGCGCGCCCGGCAGGATGCGGTCTCCATTGCCGGTTGTTGTCAGGGCAGCTTCATACAGGGCCGTGGTGTCCTGATCGAGGTATCCGTAGCCGTCGCCGTCTTTTCTGTGAACCAGCGTGTTGTGTTCCGTGGCGCCTTGATAGTGGGTCCCGTCAATAGTGGCCTCTTCTGAGGAGAACACTTTCGCTCCGAAAGACTCGACACGAGGATCCTGGCGCAGGAAGCGGCCCATTTGGGCCAATCCGTCAYCACTGGCTTGGCTGGTGTAAACCTGACCGGCAGGAACATGGAGCTCGCTGGCGGTCCGAATCTCCTTTTCCACCCCGGCGGAGCCGAGCATCGTGAAGGAAGCGACGTTCAGTTCCGCGGCGGCAAGGGCGTTGGACGTCACGGTGGTGCCGTAGGAGTGGCCCAAGATGTTTAAGGTCTCCGGCGTCCTGTTGCCCAAGCTCTCCCTGACGGCGTTGAAGCCCTGGAGATCAGCGACGAAGCGGGTGGCACCGGCCCGGGCTGCATCGCCACTGTTCACGGTCGGAACAACGGGCGGTTCGTAGTTGATCCACGCCACCACGGCGAAAGATTCACCAACGTTGTCCTGGCTTTGCCGCAGTTGGAGGTTCGCGGCGTTCTTTGCCCAGTCGTTGAATCCGCTTTGAGGGGTAATGAGCATGCCGGACACAGCGTAGGTAACGTTGTCAGCCGTATCGGGATTACCCGCAGAGACCTGTGCCTTCGGTGAGCCGGGAGTCAGATCGAAACCCAGCAGGACAGCGTTGATTCCGCCCGCGTTCCTCAGTGCGTCGGTGATGCCATCCAGCGCTTTCTGCTGCGTTTGCAGCCGTGTCCAAGCCGGGTTGGTCATGGACATGCCTTGGCTGGCGGGCAGTAGTTGAGGCGTCCTGGCCAGTTCAGCGTTGATGCGGTCCTGCTCGGTGAAGAGGCGCTTGCGGTTGGCGAGGTTCCGGGCGGTCGCGGTGATTCCGTTCAGATTCCCGATGACTCCGGGGATGGCCTCGATCAGGAGCAACTGAGCCTCGCCGGGTTCAATTGCCCCGTCGACGATCGTGTGGCCGAGACCGCCCCACCACTCGGCTATCACCACGGGGTCCTGCCCTGGCTGTTCAAGCAGCCCCTGAAGTCGGTCCTTGTTGGCAGGTACGGCGAGCCAGGCTTTCAGTTGTGCGGCGTTCAGTGCCCCGATATCGTTCAAACCGACTTGCCCCGGTGGTGCGTACATTATGAGAGCGCTATTGAGCATGGTGTCGGCCATGGGCCCGCTGCCGGCTGCTTCGAATGCCGCGGCGATCTGCTCAAGCCACGTCGCGTCGGCGGCGTTCTCAGTCAGCAGTTCCTCGAACCCCGACACAAACGTGACACTGCCGCTATTCACCCACGAACACGCTGAGGTGAAACCGCTCCACGCGTTCCGGATTCTCCCCAGCTCCGCGTCCATGATGTTGGTGTAGGCGCGGGTTTGGGACACAAATTCGCGCAGCTTTCCAGGATCGGCGGAGCTGATAGCGCCCCCCGCTCCGCCGGCGAACCGGTCCCGGGCCCCCGCCGAAAACACCGCTGAAATCGTCGGAGCAGCCACCGGCCATTCCGCGGGCATCGGATCGCTCGCCACACCCTGGAAAGTTTGAAAGTGTTGTTCACGGAAATCGGCGCGTTGCTGCCAGGCAGCAAGTTCCTTCAGCCGGGACTTCTCTTCCCGTGCCTTGACCTTTGCTTGCGTGACGTCCTCCGCCAACGCCGCGAGGACACCGGCAAGCCGGCCACGGTCATCGGCCCGGACGGCCAAAGCGCTGGCGAACAAGGTCGCATAGCCGCCCTTGAAGTCCTCCATCGCATAACCTGTGGCGACACCCAGGAAGCTACCTTCGGAGCGCAGGGCCTGATCCGCGGAATCAGCAGCGCTGATCAAAGCGTCGGCGGCGCCGTCGTCGAACGCAATCTCCACCGCCGTATCAAAGATCCCCACGCCGAGCCTCCTCACGTGAATAGTTAATCCATCGAATAGCATAACTGACGGAACCAGAGTGTGGGACGTGACCGGGAAAATAAAAAACAGGCCGGAGACTCAAGGTCTCCGGCCTGTCTTGGAGGGTGGGCCCTGTGGGGATCGAACCCACGACCCACGGATTAAAAGTCCGATGCTCTACCAACTGAGCTAAAGGCCCCTCCAGCTGTAGAAACAGCCATGAATACTGTACCCCAACGTCACGGCAGACGAGGAACTCAAGGTGACGTACGCCGTCGTCACCTTCTTTGGGTCAACGCTCGACGGCGGCGCGCGGCAGCCGCGGCGTGTCGGGCCCTGGGCGGGGGCAAAGTGGGTGGTGAAGGCACAGCGCCGGCAAGGGCGCAGCCCGGCAACCGTTACTCGACCCCACCAGAGCACAGGAGTACGGTGAACTCATGAGCGAACAGCCAGGACCACGCGCGTACGGCGGAGCAAACAGGCACCACAAGCCCAAGCCTTTTGCTCCGATCGATTTTGAACCGTTCGCCGGCGGGGCAGACCCCGCGCGGGTTTCCGAGGCTGCCCACCTTGCTGCGCAGGCCTTGGTGAGGCGGGGCCGCGACAGCGACGACCCCAAAGTCACCCACCGCCTGGTGAAACTGGCCGACGAACAGGGCCTGGAAGCCATCGCCGAGATGTGGGCCGAAAGCCCCGCCCGCAGCCTTCCCGGCGCACTGTGGCGGCTCTACGCCCTCCGCGCCGCCACCATCCAGAACCCCGAGAAGATCTCCGTCTACTTCCGGGCCGGCCGCGATACCGCGCAGGTTTCCAACGTGGTGGCCGGCGCCGCGGAGCCGCCCGGAGCCGATGAAATGAAAACCATGGCTGACGCCATTTTGTCCGGCGCATTCGACGGCGAGTTCGACGTCGCGCTGGAACGTTCCGCCGCTTTCTGCCGCGTAGTAGCACTCGGCCAAGCCACCCTCGCCGACGGCGCAGAGCACAGCAATGAAGGCCACGCGAGCAAGCTGACCCGCAACTCGCACCAGCTGATGAAGACCGCCGAGGACCTTGAGCACGCCGCCAACGCGTGGCGCCTGGGCGAGCTGGACTAGCCGGAAAACAGGGCGAAACGTACCCACGCCGGCGCCGGACTGTCAATGTTGACTTAGACCGCCGGACGGTGAAAACTAAAACTGGTGTCGAACCGCGAAACCCCCGGGCTTCAACTTATAGCCGCTTCGAGCGGCCTACCGCCGAGAGGCGTATCCGGTTCGGCACCATTTTTATGCCCGAACGCAGTTTGCCCGGACCGGCGATAAATCCAGCCCAGGCAAACACGGGTCGGAGCTACTTCAGCGTGACCGTGGTGTCCGCTGTTTCCTTCTTGTCGTGATCGAGATCGCCGGCAGCGTCCTGGGGCGTCAAGGTCGCCTTGATCTCCGTTTCCTTACCGGCTGTGTAGGCGAAGTTCTCCGCAATGTTGAACGACTCCCCCGGCTTTAGCACGAACGGGGCCTTTTCCTTGAGCTTGGTCCCGCTGCTGGAAAGCCCATGCTTCTTGTAGCCGTCACTGCTGGAGTCCGACGGCATGCCGCCGAGGTATTTCCAGTCCGTGTACTTGGCCGAAGGGGTGACCARGGAGTGGCTCAGGGGAATGTCTGCCGACGAGGTGTTGGTGACCACGTAGTTCAGGTAAACCACAGGCGCACCCTTCTTCAGCAGGTTCTCCTTGGTTTCCTTGTCCACGAACATGCTGTCCTTGGACGCCACATCCGTGGCCACCTGGTAGATGTCCACGCTGAAGCTATCGCCCTTGAGGTTCCCGAGCTTGTCCCCTGCATCTGAGATAGGAAGCGCCCAGGCCGCCGCGGTGTAAGCACCGGACGAGGTCCCGGCTCCTTGGGAAGTGGCAGCGGACGGCGACGCCGACGTCGACGTCGACGTCGACGCCGAAGCGGACGCAGAAGGAGACGAGGACGACGACGATTCGGAACCACCCGTCGTTGAGCCCGCCGTGGTGGTGCCGCAGGCACTGAGCGCGAGCATTCCAGCTGCCGCGAGGCTGGTGATTTTCACAACATTATTGAGTCGCATAATTCCCCCATTGAGTGGATTAATCCGGAGCTTGCCCAGTCTTTCACAGTGCCGGAGGCGCTGCGATGGGGACATCTCCCCGCCTCGTCCCGTGTACTGAGCGGACGCCCCCAACGGACCGGTAAAGTTGGGACCGAAATGGGCTGCGTCAAGTCAAGCCGCCCGAGCCCATCAGTCCCCAGCCCGGAAAGCGATATGAAGCTGCGCCTTTTCCCCCAGGAACCTGCCGGGCTCGTCCTCCTCGCGCAGATGGCCAGTGTGATCGTGGCCGGCACCGGGACGCTCTCCGAAATTCTTGGAGCCCCCGCCAGCGAGCACGAGCGCCTCGCCGAAGAACTGCACGAGCACGAGTCCAAATCCTTGGACCTGCACTTCGCCCTGCTGACCCACATGCGCACCAGCTTTGTGAACCCGCTCCCCCGCGAGGACATGTACACCCTGTCCCGCCACCTCACCGAGGCCATGGAGAAACTCGACGCCGCCGGTGACCTGGTGGCCATCTACAAACTGGACCGGCTCCCCAAACGGGCAGCAGACCAACTGGAGATCATCAGCCGGCAGGCCGAGCTCACTGTTGATGCCATGCGGAAACTCGAGGACCTGGACGAGCTTGAGGACTACTGGATCGAGATCCTCCGGCTGGCCAAACGCGCAGAGCGGACCCACCGGATCTGGGTGGCCGAGATGCTCAAGGACATGAAGTCCACGCAATACGCGCGGCACCGGGACATCGCCAACCAGTTGGTGGAAGTTACCAAGGACATGCGGAAGGTCGCCACCCAGGTAGGCAGCATCATCGTCAAGGAATCATGACGTGACCATCGCCATCCTGGTCCTGGTAGTTGGCCTGGCTTCCGGGTTCGCATTCCTGAACGGCTTCCGCGACGTCTCCAACGCCGTCGCGCTGTCCACGCGGACCCGCGCACTCACTCCCTCAATTGCGGTGCTCCTGGCCGCCATCTTCAACTTTGTGGGTGCCATGCTCAGCGGCACTTTCATCCTTGCCTTCACCCAGTCCTGGATCACACTGCCGAGCGGCACCAGCGGCCTGACCATCCTCGCCTCGGCCCTCACGGCAGCCATCCTGTGGGGTGTGTACGCGTGGTGGCGCGGCATCCCGCTGTCCTCCACCAACTCACTGGTGGGCGGCCTGATTGGTGCAGGTGCAGCAAGCGTACTGGTGGGCGGCAACGCGGTAGGCGGCATGGACAACGTCCTACTGACCCAAGTGGCGCTGCCGTTGGTCTTGTCGCCTGTCATCGCGTTCGTGGCGGCGTACCTGTTGGTGTGGCCGGTGACGTGGGCCGCCCGCTACACGCAGCCAAACGTGGTCAACCGGCGGTTCCGCCGGGCGCAGGCCATCTCCGCCGCCGCCGTGGCGTTCGGCCACGGGCTCCAGGACGGCCAGCGCACAGCGGCGGTCATTCTGCTGGCCATGGTGGCTGCGGGATTGTCCGGCGGCAACGATGTGCCGCTCTGGATCCTGTTGGTCACAGCCATCATGCTGACCGCGGGGACCATGTTCGGCGGCTGGCGGATCTCCCACACTCTTGGCCACAAGCTGATCAGGGTGGATCCGCTGCGAGGCTTCGTATCGCAAACACTGACCTCCGTGATGCTGTTCATCGGCGCTATCGCCTTCCATCTGCCGCTCTCAACCACCCATACGCTGACGGCGTCCGTGCTGGGTGCGGGAGTCAACCAACGGTTCCACACCGTCAACAGGCGCTTGGTCCGGCGGATCCTGTTGTTCTGGGTTGCCACGCCCCTGATCACAGCCGCAGCCGCCTTCATCCTTGAGCTGGCGTTCTCGCCCCTCGCGGACCTCTAACCTTCACGCACGCACCCAACTAAGGGACAGCAAACGTCGCAATGAGCGCCCATTGCGACGTTTGCTGTCCCCCAGTTGGGTAAGAAAAAACGACGGCGACCGTACCCCCAAGGCGACGGTCGCCGTCGTTCTGTGCCGACTCCCCCCAAAGAAGCCGGAACCTGCAAGAACCCTTATCCGAAGCGGCCGGAGACGTAGTCTTCCGTTGCCTTCTGGCCGGGGTTGTTGAAGATGCTGGTGGTGTCAGCGAACTCGATCAGCTTGCCCGGCTTGCCGGTGCCTGCGATGTTGAAGAACGCGGTCTTGTCGGACACACGCGCCGCCTGCTGCATGTTGTGGGTCACGATCACCACGGTGTACTGGTCCTTGAGCTCGTTGATGAGGTCCTCAACGGCCAGGGTGGAGATGGGGTCCAGTGCGGAGCAGGGCTCATCCATGAGGATCACCTGGGGCTCGACGGCGATGGCGCGGGCAATGCACAGACGCTGCTGCTGGCCGCCGGAAAGGCCGGAGCCTGGCTTGTCCAAGCGGTCCTTGACCTCGTTCCACAGGTTGGCGCCCACCAGGGACTTCTCCACGAGTGCATCTGCTGCACCCTTGGAGATCTTCTTGTTGTTCAGCTTCACGCCCGCCAGCACGTTGTCGCGGATGGACATGGTGGGGAACGGGTTAGGACGCTGGAAGACCATGCCCACCTGGGTGCGGACGGTCACGGGGTCCACGCCAGGGCCGTAGAGGTTGTCGCCGTCCAGGAGGACTTCACCTTCGACGCGCGCGCCGGGGAGGACCTCGTGCATGCGGTTCAGCGTCCGCAGGAAGGTGGACTTGCCGCAGCCGGACGGGCCGATGAAGGCCGTCACGGACTTGGCCTGGATGTTGATGTTGACGTCCTCGACGGCCAGGAAGTTGCCGTAGTAGACATTCAGGTCTTTGACGTCGATGCGCTTAGACATGGTGTTCCTTTGTTCCTTGGGGGTTTGGAAGTGTGAAGGGTGGGCCGCATGAAGACGGGCGGCCGGCCCGGCTAGCGTCCCGTTTTGGGCGCAAACAGACGGGCGATGAGGCGGGCTCCGAGGTTCAGGAGCATCACCAGGATGATCAGCACCAGCGCGGCGCCCCAAGCACGCTGGTCAGAGGGACCAGGGTTGGACGGCGACGTCGGGTTGAGGATCTGCGTGTAAATGAACGTGGGCAGCGAGGCCATCCAGCCACCGAACACGTTGTTGTTGATGGTGGTGGCGAAACCGGCAGTCACCAGGATCGGTGCGGTTTCGCCGATGACGCGCGCGATCGCCAAGGTGACACCGGACGCGATGCCGGAGATCGCCGTCGGGATGACCACCTTGGTGATGGTGCGCCACTTACGGACGCCCAGCGCGTAGGACGCCTCGCGGAGCTCGTTCGGGACGATCTTGAGCATTTCCTCGCTGGAGCGAACCACAACAGGGATCATCAGGACTGAAAGCGCGACGGCGGCTACCGCACCGGTCTTGGTGCCGGGGCCAACGATGGCGAAGAAGAACGCTGCCGCGAAGAGGCCGGCCACGATCGACGGGATGCCGGTCATGACATCCACGAAGAACGTGATGGCGCGGGCCAGCGGACGGTCGTTGCCGTATTCCACCAGGTAGATCGAGGTGAGGAGGCCCACGGGGACGGAGATGACTGTGGCAAGGAGCGTGATCTGGATGGTGCCCAGCAGTGCGTGGTAGATGCCGCCGAGGACCGGGGCGCCTTCCTCTACTGCCTTGTTGTCGAACGCGCCGGTAACGCCATTCATGGACGTGCCCAGGAAGCCGGGAGTGATGAGGCCGGGGATGCCGTTGACCAGCACGGTAAAGATCACCGAAATCAAGGGCAGGAGTGCAACCAGGAACGAGCCGACCACCAGGCACGTGGCGAGCTTGTCCTTGGCTTTGCGGGCACCTTCAACAGCGCCGCTCCAGGAGACCAGGCCCACGGCGAACAGGATGGCGGAGACGATGCCCCACCCGAAGGCGTTGAAGCCGATGAGCGCCATGATGGCCGCGCCCACAATGAGCGCGACGGCCAGGACAATGTAGGGCGCGAACTTGGGCAGCTGGCCCTTGGTGAGCGCTGAGCGCTTGCGGACTACTGTGGCGGTCATTTAGTTGGCTCCCGAGAATTCTTTGTGCCGGGTGATGATCCAGCGGGCGATCATGTTCACGCCCAGGGTGATGACGAACAGCACCAAGCCGGCGGCGATCAGCGTATTGACCTTGAGGCCGCTGGCTTCGGGGAAGTTCAGGGCAATTTCCGCTGCGATGGTCTGGTTGCCGGACTGGATGAGGCTGGCTGTCAGGACACCGGAGGAGAGCACCAGGGCAACGGCCATGGTCTCGCCGAGTGCCCGGCCGAGCCCCAGCATGATGGCGCTGATAATGCCGGGGCGGCCGAAGGGCAGCACAGCCATCTTGATCATTTCCCAGCGGGTGGCTCCCAGTGCAAGCGCTGCTTCCTCGTGCAGCTTGGGGGTCTGCAGGAAGATTTCGCGGGACAGGGAGGTAATGATGGGCAGGACCATGACGGAGAGGACAATGCCGGCGGTCAGGATGGTCTTGCCGGTGGCCGATGCCGGTCCTTCGAAGATGGGGATCCAGCCGAGGTAGGTGGCCAGCCAGTCGTAGGCAGGCGAGATTTCCTTGGCCAGGAAAGAGGCACCCCAGGCGCCGTAAACAACGGAGGGGATGGCTGCGAGCAGGTCCACCACGTAGCCCAGGCCAGCGGCGAGCCGGCGGGGGGCGTAGTGCGAGATGAACAGTGCCACACCGATGGCCACGGGGGTGGCGATGACGAGTGCGATGACTGCGGCGATGAGGGTGCCCACCACGATCGGGGCAATGTAGGCGAAGAAGCCGTTGCCGCCCTGGATGTCTTCAGCGGGGGCGGTGAGCGCGGGGATTGCCTGCACCACAAGGAACAACGCGACTCCGAAGAGAACCGCAAGAATCAGGCACCCTGCGGCCATGGCGGCCCCGGAGAAAACCTTGTCCCCGGCGCGTCCTGCGCCTTGGGAGGTTGTCAGGGAGTTGGTGGTCACTTCACGTTCCTTCAGTCTGGAGTGAACTGGTCTTACATGGCTAAGTTCCCTGTCCCGCGCCGGTGCCGCGGCGGCCACCGGAGAGCGGGACAGGGAACTTCAGTGTTCAGCCGGGTTCAGGAAACCCGCGGGGAAACCCTAGGACTTGGCCTTGATGGTTTCGATAGCGGCCGTGGCCTTGTCCTGCAGCGTCTTGGAGAGCGGCGCGGACTTTGCGGCATCGGCTGCGGTCTTCTGTCCTTCGTCGGAAACGACGTAGCTTTCGAAGGCCTTGACCAGGTCAGCAACTTCCTTGGTCTCGTAGGTGGTGCAGACTACGTGGTACGAGACGAGGACTACGGGGTAGGCGCCCGATGCGGTGGTCTTGCGGTCCAGCTTGATGGCGACATCGTTGGCGGCGCGGCCGTCAACGGGCTTGCCGGCTTCGACGGCCTTGGCAGCAGCTTCGGCGGAGATCTTGACGAACTCCTCGCCCACCTTGATGGAGGCGGTGCCCAGCTTGCCGGAGACAGCAGAGTCGTCAGCGTAGGTCACCGCGCCGGGGGTGTCGGTGACGGTCTTGACGACGCCGGAGGTGCCCTTGGCGTTTTCGCCGGCCAGGGTTGCGGGCCAGATGCCGGCAGCCTTGTCCGTCCAGACCTCGGGAGCAGCTGCTGCGAGGTAGTCGGTGAAGTTGGTGGTGGTGCCGGAGTCGTCAGAGCGGTTCACCGGGGTGACCTTGAGGTCCGGCAGGGTGACGCCTTCGTTGAGGGCGGTGATGGCGGGATCGTTCCAGTTGGCGATTTCGCCGCGGAAGATCTTGGCGACCGTCGCGGCGTCGAGCTTCAATTCCTTGACGTCCGGAATGTTGAAGGCAACAGCGATCGGGGAGATGTACACCGGGATGTTGATGGCGCCGTCGGGGCCGCACTTGGCCTTGGAGCTCTCGAGCTCCTCGTCCTTCAGGTAGGCGTCCGAGCCGGCGAACTGTGCCGAGCCGTCGATGATGGCCTTGCGGCCTGCGCCGGAACCGTCCGGGGAGTACTGGACCGTGGCACCGGAGTTGGCGGTAGAGAAACCGGCCTTCCAAGCGTCCATGGCTGCCCCGGTGGAGGAGGCGCCGATGCCGGTCAGGGTGCCGGTCACCTTGGTGCCGGATGCTGAAGTCTGGGTGCCGCCAGTGGTGCCCGTTGCGTTGTCTGAACCGCAAGCAGTGAGCGCGAGAGCGCCGGCTGCGATGACCGCAATTGCCGCGTTGCGGCCGAAGTGAGTTGCCTTCACTTGGATGTGCCCCTTCCAGGGATTCTTCGATGCTGGCCGAACGGAGATTTCGGCGTGCGCGAGCTGAGGACCTTTTGTTCCTTTACTGAAGGTAAGGAGCGCAGGTAACGGGACCTGCGGTGAAAGGTGAACAGAAGGTGAACGACGGCGGACCATTGGGTAATGTGGCGCGCGCCACCTTGAGCGGCACCCGGCTTGCGGTTTGTGCCTTCGTCGGAACCCGAGCCGGGCAAATAGACTGGACGACATGGCTGCCGCGAAAGGATTTTCTGCAAGCAAGAGGTTCCTGCGCGCCAGAGTCCGGACAGGTTTGGTCCGCAGCCGGAATTCGTTGACGCCGGCCATCCAGATGACCGTGTGCGCCGTGGGTGCCTACGCTTTTGCTGAGTATGTGCTGGGCCACCAGGGCCCGCTGTTTGCCGCGACGTCTTCTTTGATTGCCCTCGGATTTTCCCGTGATCCTCGTCTTCGCCGGGTGATTGAGGTGGGCCTCGGCTGCACCCTGGGCATCGTGGTTGGCGACCTGCTGCTCCACTGGCTGGGGGCCGGGATCTGGCAGGCCGCCATCGTCCTGCTTTTTTCCATCCTGCTGGCCCGGTTCCTGGACAGCGGAACCATTTTCACCACCCAACTGGGCCTGCAGTCCTTGCTGGTGGTGCTGCTCCCGGCGCCGGCCGGGGGGCCCTTTACGCGCAGCCTCGACGCCGTGATCGGTGGCGTGTTTGCGCTGCTGGTGACCATCCTGGTGCCGAAGGATCCGCGCCGGGAGCCCAGGAAAGACGTCCAGAAAATCCTGCATGAACTCGCTGAGGTGCTGCGCGAATGCGGCAAGGCCCTGATCGAAAGCGACTCCACCATCGCCTGGCACGCCCTGATCCGCGGCCGCAACTGCCAGCCTTTGGTGGACCGGATGCGGCAGACGCTGCGCGCTTCGGGCGAGGTGGCAACCCTGGCACCCGCGCACCGGAGGCACCGCGACGAACTGGCCGGTCTGGAGCACTCCCTGGAGTACATCGACCTCGCGCTGCGTAACAGCCGCGTGTTTGCGCGGCGGCTCACCAGCGCCATCAACCATGCCGCACTGTCCGATGAAGCGATCGACAGTATCTCCGAAGTCCTGCAGGAAACCGCGGCGGCAATCGACGAGATGACCATCGGTTTGTCGGAGCAGAGCGAAGGAACACGACGGGTTCACCTGCGCCGTGCCCGAAACGAACTCTCCGACATCGCCGCCCGCCTGCACCCCAAGATGCTGGACGTCCAGCGACTTGAAGGCGAAACCGTGGTCATGCTGTTCCGGCCCCTCATGGTGGACCTGCTGGAAGCCAGCGGGATGGAACCGGATGAGGCCCGCGCGGTGCTTCCGGCGCTGTAGCCTCAGAGAAGTCCCAGACCCGTTTGGCAGAATGAACCGATGACCCCTGCCCTTTCCACGCGCTTCCGGGCTGCACCGACGCTCAAGCTTCGGCAGCGGCCCCTGTTCCTGTGGGCAGGCATCTTGCTGGTGGCCGGGGACGCCATCTTCTGGCTCATGTTCGCCGCCGTGTTGTCCCAGACCGGGCTGGCAACCATGGACGGCACGGTCCACAGCTTCATGGTGGATTCGCGCAACCCCTTGCTCACCGCCCTCCTTACGGCAGTAACCACCGTGACCTCACCTGTGTGGATAGCCATTATTGGTGTGGCGGTGTCCGCGGCATGGACGGTATGGAAGAAGGAACTCTGGCGACCGGCCGTCCTCTTAGGTGCCATGGCGTTTGCCGTCATCCTGTCCGCGGTGGTGAGACAGGATGTGGGGCGATCAGGCCCGCCGTCGTCCGATGTCCTCCTGGGCCCTGACGACGCACTTTCCTTTCCCTCCGGCCACACGCTCGGCGCCGGGATCTTCGCGCTTGTCCTCACCTACCTGATCGTCTCGCGTTCGGGCACGCGAACGACGGCGGTGCTCGCCTTCACTGGCGCCGCCTTGCTGACGCTGGTGGTTGCCTGCAGCCGGATCTACCTTGGGTACCACTGGCTCACGGACGTAGTTGCCTCTCTTGGGCTTGCGCTTGGCGTGACGGGCATTGCGGTGTTTGTGGACGCAGCGCGGCACGGCGGACGGCGCGGCTAATACTGTCAGTCCCCGCCACTACGCTTGAACCCATGGCTTCCAAGACGTCCCGCGCATCCAAAACACCCGCTTACAAGTGTGCCGAATGCGGCTGGACCGCCATCAAGTGGGTGGGCCGCTGCGGCGAGTGCCAGGCGTGGGGAACCGTTGAGGAGTACGGCGCCACGGTAGCGCGTACGACGGCGGCCGCTACAGTTTTGGAGCCGGCCCGCCGTATCGCTGAGGTGGACGGCACCACCGCGGCATTCCTGCCCACGGGAGTGGACGAATTGGACCGCGTCCTCGGAGGAGGGCTCGTCCCGGGTGCCGTCATCCTGCTCGCGGGGGAACCCGGCGTCGGGAAGTCCACGCTGCTGCTGGACGTCGCGGCGAAGTTCGCGCGCACCGGCCAGGACGTCCTCTACATCACCGGCGAAGAGTCTGCGGCGCAGGTCAAGCTCCGCGCGGAGCGGATCGACGCGGTAGCGCACACCCTTTATCTTTCTGCGGAAACCGATCTTGGCCAGTCACTGGGACAGGTGGAGAAGCTTGAACCCAAGCTGCTGATCGTGGACTCGGTACAAACGCTGAGCAGTGCCGACGTGGAGGGCAGCGCAGGCGGAGTCTCGCAGGTGCGTGAAGTTGCTGCGTCGATCATTGCCGCGGCCAAGCGGCGCAACATGACCACGTTGTTGGTAGGCCACGTGACCAAGGAAGGCACCATCGCCGGGCCGCGGCTGCTGGAACACCTGGTGGACGTCGTGTGCCAGTTTGAAGGCGAACGCCATTCCCGCCTGCGCCTGCTCCGGGCAGTGAAGAACCGCTATGGCGCCACGGACGACGTCGGCTGCTTTGACCTGAACGAGGCCGGTATCGAGGGACTGGCTGATCCCAGCGGGCTGTTCGTTTCGCGGACCCGTGAGCCCGTTTCAGGCACCTGCATCACGGTGACCATGGAGGGTCGCCGCCCGCTGCTGGCAGAGGTTCAATCCCTTCTGGCCGAGAGCGCCAACTCGCAGCCGCGCCGGGCTACCAGCGGGCTGGAAAGCTCCAGGGTGGCCATGCTGTTGGCAGTCCTTCAGCAACGTGCCGGCTGCATGCTGCACAAGGACGACTCCTATGTGGCAACAGTGGGCGGTGTGAAGCTCACGGAACCAGCAACGGACCTCGCTGTTGCCCTGGCTGTAGCGTCGGCCAAGGCCCGGAAGGCTCTCCCCCAGCGCCTGATTGCCTTTGGCGAGGTGGGCCTGGCTGGTGAAGTCCGCCCTGTTCCCGGCATCAACCAGCGCATCCAGGAAGCACACCGGCTCGGGTTCACGCACGCTATTGTTCCGGCCAGTCCTGCAGGTGCCGGCGTTATTCCGGACGGCTTCTCGGTGCGGGAGGTTGGCCATCTTGCCGAGGCACTGGAATTGCTGATCACGTAGCTGTTCCGGGGTGTCGGGGCCGTTCGAGGCATACGGTCGGCAAGGATGGGAAGCATGACCAAACGGAATGTGCTTATCGGGGGACGCTTTTTCTTTGGACTTTTGACGTTGGTGGCGGTGGGAACCCAGCTGACGGTCCATCTGGGCATGGGGTATGACCTCTGGAACTTCTTCAGCTATTTCACTAATTTGTCCAACATCTTCGCCGCACTGGTGCTGCTGATCAGCGGATACCGGGTACTGATCCGGAAGCGGCCTACAGAAGCTGACGATGTCACGCGCGGCACTGCCACCATCGCCATGGCCGTGGTGGGCCTGGTTTTTGGTGCTTTGCTGGCCGGCGAGGACCTCGGTTCGCTGTTGCCGTGGGTCAACTTTGTGGTCCACTACCTGATCCCTGTGGTGATGGTGGCTGACTGGCTCTTCCAACCGCCGCGGGCAACGCTGCAGCTCAAGCACGTTTGGTACTGGCTGCTCTACCCCGTTGGCTACCTGGTCTACAGCCTGGTCCGTGGCGCCTTCGTGAACTGGTATCCCTACTGGTTCATTGACCCGGCCCGCGCCGGCGGTTGGGGCGGCGTGGTGGTGTTTGCCCTCGCCATTTCCGTTGGCTTCCTGGTGGTGAGCCTGGCGATGCTGTGGCTGGGGAACAAGCTGAAGCGGCAAGTGGATTACTAGCTCATGGCATGCGGTTAACTACACCGACTTGCCATACTGGCCCACGTCCAAGGCGCAAACTTCCCAAAGTGCACCTGTAGGACAGGTCGTGAAAGACACCTGCCGAGGCCCTTCGAACATCACGAAATGACCCACTTTGGGGCTTGCTGGTGCGGTTAACGGTCCCCGGAAGCCCTATCATTGTGCTTGTCGTCATTGGGGCATTTTTTGTGAGTGCCCACTGACGCCGGATTCAGCTTGTCTGTGAGCCGAGGCTTGCACCTTCGAAGGGAAACCCTATGGCCCGGAGCCCGGAAGAGTCGCTTAAGGCGACCCTGGCCAGAGTCGCACCCGGAACCCCGTTGCGCGATGGCCTGGAACGCATCCTCCGCGGACGGACCGGCGCCCTGATTGTGTTGGGCTACGACCGCACCATCGACTCCATCTGCTCCGGCGGATTCGACATCGGCATCGACTTCTCCCCCACGCGCCTGCGTGAGCTGGCCAAAATGGACGGCGCCATCATCTGTGACAAGGACGCCAGCAACATCGTCCGCGCCGCAGTCCAACTGGTTCCTGACTCGAGCATCGAAACCCAGGAATCGGGCACCAGGCACCGCACCGCTGAGCGTGTAGCCATCCAGACCGGCGTTCCCGTGATCTCCGTCAGCCAGTCCATGCAGATCATCGCGCTCTACGTGAACGGGCTGCGCCACGTGCTGGAGGGCTCCGAAAAGGTCCTCGCCCGCGCCAACCAGGCCCTGGCAACGTTGGAACGGTACAGCGCCAGGCTGGACCAGGTCACCAGTTCCCTCTCCGCCCTGGAGATCGAAGCCCTGGTCACCGTCAGGGACGTCGCGGTCACCCTGCAGCGCCAGGAAATGGTCCGTCGCATCTCCGAGGAAATCGCCCAGTACGTTCTGGAACTTGGCGAAGACGGTCGTCTGCTGTCCCTTCAGGTGGAGGAACTGACCATGGGCCGCGGTCCAGGCAGCGACGTCATCATCCGCGACTACTCGGACCCCGACGCCACGCCTGAGGAGATCGAGGAAGCCGTCCAGGCACTCCTCAACCTGGGCCCCACCGAACTGATCGATCTCAGCCGCATCGCGCACATCATCGGTTTCGCCGGTGGGGTTGAGCAGTTGGACGCAGTGGTCCAGCCGCGCGGATACCGCCTGTTGTCCGGTTTGAAGTCAGTGCCCAAGGCCGTGGCCGACCGCCTGGTGGACTACTTCGGCGGGCTTCAGAACCTGATGGCCGCCACCATCGATGACCTTATGACCGTGGACGGCATCGGCGATCAGCGCGCCCGCACAGTGCGCGAGGGCTTGAGCCGCATGGCCGAGGCCAGCCTGCTGGACCGGTTCCTCTAAGCCGGCTGCCGCCGTCGAACGCTGGTACGGCCGCGTGCTAGTTCAGCTGGAAGACAGCCTTGGGGCTGGCCTTGTTTCCCAGCCGCGCCTCGAACGTGTAGTACGCGCCGCCACCGCCGGGCTTGGCGTTGATCGCTGCGCAGCCCTCCAGTGTCCGGTTGCGCTGCCACGGGAAGTTCGCCGTTTCGCTCTTGCCGGGCTGGATGGTTTTAATGAGGTCCTCGCCGCCGGTCTGGCAGTCCTTGGACGAGAAGATACGGTCCGCGCCGCTCATCACCAGGTATTCCATTTGGGATGTTCCCACGTTGACCTCGCACGGGGCGGTGCCGCCGTTGGTGATGGTCATGGTGAGCAGCGGCTTCTCTTCCCCACCATAAGCGGGCTTGTCGGTCTTGGCCGCGACGGTCATGAGGTTGAAGTCGCACACAGGCGTCGGCGAAGCAGACGGCGACGGTGTCCCTGACGGCGCGCTTCCCTGCGTCGGCGCCTGTGACGCTTGCGGGGTGCTGGCGGCCTGTGGCTCATTCTTTCCGGCGAGCGCGCCGGTGAGGGCCACCCCGCCTCCCACCAGAAGGGCGATCACCAGCAGCAGGGCGCCAAAAACAACCTGACGACGACGGCGGTACACGGCAGGGCTTGGTCGCCGCCTCTTCGTCGGGGTACCGCGGCCTGTTGTCCCGCTCCGGGATGAGCCACGGGCAGCACCCTTCGCCGGCGCTGAAGAGCGCGCGGTCGACTGCTGCTTACCGTTGGTGGCCATGGTTCTAGGCTAGGCTCGTGGCCCTCGGGGCACCTAACCTACACGCCGCAGGGACCTAATCCGGGACTGTGTGACGTCGGCCATGGGCTGGGATTCCACTACAGTGGAGGGCAGTATGACTCTTCCCGACGCCCACCAACTCACCGCGCTCCACAGTGCCCTGGACCTCTGGTTTGCCGACGCCGCCCGGGACCTTCCGTGGCGCGAGCCGGACTGCAGTGCATGGGGAATCCTGGTCAGCGAAGTCATGCTCCAGCAGACTCCAGTGGTTCGGGTGCTGCCCGTGTGGCGGGACTGGATGGACCGCTGGCCCACGCCGGGCCACCTTGCCGCGGAGCCGTCGGGCGAGGCCGTCCGTCATTGGGGCCGCCTCGGATATCCACGCCGTGCCTTGCGACTGCACTCGGCCGCCGTCGCCATCCGCGAGCAGCATGCCGGCAACGTTCCTGACACGTATGCCGAGCTTCTGGGTTTGCCGGGCGTGGGGAGTTACACAGCTGCCGCCGTCGCCGCCTTCGCTTTTGGACGGCGCGAAACCGTAGTGGACACCAACATCAGAAGGGTTCATGCCCGGCTCATCTCCGGAAACGCCCTGCCCGCTCCGGCGTTGACGGCCGGAGAAATGCGCCTGGCCGAGGCCCTCCTTCCCGTCGAACAGGAACTTTCCGTTCGCTGGAACGCCTCCGTCATGGAACTCGGAGCCATGGTGTGCACGGCCCGCAGCCCCAAGTGCGCCGACTGTCCTGTCCGCTCAAGCTGCGCCTGGCTCGCCGCGGGTGAGCCGCCGCCGTCGTACACGCCCAAGGGCCAGTCCTGGCACGGCACCGACCGGCAGGTCCGCGGCGCCGTGATGGCCGTCCTCCGCGAGGCCGCAACCCCCGTTCCGCGCCAGATGTTCGAGCAAGCACCGGCGGACCTCGGATTCGCGCCGTCGGGCATTGGAATCCCCCTCGCTGCTCTGCACCGGCTCAACTCGGCGCCGGAGCAACTCGAGCGCGCCCTGGATGGCCTGTTGGTGGACGGACTGGCAGAAATGCACGACGGCGGGTTGCGGCTTCCGGCCTAGCGCTCGGCTGGGCCGGTATCGGTTCGGCAACGGGAACGGGTGAGCAGTAACAATGCAGGTGCCTCTTTGGGATGCACTGGAGACGCCGACCCCACGCGGTCCTACCCTGAAGCATGGGCAAAATCGGAGTGGCATTGACCCTTGCCGGAACCGCAGCATTACTCCCGGGCTGCTATCCCGAAGCCGTAGCCTGCCCGGCCATTGGGCACATTCCAGGCGTCTCCCTGAGTGTTGCAGCGAGCTACGCAGACCAGGTGGGCGCGCTGCGGCTCAAGGCCTGCCAGGACGGCACCTGCACCGAAAAGGACCTGGACCTGCACCCGGGCGCTGTGGCCGTGGACCAAGGCTGCACGCCGGATGGCGTGTGCTCGGCGACGTCTTCCCCTGACGGGACGCTGGTGGGTTTCCTTGAGCTCCCGGCCCTCAGCGAAGGACCTCTGGAAGCGACGGTCAGCGGAACGTCTCCCGCTGGCACAGCCCTGCCCAACCGCATGCTGACCTTTACGCCCAAAGGCGATTTCCCGTACGGCGAGCAATGCGGAAGGGTCATTTCCGCCGCGGTGATCTTGGATGCTGACGGGCTGAAGCAAGGCTAGCGGCGGCTGAGTAGTCCCCCTGTCGCTCCATCCGGGCTCTCCGACGCCCTGAGTTGCCCACCACACATAAATCCCGATTCCACATCGTGAAAATCTAGTTCCGATATTAAACACAACAGGCCTCAGGAATTAGCAATTCGGAAACACGGCCCTCATAGCGTCTTGTGTGATCCCAGCCGCGACCGCAGCGCGGCCCTCGCACAGATAGGCGCCACTTTGAAGATCCCCGCACCCGCAGTCCCCATGAGCCCAGCGAAGAAGCCACTGTACAAATCCTTGTTCTTCCAGATTCTGGTGGCCGTGGTGCTGGGCATCGCCATAGGGTACCTATGGCCAAACGTAGGTTCTGCCCTTCGCCCACTGGGCGACGGCTTCATTCAGCTCATCAAAATGATCATCGCTCCGCTGATTTTCCTGGTCATCGTCACGGGTATCTCTGCGGTGGGGGACGTCAAGTCCGTCGGCCGCGTAGGCGTGAAGGCGCTGATCTACTTCACCGGCGCCACACTCTTCGCGCTGGCCTTTGGGCTGGTGGTTGCAAACCTTGTGCAGCCGGGCGCAGGGCTGAACATTGACCCGGCGACCTTGTCTGAGGATGCAGTGAACGCCAAGACCACCACCGCCCCACCCAAAGACGCAGGTCAGTTCCTGCTGGGCATCATCCCCACCAGCGTCGTAGGAGCCTTTGCGTCCAACACGCTGCTGCAGGTTCTGTGCTTCGCCATCTTCTTTGGCGCAGCAATTGTGGTGGTGGGCCGCGAGAAGTGCAAGCCCGTTGTCGACCTCATGGAGACGACATTGGAGCTCTTCTTCAAAATCATGTCCTGGGTCATGCGGGTTGCGCCGATTGGCGCCTTCGGTGCCATGGCCTTCATCATCGGCCAGTACGGGCTCAGCTCACTGAGCACCTACGCCCTCCTGGTTGCTGCATGCTACGGCTCAGCACTGGTCTTCATTGGCCTGCTGTTTGTGGTGGCGTGGGTCTACCCGCGCGTTCCCCTGTGGCAGTTCATCAAGTACTCCCGCGAAGAATTCATGCTAGCCCTGGGCACGGCCTCCACGGAATCCGTCCTCCCCCGCATCATGACCAAGCTGACCAATGCCGGTTGTTCCCGGGCAACCACAGGCCTGGTGGTGCCCACCGGGTACTCGTTCAATCTCGACGGCGCCGCGCTTTACCTTTCCATCTCCCTCCTTTTCCTTGCCCAGGCCTTTGGCCACAATCTGGACCTGGGTCAGCAACTGGCAGCGCTCGGCATCCTGATGCTCACCTCAAAGGGGATGGCCGGCGTTCCAGGGTCCGCGTTCCTTGCCCTCTCCGCGACGGCCGGGGCGCTCGGAATCTTCCCGGTAGCCGGAGTTGCACTGCTGCTGGGAGCAGACCGATTGATGGACTCCATGCGCGTAGTGGTCAACCTGCTGGGCAACTGCGTCGCGACGTTCGTGGTGTCCAAGTGGGAGGGACAATTCGATCGCGACGCCATGCTGGCGGCTTTCCGCGGGGAGGACACGACGCCGGAAATCACCGACGCGGCGTCCGAGCATTCGGCGCTCAAGACTCCCCAGCTGACCTCCGGTACGTACTCGGGGTGAAGCCAAGATACTTCTGGAAGTCGTTTGTCAGGTGCGCGTGATCGGAATAGCCAAGTTCGACGGCGATCGCCGCAAGGTCCGCTGTTGGATCGGACCGGGTACGCTCGGCGGCGTCCTGAAGCCTCCGGCGACGTATGAGTGCTGCGGGGCTGAGTCCTATGTACTTCCTGGCCAACCTCTGCAGCGTTCGCGGTGAGACAGACAACCGAGTGGCCGCATCCTCAAGCAAGAGCACCTCAGGGTCGGAAGCGATGACATCCATCATCCGGTTCGCGAGGAGGGCTTCCTCCGAGAGCACTACGTCCAGTGAAACCAGCCACGCAACAAAGGCCTCCACTGCCCGCCTTCGGTGAGTGCCGTCGTCGTGCGTTGTGTCGGTTGGAGGCGTTGTGGCACCGCGGGGCACTGTGGCGCCGCAAGCCGGGGCCATCGCGTCCGAAACCGCAGCGTGCAACTCCATCAGTTCCACTGCCGATTCCTTGTCCCGCAAGGTTCCGGGGTCGTCGGTAAACAACGGCACGGCCGCCGGGCGGAGCAGCGCGCCCACGGCCCAGCCAGAGCCGGTCAGGTCGCGGTGTGCGGCGCGGGTGGTGGGTCCGGAAAAGACGACATCCGCAGACTGGACCACCAGGTTGGAGGCAGGGTAGGCGATGAGGTGTTGACGGGAGGTCCGGCCGGCTTCGATGTCCCACTCGGGGATCCAGAACCACTGCACCAGGTCCGCTACTGATGCCGGTGCGGTAACACGGTTGAAGGTGGGTAGGCGCGCGGGGTACAGAATGCCCTTGAAGGAACCCTCCATAAGCCCCTCCCCGGATCGGCGTGAACCTGTCGCGAATCTCCAAGCGCCCGGCACCCGGAGGCACGTAGCGTCGTATCCATGACAGATACTACAAGCACAGAATCAACCACGGCCGCCCACGGGGAGCACACCACCCACGGCATTCCCAACGGTCTCACCAGCCTCACGCCGTTCCTCTCGGTGCCGGACGCCAAGGCGGCCATCGCCTTCTACCGGGACGTGTTCGGGGCCCGCGTGGTGGGCGAGACCGAGATGGGCGGGGTAGTGGTCCACGCCGAACTCGATTTTGGAAACGGCCACCTCCAGCTGGGCGAACCCAACCCCGAATATCACTTGGTCCAAGCGCCGTCAGGCGAGGACGACTGCTATTCCCTGGGCCTCTACTGCTCCGACGCGGACAGCCTGGTCCGCAAAGCAGAGCAAGCCGGCGCCGCCATCCGGGAGCCTTTGACCACCTTCGTATCAGGTGACCGCTATGCGAGCATCCGGGATCCGTTCGGCGTCCGTTGGTCCATCATGACGCGCGTCGAGGACCTCTCCGAGGAAGAGAGCAACCGTCGCGTCGAGGAATGGGCGGCGCAGCAAGGCTAAGGGCCGGGAGCCGCCGCAGGGTTCAGGCCCAGCGGCGGCCAGGCCTTAGCTGAGGCAGAGACAGAACGGGTGGCCGGCCGGATCAAGGAACACCCTGAACGTCTCACCGGGCTGGTGCTCGGCCTTGGTGGCACCCAACGAGAGCGCAACTTCTTCGCCCTTGTCCAGGTCTTCCACCACCATGTCCAGGTGCATTTGCTGCGGAATGGTCTGCCCGGGCCACACCGGCGCCTGGTACACCTCCACTTGCTGGAAGGAGATGCAGTTGCTGCCGTCGCCGGGGCGGATATCGAACCAGTCGCCTTTGTCCTCGACTTCCCAGCCGAAGAGCTCGCCATAGAAGGCAGCCAGGACGGCCGGGTCGGGACAATCGATGACGACACTTGGGAACTTAGCTATAGCCATGTTTTTAGACCTCGTCAGCCGTTTTCTTTATGCGGGCCAGGACACTCTTGGTGCCCCGCTGGGTGAGAACGTGAACCACGGCGGCGACGCCGGCCGAGACAACCGCGAAGACCAGCACACCCGGAAGTGAGTCATTGAGGTCTGTGCTGTCCTTGGGGGCAGGCTTGCCGGTCTTTTTCTCCCAGAGGCCTTCCAGCGTCTTGTTTGCCAGCGCGCCGGCGCCAAGTCCAATTGCCAGGCCGAAAATTTTCACCAGTATGTTCACGTAGATCCTCCATCAGGTTTGGCGCCGACGGACGACGCCCCACACAACAATCGCCTCGTAAAACAAGGCAGGGCCGCTGCAACCGCAGCGGCCCTGTCCGGATACCTAGTCTTTCTTGAAGGCGTCCTTCAGCTTCTCGCCGGCGCCTTTGAGGTCGGCCTTGGTCTGGTCGCCCTTGCCTTCTGCTTCAAGACGCTCGTTGTCCGTCAGCTTTCCGGCAGCTTCCTTGGCCTTGCCACCAAGCTTCTCGCCAGCGTTCTCCATTTTGTCGTCAGCACCCATGATTCGCACCTCTTCCTTGTAGTGAACCTGTACCTCTACAACATCACTAATCAGCATACTTAGCAATATTTGGAAGCAAATCCGTTAGAACTAGAGCTCCCCGAACCCTTCTTCCACCAACCGTCGGACGTAGTCAACAGCTCTCTGTGCGTCCTTGCCGCGGGCTTCGATACGAAGCGTGGAACCTTGCCCGGCGGCGAGCGCCATGAGCGCCATGATGGACATGCCATCGACGCCGTTGACGGTCACCTCTGCCTCCAACCCGGACAGGCCGCCTGCGATCTTAGCGGCGGGCCGGGCGTGCATGCCCAAGGGGTTGATGAGGGTGAAGTCGCCGCTGGCGTCCGGCTCGCCCGCACCTGGGGCCCCGACAGCTTCAGCCGGCTCCGCGGGCCGGTAACCCGCATCTTCCGCGGCCTTGCGGACATCCGCGACGCCGGCCCCTCCTTGGGCGGCCACGGCTGCGGCCACAAGCCCCTCAACCAAGGGGGCGTCCGCGAGGAGCACCGCATCAGGGTCGCTCGCAAACTCCATGGCGGACTCAGCCGTCATGACGGCCGAGCCCAGATCGGTCATGACCACCACGCCGTCACCACCGGAATCAACCAGGGACTGCTCGACGGCGGCCAGCACCTTCTCCAGGCTGGTTCCGATCCGATCGTCGTCGGTGCCCCCGGCGGCGACCAATTCGACGTCGGGCGCCATCTGCGAAGCGAGTTCCACCGCCCCCTCGGCAATCTTGCTGCTGTGCGAAACCACCACGATCCCAACCGTCATACGGCGTCTGTTCCTGTGTCGCCGGTGGAGCCGGCAGCAGCCGCGGCGGCCGCACGGAGAAGCAGCGCCGTTGAGGCCGCCCCGGGGTCCCGGTGCCCGGCACTGCGCTCCCCCAGGTAGCTGGCCCGCCCTTTACGCGCCACCAAGGGATCCGTTGCCATCGCCCCGGTCTCAGCCGCTTCGGCAGCCGCCTCCAGGACGCCCACCGGATCTGCGCCACCGTCGGCTGCCTTGCGGGCAGCCTCCACTGCGGGTGTCCACGCGTCGATCATGGTCTTGTCCCCAAGCTCGGCCTTGCCGCGCGCCACCACGCCATCACGAGCGGCGGCCAGAGCAGCCGCCAGAGTCTCGGCGTCGATCTCGGCGGCATCGCCCAGCGAGGCAGCTGCCCGCAGGTATGCCGTCCCGTACAGCGGCCCGGCAGCGCCTCCCACCTTGGACATGAGGGCCATCGCGGCGGCCTTGAGCGCGGCTCCGGGAGTTGCCGGTGGCGCCTCGTCGAGTTTCTGGAGGACGGCCTGGAACCCGCGGTCCATGTTTTCGCCGTGGTCGGAGTCGCCGATCGGCCGATCCAGTTCGATCAGTTCCATGCGGTGCTCTTCCATGGCTTTGGCGGAAAGTTTCAACCAGTCCGTGGCCCAGTCAACGGTCAACCCCATCTTCAGGCTCCCCAGCGCAAGGCTGCAGTGTGGACGGGAGCATCCCATAGCCGTGTCATCTCGTCATCGAGGCGCAGGACCGAGACCGAACAGCCCTGCATCTCCAGGGATGTCACGTAGTTGCCCACCAGCGAGCGCTCGACGGTGGCACCACGTTCGGCCAGGACCTGGGCTGCACGCCGGTAGACGATGTAGAGCTCGCTTTGCGGGGTTCCGCCCATGCCGTTCACGAACAGCAACACTTTGTCCCCGGACGCCAGGGCAAGATCCTCCAGCACAGGCTCCAGCAGGCGGTCGGTGATGGCATCGGCTGGCTCCATGGCGATCTTGTGCCGGCCCGGTTCGCCGTGAATGCCTATACCGATCTCGATCTCGTTGTCTTCCAGCTCGAAGCTCGGCGTGCCTGCGTGCGGCACAGTGCAGCCGGACAGAGCCACGCCCATGGTCCGTACGTTGGCCGCCACCCGCTCGGCGATGGCCGTGACGGTGTCAAGGTCGTCGCCACGCTGAGCCGACGCCCCTGCGATCTTTTCCACCAGGACCGTTCCGCCCACCCCACGCCGGCCCGCCGTGTACAGCGAATCCTCCACCGCGACGTCGTCGTTCACCAGGACCGAACGCACGTGCACGCCTTCGGCCTGCGCCATCTCGGCGGCGGTTTCAAAGTTCAGGACGTCGCCGGTGTAGTTCTTCACGATATGAACGACGCCGGCGCCTGAGTCCACCGCGACGGTCGCCGGAATAATCTGGTCAGGTGTTGGCGAGGTGAAGACGGCGCCGGGCACAGCGGCGTCGAGCATGCCGAGTCCCACAAAACCTGCGTGCAGGGGCTCGTGACCGCTGCCTCCGCCGGAGACCAAGGCAACCTTGCCCGCCACCGGAGCGCCCTTTCGGATGACATATTTGGGCTCGGGATGGACGTCCACAATGTCGGCATGGGCCATGCCGAACCCTTCTACGGACTCGTCCACCACTGCGCGTGGATCATTAATGAGCTTTTTCATGGGATGCTCCTGGGCGTGCTGCGGCTGGTGCTCTGACCCTACTACCGGCGGCCCGGCCCACGGTAGGCCCTGGGCTCCCTTGATCCGGAGAGGTCTCCGGTCAGCGCAGGGCTCCGGCCACTGCCGAACTGCCCAGATCGCTCTTCTCCAGGGCGCTGCCCGCCTTCAGGGCATCCACCCAGGCGTCAGTGCTGCTGACTGCCGCCCAGTTCGAGTTCAGCAACGCCATCAGGGTGGTGTGGACTGTTTCCGCATCAGCGAATCCTGCGGCATTGGCCAGGTTGATGGCGCCGGTCGCATCGGAGAGGACTTCGGTGCTGAAACCAATAAATTCGGCTTCCACGGCTGAGGCCAGGATGCAGTTGTTGGTCATGTACCCCACCAAGGTGACGGTGTCGACGTCGTGCTCCCGCAGCCATTCGGTCAGGTCCGTCCCGGCATAAACCGAGCCGTACTCCTTGACGACGTCCTTCCAGGAGTCCCTTCGTCGGGCCTCGACGTCAGGGTGGAGGTCGTACTCCGCGGTTCCCGGCGCGAAAACCGGCGCACCTTCTCCAGCGCTGTGCTGGATGGCAGCAACCGGGATGCCGGCGGCCGTCGCGGCGTCAATGGCCTTGCCTATCATCCCAATGGATTCCTGGTGCGGCGGGAACTGGATCTCGAGGGGTCCGCTGAAGTACTGCTGCTGGACGTCGACCAGGACAAGGGCGCGGCGGGGAATGCTCATGGTGCTCTCTTTCGGTGAAGTGGAATGCCCAGGCAGGTTTGCGGCACCATTCCATCATCGGCGCCTTCGGAAGCGTCCACCAGTGGCATGAATGCCCTTGTACGATTGATTCAGGCCAAACCGGAAAGGGGACCTTGTGCGCATCGCGGTGTATGCCTTCCACGACGTCACGATGTTCCACCTTGCTGTCCCCCAAATGGTCTTCGACGAGGTCTCGCGCCAAGGGCTCGCCGAGTGGACCACCCTGCTTTTCGCGGATCAGGCGGGCCACATCCGCACTGCGGAGGGCTATCAGTTGGGAGAAATCCTTGGCCCCGAATCGGCGGCCGAAGCCGACGTCATCGTGGTGCCCTCATGGTTTGATGACGGCCGCGAGCCCAGCGAGCAGCTCCGCAACGTACTTCAACAGGCACATCAGCGCGGCGTCATCATACTTGGCCTCTGCCTGGGCACCATCCCTGTTGCCGATGCCGGCCTGCTGGGCGGACGGTCCGCCGTCACCCATTGGGCGGCCTTCAGTTCGCTCTCAGCACGCCACCCGGACGTCTTCCTGGATCAGACGGTGCTGTACATCGATCACGGCGACGTACTGACCTCGGCTGGGACCGCCTCCGGGCTGGACGCCTGCCTGCACCTGGTCAGGACCCGCCTGGGATCCGCAGCAGCCAACCAGGTGGCCCGCAGCCTGGTCATCGCTCCGCACCGCGAGGGCGGGCAGGCGCAGTACATTGAGCACCCCCTGCCGCCACGTTCCTCGGAAGACCCCATGGCACGTTTGCTCGAGTGGGCCCTTGGGCATCTGGGCGAGGATCTGTCCATCGAGACGCTGGCCAACCAGGCCCACATGAGTCGCCGAACGTTCATTCGCGCCTTCAGGTCCTCTACGGGCGCCACACCCTCAGCGTGGGTGCGTTCCCAGCGGCTGGATGCAGCCAGGCACCTCTTGGAAAGCTCCAGCCTGTCCATAGACCAGGTGGCAGCCGAATGCGGCTTTGGCAGCGCAGTGACCCTCCGGCAGAACTTTGCCCGGGCCTTTTCCACCACGCCCACGGACTATCGACGCCGCTTCGACGCCCAACCCACGCTCGTACCCTAGGTCAGCGCCCCCGGCGTTGGACGGTCGTCATAGGCGTCCCGCGCAGACATCACGTCCTCGATGTGCTGTTCTGCCCAGCGCCCCAGGGCCGTGAGGGGTTCGCGGAGCGTGCCACCCAGAGGGGTCAGCTCGTACTCCACGCGGGGAGGCATCTGGTCATAGGCCGTGCGGCTCACGATTCCGTCCCTCTCCAGGTCCCGCAAGGTATCCGCGAGGACCTTTCCACTAATGCCATCCACGGCTTCCCGCAGCCCGCCAAACCGTAAGGGACCGTCACTCAGTGCAATCACGATCATTGCGGTCCATTTGTTGGCGATCTTCGCCAGGGACGTTCGGGAGGGGCACGTGGACACCATGACGTTCCAGGCCGGCGCGTTCATTCTCATCAAACTCCTCGGCACCATCCTTTAGTTACGTTGATGTAACAGGTTACCGAATGTAACCATGATTGAGTAACCCCAGCCCAAAGGAGAAATCATGAACCACCAGGAACCAGCGGCCGTAGCCGCCTCGTACTTCGATGCACTCGGCCGCGGCGACGTTTCCGCGGCAATGGCCTTGTTCAACCCGGATGTGGTGTGGCACCAGCCTGGCTCCAACCGCTTTTCCGGCGACCATGCAGGAATCGACGCGGTAGGCGCCCTGGTCGGTGGAATGATGCAGGCCAGCGAGGGAACCTTCCAGCTCACCGTCACCGGCAACCCCATGGTCAATGGCCAACTGGTAGCCGTTCCCGTTCACTTCTCGGGCAAACGCACCGACGCTTCGATGGACATGGCCGGGACGGATCTGCTGACAGTGAGCAACGGAAAGATCACCGAAGTGCGGCTCTTCTCAGCGGACGGAGCAGCGGAAGACGCATTCTGGGGACTTCCCGAAGCCCTGTAACACCGGCTGGGCACCCCTGAGGGCCACAGAGCGGCGGGTGAGCAGCGGGAAGGGGCAGCTTCTGGGAGCTGCCCCTTCCGCCCTGCCCCGCGGGCCTGCTACTGCTCAGACGGCGGTGCTGTCACCGCCTCGGATTCCTGCCTGGCATGGAACTCGGGCCAGAAGGCCGAGTACAGGTCCGGGTCCGAATGCCTGTCCCCGGACCATGGCGCTTCGTGCGGCCATGATCCGTGCGGGATGTCGATCTGGAAGGCGGAGAAGTCGGGGAACGTGACGCGGTTGTTCATCGCCCTCAGCCCCTAGTTGTTCAGCACGGCGTCGCCGCCGGCTGACACAACGTCTTCAAGCAGCACCGTCTGGTCAATGACCGGGAGCCCCACCACATGCCCGAAGCTGAACATGTTCTGCGGGTCCAACTCAGCCTTCGCCTTCCGGAGCCGTTCCAACGCCGTTGCCCGCCATGGCCGTTCCCGGTCTTCGGCATCCACAAAGTGGCCATGGAGGTTCACGAAGGTTCCGGCATTGGCTGCAGGGCGAAGGTCTTCATGGACGGCATCGAAAACTGCCGGCAACATCGAAACCATCGGCGGGACGGCAATGGCACCCATGAAGAAGCTGAATGCAGCATCGCGACCACCCACAATGTCGTCACCATCTGCGCTCTTGGCCAAAGCACCGCCGAGCAACCGGAGTTCGGCCAGCAGCACGGGACTTTCGACGCCGGGACCAAAGTGCCGCAGAAGCGTTTCGGCTTCCGAGGTATCCAGCCTGTCCAACAGGAACCCGTGTTCCAGCACAGGAACTGGTTGGTCCGGGTCCTGGTGGATGGAGTCGAAGGCAGTGGCGTCAAGCGGACCAGTGGCATCCATCATGAACGGTGCACTCCGGCGCATCGGCTCCACGAGTTCTGCCGCCGCCGCCAGATCACCCTGGTAGGCATAACGGAGGTGGATCACAAACTTTCCGCGCAGAGGTTCCGGCACCATCTCCATATCCGGCAGCCGCAGGAAGGCAAGTGACGCCGAGGCCTCCAGAGGCAGGGCAGGCGCCCAACCCCTGAACGCCTGCAGGACTTCAGGAGCATGCTCCCCGTCAAAGTAGATTCCGCCGGCGTAGAGGTCGGAGCCCGGGAACAGGTGGAACTCCATGGCCGTGACGATTCCCAGATTGCCCTTGCCGCCGCGCAGGAGGAAGAACAACTCCGAATTCTCGTCCTTGGTTACCCTTCGCAGGGTTCCATCCGCCGTGACGATTTCAAAGGCAATCACGTGGTCAGAAGCGAATCCGTATTTGCGGCCCAGGATCGGCAGCCCACCGCCCAGCGTGTAACCCACCACGCCAACATCAGTGGTTGAACCGCAGAGCCCCATGAGGCCGAAGGTCCCGGCGAGATCCACCACGGCCTTCCAACGGACACCCGCACCCACGCGGGCTGTCTTCTCCAGGGGATCAATACTGAGCTCGAGCATTCGTCGGGTGCTGATCAGCAAGCCACCCTCGATCGCATTGGTGGCACCGTGCCCGGTTGACTGGACGGACACGGGCACACCGCGTTCCGCTGCCCAGCGTATCGCCGCCGAGACGTCCTCTGCGTCGAGGGCTCCGAAGGCGAGATCGGGCTGGTGCTGTGTGGATAAATTGAAGGCCGCTACTTCAGCGGCGAAGCCGGGATCGGCAGGCGTGAACACTGGACCGCGCACGCTGAGTTGGAGTTCTGAAACATCTGAAAGGGACGCGTGGGACTGCATGATCTTCTCTCAATTGACCGATGTGGTGGAAGCTTCCCCAGCAAGCCTTGATCAGTTTATCCATCAATTTTAGATAAGGAAAGAGGTTTAAATCACTCATAATCGGGCGCGCTTGAAAGACGCGCCATTTTCCTGCAGGACCGCGGCGCGGGGAGAAGGGGAAGCAGGCCTAGAGCTGCTTGATCATGCGGGTATTGCCCAAGGTGTTCGGCTTCACCCGAGCCAGGTCCAGGAACTCGGCCACGCCTTCGTCATGTGAGCGCAGCAGCTCGGAGTACACCTGGGGATCCACGGCCGATTGGTCGGCCATGACTTCAAACCCGTGGCGCTTAAAGAAGTCCACCTCGAACGTCAGGCAGAATACGCGGCTCACACCAAGCGCGCGCGCTTCCTCAAGGAGATTCTCCACCAGGACATGCCCCACGCCCCGCCCCCGCCAGGAATCAGCAGCCGCAAGAGTGCGGATCTCGGCCAGGTCCTCCCACATCACGTGGAGCGCGCCGCAGCCAATGACTTCCCCGCCGTCAGACTCGGCGATCCGGAATTCCTGCAGGCTCTCGTAATAAGCCACGGTCTCCTTGGCCATGAGGATCCGCTCCTCCGCCAAGGGCGCCACCAGTCTCTTGATCGCCGCTACATCGCTGGTGCGGGCAGGACGGAGGCTGAAGGTCGAATTCACTCCCCCATCCTAGCGAGGAGTAGATGCGCAGCCCATTGACTCCTCCTGCAGGCGGAACTTCCCAACATTTCAGGGCCCATCTGTTGGTAATACAGCCCCCGGCCCACGGTTCGGCGAAAGTTTAGATGGGAGGGACCGGATAGTTACCAACACTTCTTCGACTAAGTGTTGGTAAAGTTATCGAATGCCAACACCTGCCACCGTGCGCATCCCGGTCGACCCGGTCTCATTCGAGACCTTCGATTGGCAGCCACGCGCGCCGGAGATGTATTCGCGTGCCGAAGTGGCGCGGCAGACCGGCCCCTACGAGGCGGCCGTCACGGCGTCGATCGCGGGCTGGGCCCCCCACATCTCCGGCGAGGATTCCGCCGACGTCGAAGATGCCACCCGTCAGTTGGTCGAATTCGACAAGCACGCCCAGCACACACTTGGCACTAACAATCCTGCCCTCGGACCGATGACGGCTATCCTGCTTCGCACCGAGTCGGCCTCCAGCTCGCAAATCGAACAACTGACGACATCCGCGAAGCAACTAGCCCTCGCCGAGATCGGCGAKGGCGACAAAGCCAACGCACTCACCGTCATAGGCAACGTCCGCGCCATGGAGGCGGCCCTCCGGCTCGCTGACGACATCAGCGGGAGGTCCATTCTCGCGATGCACAAGGCGCTCATGCTCCAACAGCCTGGCTTCGACCCAGCCGAAGCTGGCCATTTCCGCGTCGGGCAGGTGTGGGTGGGTCCCGGTGAGGCCGGCCCGAGGACTATCGACTTCGTTGCCCCGCACCATGACCGCATCCACGGAGCGATCGATGACCTGGTCAAATTCATCAGCCGCCAGGATATTTCGGTGCTGGTCCAGGTCGCTGTCAGCCACGCCCAGTTCGAAACGATCCACCCATTCCCCGACGGGAATGGCAGGACTGGGCGTGCACTGGCGCAATCGATCCTCCGCAACAAGGGACTCGTTGGCTCGACTGCGGTGCCGATCTCAGCGGGTTTTCTTGTCGACACCCAGCGCTACTTCGCAGCGCTGGGCTCGTTCCGTGATGGCGATGCGGGCCCGATCGTCCGGGAGTTCGCCCGGGCCAGCCGGATCGCCGCGACCACCGGATCAAAGCTCGTCGATGACCTCGTTGCGCAACTCGAGTCGTCCCGCATCAAGATGTCACGCTTGCGCGCGGACGCCGCAGCGTGGAAGGTGCTGCCGGCTCTCATCGGCCAGCCCGCGATGAACACGAAATACCTCACCACCGAGCTTGGGCTGGGTGAGATGGCGGCGCTTCGTGCACTGGACTCCCTCACAGACCTTGGCGTACTCGTCGAGGTGTCAGGCCGCGGCCGTCATCGGGTATGGCAGCACCGGGGCATCTTCGACGTCCTCGACGCCTACGCCGCCGGGATCCGCCGGATGTCCGCCGGCGAACGAATCGCCTAGACCCCCAACTCCTCCGGCAAAGCAACGTCTTCGCCCAGCACCTGCTTCGCCAGGAAGTGCTCCACCACTCCGTACCAGATCTTCGCGTGCTGCGGCTGGAGCACCCAGTGGTTTTCGTCGGGGAAGTAGAGGAAGCGGTGCGGGCTCTGGCCGTTGTCGTCAGCGGGCAATTGCGAGGAGGACAGGAGTTCGTACCAAAGACGCAGACCCTCGCCGATCGGAACCCGGTAGTCCTTGTCGCCATGGATTACCAGCATGGGTGTTTTGATGTTGCCGACGTTCAGGTGCGGCGAGTTCTCCATGGCCATTTCCACGGTCATTTCCTTCAGCCAGTACTGGGCGGCGTCAGTGGTGGGGCCGAACTGGTCCAGCGCCCACAAACTGGCGTGGGTAACAATGGCTTTGAACCGGTCTGTTTGGCCGGCCACCCAGTTGGCCATGTAGCCGCCGAACGATCCCCCCATCGCAGCCGTCCGAGACTCGTCAATGTCCGGGCGCCCCACCACCGCGTCGGTGATGGCCATGAGGTCGGTGAAGGGCTTCTTGCCCCACTCGCCCCAGCCGCGCTGGATGAATTCCTGGCCGTAGCCTGTGGAGAGCGCGGGGTCGGGCAGCAGCACGGCGTAACCCTTGGCGACGAGCAGCCAGGGGTTCCAGCGCCACGTCCAGGCGTTCCACGAACCCAGCGGGCCGCCGTGGATCCACAGCAGGAGCGGCGCGGGGTTGTCGCCGGAGGCCCCTTCGGGGAGCGCAAGGTAGGCGGGCACTCGTGAACCGTCGTCCGCCGTCGTTTCCACGCGCTCCAGATGTCCCTTGTAGACGGGCCGCTCGGCGGGTGCCTGCAGTCTGGTCACTTCTCCAGTGGCGATGTCGATCCGGACCGCTTCGGCGGGGAATTCGTACGAGCTCCGCAGGGCAAACGCCGCAGTCCCGTCGGGAGAAATCACGACGTCGGAATAGGCGGAAGCGTCCTGCGTCACCCGGGTGACCCCACCGTCAGCGACGTTGATCCGGAAAACCGGCGACGCGCCGTCGTCGTCCGCTTTGGCCAGGACGGCGCTGCCATCCGGAAGCCAGGCAAGGACGGTGGCCCAGCGATCCCAGTGGTGCGCCAGCGGCTCGAGGTCCGTGGTTTCGCCGCCGCTGACGTTGAGCAGGTGCAGCTTCACCTGGGGCGCCTGCGTGGGCGTGGTGTCGCTTTCACTTTCTACCACGAGCGTGCCGTTGTCCGGGCTGACGGGTCCCGGGAAATAGCTCATGCCTTCGTGGTCCAGCAGCACCTTGACATTCCCGGTGGCGACGTCGATGGCGGCCAGCACCTCGCGGCTGTCGGCCTTGGCGAGCGCCTTGGTCATGCTGGTGTAAATGGTCTTCCCGTCCGGGCTCACCACTGTTTTTGACTCACGCAGAGAACCGCCTGCACCGACTGTCAGGTTGCGGAGCTTGAGCGGAGCTGCGGCGTCCACCGTTGACGGTTTGCCGGGTTCCGGCCCGTCACCCTCCTCGACGGCAAAGATCCGCGGCTCCGCGGGGCCGAGGTCGGCATCCCAGTAGCGGACCGGGTAGCCGCTGTGCAGGATGGCGGAGACCTTGTTGTCCTTGCGGGCCTTTCGGCGCTCGTCGTCGTTGTCCTCGTCGGTGGATCCCGCCAGGACCTCGGCGCTGACGAACGTGGCGTCCGCATCCTTCGCGGCCATGACGGAACTGATGCCTCCCGAGCGCGAGTGCACCACGCGGGCTTCTCCACCGTCGGCAGGGAGGAGCCAGAGGGCGTTCACCGGGTCAGCGTCCGGGCTCTCCGGATCCGGGCGCGCCGAGGTGAAGTAGAGGTCGCCGTTTGCCGCGAACGCCGCGCCCGCCTCACCCTTGGAACTGCGGGTGATACGGCGTGCGTGCTTCTGGCCGGTGGGATCGATCTCCCAGAGGGCTGAAGCGAACTCGGTTCCCTTGCCGTTCAGCGTCGAAACGGTGGTGACCAAGCGCTTGCCATCGGGACTGAGGGTAAGGCCGCTGACCCGCGGGATGGCGAGGTAGTGGTCCATGTGGTGGAAGGGAGTTTCGGGCTGCTCGCCCGGGGTGTGAGTGTCAGCAGAGTCCATGATCCGATTCAACACGCATTGTGCTCCCGATCACAGGGTGGTTCACTCACAGTGAAACAGTACTTTCACATATCCCGCACCCAACTAGGTCGCAGTACAGCGCGTTATGAGCGCTCTAAACGCGCTGTACTGCTACTTGGATGGGAGAGTCCGCAGAGCCTCGACCACCGGCACAGTCCCGTCTTCCTTCGCGATGGCGGCCGCCAGGACCCGCGCTTGCTGCGCGTACGACGGCGTTGCCACGGCTTTCGAAATGGCGTCACCAAGGCGCTCCGGAGTCAGCTTCTTGTACGGAAGCGGTTGGGGACCGGCGCCCAGGGTTGCGATCCGCGAGGCCCAGAGGGGCTGGTCCGTATACACGGGGACACCTACCGACGGCACGCCCGCACGCAAGCCGGCGGCAGTGGTTCCGGCGCCGGCATGGTGAACAACAGCAGCCATGCGGGGGAACAGCCACTCGTGCGGGACACTCCCAACACCCATGGCATCATCGCCCAACACGCCCTCCGCGCCCTGCACAACGGCCCGAACTCCGGCGCGACGCGTGGCCTCGAGGATGAAGCCGGGGTCAAGGTGCGCGCTGCTGCCGAAACCAACGAAGACGGGCGCTGGACCGTCTGCGAGAAAGTCCACCAGGTCCGCGGAGGGCTGCCAGCCTGAATGCTCCGGAGGCCACCAATAGCCGGCCATCACCAATCCCGCATGCCAATCCGCGGGCCGCGGCAGAACGGTGGGACTAATGCCGTGAAGAATGGTTGCCCGGGCCTTCCTCCGACGACGCTCGCCCGCTGCCCGGCTTTCCTTGCGCAGGCCCAGCTGCTTGCGAAGGCGGGCACTGGGAGCATCGTACGGCGCCGGCCCCGCAGCCGCCCGCTCGCCAATGATCCTGTTCCCCAGCGCACCCAGGCTTCGAGCCGAATTCATCAGCACGGGCGGATAAGCCGCACTCGGTTCCGTTGGCTGTAAATGGGCGCCAATGGCCGGGATGCCAAAGGCCTCAGCAATGTCATAGGCATAGGGTGCCACCGAGTTGGCCATGATCACATCGGCTCCGGCCTCGGCGGCAGCCAAGGTTCCCTTGGCCGCGTTGTCCATATACTCGCCAAGCTTCCGCCAGAACGTCAGCACGCCTCCGGGTGCTGCCTTTGCGCCAGGGGCAGGCTGCTTGATGAGTTCCACCAGGTCCCCCGGCAGCGGCCTGAACTCGCATCCGGACTCAACAACCAGGGGGGCATAGGCAGGATTGGCCGCAATGGCAACCTCGTAGCCCAGCCCCTGTAAGCGATGCCCGAGACCAGCCATGGGCGCCACATCCCCGCGCGTTCCGGGAGTCACCATAAGTACCCGCATGCCGTTCCTCACCTTCGCTAATTGCGATCACCGTTCGCAATTAAGAATATAGTGGAATGGGAACAGGACCAAATCACTTCAACAGGATGAAAGGGCGGTACTGGATTGGCTGCTCACGATCCCACGGACGTCTGGCGGCGCCCCGAGCGTGCAACCGTCGGGCCCAAACCCGAACATTCCCGCAACGGAATTGCGACGGCGGCCCTCCGCATCGCGGACGACGAAGGCCTCCCTGCGGTGTCCATTCGAAGGGTAGCCGCCAGCATAGGTGCCGGCGCCGCCTCCCTTTACCGCTACGTGAAATCCCACGACGAACTTGTGGAACTGATGATGGATACAGTCGCCGGCGAGTACCACCTTGAGGCCGGAGGCGAGCACCCACGGGAGAAACTTCTGAACCTTGCCCACCAGGGAAGGGACATCATGCACCGACACCCCTGGCTGGCCCCCTTGCTGTTGACCCGCCCGTCAATGGGCCCCAATTCACTCCGATACCTCGAAGCTGCCGTATCCGCCCTGTCAACGGTGGACCTTCCAGGTCCGGCGAAGCTGCAAACCGTGGCCATGCTGTCAGCTATCACGTCAGCATTCGTACAAAACGAACTGGCTTCCGCACCCGGCTCCGGAGCAGTCGACGGCGCCGCTGCCGGCCGCGTTCCCTACCTCGTCGAAGCCCTTCACAGCGGCGACTACCCGCATTTGGCGGCGGCGATGGCTGGACAGGCACACTCCGGCCACTCCGACGAACAATTCGCCGGCATCGTGGCCAACTACCTGGCCGGAGCAGGCGTCCCGGACTAGTGCGCCACCTTTCCTTGGCCCGCGCAACACAAAAGCCCCACCAACTCCTTGCGGAGCGGGTGGGGCTTCTGGGATAAAGCGTTGGCCTTACGCGGTCGGAGCGATCTCCGGGATACGCGGCTTGGCGTTGCCTTCGAACGTGAACTTGGCGTCGTCACCTTCGCCGTCAACGTCCACCACTACGATGTCGCCGGCGTGGATCTCGCCGAACAGGATCTTCTCGGACAGCTGGTCCTCGATCTCGCGCTGGATGGTGCGGCGCAGCGGCCGGGCACCCATAGCGGGATCGTAACCACGCGTGGCCAGGAGAACCTTGGCAGCGGGGGTGAGCTCGATGCCCATGTCCTTGTCCTTGAGGCGGCGCTCCAGGCGGTTCACGAACAGGTCCACGATCTCGATGATCTCGTCCTGCGTCAGCTGCGGGAACACCACGACGTCGTCAACACGGTTGAGGAACTCGGGGCGGAAGTGCTGCTTGAGCTCTTCGGTAACCCGTGCCCGCATCCGGTTGTAACCGGTCTGGGTGTCCGTGCCGGACTGGAAGCCCGTCGCCACGCTCTTGGAGATATCGCGGGTACCAAGGTTGGTGGTCATGATGATCACGGTGTTCTTGAAGTCCACCACGCGGCCCTGGGAGTCGGTCAGGCGGCCGTCTTCCAGAATCTGCAGCAGCGAGTTGAAGAGATCGGCGTGGGCCTTCTCCACTTCGTCGAACAGAACCACGGAGAACGGACGACGACGGACCTTCTCCGTCAACTGGCCGCCTTCTTCGTAGCCGACGTAGCCCGGAGGTGCACCGAAGAGACGCGAAACCGTGTGCTTCTCGGAGTACTCGGACATGTCCAGCGTGATGAGTGCGTCCTCTTCACCGAACAGGAACTCGGCAAGGGCCTTGGCGAGTTCGGTCTTACCGACGCCCGTGGGGCCGGCAAAGATGAACGAGCCACCGGGGCGCTTGGGATCCTTCAGGCCTGCACGGGTGCGGCGGATGGCCTGGGACAGTGCCTTGATGGCCTCGTCCTGGCCGACGACGCGCTTGTGCAGTTCGTCTTCCATCTTGAGCAGGCGCGAGGACTCTTCCTCGGTGAGCTTGAAGACCGGGATACCCGTGGAGTTCGCCAGAACTTCCGCGATCAGGTCCTCGTCAACCTCGGAGATGTCGTCCATCCCGCCGGACTTCCAGGTGCGCTCCTTCTCAGCGCGTTCGGCAATGAGCTTCTGCTCCTTGTCGCGCAGCGAGGCCGCACCCTCAAAGTCCTGGGAGTCGATGGCGGATTCCTTCTCCATCTTCACATCGGCAATGCGCTCGTCCATGGCCTTGAGCTCCGGCGGAGCCGTCATGCGGCGGATGCGCAGGCGTGCGCCGGCTTCATCGATGAGGTCGATCGCCTTGTCCGGCAGGAAGCGGTCCGAGATGTAGCGTTCGGCCAGCTGAGCCGCTGAGGCGAGGGCGCCGTCGGTAATCGTCACGCGGTGGTGTGCCTCGTAACGATCGCGAAGTCCCTTGAGGATCTCGATCGCGTGCGCAACCGAGGGTTCCTTGACCTGGATCGGCTGGAAGCGGCGCTCAAGCGCGGCGTCCTTTTCGATGTGCTTGCGGTACTCGTCAAGGGTGGTGGCACCGATCGTCTGGAGTTCACCACGGGCGAGCATCGGCTTCAGGATGGACGCAGCATCAATGGCGCCTTCGGCAGCACCTGCACCGACGAGGGTGTGGATCTCGTCAATGAAGAGGATGATGTCGCCGCGGGTGCGGATTTCCTTGAGGACCTTCTTCAGGCGCTCTTCGAAGTCACCGCGGTAGCGGGAGCCTGCAACCAGGGAACCGAGGTCAAGCGTGTACAGCTGCTTGTCCTTGATGGTCTCCGGGACATCCCCGCGGACGATCGCCTGGGCGAGGCCTTCGACGACGGCAGTCTTACCAACGCCGGGCTCACCAATCAGCACCGGGTTGTTCTTGGTGCGGCGGGAGAGGACCTGCATGACGCGTTCCATCTCCTGCTCGCGGCCGATCACAGGATCGAGCTTGTTTTCGCGGGCAGCCTGCGTGAGGTTGCGTCCGAACTGGTCAAGCACCACCGAACCGGCAGGGGTACCTTCCGGCTGGCCCTGGCCGGAGCCGCTGCCTGCGGTCTCCTTGCCCTGGTACCCGGAGAGCAGCTGGATGACCTGCTGGCGGACCCGGTTCAGGTCTGCACCAAGCTTCACCAGCACCTGTGCGGCCACACCTTCGCCTTCGCGAATGAGGCCGAGCAGGATGTGCTCAGTACCGATGTAGTTGTGGCCGAGCTGCAGTGCTTCACGGAGGGAAAGCTCAAGCACCTTCTTGGCACGCGGCGTAAAGGGGATGTGACCGGACGGGGCTTGCTGGCCCTGGCCGATGATCTCCTGTACTTGCTCGCGAACGCCATCGAGCGAAATGCTCAGGGACTCGAGCGCCTTGGCAGCAACGCCTTCACCCTCGTGGATCAGACCCAAGAGGATGTGCTCGGTACCGATGTAATTGTGGTTGAGCATCCGTGCCTCTTCTTGGGCAAGGACGACCACGCGACGGGCACGGTCCGTAAATCTCTCAAACATTTCGCCACACTCCTAGCTACGACGTACTTTGATGCTACGTGCCGGAGCAACACTTTTGGAGCGTGTTCGCCACAGGGGAAACATGACGCCGCGGAGGAATAAATCGGACACTTCCCCTTGACCGCGGCGGGCGACGGTGACATCCTGCCTGCCGGCCCGGGCAACCTGCCGCCGGGCCGCCCGGGATTAATCCGCGGCGGCGTAAGAGGGGTGCTTTCCCGCTCCCCCAATAGCACCGGCAAGCGGGCGACCAGCACCGGGAAGATTCACGGCATATTTCGCCGTCAGGCCATGGTGCCGCCCTACAAATCCGGCTCCTTAAACAACCAATGCCCCGGCAGTGACTGCCGGGGCATTGAAGCGGTGAATCAGGAATTGGCCTTTTGGTAGGCTTCCTGAATTTCAGCCTGAATACGTCCGCGGCTGTTGACCGTGTAACCGTTATCCCGGGCCCACTGCCGGATCTGTGCGGAATCCTGGTTGCGGGCCGGAGTAGCGCGACCCCGCGTCCCGCGGCCGGAAGAGGTCTTCCGGGCCTTTGCGACAAACGGTTCCAGGGCTTTCCGCAGCGATGATGCGTTTGCTGTGGACAGGTCCATTTCGTAGCTCACACCGTCCAGGCCGAAGCGGACAGTTTCGTCCGCAGCCCCTTCATCCAGGTCATCGACGAGGATGATTTTTACTTTCTGTGCCATGAGTTGCCTCTCTTTTGGAGGGATGGATAATCAGAAATTCCCCGGGTTCCTTTGTCGATTATCGTTCACGGCAAGCACGCACGTCAAAGCACAATTGGATTCCTGTGAAAGTGGAACCCATTTAGGAGCCTATTTAGTGGCTGGACCTTCAGATGCCGGGCCGGCATTTTTTGAATTCGCTTCGGCCTGGGCACGCGCTTCTGCCTGACGCTCGGATTTGTCTGCATTGAAGATCGACTTCATGGCAAACCAGAAGATCAAACCTACAACGATGGACGGCGCTAGGACTGCGATGTACTCCATGATCAGTGTCCTTCAGGCTTCAGCAAGGGGAACAGAATGGTTTCGCGAATTCCGGCCCCGGTGAACAACATGACCAAACGGTCAATGCCGAGCCCGATGCCGCCCATGGGCGGCGCGCCGTATTCGAGGGCGCGGAGGAAGTCCTCGTCCAGTTGCATCGCTTCCTCATCACCAGCGGCGGAGCGGCGTGACTGCTCCGTCAGGCGTTCACGCTGGATGACGGGATCAATGAGTTCAGAGAAGGCTGTACCGCGCTCCATGCCGCCGATGATCAGGTCCCAAGCCTCAATGAGGCGCCCGTCTTCACGATGTGGCCGGGCAAGCGGCTGGGCCGAGGGCGGGTAGTCATAAACAAAGGTCGGGTTCAGCAGGGTGGGTTCCACAATCTCACCGAACAGCTCAACCACAATCTTCTCGGCGTCCCACTTGGGGTCCACCTTGACGTCATGCTTGGCAGCAATTGCCAGCAGTTCCTCCACCGTAGTGTCCGGAGTAATTTCCACACCCACAGCTTCGGAAATACCCGGGTAAACCGAGACCCAGGCCCATTCGCCGTCGAGGTTGATTTCGCCTGCATCCGTTTGGATGGTGCGTGTCCCAACGACGTCCGCCACGTTGAGGATAATTTCCTTCATGCGCTCGGCCATGACGAACTGATCCGCCCAGGCTTCGTAGCATTCCAGGGTGGTGAATTCGGGGCTGTGTGTGGAGTCCACGCCTTCATTGCGGAAAACACGGCCCATGTCATAAACGCGGTCGATGCCACCGACAACGGCGCGCTTGAGGAAGAGCTCGGTTGCGATGCGTAGTGTCATCTTCTGGTCGAACGCGTTCATGTGCGTTTCGAACGGGCGTGCGGTGGCGCCGCCGTGGACCAGCTGCAGGATGGGGGTTTCCACCTCCACGTAGCCATGGCGGTCCAGGGTGTCGCGCACCGAGCGGGTGATGGCGGCGCGCTTGTAGACCATCTCGCGGGCTTCGTCGCGGACCATGAGGTCTACGTAGCGCTGGCGGACGCGGGTTTCCTCGTTCAGTTCTGCGTGCAGTACCGGGAGGGGGCGCAGTGCCTTGGACGCCATGGACCAGGAGTCGGCCATGACGGACAGCTCACCGCGGCGGGAGGAGATGACCTCGCCCTTGATGAACACGTGGTCGCCCAGGTCAACCAGGGCCTTCCACTCGGCGAGCGCTTCCTCGCCGACGTTGGCAAGGCTCAGCATGGCCTGCAGCCGGACGCCCTTGCCGTCCACGCCGCCCTCCTGGAGGGTGGCGAAGCACAGCTTGCCGGTGTTGCGCACGAACACGACGCGCCCGGTGACGCCAACAGTGTCGCCGGTGGTTTCATCGGCTTCCAGGTGTGCGTACTTCTCACGGATTTCGCCGAGGGAATGGGTCCGTTCAACACCCACCGGATAGGCCTCTGTGCCGCGCTCGATCAGCTTGGCGCGCTTTTCCATACGGATGCGCATCTGCTCGCTGGCATCGATGGGCTCTGCGGAGGTGTTCAGGGCTGGGGTGTTTGCGGAAGTCACAGTCCTTAAGTTTACCGGTCATTACGGGCGTTCACTTCCGGGCCCCAAGATCACGCAAACGCATAGAATCGGGGCTGTGGAGACATGGACAGTTGAAACGGTCGACGGCGGCGGGCAGCTCGAGGTGCACACCTTCCGGCCCGCGTCAGCAGCCTCAATTCCCGGCTCGAAGGCACCAGCTGAACCGGCCGGCGTCGTGCTTGTTCATGGCACTTTGGTGACGGACTCGCTGTACTGGCCTTTCGCGCGGACTCTCAGCGTCATGCTGGGGCGTCCTGTGCACAGCTATAACAGACGCGGTCGAGGGCATTCCGCGCCGCAGCCGCCCGGTTATTCGGTGGAGACAGAGATCGCGGACCTTCAAGCCGTGATGCAGAAGACCGGTTCCACTGACGTTGTGGCGCACAGCTACGGCGGCTTCGTGGCGCTGCAAGCCGCGAGGCGGGCCAGGATCAACAAACTGGTCACTTACGACGCCGCGGTTTCCCTGTCCGGCAACCTCAGCAGCCGGTGGCGGCCCGAGCTTGAGGAAGCGGTCACTGCCGGTCAACTGGATCACGCGTGGGCGCATCTGGTGCAGGGGTTGGGAACTGCCGGGCCAATTTCCTATCTGCCCATGGGGGCGCTGCGCACGCTCAGTGTCTTGTCGGCCCGGACCCGCCTGGGCTTGGAGATGCGCTCCCTGCTTCCCACGGCAGTCACCGAAATGCGCGCCGTCCTGGACGCCGATGCCCACCTTCACGACTTCATGGAACTCTCCACGCCCACGTTGATGCTCAGCGGCGGTTGGAGTCCGTCGTACTTCGCAGAGACCGGCCGCGCCCTGGCCGGGGCCGTGCCGGTGATCGACTTTGCTGTGGTGCCGCTGCAGTTCCACGAAGGGCCGTTGCGGCCGGGCAAGCGGCTCGCCGCCCGCATAGCGCGGTTCCTCTCCGGGACCCGGCTCCACGGCGAACTTTCAGATGCCACCTAGGATGATCCGGTGAGGGAACGCGATATACAGACGCACGACGGCGGACGGCTCGCCTTGTACAGCTACGGCACCGAAGACGCACCCGGGGAGCGCCGGGTAGTCCTCATCGGTGGTGCGTTCCTCACGGCACTCATTTATCGGCCCTTCTCCGTCGCTTTGGCCAAAGGCCTCGGTGACGGTTGGGCCGTGGACGTGTACGACCGCCGGGGCCGGGGCAAATCCACCGAGCAACCGCACAACTACTCCATGGCTACGGAGATCGCCGATGTCCGCACCATCATGGACACCACCGGCGCCCGGAACATCTTTGGCCACAGCCTGGGTGGGTCCGTGGCCTTGAACGCCGCCCAGGCCTTTGCGGGCACGCACCACCAGCCGGACAAGCTCGCTGTTTACGACGCCGCGGTGAACATCGATGGCAGTATGGACACCGGTTGGCTGGCCGGCTTCGCGGATTCGGTCGACAAAGGTGACGTTGGCCGGGCGCTGGCCCGGATGAAGCGCGGAATGCAGCCAGGAACTGCCCTTGCCCGGGTTCCTGAGCCGATTCTGGCGGGACTCATGGCTGTGGTGTCGGGAACCAAAGTGAACAGGCTTTTCCGCGAACTCATGCCTTCAGGCGTTGGCGAGCTCAAAGCTGCCTTTGACGCCGCTGATACTCCGACCGATTTCTCCGTCCTGCCTTCCAGCACGCACTTCATGGTGGGCAAGAAGAGCCCCCAGTTCTACAAGGTCACCGCAGCGCGGCTGAACAGGGCGGTTCCCGGCAGCACGTTGGAAGTTTCGCCCAAGGGATTCCATGGGTCCATTCCTGCAGCGGTCAACGAACTCGTCTCGGATATCTCGGACTACTTCAAACGCTGACTGCTTTTCCACACTGACTGCTTTTCCACATAAGGGCCGGCATGCTGCCTGCATTCAGGTGGCTCGGTTAGGCTCAAGTCATGACGCGCGACATCATCATGACCCACGACGGCGGACACCTCGAAGTACTCACCACGGGCGGTGGGGTGGCAGCGGCAGGTTCCGGTGTCGTCGTCGTTCCTGCCTCCATGGTGACGGCTGCCGATTACTCGCGTTTCGCGCAGAAACTGAGCGAAGCCCTGGGCCGGCCCGTCCATACTTTCAACCGACGTGGACGCGGCGATTCATCACCGCAGGCCGAGGACTACACGCTCGAGGCCGACATCCGGGACTTGGACGCCGTCATGAAGCACACGTCGAGTACCGACGTCTTTGGGCACAGCTTTGGCGGCGCCGTAGCGCTGCACGCTGCGCGGACCCTGCCGGTAGAGAGGCTTGCCGTCTACGACCCTGCTGTGTCGGTCAACCACAGCGTCAAGGCCGACTGGACACCTGATTACGAACGCGCGACGGCGGCGGGAGACTATGACCGCGCCCTCGCCGTCCTGATCAAGGGCGTGGAAACCGGCGGCGCCTTCGCGCGCATGCCACTGTCCATGCTGACCCTGGCCAACAAGCTGGCCGCCGGTACGCCTTTGGGCAAGCAGATGCGCGAACTGATGACCTGCGGTGTCCGGGAAATTAAGGCCGTCATCGCTGCCGACATGCCCGCCGAGCCGTTCCTGGCCCTTCCGCTGGAGACGCTGATCGTGGTGGGCGAAAAGAGCCCCGCCTACTTCGGTGTTGCGTGCGGTCAGATCCATGACGTCCTCTCCGGATCCAGCTACAGCATCCTCCCTGGCTCGGGGCACGACGGTCCCATCAAGGCTCCGGACAAGCTGATCTCTGAGTTGTCGGAGTTCTTCTCGGGCTAACCGAGCTGGACGGCGGCGATGCCGGCCACCGCGATCGCCGTCAAACCCAACCGGAGCCGGCTGAACTTTTCATTGAAGAACACCGCGCCGATGACTCCAGCCAACAGGACACTGGTCTCGCGCAGCGCCGACACTAAGGCAAGCGGTGCCAGGCTCTGCGCCCAGACCACAATTCCGTAGGCCAGCATGGACACCAGTCCTCCGATGAATCCCGGCTTCCAGTACCGTGCCACTCGTCGCGGGAAAGAACGGCTCTCGGAGGCCATGCGCCAGCAGACCAAGGGAATCACCAGGCCCTGCAGCAGGAAAAGCCACGAGACATAGGCCATCGGTTGCCCGGAAACCCGGACTCCTACACCGTCCACCAAGGTGTAGGCCGCGATGGCCACACCCGTGAGTACGGCGAAGAAGGTGCCCTTGCCGTTCTTGCCGGCACTGGCCGTTGGGCTGTGTTTTGTGAGGGCCAGGCTCAGCAACGACCCAGCGACGACTGCCACTCCCGCCAGCTGCCAGAAGCTCAAGTTCTCTGCCAGGAAAGTGGTGGCGATCCCCGTAACCAAGAGGACAGCGAGGCCGCGGGCCAACGGATAAACCTGGGAGAAATCGCCGTGCTTGTAGGACGTGGTCAGCAGGATGAGATAGCAGGTCTGCAAGGCGGCCGATGCCACCACATAGGGCCACGACTGCTGCGGGGGAACTCCGAAGACCACTGCCCCCACCAGGCCCGATGCCAGATAGGCCAAGGCAATCATGGTGGACGAGGCTAGTCGGTCCGGAATCGCCTTGGCCAAGGCATTCCACACGCTGTGCAGGACCGCTGCCAGGAGGACTGCCCCCGTCACCGCAAGTGTCAACGTGGAGCTGCCGTCGTTGCGGGTTGCTCCTGCGGGTCACGACGGGCGCCGAACACGAGCCCGTCCGTGTCTCCTGCCGCCACACCAAATGTAGCGAGTACCTGGGAAAAGATGTCGGCATGGTCCACTGCCACGACGTCCCTGGGCACCCTTTCGCCGCAGGCAGCGATCCAGGCTGTGCGCTCGGCCTCGGTCTCACCCCCATGGCCACCGGCATCGACGTGTCCGTGATCAGTCACCACTATGACTGTCCAAAATTCGGCATCACGACGAGGCCTCGACTCAATCGCTTCCAATAGCCTTTTCAGGCGGGAATCGCAGCGCTGAATGGCTGAAATGTAGCCGATACCCGTGCCGTTGTTATGGGCTTCGACGTCGGCCTCGCCAAAGTACACAAAGGATGCCGCAAGGTCCTCGCGCTCCAACCGTCCGGCTGCATAATCCGCGACGGCGTCGTCGGCACTTACCCAACTGCCGCCGTCGTTCGCTTCTTCAGGGTCCTCCTCCGGCACCCAGCCACGGGAAGAGAAGAGAGGCCCGCACGCGGTGGCTGCCGCCACAGGGAACCAGCTCGCGGCAATCATGGTGCGCGACTCCGGACGGGCCGCACGAAGCACCGCAGTGAAGTCTTGGTAGGCAGCGAGCTCCAGCGGATGGACACGGTTCCCGGTGACGTTGTGCCGGTCTGCATAAACCCCGGTGGCCACCGTGGCCCACACTGGACCGGAAATCGTGGCATTCTTCCTGTGAACGTGGACGGGGAGCAGAAAGCCGTTCCGTGCGATCTGGTCCAGGGCTGGAGTGGCCGCGGACATCAGCGAGTCGTAACGGACGCCATCGATTCCGACTACCAGGACGTGGGATTCATTCTTCACAGCCATGACGGTACGTGGCTGTGACCACAACTCATAGGAGCAGCCGCTCATATCTATAGGAGACTTAGGCCATGCCTATGAATCTCACGCATCTGCGGGCCTTTCACCTCGTAGCCACCCACGGCAGTTACGTCGCTGCGGCCGCAGCTGCGAACGTGAGCCAACCAACGCTGTCCGAGCAGGTCCGCCTTTTGGAACGGCTTCATGGGGTCCAGCTCCTGCAGCGGGCAGGGCGGTCCGTAGAGCTGACGCCCGTGGGAGGAAAGCTGCTGGAAGTTACGGCCAGGTTGTTCGCCGCCGAGCTCGAAGCCCAAAGCGTCCTGGCCAAAGCCCGCAACGTCATGCAAGGAGAACTTCGGTTCGGCACCGACGCACCCATCAACGCAGTGGGAGTGCTCAGCACCTTCCGGCGACTGAACCCCGGAGTCAGCATCCAACTCGTCAGCGGAAATTCCGCCGATATACGCAGACAGGTCCTGGCTGGAACTGTGGACGTCGGCATCATCGCCGACGAAACGCCGCATCCTGACTTGATTGCACGCCAGCTCGGAACGCAGGACCTGGTGGCCTTTGTTCGGCAGGACCACGCCTTGGCACACGGCAAGGTGATCCGCCTCCGGGATTTGGTAGTGCACCCGTTGATCATCAGGGAGATCGGCTCGGTGACGCGCAGATCCATCGAGACGGCGCTCTCGACAGCCCGTCTCCAGCCAGCCGAAGTGCTGGAGACGGACAGCAGAGAAGCCGTCCACGCGGCAGTGATGGCCGGCCTCGGCAGGTGTAGTGGCGGAGGACGAGTTCAACGACGATCCTCGGCTGGTGTTGCTTGATTTTGTTGATCCGATACCGCCGATAGTGGAGTACCTGGTGTATCGACGGGACAAGCAGCGGAGCCATGTGGTGGATGCGGTGTTGGGGTGTGTGGGTGGTGGCTGATGTTGTGTTGTGGTGGTTAAAGGGGAAGAGCCCCGACCTGTGGTCGGGGCTCTTGCCTAATGTGTGTCCGGCGGTGTCCTACTCTCCCACACCCTCCCGGGTGCAGTACCATCGGCGCTGTGGGTCTTAGCTTCCGGGTTCGGAATGGGAC
>NZ_JBFRDF010000020.1:0-38569 GCF_052113445.1 Paenarthrobacter sp. YAF11_1
CCGGTTTCGGTGTAGATGTGGCTGGTTCGGGTGTCGTTGGTGAGCCAGTCGGTCTCGGGGATGGAGTAGCCGGCCACTGGGGTGGGTCCGAGGGCTCCTCCGTCGCCGAAGGTGTAGGTGTAGTTGGCTGGTGTTGCGGTGAGGTGGACTGCTTGGCCGAGGATGGTGACGTCGAAGCCTTGTTCTGCGGTGGTGGCGTAGAAGTTGGTGGGTCCGCCTTTGAGGGTGTGCGGGAAGGGTTGGGCTTCGAGGGTTCCTGCGTTGACGGGGAGTTGTTGGAAGTCGGTGAGGATGCGGGCGGCGATGTTGGCCAGGACGTTCTCGGGTTGGGGGTCATAGAGGCAGGTGGGTCCGCTGACGGGGTTCCAGTCGGTCCAGCCCGGATTGGTGATCGCTCTTGGGGCTTCCTTCCAGATCACGGGGGTGCCTTCTTCTCCGCCGGTTGTGGTTGCTGGGCATTCGAGGGCGTCGCAACCGGGGTCCTTGGTGTCAGGTCCATCGGCACGGCAATGGGTGTCGGCCATGTACTGATTCGGGTCATCGATTGCTTGCGATGTGGATGATCCATCGAGGCGGGGGCCTAGCAGCCCTGTCTGGGGATCGATTCTGAAACGCGCGCCGATGTCGATGGCCGTGTCGTGTTTTCCGATGCTGACTCGAGGTTCATCTTTCGCAAATGCCGAGGAACCTGCGAGTACAGCGTGCGCGGTCATGGCGGCGAGGATGACATGACTCCATCTAAATGCTTGCACCGTTAACCGACAATCAGTCCGTTGTCGGTGACCTGCCACTTGCCGTCCCGATAGCTGAGCATGACCGCTTCGGCAGTGTTGTGCGCGGGCGTCATTTCCTGCCCCGAGCTACCGTCTGCATCAATGTACTGAATACGCTCTTGAAGCACCTGCACTCTTGCCGACTGGTGGTCTGCCCCTTCTTTCCAGAGGACTTCTATGACGGGAGTCGATATCCGCCCGCCCACTACCCAGCGTCCATTTATGTAATTGAGCTCTACAGCCTTCTTATAGGTACCGGCTGACTTCGTCGTTGTATCGGTTGATGCCATCCAATCCGTCAGCTCACCCGTCTCAGTCGCGTAGGAATACGTCGCGTACCAGTACCCAATAAACGCTTCCAGCCCTGCCTTCGAGTTCTCTTTCGCCAGCTCGGGCATCACTGGGACCGGCACGTTCTGCGCTTTTCCCTTGGCATCCGCGGGCTTGTACACGGCGGACGTCGGCGGACTACCCGGAGTAGCCGAAGCCCCCGGAACCGAAGCCCTCGAGGTGGGCGACGCCGTCGTCGAGCTTGGTTCGGAGGGTGAGCCGCTGGGCGCGGTGCCGCCCTGACAACTGCTGAGGAGCAGGGCCAGCCCCACAGCCATGGCTCCCGTCCGGGCCAGGACTAAAGGAAAAGTGGCAGACGAAAGGCGTGGCATGACAGGCTCCCCAGCAGCTGTTTTGGCGATGTGTCGGCCAGTCTAGGTGGGGCAATCGAGCCCAACACAGTCACGAATCGGGCGTTGTGGATAACCCGGCTCTGTTCACGGCGGGACGCTGGGCGTATTCTGACCTCGCCGGCTCGTCTATCGCACGCATCCACTGGGGGAACCATGGTTACGATCGCACGTTCAGCTACGCCCAAGCGCGGCCGCCTGGTCTCGGTGGCCCTTCTCATCGCTACCCTCACGCTGAGTGCCTGCTCCATGCCGGCACCGGTCTCGCAGTCGTCGCCCAACGCGTCCTCGGAGGCTCCGGCCGCGGAAGTGGGTACCAGTTCTGCCCCAGCCCCAGAAGCGAGCCCAGGCACCACTGCCGGAACAGGCGCAACCACCGGAACAGGCGGACCTTACGGTGAGTTCTCGTCGCTGTCGGAGGCCTGCATTTCGGTGAGTGCCACCATGCTCAGCGTCACCATTCTGCCGCTGGCGGGGCTGATGGGCGGGAACCCGGAGGACATAGACAAAGCAAAGCAGGAATTGTCACAGATGCAGGGCAAAGTTCCGGAAGAATTGAAGCCGTCTTTCGAAAAGCTGAGGGCCTTCACGGAGGCCGCTGGCTCGGACTTCAGCAAGTATGGTGACGGGAAGTTCGAAGAGCTGATGAAGCCCATCCAGGACTGGATGGAAAAGAACTGCCAGTAGTCGCCGCCGCGCGCACTCCCTTCTCTCTGACGCTTCGCCCAAAGCGTCGGAGCTAGACGCTAGGGTGGTACTCAAGAGAAGGGGAGTGCTCCATGGAAGACCAGAACGTGCAGCTTGATCCTGTGCCTGGGGGCGAGATCCTGGGTACTGGACGCACCATCATCTCCGAGGCGGCGGTTGCCAAGGTTGCCGGCATTGCTGCCCGCACGGTGCCTGGCGTGTACTCGTTGGGTTCGGGGCCGTCCCGCGCGCTCGGCGCGATTCGCGATGCCGTCGGCAGTTCCGACCACGCAGCGGGCGTGCGCGCGGAAGTCGGCGAGACCCAAGTGGCCGTGGACATCAATCTTGTCGCCCTCTACGGGCACCCCCTGCACAGTGTCGCCAACCAGGTCCGGAGCGCCGTTTTCCGCGCGGTGGAAGAGCTCGTCGGCCTCCAGGTCATCGAGGTCAACATCGAGATCAATGACGTGTACGTGGCTCCGCCGGTCAAACCTGCGGGAATCAAGCCAGCCGTAGTGGAAAGGGAGGCACTCCAGTGAGCATGACCGTTGTTGGAATCGCAATCGGCGCCTTCGTGGCGTTCATGTCCTTTTCCTTTGGACTGTGGGGATTCCTGATCTCACTGCTGTTCATGGGCATCGGAGCGCTGCTCGGCCGGGCCGCCGACGGAAAACTGGATCTCCGCAGCGTCCTGGATGCCATTACGGGCCGGCGCTCTTCGTCATGAGCGTGGCTGAGGCTGTGGACTCCACCAGCAGCCTGGCCGGCCACAACCGGATCAGTACCCAGGCTTTGACATCCTTGGCGCGCGCCGCCGCCTCTGAGGCCCTCGGCGTTGAGGCCAACGACATCCGCGCTGATTGGGCGGACGACGACGGCCTGCTGGCTTTGTCGATCGTGGCACCTATCAGCATCCCGGCTTTGACCGAGGTCCTGCGGGACCCGCTGCGCGTCCAAGGCTTCGGCGGCTCCATCTGGGACCGTGCGGTAGCTGCCAAGGCCACTGTTCTTGAGACGGTCACGCGACTCAGCGGATCCCAGCTGAGCAGAGTGGACATCAGGATCAGCGGAGCCCACGTCACGGAGGGAGGCCGCGTTCAGTGACACAGGATCAGGAAACCCAGAACCGGAACACCAAGGATCAGCACACCCTATTGGAGGGATACGCAGGAGCTGGACCGGTGGCGGGCGAGGACCCCGAAATGAGCCGGATCCTCCGCCGTGAAACCCATTCCTCCCGGGCCGGCGCTGCCGCCATTGCCGCCGTCCTGGTCATTGTCCTCTGCCTCTACGCCCTGCTCGAGGCAGGCGTGCGGGCAGTTGGTCAACCGCCGTGGCTGATCGATCCCACCACGGCGGCCGGGCGAATCATCGCACTCCCTGAAGGTATTTCCCCACTTTTGCTTGGTGCCAGTGGCGCCGTGGTTGCCATGGTGGGACTGTTCTTCTTCCTGCACGCAGTGCTGCCCGGCAGGCGTGCCCGGCATCTGCTCCGGGACCCGCGTACCGCCGTCGTGGTTGATGACGAAGTGCTTGCCTCAGCGCTTGCGCGCCGTGCACGAACCGCCGCGAACGTTACCCAGGAACAGGTCATGGTGATCGTTTCCCGGCAGCTGGTGGTGGTCAATGTGCGGCCTACGTCTGGCAGCAGGGTGAGCGAGGAGGCTGTGCTGGCAGCCGTGCAAGCGGAACTTGAAGAGATGTCTCCCGTGCCGATGCCTTCCGTGCGGGTCAACCTGGCGTCGTCGGGGGTGATTGGCGCGTGAACGGAACACCGAGGGCTCTTAATCGTGTGCTCCTGTTCATCATCGGGGTGAAACTCCTGGCCGTCGGATTACTTCTCCTGCTGTTGGCCACCGTGCCCGCTGTTGCGTCTTGGTGGCATGGCTGGTCCGCCGCTGCCTGGGCCGGGATGGAAAATTCCTTCCGCCAAACACGCTTCCCCGGACGTGAGGAAAGCTGGCTGTGGATTGTGGCCGGCGCAGTCCTTGTGGCCATCATTATCGCCATGGTCGCCTGGCTGTCGCAGCAGGGTAAGGGCAGGGCCAACCTCCTGGTCGCCAGCGATGACGACAGCCACATCGACGGAGAAGTCCGGATCGGTGGTGGCGTCGCCGAGCAAGCCCTGAGGGCGGCACTCGCTGAGAGGACCGACCTCGCAGCCGCTTCAGTGGCGACCTACGAGGTGCGGGGAAGGCCAGGGCTGCGCATCCGGATTCAACCCCGGCAAGGAGTAGCGCCGCATCTGCTGGCTGCCGAAGTATCACAGCTGGTTGAGGCCTTGGACCTGGTCATCGGTCAAAAGACCCCCGTTCTGGTTCACATGGTTTCCGGTGCTCGATCCAGGTTTACCAAGGCGGAGCGTGTCCGCTGACATTGCAGAACGCAAGCTCAAGCCCATAGGTTGAATCCAAGAGGGAAACCTCCATTGGCACGTCACAAATCCGACCGTTAAAAAGGAGAACACCATGAGTGAAGAAACCACGGGAGCCGAAGCGGTGAACGGCGCAGCAGGAAACGCCAAAGACACGGCTGGTGAAGTGCTTGAAAATGCCAAGGAATTTGCGGGTGAAGCTGTAGAGAACGTCAAGGAATTCGCCGGTGATGCTGCTGAGAATGTCAAAGAGTTCGCAGGAGACGCCGCTGAGAATGTCAAAGAGTTCGCAGGAGACGCCGCTGAGAATGTCAAAGAATTCTTCTCGGGCGATGTAGGAGAAAATGCCAAGGAATTGGCGGGAGACGTCGCGGAGAAGTCCAAGGAAATCGCCGGAGATGTAGCCGAGAACGTCAAGGGACTGGGTTCGAAGATTGCCGGTCTGCTGAAGGGCGACAAGTAGCAATTTCCTCAACGGGATGGCAGTTCGCCGCCGCCGCGGACATCCGCGCGGAAGCGGGCTGCCATCGCGCTGTCCGGACCCAATAGTCTGATTGGGCGTGGTAACCCGGCCCGGACCTGGTAACCCGGCCTGGACGTCGTAACCGGGCCGGACCTGGTAACCCGGCCCGGAGCTAGTACCCTGAAGTCCATACGCGACGGACAGGAGGCCGCAGTGGCTGGAACAACGGTGCTCGACACTACAGTGGCCGGGCTGATGGCCGAGTTGGCGGCGCTGGAAGAACCCCGTGCACGGGAAATCAACGAAAAACACGGTGACGACCACGGCGTGAACCTCAGCAAGCTGCGCGCCGTCGCGAAGAGACTGAAAACGCAGCAGGAGCTATCACGTGAATTGTGGGCCACGGGTGACACTGCGGCCAGGTTGTTGTCCCTGCTGATCTGCCGGCCCAAGGCGTTTGAGCGGGACGAACTGGACAGCATGCTCCGGGAAGCGCGGACCCCCAAGGTGCAGGACTGGCTGGTGAATTACGTGGTCAAGAAGAGTCCGCACTCCGAAGCGCTGCGGGTGGCCTGGTTCGCCGACACCGATCCTGTGGTGGCCAGCGCAGGATGGGCGCTGACGTCGGAACGCGTGGTCAAGAAGCCAGACGGACTGGACACTGTGGTCCTGCTGGATATTATCGAGGCCACCATGAAGGACTCACCGGACCGTCTCCAGTGGGCCATGAACCAGTGCCTTGCCATGATCGGGATCGAATTTCCGGAACACCGGGCCAGGGCCCTGGATATCGGTGAGCGCTTGGAGGTCCTCAAGGACTACCCCACGCCGCCTAACTGCACCTCACCGTTCGCGCCCAGCTGGATCAACGAGATGGTGCGGCGCCAAGCGGGTGATTGAGCCAATCCGGTTAATGAGCCGGCCGGTTAAATGAGGCGGCGATACTCAGCCCCTGTTGCGGTGCATCATCCGGTACGTGAGCTCAGCGAGGAGTTCTTCATCGGAAAGGTGTGATGCCCGGGCAATGGGAGCAGCGGGGACAGCGATGCGGGGAGGCCCCTGCCGTGGTTCGTCTCCTGAGCGCATGTCATCCGGCGTGATCATTTCCGGGGCAAAGGTCGATTTTCCTTTGAGGACCTCTGATACGGACCCTGCGCGCCATCCCAGCGCATGCTCAAGCTTGCGCTGATTGATTTCCTGGGTGCGCCGCGTTCCCGATTCCAGCGTTCGGACGGTCTTGATGGCGGTACCTGCCTGCTTGGCCAACTGCACCTGGCTCAATCCTTGGGCCAGCCGTTCTTCTTTGATCAATCGGCCGATAGTCTGCAGTGCTTCAAGTTCATCCACACTTCCCATGTTTCCATAGGCAACACTGGGTAAACAAATCGAAACAGTCTCCAGTGGGGAGCAGCGACCGCTCAAATACCCCGCCATGAAGGCCCGCAGCAACCTTCTGATCTATATCGGCAGGTTACTTGGTATCGATGCGGTTACGTTCGGTGTAAGCGCTTGCATTTTGCCGCCCATCCTAGCTAGTGTGAGCGTCACCACATCAATTGCGCCGCCGAATCACTTGTACTCAGCGAGGAGTCTTTAGCATGAAGAAAACCAAGTACCTGCTACCGGTCGCAGCCGCCGGTGTTCTGGCACTTACCCTTTCCGCCTGTAGCGGAGATGGTGGCGGCGGGGGATCAACCGCAGGCTCGGATGATTGCTCCGCTTACGAAAGCTACGGAAAGCACGACGGCAAGACGGTCTCCGTCTATTCGACGATCGTGGACATTGAGGCAACCAACCTCGAGGAATCCTGGAAGCAGTTCGAAGACTGCACCGGCATTACCATCAAGTACGAGGGCAGCAAGGAATTCGAAACGCAGATCGGCGTCCGTGCCCAGTCCGGCACCGCCCCTGACGTCGGGATCTTCCCGCAGCCCGGCCTCCTTGCCACGCAGGCTCGGGCCGGTTACCTGAAGCCTGCTCCGCAGACCGTTTCGGACCTCGTAGACAAGAACTGGTCCCCTGACTGGAAGAAGTACGGCACGGTGGACGGCAAGTTCTACGCCGCACCGATGCTCGCCAACGTCAAGGGCTTCGTTTGGTATGCGCCCAAGACCTTCAAGGACAAGGGCTGGGAAGTCCCCAAGACCTGGGACGAAATGATCGAGCTGTCCAAGAAGATCGCCGCGGATGACAAGAACATGAAACCGTGGTGCGCAGGATTCGAATCCGGTGAGGCTACGGGTTGGCCCGGCACGGACTGGATCGAAGACGTGGTTCTGCGTGCACACGGCCCGGAGGTCTACGACCAGTGGGTAGCTCACCAGATTCCGTTCAACGACCCCAAGATCGTCGATTCCTTCAACAAGGCCGGCGACATCCTGCTCAACCAGGACATGGTGAACGGCGGCTTCGGTGACGTCCGCTCGATCCTGAGCACCGGCTTCGCCCAGGCCGGCCAGCCGGTTCTGGATGGAACGTGTGCCATGCACCACCAGGCCAACTTCCAGGCCGCCAACTGGCCTGCAGGAACCAACGTTGCTGAAGATGGCGACGTGTGGGCCTTCATCACCCCGCCGATCGACGAAAGCAAGGGCAAGGCAGTTACCGGTGGCGGCGAAATGGTGGGCGCCTACAAGGACACCCCTGAGGTCCAGTCCTTCCTGGCATACCTGGCCAGTGCCGACTTCGCCAACAACCGCGTGAAGCTGGGCGGCGTTGTCAGTGCCAACAAGGGCCTGGATCCCGCCAACGCCCAGTCCGACCTCGACAAGCTGACGGTCCAGATCCTCCAGGACCCGGACACCGTCTTCCGTTTCGATGGCTCGGACCTGATGCCGAGTGCAGTAGGTTCCAACTCCTTCTGGAAGGGCATCGTGCAGTGGATCAACGGCACGTCCTCCCAGGAGGTTGCCAACAGCATCGAATCCAGCTGGCCTAAGAGCTAACTCCCAAAGTGCTGCCTCCCCTGGCTGGGCTACCCAGCCGGGGAGGCAGTGCTTTTCCCGGAACTTAGTGATTCACTCACGCCCCGGAGGTTGGGTATGGAATTTATTGGAGAAAAACTCCTACAAGTAGTGATAGCCCTGGCGATATTCGCAGCGGTCATCGGCCTCATCATGTTGCTGGTGGACAGGGCTCCTAAATCAGTCAAAGACAAGGTCACGGTGGCAGGCTTCCTTGCTCCTGCCGCGATCCTGATGCTCGTGGGCCTGGTCTATCCGGCCATCCGGACGTCAATGCTCGCTTTCACGGATGCGGGCGGAAATGCCAACGGATTCGACAACTTCGTCTGGATGTTCACGCAGCCCGAGGCCTTGACCACGCTGCGGAACACCGTCATCTGGACAGTTCTGGTGCCGTTGCTCTCCACCAGCTTTGGCCTTGCCTACGCGGTGTTTATCGACAAGGCCCGGGGCGAAAAGGTTCTGAAGTCGCTGGTCTTCATGCCGATGGCCATTTCCTTTGTGGGCGCCGGCATCATTTGGAAGCTCGTCTACGACTACCGCGGGCCGAACATTGAGCAGACCGGTGTCATCAACTTCTTCAGGGACGCCTTGGGGATGGATCCCAAGCAGTTCCTGCTGGATGCCCCGGAGAACACGATCTTCCTTATCATCGTGATGGTCTGGATCCAGACCGGTTTCGCCATGGTGATCCTGTCGGCAGCCATCAAGGGTGTTCCGGTTGAACTCATCGAGGCGGCCCGACTGGACGGTGCCAACGCGTGGCAGCAGTTCCGCAACGTCACCGTCCCCGGTATTCGTGGAGCCTTGGTGGTGGTGTTGACCACCATTACCATCGCCACGCTGAAGGTCTTCGACATTGTCCGGACCATGACCGCCGGAAACTACGACACGTCCGTGGTCGCCAACGAAATGTACACGCAGGCCTTCCGCGCCGGTGAGCCGGGACGCGGTGCCGCTTTGGCCCTGATCCTGTTCCTCATGGTGCTGCCGATCGTCGTGTACAACGCTCGAGTCCTTCGCAAGCAAAGGGAGATCCATTGACAGCCACGCCAGCCCCGAAAGAGGCCTCGAAGGCCACCCGGCAGCGTCCTGGATCCGACCCCACGGAGGACGCCCAGCCGATCATGCGGCGCGTCAAGACCAAGCTCACCTCCAAGTGGGCAACAGCGGCAGCGGTCATTATCGCCGTCGTATGGTCTGTGCCGACGTTCGGCCTCTTTGTCACCTCGTTCCGTCCTGCCGCCAAGCAGGTAGGTCCCCGGTCCGACGGCTGGTGGAATGCCTTCGTCGACTGGCAGTTCACGTTCAAGAACTATGCGGATGTCCTGACCCCGGCGGGATCACAGTCCGCTAATCTCTCGCAGTACTTCGTCAACTCCATTGCGATTGTCATCCCGGTGACCATCTTCGTCCTGGTACTGGCGTCCATGGCTGCTTACGTGTTCGCCTGGGGGAAGTTCAAGGGCCGCGATGCGTTGTTCATCTTCGTCTTCGCCCTGCAGATCATTCCGCTCCAGATGGCGCTGATTCCGCTCTTGCAGTTCTTCACGCAGACCCTGCAACTGCCTGCCGGTTCCTACGCGCAGTTGTGGATCGCCCACACCATGTTCGGCCTTCCACTGGGCATCTTCCTGCTCCACAACTTCATCTCCGAAATTCCCGGTGAAGTCATCGAAGCGGCAAGGGTGGACGGCGCCGGACACAGCACCATCTTCTGGCGGATTATCCTGCCGCTCTCCGTTCCGGCGCTTGCCTCGCTGGCCATCTTCCAGTTCCTCTGGGTCTGGAATGACCTGCTGGTGGCGTTGGTGTTCTCCGGTGGCACAGCGGACGTGGCTCCGATTACCCAGCGTTTGGCGGAGCTCTCGGGTACCCGCGGCGCCAGGGACTACCTGAACCCGGCGGCAGCGTTCGTGTCCATCATTGTTCCGCTCCTGGTGTTCTTCGGCCTGCAGCGCTACTTTGTGCGCGGCCTGCTGTCCGGCGGCCTCAAGGGCTAGGAATTTGAACCCTCGGTTACGCAGCGCATTACGCGGTTGCGTAACCGAGGGCTTCAAACCACAAACAGACACTTAAGGTGAAGGCGGAGCAACGGCGGCCGGAGAGGGGAGCCTGTGTCACGAACAACGGGTAGGTCCCAACGCGGCGGTCACACCGGCGTCAGTATTGAGGACGTCGCCGCAGCTGCTGGAGTTTCGACGGCGACCGTCTCACGAGCCGTGCGGGGACTACCGCGAGTGTCCCCAGCGACCCGCGAAAAGATCCTCGAAGTAGCCAGTTCCCTGGGGTATGTGGCGTCGTCGTCGGCGTCGGGCCTGGCGACGGGCCGTACGCGGACCATCGGCGTCCTGGCCCCCTTCGTCAGCCGGTGGTTCTTCTCCAAAGCCATCGAAGGCGCGGACCGGGAACTGCATTCGCGCAAGTACAACCTTTCCCTGTTCAACCTGGGCGGCCACGGCAGCAACCGCGAGCGGCTCTTCAGCTCCACCATGGTCTACAAACAGATCGACGCCCTTCTGGTGCTCTGCATGTCCTTGACCGAGGAAGAGTTGGAACACCTCCACAAAATCGACATCCCGCTGGTGGTGGTGGGTGGCCACGTTGAGGATTGTGCGTACATCGGCATCAACGATTACGACGCCGCGTCCACCGCCGTGCGGCACCTCCTTGACCTGGGCCACAAGGACATCGCCCTGCTCCACGGGGACGACGAAACGGACCTGAACTTCGACGTACCGCGCGTGCGTATCCGCGCCTTCCAGGAAGTCATGACCGACGCCGGATTGGAAGTCCGCCCGGAATGGGACCAGTGGGGCGATTTCACTGTTGCCAGCGGCCAACAGGCCTTCAATCGGCTCTGGGACCAGCCCGGGCGCAAGCCGACAGCTATTTTCTGTTCGTCGGATGAGATGGCGATGGGCGTTATTTTCGAGGCCGGCCGCCATGGTGTCCGGGTGCCTCAGGACCTTTCAGTGATCGGCATTGACGATCACGATTTCTCGGCCTCCATTGGCCTGACTACCGTGGGCCAGCGCCCCGACAACCAAGCCGAACTTGCCACGAAAATGCTGCTTGACGAGCTGGACGGCAACCCTGAAGCCGTGCATTCGGAAGTGGCTCCCCATGAGCTGATCGTGCGCGAGACAACAGCCCCACCAGCAGCAGCCAAGTAGACCCCGGCCCTCCCGTAGACCTGCCGAGGACGTGGTCCTCGCACGCTGGGAAAGCGCGAAGGGTCAGGAAGCGCGCGCCAGCTGCCGGATGGGGATCCACCGCGAGGCGAGCCTGCGGTAGGCAGCGGCCGCGCCGGTCATGTCGCCCTCGGCCAGGCACTCGATGCCCAGCCGCACGTCCATGGGGGATTCGTCCGGGTACACCTTGTCTGCCACTGCGCCGTAGTCCAGCTCCACCATGGACTGGATATGAAAGAGTTCCAGCCATTCGGTGAGCTGCGTCAGGTCATCCAGCATGTCCAGGTCCGGCGCAGCCAAAGCCAAGTGGGCCACGGCGAAGCGTGCACGGTCCAAGGCCTCCGTCAGGGGGGTCCACACCCGGACGGTGAGAATGCGCCCCTCCGACTCCACCACGTCCTTGCGGTCCGACTCGGCGAAGAGCGAGAACCAACTGAACGGGATACCCCACGTTGAGGCCCGGGTATGGACGCGCTTGGCATCTTCCCCGGCATTGATCCGATCGATTCTGACCTGGTGCTTGTCCCGTTGCGAGACAGGAATGAGGAGGTCGGCCAGGGGACTGTGCACGCCGTCCATGAGCGCGTTGGCCGCCAAGCCGGCCCGAATCACCAGTTGGCTGGGGCAGTAAAGCAGCCGCCCGGCGTCGTGCCCTTCTTGGGCTGACGCGGCACTGTGGTGGGACGTGGCGGTTCCGTCCGGCGCGGCCGCTTGGTCCGCTCCAGCTTGTTCCGGCGTCGCCGCGTGACGTCCGGTGGGCACACGCGTCATGCGTACCAGGTCGGTGCTGCCAGTGGGGAAGGGATCGCCGCCGGAGCGCGTGATGCGGCCCAGCGAGGCTTGCAGCTCCGCATTTTCGACGGCGGCCCGGGAGCCGCTCTTGCTGCCCTTCGCCACGAGCTGGCGCTGCTGTTCGGGCGGGAACGCTTCGAGGGGCTCGTAAATGCGCAGCGACGAAGAGAAGGGCAGCCCTGCCTGGCCCCGATACAGGTTTCCAGTCACTTCAGCCGCCCCTTTCGTCAGTGATGTGTGGTCAGTTTGCGAGCTCCACGATCACGGGAGCGTGGTCCGAAGCGCCCTTGCCCTTGCGTTCCTCGCGGTCAATGGAGGCACCGGTGACCCGTGAAGCCAGTGCCGGGGATGCGAGGCAGAAGTCGATCCGCATGCCTTCCTTCTTGGGGAAGCGCAGCTGTGTGTAGTCCCAGTAGGTGTAGACGCCGGGGCCCGGCGTGTAAGGACGGACGACGTCGGTGAATCCGGCGGCTTCGAAAGCGTGGAAGGCGGCGCGCTCGGGTTCGGAGACGTGGGTGAAATTGTTGGTGCGGAACAGCTCGATGTCCCACACGTCGTCGTCGAACGGCGCGATGTTCCAGTCGCCCATGAGGGCGATCTGCGCGGTGGGATCGGACGCGACCCATTCGGCGGCGTGACCTTGGAGGACGTCCAGCCATTTGATCTTGTACGGCATGTGTTCGTCGTCCAGGGAGCGACCGTTGGGAACGTAGAGGCTCCAGATGCGGATGCCGCCGCAGGTAGCGGCGATGGCGCGGGCTTCCTGGGCGGGATCCTTGCCGGCCTTGCCGAACGCCGGCTGGTCCAGGAACGTGCGTTCAACATCTTCCAGTCCCACGCGGGAGGCGATGGCAACGCCGTTCCACTGGTTCACGCCGAAGTGGGCAACCTCGTAGCCCATGCGCTCAAAGAGCTCCCACGGGAAGTTCTCGTCCTTGCACTTGGTCTCCTGGATGGCCAGGACATCGCAGTCGCTGCGCTCGAGCCAGGCTTCAACGCGGTCTGCACGGGCGCGGAGGGAGTTCACATTCCAGGTAGCTATCTTCACAGCCACTAACTTACCGAACTTGGCGCTGAGCGCATCCCCTGAACTGTGAATGACTGGCGCAACGCCGAATCATGGGAAAGTCATTACGCCAAATGTACTACCGTAGTACACTATAGCCATCAGATGGGAGCCTGACCATGAAGGTTAAGAAGAGCATCACCAGCCGGGAATTCAACCACTCCTCCAGTGAGATTCTTCGCCAGGTCAGAAACGGTGACGTTATCCCTGTCACCTACGGGAGGGACGGATCCATCGTTGCCTATCTCGTGCCTGCCTCCACGTTGAGGAACCACGATGAGATGGAGGAAGTGCATAGGGCCGTTGCAGGGCACCAATCCTCGGCCCGGGACGTGGTGATGGAGTCCACGGTGACCATTAACTCCGAACACACCCTGAATGAACTGCGTGAAGGCGAACGCTACTGATGCCGGCCCCCAGCGCCGGATGCTATCTGGACACCTCTTCCCTCATCCGGCTCCTCACGCCAGGACACCCATCCCGGCAGCAGTTGGTCGATCTCCTGGACGAGGGAGCGCTCTGGGGTCAGCTTTATACAAGCAAGCTGACCCAGCTTGAGGCTGCACGGGTCGCCATAAGGGCTCGAAACGACGCCCTGGCTCATGAGGTGGGCAGGTTTCTTGAGCAAATTAACGTTGTCCCCATCTCGGACGACGTTTTGGAACGGGCAATGGGGATTCCGTTCCACGTCAAATCCCTTGACGCCATTCATATTGCTTCGGCAGCAGCGGCGACAGTAATCCTGACATCGGACAGGAATATGGAAAGCGTCCTCATGCAACTCCAGCAGGACCCGGCGTCATCGTACCTATACCCGTTCCAACGGATCTTCGGCTAAGCCGCGCGTCTCCGTGCCTTAGTGGCCATACAACGGCTCCGTGTGGGCCAGTTTGCGCAGCCCGATGCCGGAGGCGATGAGCAGCAGGCCCGTCACCATCGCGAACCCTGCCAACATCCACACCAGGCTCAGGAAGCCCAGGCCCGGATTCACCAGCACAAAGATGCCGAAAACGGTGGTGATGAGGCCGGTCAGGAACCAGATACCCCAGTTGCTGACGAAATTCCTGGCGGCCAGGGACAGTACGATCTGTGAAAGACCCAGCACCAGAGCCCATAGACCGATGAGGACGCCCACTGCGGCTGCCGTGATCCCGGGCCAGGCAATGGCCAGGATGCCGGCCACAATGGAGATCAGGCCGCCCACTATGGTCCAACGGGACCGGCCTGCGGGGTCGTAAAAGTAATGCGCCACGCTGGTGATGCCGTCAATGATCGCGAAGACCCCGAACATGACGATCACCACGAACGCCGTGGCGCTGGGCAAGGCAAATATCAACAGGGCAAAAACAATGGCGAGGACTCCCCGGACGATCAAAGCCGTTCCCGGGGTTTTGAACATTTTGCGATCCGCTGCGTCCGACATAGGGCCAGAGTAGCCAACCGCGTCTCCTACCGCATCCCCTCGCGCCGGATAGCTGTGGCGATGGCCGCTGCCCGCGTCTCGACGCCCAGTTTGGCGTAGATGTGGGCGAGGTGGGTCTTGACGGTCGCCTCGGAGATAAAGAGGCGCTTTCCGAGGTCACGGTTGCTGAGGCCTTCGGTCAGCAAGCTGAGCAGTTCCGCTTCGCGCGGAGTGAGGATCTCATCCGGGTTCCGCAGTTGTTGGAACAGTCGGGACGCCACCGGAGCGCTCATCACGCTCTTCCCCTGCACAGCCCCGCGAACCGCCGCGAAGATCTCCTCCGGGGCCGCATCCTTGAGCAGATAGCCCATGGCGCCGGCGTCCACGGCGCGGACGATGTCTGCGTCCGAGTCGTAGGTGGTGAACACGATGATCGCCTGCTTGGGGGTTCGCTGGCGGAGCTGCTTGATGGCTTCGATGCCGTCCATCCCGGCGCCCATGGCCAGGTCCATGAGGACGACGTCGGGGGCATGCTGCTGCGCCGCTTCCAGCGCTTCCTCACCGGAGGCGGCTTCCCCGACGACGGCGATATCGGCTTGGGTGCCCAACAACGCCTTGAGTCCGCTCCGGACTACGGTGTGGTCGTCCACGAGCACCACGGAAATGCTGGTCAAAGGGCCTCCTCCTTCGAGGTATGCGCCGGTTGCGGAGGCTGCCCCACAGGCAGTTGCGCCGCGATGATGGTGCCCTCGCCCGGCGCGCTCTCCACAGACAATTCTCCGCCCAACTGTTCCACGCGCTGCCGCATGGCCCGCAGCCCGTATCCTCCGGCTTCCGACGGCGGAGGTACCGCTCCGGGATCAAAGCCGCGACCGTCGTCGTACACGTCCAAGGTGACCGCATCCGGGAGGTACCCAACGGTCACGCTGGCATGGTTCGCGCGGGCATGGAGTTTGATGTTGGCCACCGCGCTCTGGGTAACGCGCAGCAGGGCGTGCCGGACCTCGGAAGGAAGGGGCCGCACTTCACCCGTGACGCGGATGCTGACGGTCTCGAGGTATTGTCGTGCTGCGTGTTCCAACGCCTCGGGAAAGGGCCCGGTTTCCAGTCCAGGGGCGGAGAGCTCGTGCACCAGGCTGCGGGTGTCTGCGAGGTTGCGCCGCAGGAGATCAGCAGCTTTGCGCACGTCTGTGTTCGATTCAGGAGCCGGCCAGGCACGCTGTGCAGCTTCGAGGAGGAGCAGGCTGCTGGCCAGGCCCTGGGTAACGGTGTCGTGGATTTCCCGGGATACGCGCTCGCGTTCGGCGGCGACTCCGGCTTCACGCTCGCCGGCGGCAAGCCGCTCCTGGTCGCGCTCAATCTTGTCGTAAATCAACGTGAGCAGGGCGCCCGCGGCGAGCGGACCCAGCAGCATCGCGATGTCTGTCCAGTCGCTCATCCTGAAGAGTCCGACGGCGGTGGCGGCCGCCGTTGCGCCTCCCGCCACGTAGCCGGCCCAGCCGCGGAAAGCGGTGCGGGTCAAAAAGAAGATGGCGAAGGAACACCACGCGAAGCTGGGGGCGGCAATGACGAGCGCCGCCCATGCTGCCACCAAAGCGGTCATCCACGGAATCCATAGCCGGCGCTGCTGGCCGGGTTTCGGTCGGCCACGCTCCCGTCGTCGGGCCAGCACTGCTGTGACCGCGTACAGGACACAGACGGTTCCAGCCAACGCCACTGTCCAGAGGTTGTCGGCAGGGGAGTGCCGCATGACGTAGCGGACCGCTGAAGCGACCATCAGGACGGCGAAGCCCAGATGCACCACGGCATCGATGCGGCCATCGAGCCGAATGCTCGGCGCCGGCTGTGGAGGGGCAGTGGGCATCTTCCCATGCTAGGTCCCGCGCGGGCATTGGTCTCTCCACCTTTTGGCTGATACTGATGACGGAAAGGCTGAGTCCGGGAACGGCGACCGGGCGATGCGGCATTGAGGGCGTCCGCGGAAGCATGGAGGTGTAACCGATGCCAACCACTGCACCCGACGCTCACTACAAGGAGAACCCCGTGAAGAAGTCCAACAAGATGATCGCCGCCGCCGCTGCCGGAGCACTGCTGCTCACCGGCGGTGTTACTGCCGTGGCCAACGCCGTGTCACCCGCAACAGCACCGGCCGCCGCCCAGGCCGCACCTGTGAAAGTTGCCGCAGAAGTTCAGCCGGCCCCGGAGAACGTCGTAGCCCAGAACCGTATCTCCGTAGGTGCCTCAAGTGCAGCCGTCAACGCCGCGCTCGCCAAGTGCCAGGCGGACAAGCTGCCGTTCGTCACCGTGGCCCTGGTTGACCGTTTCGGCACCGTTCAGGCTCTCCTTCGCGGTGACAACGCCGCCGAGCACACCATCGAAGCCGCCAAGCAGAAGGCCTACACGGCCGCAGCATTCGGTGCACCCACCAGCGAGCTCGCCAAGCGCATCAATGGCAACGGCCCGTCCATCGCAGACCTCCCCGGCACCCTGTTCCTGGCCGGCGGCGTCCCGCTGAAGGTGAACGGCGTGTCTGTTGCCGGCATCGGCGTTGGTGGCGCACCCGACGGTGCACTCGACGAAGCCTGCGCGACGGCCGGCGCTGATGCCTTGGCCGTGGCAGCGAAGTAGCCATGAATCCTCGCGGAGTTTTTGTACAGATACCGCCCTTATGGAAGCGTTTTAGGGGCTTTATCTGTACAAAAACTCCCGTGGTTGGGGCGGGATTGCTGGTGCTCGCGCTACTGTCCGGATGTACGACGGCGGCCGTCCCGCCTTCCAGCGCGACGCCGTCCAGCAGCCCGGCCCCGACTCCCGCAGCCCCCGACTCAAACGGGGCGTCGAGCCCGAGTCCCGGCCCGGCGTCGTCGTCTGCCTTGCCACCAAGACTGTCACCGGAGGCCCAAATGGAAACCGACCGACTCCTGATCCTTGCCGCGAAAGCCAATGACGCTGCGAGGGTGCGCGAACTCATCGCGGCGGGCGGCAACGTCAATGCCAAGGACGACATCCAGGACTCCGCGTTCCTTTATGCCGGTGCCGAGGGATTCAACGAAGTTCTGCAACTGACTTTGGCTGCGGGAGCGGATGTTAGAAGCACCAACAGATACGGCGGCACGGCACTGATCCCGGCGAGCGAACACGGGCACACGGAAACTGTCCGGATTCTCATCGAGGCAGGGGTACCGGTGGACCACGTCAACAACCTGGGCTGGACCGCCATGCAGGAAGCCATCCTGCTCAACAACGGCGGCCCCAACCAACAGGATGTGCTGCGGCAACTCCTTGCGGCCGGGGCCAACCCGGATATCCGCGACCCCCAAGGCCGAACCGCCCTGCAGAACGCCGAGCGGCTCGGTTTCACGGAGATCGCGGCGCTGATCCGCGGCCGCTGACCCTACTGCTACTTGCTTGGGTTAGACAGACTCCAGCACGCTCACGTAATTGGCGATGCCCACGCCACCCATGTTCTGCACGGCACCGCGGCGGGCGTTCGGGAGTTGCATGTCTCCCGCGGTGCCCGTGAGTTGCATGGCCGCGATGACATGCTGCGACACGCCTGTGGCGCCCACCGGATGTCCCTTGGCTTTGAGTCCGCCGGAGACGTTGATGGGCAGCTTTCCGTCCTTGTATACCCATCCCTCCTGGACCGCGCGCGCACCTTCGCCGCGAGGCGTGAGCCCCATGGCTTCGTACATGATGAGCTCGGCGATGGTGAAGCAGTCGTGCACCTCGGCGAAGTCCAGACCATCAAGCCCAACACCGGCCATGCCCAACGCACGCTCCCACGAGGCCCTGGTAGCGGCGAACTCGGTGGGATCGCGCTTCTCCGCGGGGAAGAAGTCGTTCGCATGACCGAACCCGGCAAGGCGCACAGGTGCAGTTACGCCGCCGGTAGCGGAGGTGGAAAGCACGACGGCGGCAGCACCGTCGGAGACCGGCGAACAGTCAGTGCGGCGCAGCGGCTCAGCCACCATGGGATTCTTCTCGGAAATGGTCCGGCAGAACTCCTCGCCGAAGTCGCGATGCATCTGGGCGTACGGGTTGTCCATGCCGTTGCGGTGGTTCTTGGCGGCAATGGAACCCAGGACATCGCCGAGGCCACCTTCGAACCCCGGGCCACTGATTCCAGCCCCGTAGCGCTTCCCGTAATGCTTGGCCACCTCCGCGAACAGGCCCGTGAATCCCGTGGAGGACGCCTTGCCCGCCATCTCGTACGAAGCGCCGAGGAGGGCTGCCCCCACCACATCCGCTCCGGCGGCGGTCATTTTCTCTGCGCCGATCACCAAGACATTGCGCGCAGTTCCGGCCAGCACCGCTTTAACGCCCTGCTGGAACGCAGCCGATCCGGAAGCGCAGGCGTTTTCAGTGCGCGTTGCGGGAACGTTGGCAAGGTCCGCTGAAAGCTGCAGGGCCAGGGACGATGTGAAGCCGAGAGGCTGCATGCCGGAGTTGAACTGCCCGAGGTAGATCTCGTCAATATCCTTGGGGTCCAGCCCCGAGTTCTTGATGGCTTCGCCGGTCACCTGGACGATCAGCGACTCCAACGTCTCATCAGTCAGCTTCCCGAACTTGCTGTGGCCCCATCCCGTCAGCAGGATGTCTTTGCCGAATTGATCCCTCAGGCTCATGCGTGTGCTCCTTCAAGCGTGTGTTCCTCAGACGTGAGCGCTTCCGTGAACTCTGCGTCCGTCTTGCTGCGGATCTCCTCCACGGTGACGCCAGGGGCGAGGCGGGTCAGCAGCAGGCGGGTGCCGCCGTCGTGCGTTTCTTCGATGTCGAAGACGGCGAGGTCCGTGATGATCCGGTCAACGCATCTGAGTCCCGTCAGCGGCAGCGTGCATTCGCGGACGATCTTGGCCGTGCCGTCCTTGGCATTGTGCTCCGTGAGGACCACGACGCGGGGAGTCCCGGCCACCAGGTCCATGGCTCCACCCATTCCCTTGACCATCTTGCCGGGAATGGTCCAGTTGGCGAGGTCGCCGGAGCCGGAGACCTGCATGGCCCCCAGAATGGCCACCTTCACGTGCCCGCCACGGATCATGCCGAACGATGTGGCGGAATCGAAGATGCTCCCGCCGGGGGTGATGGTGACGGTCTGCTTGCCTGCGTTAATAAGGTCGGCGTCTTCGTCCCCTTCATACGGAAAGGGCCCCATGCCGAGCAAGCCGTTCTCGCTCTGGAGAACCACCCGCACGCCGTCGGGCAGGTTGTTGGCCACCAGCGTGGGGATGCCGATGCCGAGGTTGACGTAGTCGCCGTCGTTCAATTCTTCGGCCGCGATGGCGGCCATCTGGTCACGTGTCCATGCCATGGTGAATGCTCCTTTGCTTCTAAACCGTGAGGGCTTCGGCGCGCTGCCGGACCGTGCGCTGTTCGATGTCCTTGACCCGTGCGGTGGCCTGGACCAGTCCTTGCACGTAAACGCCGGGGGTCACGATGTGGTTGGGGTCCAGCTCGCCCGGCTGCACAATGACCTCAGCCTCCGCGATGGTCACTGCGCCTGCGGTTGCGACTACCGGGTTGAAGTTCCGCGCCGTGTAGCGGTAGATCAGGTTGCCATCGGTATCGGCCGTGTGGGCGTGAACCAGCGCGACGTCGGCGGTGATGGCGCGCTCGCGGACGTAAGTGACGCCGTCGAACTCTTCCAGCGGCTTGCCTTCGGCAACCAAAGTTCCCACGCCGGTGCGCGTGTAGAAGGCGGGGATACCGGCGCCGCCGGCGCGCAGGCGTTCTGCCAGGGTGCCCTGCGGCGTGAATTCGACCTCAAGTTTCCCTGCAAGGTATTGCTCGGCGAAGAGCTTGTTCTCGCCCACGTAGGAAGCAATGACCTTCCGCACCTGGCCAGCCTCGATCAGGACGCCGAGACCTTTGCCATCCACCCCCATGTTGTTGGAAACGATGGTGAGGTCCTTGGCGCCCGACTCCCGGACGGCGTCGATCAGGTCCGCGGGGATGCCGCTCAGGCCGAAGCCCCCGACGGCGATGGTCAGACCGTCTGCCATCAGGTTCTGCAGCGCTTGGGCTGCGCTCGCGTACATGGTGGACATTCCGAACTCCTCGTTGAGCTTCTCGATGATGCGTCCACTTTGTGGACTCGTGGTTCCTTGTGACTGAGCCTAGGTTTTGCTTGGTGTTCGCGCAACGGCTTATGGTGTTGGTTACTCACGGTGTGGACGCTAGGCTGAAAGCTGTCCATATTGTGGATGAAACTTCCTGGAGGGCGTCGTGGCGGTACAAGGAGCGCAGGTTGTCGGCAGGGTTGCCCAGTTGCTGAGGCTCGTGGGTCGGAAGCCGGAAGGAACCTCGTTGGCGGGGCTGGTCCGGGAATCCGGGCTGACGCGCCCAACCGCGCACCGGCTCCTGACCTCGTTGGCTGCCGAAGGTTTGCTGGAGCACGACGCCGGCACCGGCAAGTGGGTGCTTGGGCCCGAGATCTTCCTGCTGGGCTCGGTGGCGGCCGCCCGGTTCCCCATGGAGGACATCGCCCGTCCATCGCTGCGCAGGCTAGCAGCGGAAACGGGGGAGAGCGCGTTCTTCTCCATCCGCCGCGGGAACGAAACCATCTGTGTCCTGCGGGAAGAGGGTGCTTTTCCCGTGAGATCGTTTGTCCTGCACGAAGGGGTGCGCTTCCCGCTGGGGGTGGCTTCTGCGGGGACCGCCATCCTGGCCTTCCTTCCCCCGGAAGAACAGGAATCACTGCTGGAGAACTGGGCTGAGCATGCCGGCGATTTCGCCGTCGGGCATCCTGCCGACGTGGTGCGGGAGAACCTGGAACGGACGCGGCTTGCGGGTTTCTCCGTCAATCCGGGGCTGATCCTGGAAGGTAGCTGGGGAATGGGAGCCGCGGTGTTTGACCAGCAGGACCGGCCCGCCTGGGCTCTTTCGCTGACCGGGATTGAGCCCAGGTTCCGCCCGGACCGCCAGGAATTCCTGGGCAGGCTGCTCCTCGAAGAAGCGCACCGGATGACGGCAAGGTTGCAAGGCGCCGGACCCAACTAGGTGACAGTAAACGTTCCACTGAGGCCTCATTTGAGCATGTGCTGTCACCTAGTTGGGTCAGGTGAGGTCCAGGCGCATGAGCACTCTCGGGAAGCCATTGAGGACCGACGTCGTCTCGGTCACCTTCTTGAAGCCCGCCTTCTCGAATAATCTGCGGGTGCCCACGTAGGCCATGGTCAGATCCACTTTGCCGCCCTTGTTGTCCACGGGATAACCCTCAATGGCGGGGGCGCCGTGACTCTTGGCGAAGTCGATTGCCCCGCGGAGCAGCTCGTGGGAGATCCCCTTGCCGCGATGTCCGGGCCGCACCCGAATGCACCAGACCGACCACACATTGCTCTCATCCACGTGGGGGATCTTGCGGTTCTTCGCGAAAGTGGTGTCCGCGCGGGGGTGGACCGCTGCCCACCCCACCACTTCGTCGCCGTCGTAGGCCAAAACACCAGGAGGAGGGTCCTCGGCCACCAGCTTCTTGACGTACTTCCCGCGCTCCTGTTTTTGGAGTTCCTGGTTCAGTTTCGACGGGATCCTGTAGCTAAGGCACCAGCACACGTTGGAGTCGGGACTCTTGGGCCCCACCAAGGTCTTCACGTCATCGAACACCGTCGCGGGCCGTACCTCGATAGCCATCCGCCCATCCTGTCATTGGGTTGAGCCCCTCCGCTAGACTTGCGGACGTGATGACCGGATCGGGCTTCTGCCCTGCACGGATCGGCTACCCGGCCGACCTCTGACGCGCTGCGGCGCCCACCGCGGTGTTGCCCCGCGGGCCCCTCCTTGTGGATCGATGAAACGAGCAAGACCATCGACATACCCCCACATCCAAAGGAGTCCCGCATGCCCGCATTGTTCAACCACACCATCATCGCGTCTCTCGATCGCGCAGTTTCAGCCGAGTTCTACCGTTCCATCCTTGAAGCTGAGGAAGCCCCGAGCTGGGGTCCCTTCACCAACCTCACGCTGGCCGGCGGGGTGATGCTGCAATTCGCCGAGCCGCCGGTCGAGATCCAGATGCAGCACTACGCATTCCTGGTTGATGACCAGCACTTCGACCGCGCCTATGAGCGTCTGGTGAGTGCCGGCGTCGAACATTGGGCGGATCCGCAGATGACCCGCCCGGGCGAGACAAACACGGAACACGGCGGCCGCGGCGTGTATTTCAAAGACCCCGCCGGTCACGCGCTGGAGCTGATCACCAAGCCGTACTTCTAAAAGCGGAGCGGCGGCTGTCGAGGGGCCGCGGTGGGGTGGGTATCGCTGGTTTTAAAAAACTTTTTCAATCCGGACCCATCCACCCCGTCCCACCCTCCGAATAGCTGGTGAGACACAAACCGCCGGTGAAGCAAAAGCAGCATCAGCAGCCCGTGTCCCGCCACCCAATGGACCCAACGCCCTGGTTCCAAAAACAAGGAGAATGACATGTTGTCCACAAAGCGCCCCGCCCTCGCCTTCGTTGGCCTCACTGCAGCCGCCCTTCTCGGACTCACGGCCTGTGGTGGTACCAGCACGCCGGCTGCCACCTCTGCCGCCCCGGAGACCTCCAAGGCGGCACCGTCGTCGATGGCACCGTCGCCGTCCTCATCCGCCATGAGCAGCGCCGCCATGGATCCGGCCGCTAACCTTGTGGGCCCCGGCTGCGCCGGTTACGCCGCACAGGTTCCGGACGGTGCCGGTTCGGTAGCCGGCATGGCCCTGGATCCGGTAGCCGTTGCAGCATCGAACAACCCGCTGCTCAAGACCTTGACCGCCGCTGTTTCGGGAAAGCTCAACCCCAAGGTTGACCTGGTTTCCACCCTGAACGGCAGTGAGTTCACGGTGTTCGCGCCGGTTGACGACGCTTTCGCAAAGATCGACCCCGCAACAATCGAAACGCTCAAGACGGACGATGCCCTGCTGAGCAAGATTCTCACCTACCACGTAGTCCCCGGCCAGCTGACCCCGGACCAGATCGTCGGCACCCACAAGACTGTCCAGGGTGGCGAAGTGACTGTAGGTGGCACCAAGGATGCCCTCACGGTTGACGGAGCTTCCAACGTGATCTGCGGTGGCGTCCAGACCGCCAACGCCACGGTCTACCTGATCGACTCAGTGCTGATGCCCAAATAGGCCTTAGTCCTGACACAGCATTAAACGAAAGCAGGCGCCGGAATCCGGCGCCTGCTTTGCTGTGTTGCGGAGTGGTGTGGCCTAGCGGCCGAAGTCACTGTCGACGTAGGAGCCGGCCCTGTTGTGTTCCGATCCGCAGGGGCAGTGGTCAACCTCAATCCGGACTGTCATTGGCTTGGATGAGTCCAAGGTGAGGGTCACGTCCTCGCTGGCTCGGGTATTGCGACTGGCCTGGGTGTTGAGACGGAGGGTGCCCGGGGCAGAGATTTTGGACATGGTGGACCTTCCTGATGTGTGAATGGGTGAAGGGGGTTGGTCGGAAGCAGGTTACTTGGTGTCGGAGTCCTGAGGTGGTTTGCCAACCAGGGGGATGGTTCCCGTAGATGTTCCCCCGGCGCAATCGGACTCCGTGCACTTTTCAGCGCAATCGTGCCTGGTGACGAGGTCAAACTGAACGCCGCCATGTTGCTCGACGCCGGTCCGGATGGCTCGTTCCACCACTGAGGTGGCCAAGCGTTTGTGCAATTGCAGGGGATCGCGGCGGAGGTCCTTGACCAGGGCGAAGCAGAGCAACAGCATGACGACCACAAAGGGCAGGGCAGCCACAATGGTCACTCTTTGCAGGCCTGACAAGGCTTCCGATGGTTTATCGCCACCGGCAAGCAGCATGACCGCGGCCACCGCACCGGTGAGGCTTCCCCAGAAGATCACCACTCCTCGACGCGGGTGCTCAGCACCATTGGAGCTGAGGGATCCCATCACGATGGAAGCTGCGTCTGCACCGGTGACGAAGAAGATCGCCACCAGGACCATGGCCAGGACAATGACGGCTGCGGTCAGCCAACCGGGCATACCCAGGTTCTTGACCAGGTCGAAGAGGGCGCCGTCGAAGTTGATGGAGGGAGCACCGTCCACCATGGTCACAAGTCCGGGAGTGCCGGCCTTATCCGCCTCTTGCTGAACGTGGAAGGCGGCACCGCCGAAGATGCCGAACCAGATGACGCTGACGACGCTGGGCACCAGCAGGACGCCGGTGACGAACTGGCGGATGGTGCGGCCACGGCTGATGCGGGCGATGAACATTCCCACGAAGGGCGTCCAGGAAATCCACCAGGCCCAGTAGAAGATGGTCCAGCTGGTCATCCAGCTGCGCAGGGAGTCGTCTCCCACGGCTTCGGTACGCGAGGACATTTCAGCCAAATCCCGGGCGTAGTCACCCACGGCTGAGGGGATCAGGTTGAGGATGAACAACGTGGGTCCGGCTATGAACACGATCAGGGCGAGAACAACGGCCAGGACCATGTTGATGTTGGACAGCCACTGGATGCCGCGGCTGATGCCGGAAACAGCTGATGCCACGAAGCAGAAGGTCAGGATGGCGACGATGACCACCAGCACGGGAGTGCCGATCTCACCCAGCCAGCCGTTGGACGTCATGCCGCTGCCGATCTGGAGGGCACCGAGGCCCAGGGAGGCGGCAGTTCCGAAGAGCGTGGCGAAGATGGCCAGGATGTTGATGAACTTGCCGAGCGGCCCTTCCACCATTCGAATGCCAAAGAGCGAGGTGAAGGCTGCGGAGACCAGTTGCTTGCGGCCCAGGCGGTAGGTGCCATAGGCCATCGCGATGCCAACTACGGCGTACATGGCCCAGGGGTGCAGGGTCCAGTGGAAAATCGAGGTGGCCATGGCGGTCTGGATGGCCGCGGGTGTGCGGCCGTCCACTGTTCCCGGCGGCGGCGAAATGTAGTGGTACAGGGGCTCGGCCACACCGTAGAACATGAGCCCGATGCCCATGCCTGCAGCGAACATCATCGCTATCCAGGAAATGGTGCGAAACTCGGGCTTCTCGCCGTCCTTGCCCAGTGGGATGTTGCCGAACTTGCCGAGGGCAAGCCACAGGACGAAGACGACGAACAGGGAGGCGAGGACCATGAAGAGCCAGCCCGTGTACTCCATGACCCAGTTCAGGGCGCCCTTGGAGGTATCGGAGAGGCTGTCCCGTCCAACAAAGCCCCAGACCACGAAGGCGACGGCGATGGCGCCCGTGATCCCGAAGGTGACTTTGTCGAGGGTAAGTTTGCGGTTCCGGCGGGCCGAGACGGCCTGCTCGGTCTTGGCGTGGCGCAGCTCTTCCATGATCTGTTCGTGTTCTACGGAATCGGAGAGGGGATCTGCGCCTCCGTCCTCAGCGGTGAGGGCTGCCAGGTTGGTGTCGTCGGGGGAGACGCTGATGACTGCTTCAGGGTTCTCCGCGTGGGCAGGGTTGGTTGGGCCGGCTGTACCAGGGGTTCCTGCCACGGAATCGTTGGCAGGTAATTCCTCGGGTGTCAGATGTTTTGTGTCACTGTTTGTAGCCATGAGCGGGTCCTTTGCTCGGCGTGTCATGAGCCTGCATTTCTACGAGGCCTTGGTGAATGGGTCGGTGGGAAGGTTGGGGCTTCCTTCGATCCGATGGTCATGGCGGGCCGTTACGCCTCCCCGGGTGCGCGGTCACGGAGCGGGCAGGCGATAGGGATGATGCACCTCTTCTGGTTCGTGGGACGGGGGCAGTTGAGTGCTCCCAGCCGTGTTCCGCAGGAATCAACAACATCCGCGCTATGCAACAGAGTGCGCTCCGTCACATGCAAAGTCAAGGGATCCGCGCTCTTTAACAGCACGTTGATATATCAATTGGCTGGAAGTAATACGTTGCGTATCATGGGTTGCGTTGCGAATAGTGCGTCTCTAGAGGCGCCCCGAGGCGGCGAGTGTTAATCCAATGACCGCTATACCCGGGGGTGGAGAGGGATGCGCGTCAGCGCTAGCGCCGCCTGTAGCCCATCCGGGTACTGATGGTCAGTCCGGCCTCCCGAAGGCCCTCAATAAGCCCTGGCTGGTCCTCCGGCGAGAAGCGGAACGCTGGCCCGGAAATGCTGATGGCGGCAATAACGCTTCCAGCGTGGTTGAAGATGGGTACGGCGATGGCAGTGAGGCCAATTTCAAACTCTTCATGGACTGTGGCGTACCCGTTGCGGGCCACATCCAGCAGTTGCTTTTCCAGCTCCCCGCGGTTCGTTACGGTCCGGGGCGTACGCGCGGGAAGGCCCACTGCCTTGAGAGTCTGGTTGCGTTCGTCGGCGGTCAGCGCGGCAAGCAGAACCTTGCCACTGGACGTGGCGTGCAACGGCGTCAGGCTGCCCACCCAGTCGTAGGTGGCAAGGGTTGAGGGTCCCATTGCCTGATCCACGTTGACGGCATAGTTCGATCGCAGGACGGCCAGGTTGACGGTCTCCTTGTACTCGGCCGCCAGCGACTCCAGGACCTCCCGTGCTTCATGCACCACGCTCAGCCGGCCGGGAATGGAGGATGCCAGGCGGAGGATCCCAAAGCCCAGCTGATACTTGCCGCGCTCACTGTTCTGCCGGACGATGTCGCGGTTGACCAAGGAACCCACCAGCCTGGACACGGTTGATTTGTGGATGCCCATTTCTTCCGCGATTTCACTGACTCCGGCATCGCCTTCACGGGCCAGGATTTCCAGGATCTGGAGCGCACGGTCCACAGATTGGACGCCACCGCCTTGGGCGTCTGCGTCCTTGTCGAACTCCGGGTTGCTGCGTGCGGCCATGATGCCTCGTGTCGTTGTCCAGGCAGGCCGACCTGGCTGGTAGCGCTGTCCGGCCTGCACGCTCGTCTTTCCTCATCCTAGACGGAGTTTTGCACGGACCCTTTCACACCTTGGGGACTGGCGCAATCTACGCGCTGGAAGCCGTCCATGGCAGGGGCAGGACGGAAACAGGCGCTCCGGCTGCCACGCCTTCGGGGGGAACAGCCATATATCCATCGGCCCAGGCCAGCCCGCGCATCATCCCCGAACCTGTGCGGGAGGCCGGGAATGCGAGATCGTGGATAAGGGTGCAGGGCATGAGCCGTGTCCGCCCCGGGCAGGGATCGATGTCCGCCCCGGACGTCATCGGCCTTGCTTCGGGGAGGGGCCGGTTTCCCAGTGCGGCCAGCAGGGGTTCACCGAGGGTCATGAGCGCCATCATGGCGGCCAGCGGATTCCCCGGGAGTCCGATGACGAATCGGCCATCGGGAAGTTCAGCCAACACGGCAGGGTGTCCTGGCCGCATGGCAATGCCGTCCAGGAGGAGCCTGCCGCCGAGTGCAGCGATGGCATCGCGGAAATGGTCTGTCCCGGATTTGCCTGTCCCGCCGGTGGTGATGGTGACGTCCGGCGGTAAGCCCTCGGGATCATCTCCCAGCGCTGCCAGCCAATCCTCATATGAGTCGCCAATCCTGAGCTGGCCAGCGGGCTCCGCGCCCAACTGCAAGATGACGGCATCCAGTTGCGGTCCGAACGCGTCGCGGACCTGTCCCGGTCCAGGCTCGCCCGAGGTCACTACTTCCGAACCGGTCAGTACGACGGCGACCCTCGGCTTGCGCTGTACCTGGAGGTAATCGTGGCCTGCGACGGCGGCCAAGGCGATGTGCGCAGGGTTAAGGAGTGTGCCGGCGGGGATCAGGACGTCGCCGTGTAAGGCTTCTTCTCCCGCTGGACGGATGTGCCGGCCGGGACGTGCCTCGTCCGGCTTCGCGTCAGGTGTCAGCGTGAGGCGTTGGATGCCGGATCCGTCCCCGGAGACCTGGCCGCTTTCCTTGCGCAGGACTGCTGTGGCGCCGGTGGGTACGAGCCCGCCGGTGGCAATGACGCTGGCTTCTCCGTCGGAGAGTTGCCGCCCTGGCAATGTGAGGATCCAGGGACCGCTGCCGTTGGTGGCCCAGCCGTCCATGGCCGACGATGCGTAGTGGGGCATATTCCGTTGCGCGGTGACTGCGCTGGTCAGGGTTCGTCCGATGGCTTCCCGGAGGGTGACGTTCACGGGAGGGAGAGGGCCGCCGCAGTGGTAGGCCAAGTGGCGGGCTTCGGCCCAGGTGGGTGCGTGCCGCCGGACAACGGAAGTGTCGGCGGCGACTTCTTGGGTAAGCATGGATCTTCGCTTCCTGAGGTGGTGCTGCTTTCTTAAAGCAGATACCGGGGACTGCCCGGCCTTCCCGTAATGATTGTCGCGCAGTCCCCGGTACCCGTGTGGTGCGTACTGATCCGGTTGAGTATCAGGCCTTCACATAACCGTTGGGGTTCAGTACGAACTTTGTTGCCGCTCCGGCGTCGAATTCGGCGTAGCCGCGGGGAGCGTCCTCGAGCGGGATTGCCTGGGCGTTGACCGCCTTGGCGATCTGGACCTTGTCATGCAGGATGGCCATCATCAACTGGCGGTTGTACTTCATGACCGGGCACTGGCCAGTGGTGAAGGACAAGGACTTGGCCCAGCCGGTACCAAGGGACAGCGAGAGGGAGCCGTGCTTGGCGGCGTCGTCGATTCCACCCGGGTCGCCGGTGACGTAGAGCCCCGGGATGCCCAGGGATCCGCCGGCGGCCGTGATGTCCATGAGGGAGTTCAGCACGGTGGCAGGGGCTTCGTGGGAGGCGTCCTTACCGTGGCCGCGGGCTTCGAAGCCCACAGCATCCACGCCACAGTCCACCTCGGGAACGCCGAGGATTTGCGCGATCTGTTCCTTCGGATCGCCATTGGACACATTGACGGTTTCGCAGCCGAAGGAGCGCGCCTGCGCCAGTCGGTCCTCGTTCATGTCGCCCACAATCACGACGGCGGCGCCCAGCAGTTGAGCGCCGACGGCGGCAGCAAGGCCCACGGGCCCGGCACCTGCGACGTACACCGTGGAGCCCACGCCGACGCCGGCGGTGACGGCGCCGTGGAAGCCGGTGGGGAAGATGTCCGAGAGCATGGTCAAGTCCATGATCTTCTCCAGCGCCTGATCGCGGTCCGGGAAGCGCAGCAGGTTCCAGTCGGCGTAGGGAACCAGCACAAACTCTGCTTGTCCGCCTACCCAGCCGCCCATGTCAACGTAGCCGTAGGCGCTGCCGGGGCGGTCAGGGTTGACGTTGAGGCAAATGCCGGTCTTCTGTTCCTTGCAGTTGCGGCAGCGGCCGCAGGAGATGTTGAACGGCACCGACACGATGTCGCCTACCTTGATGAACTCGACGTCGGGTCCCACCTCCACCACTTCGCCGGTGATTTCGTGGCCGAGCACCAGGTCCTGTGGAGCTGTGGTGCGGCCACGGACCATGTGCTGGTCCGATCCGCAGATGTTGGTGGTCACGGTGCGGAGGATTGCGCCGTGCGGCACTTTCCGTCCGACGTTTGCGGGGTTGACGCCCGGCCCGTCTTTAAGCTCAAACGTTGGGTAGTCAGTGTCGATGATTTCCACGACACCGGGTTCCTTGTAGGCGACTGCTCTGTTTCCTGACATGGTCACTCCCTGTTCTTTGGCTATTGCTGAAATATGCTGCCCAATGATCCGAAAGTGGTGCTTCGGTGAAGAAATACCTCCCCAGGTTTCAGGCCACCGAAGCACCATTCACGGACAACCGGACAGCTGATATTTTCGTGAATACTCAATAGATATATCAGTTATCCTATGTGACGCAGCTCATGCTGTACAGCGCTGCCTAGGCTTTCTCCAGCCTGATGATCACGGATTTTGACGTGGGCGTTCCGCTGGTGTCCGCTACGGAATCGAGGGGCACCAGGACGTTGGTTTCCGGGTAGTACGCGGCGGCGCATCCCTTGGGTGTGGAATAGGCCACGATTCGGAAGTTCTCGGCCCGCCGGTCTGTTCCCTGGAATTCGGAGATCAGGTGCACCATGTCGCCGTCGGCAAATCCCAGCTCGGTGATGTCCTCGGCGTTGATGAGCACCACGCGACGGCCGCCGTGGATGCCGCGGTAGCGGTCGTCCTTGCCGTAGATGGTGGTGTTGTATTGGTCGTGGGAGCGTAGGGTCTGCAGGACCAAGCGGCCGGGCGGGATCTTGATGAACTCGAGTTCGTTGCCCGTGAAGTGTGCTTTCCCGGAGGCCGTCTGGAACTTCCTGGCATCGCGTGGCGGGTGGGGCAGCACAAAGCCGCCAGGATGCTGGATCCGTGCTTCGAAGTCCTCAAAGCCGTCGAACACGGCTTCGATGTGTTTGCGGATCAGGGTGTAGTCGTCCCGCATGGCCAGCCACGACGCCTGCGGGGTGTTGGGCAGCCGGCTGTGCCCATCGGTGAACAGCCTGTCCGCGAGGTTGCAGACGATCGCTACTTCCGAGTGGAGGTGGTCGCTGGCGGGCTTGAGGCGTCCGCGTGATGCGTGCACGGCGCTCATGGAATCTTCAACAGTGACCCGTTGATCGCCGGTGCGTTGGGTGTCCTTTTCGGTGCGTCCCAGGGTGGGCAGGATCAACGCCCGGCGTCCGGTGGACAGGTGCGAGTGGTTCAGTTTCGTGGAGATCTGAACACTCAACCGGGTGTTGGCCAGCGCCAGCTCGGTGACCTCCGAATCAGGGGCGGCCCTCACGAAGTTACCGCCCATCCCCATGAAGAAACGGACTTTCCCGTCCCGCATGGCCCGGATGGCTGCCACGGTGTCAAAGCCGTGCTCCCGCGGAGAGCGGAACTCGAATTCCTGGTCCAGCCGGTCGTGGAAGGTCTCCGGCATCTTCTCGAAGATGCCCATGGTCCGGTCACCCTGGACGTTGGAGTGGCCGCGCACCGGGCATACCCCTGCTCCGGGCTTGCCGATGTTGCCTTGGAGCAGCAGGACGTTGACCACGTCGCGGAGGGTGGGTACGGAATGTTTGTGTTGGGTCAGGCCCATGGCCCAGCAGACGATGGTGGCGCTGGAAGCGAGCATCCGTTCACCGGTGGAATGGATCTGTTCCAAGGTGAGGCCTGTTGCCTCCACAATGTCATCCCACTCCACCTTCTCCAGGAACCACAGGTAGTCGTTCAGACCTACCGTGTGGTCCTCGATGAAGCGGTGGTCCAGAACTGTTTGCAGTCCCGGGGTGTTCCGCCCGGCGGCTTCGGCTTCGAGCAGGTATTTGCCCAGGCCTTGGAAGAGGGCCTGGTCCCCGCCGGCGCGGATCTGCAGGAAATCGTCCGTCAGTTGGGTCCCTTGGATCATGCCTGCCACATGCTGTGGGTTCTCGAAGTGCAGGAGACCGGCCTCGGGAAGGGGATTGACGGACACGATGACCGCGCCGTTCTTCTTCGCCTTCTCCAAGGCACTGAGCATGCGTGGGTGGTTGGTGCCGGGGTTCTGCCCGGCGACGAAGATCAGCGATGCCGTCTCCAGGTCCGTCAGGCTGACGGATCCCTTGCCGATGCCGATGGTTTCCACCAGCGCTGAGCCGGAGGACTCGTGGCACATGTTGGAACAGTCCGGGAGGTTGTTCGTCCCCAGACCGCGCACCAGAAGCTGGTACACGAACGCTGCCTCGTTGGAGGTCCGGCCAGAGGTATAGAAGACGGCTTCATCGGGGTGGTCCATGCCCCGCAGCTCCTCGGCCATGAGGTCATACGCTTCCTCCCAGCCGATGGGCGTGTAATGCGTTGCGCCCTCGTCCAGGAACATCGGGTGGGTGATCCGGCCTTGCTGGCCCAGCCAAAAATCATCGCGGGTCTTGAGATCGGCAACGGAATGCTTGGCGAAGAACTCGGGCGTGACGCGGCGGCGGGTGGCTTCCTCGGCCACTGCCTTGGCGCCGTTTTCGCAGAACTCTGCCGCGTTGCGCTTCTCATGCTCAGGCCAGGCGCAACCCATGCAGTCGAACCCGTCCAGCTGGTTCACCGCCAGCAGGGTCTGGACGCTGCGCAGCGGCCCCATTTGTTCCAACGAAATTTTCAAGGCATTGGCAACAGCCGGGATGCCCACAGCCTTGGTTTTGGGTTTGCTGACGGTCAGCTTCGACTCATCAATGTTCTCGCGCGGAGCTTTGGAATGCATGGGAAACCCTTCAGATCCGGGAAGTGGAAGCAGTCAGGAGCGCGGCGGGGGACTGCTGCCGTGCGGCTTCCGCTGTGTGCAGCAGCAAAAGTGCCGTAGTCACTGACCCCACACCGCCTGGAACCGGACTCAGGCCGGCGGCGACTCCGGTGACGCTGGCTTCGTCGACGTCTCCCACCAGGGAACCGTCGGGCAGAACGTTTGTTCCGACGTCGATCACTACCGCCTCCGGTGAGACGTCGCTGCCCTTCAGCAGCCCGGTGCGCCCTGCGGCAACAACCACGACGTCGGCGGGCCGGGTATGGCGTTCCAGCGGCCCCGACTTGGAATGGCAGATGGTGACTGTCGCGTCCCGCTCCAAAAGGAGCAGGGACAGCGGTTTGCCCACCACGGCGGAACGTCCGACGACGGTGACGTTCCGGCCCGCAACAGGAATCTCAAAGTGGTCCAGCAATTCCACCACCGCTCGCGCTGTAGCGGGTGCGAAGGCCGGTTGGCCGACAGCCAAGCGGCCGAGGCTGAGGGGATTGGCGCCGTCGATGTCTTTCTCCGGGGCGATGAGCCCCACCAGCCTGTCTGCCCGAACGGCGGCAGGCAGCGGAGTTTGGAGGATGATGCCGTGGACGGTTGGCTCTGCGCTGAGGTCCGCCAGGACACTGGCCAGCGCTTGTTCGCTGGCGTCGCTGCCGAGATCAACAATCCGGCATCCAATTCCTGCGCGTTCGGCTGAACGCTCGATCGAACGGACGTACCAGAGCGTTGACTCGTCCTCCGTGGCCACAACAACAGCCAGGGTGGGCCGCAGTCCGTCTGAGCTTAGACCGCGGGCCTCGTCCTGGGCTTGCTGCCGGATCAGGGAAGCGAGTCCCTTACCGGAAAGAACTGCAGTGGTCATGAGAGGATCCTTTCGCGGACACGCTTGACCAGGGAGTCGGCGGCCAGGACAACTTTGTCCTCAAGACCGTCCGTCTGGTCCGCCAAACGTGTGCGGGCTGCGGTGTCTTTGATGGCCACCACGTTAATGTCGATGTTGACCCGGGCAGTGGTGGCGGCAGCGCGGGCTGCATCTGCCGCCGCTGCGACGTCGCTGATGACGTTGGGGTTGGCCACGTCAAAAAGTTCGGTGGCGAGGTCCACCACCTCACCGGAAACCTTGATGAGCTGGGCAGGCGTGTGGGCGGCCTGGAACAGGGCGTCCCGGATGGCGGCGGCCTTTGTTGCCTTGAGCTGCTCGGTTTCTGAGGGCAGCTTGTAGGAATCGATGACGGACTGGAAAGCGTGTTCGTCGGCGTCCGCCAGACGCAATGCCTCGATGATCAAGTGGTCGGCTGCGCTGGTGATTCTGGCGACGAGCGCCGCATGCTGCTCATATTTTGGTCCGGTGGTGTATCTGGCCACCATCGCCACCAAGGCAGCACCCTGGGCTGCGTGCAGTGCCGCAGCTGCGCCGCCACCGGGCGTCGGCTGACGTGAGGCAAGCCGGGAAAGGTAGTCATTGATGGTTTCTGAGCTGATCATGTGTGGTCCTGGCTGAACTGGGAAGAAGGCTGAAGGGCGAAAGCTGCGGCCCGGACCCTCCCGGCCACGAAGGAGGAAGGGGCCCGGGCCGCATGCTGTGGCGAACTACGGGGCGTGTTAGCCGCGGAGCCTGCTCATGGTGGGGTCGTACAGCGGATCCTGGGTCACGGTCGCCTGGATGCGGCGGCCAAAGTACTCGATTTCCACGGAGTCTCCGATTGATACGGCAGCGGGCAGGTACGCGTAGGCAATCGGCTTGCGGACCGAGTAGCCGTAAGCGGCGCTGGTCACGTAACCCACCGCTTGGTCCTTATAGAACACCGGTTCCTTGCCCAGCACCAGGCTCCTGCCGTCGTCGACCGTCAGGCAGCGCAGGCGACGGGCCGAGCCTTCCTCGGTGCGACCTTCCAGCGCGGCCTTGCCGACGAAGTTCTCCTTGGCCATCTTCACGGCAAAACCAAGACCCGCTTCATAGGGATCGTGCTCGGTGGTCATGTCCGTGCCCCAGGAGCGGTAGCCCTTTTCGAGTCGCAGCGAGCTGAAGGCGGCACGTCCCGCGGCGATGACGCCGAACGGCTGGCCGGCCTTCCACAGGGCATCCCAGAGGCGCTGCCCGTTGTCCGCGCTGGTGTAGAGCTCCCAGCCGAGTTCGCCCACGTAGGACAGGCGCATCGCGGTAACGGTGACGCCTCCAATGGTGACCTTCTTGGACCGGAAGTACTTCAGGCCGTCATTGCTGAAGTCATCGTTGCTGACCGTGCCGATGAGGTCACGGGCCAACGGACCCCACAAGCCGATGCAGCAGGTGCCGCCCGTGGTGTCGCGGACCTGGACCCAATCGCCGGCACTGCCGTTCTCTGTCTGATGCCGCGCTGCGCGCTCAAAGTAAGCGGTGTCGATGTTGCCGTTGGCACCCAGCTGGAACGTATCTTCGCTGAGGCGGGCCACCGTGATGTCGCTTCGGACGCCGCCTGCCTCGTCCAGGACAAGGGTGTAGGTGACAGCGCCTGGCTTCTTGGACAGATCTCCGGTGGTCAGTTCCTGAAGCAACTTCAGGGCGCCGGGGCCGGATACCTCAAGGCGCTTGAGCGGCGTCATGTCGTACATGGCAACTGCGGTACGGGTCTTCCAGGCCTCGGCTGCGGCGATGGGCGAGCTGAACATTCCGGACCAAGCATCACGGGCCGGGGGCTGCCAGTCGTCCGGCATTTCCTTGAGCAGTTCAGCGTTGGCTTCGAACCAGTACGGGCGCTCCCAGCCGGCGCCTTCGAGGAAGTAGCCGCCCAGCTGCTTGTGGCGGGCGTGGAAAGGGCTGACTCGAAGGTTTCGCGGGGAAAGCTTGGGCTGGAGCGGGTGCATGACGTCGTAGATTTCCACGAAGTTCTGCTGGGACGTTTCGCTGACGTAGTCCGGGTTCAGCTGGACTTCTTCAAAGCGGTGGATATCGCAGTCACCAAGATCGATCTGCGACTTGCCGGTAGTCAGCAGTTCGGCCACGGCGCGGGCAATGCCGGCCGAGTGGGTGACCCACACGGCTTCGGCAACGAAGAAGCCGTCTACTTCCTTGGACTCGCCCACCAGCGAGCCGCCGTCCGGGGTGAAGGAGAAGATGCCGTTGAAGCCATCCTCGATCTCGCTTTCCCGCAGTGCCGGCAGGATCTGCTTGGATGCTTCCCACGCGGGAAGGAAGTCTTCCAGGGTGAAGTCCAGGCGGGAGGGCATGTTGTGCTCGCTGATGCTGCTGGGTTCGTAGCTGCCCAACTCATCCAGATCCACGGGCATGGGGCGGTGCGCGTAGGAACCGATACCGTAACGGTCGCCGTGCTCGCGGTAGTAGAGGTCCTGGTCCTGGTGGCGCAGGATGGGCAGCTGGGCGCCGTTGGGCAGTTCGTTCTTGCCCTTCTGGGCGGGAACCGGGGTGGTCTTGACGTACTGATGTGCCAGCGGGAGGAGCGGAACGGACATCCCGATCAGCTCGCCCACCTTGGCGCCCCAGAAGCCGGCGCAGGAAACCACGATGTCCGCGGGGATGACGCCATCGGCGGTCTCGACGCCGGTCACGCGGCGGTTTGACTGCTCAATTCCGGTGACCTCGGTGTTGCCGATGTACTTCACGCCGGCAGCTTCGGTGCGCTTGATCAGCAACTGCACGGCGCGGGCGGCAAGTGCCAGGCCATCGGTGGGGACGTGAAGGCCACCCAGGATGTCTTCCTCATTGATCAGGGGATAGAGCTCCTTGCATTCCTCGCGGGTGAGGATCTTGCCGTCGATACCCCACGATTGTGCGTAGCCGAGCTTGCGCTTCAGGTCTGCCAGACGCGTCTCATTCGTGGCAACTTCAAGGCCGCCCACTTGGTTGAAGCAGCTCTGGCCGTCCTCGGTGAGGGACAGGAACTTTTCCACTGTGTACTTGGCAAAGAGCGCCATGGACTTCGACGGGTTGGTCTGGAAGACCAGGCCCGGCGCGTGGGACGTGGAGCCGCCGGGCATGTTCAAGGGTCCCTGGTCCAGGACGGTGATGTTGTTCCATCCGCGGGTGACCAGTTCGTCGGCGAGGTTGGTGCCGACGATCCCGGCGCCGATGATGACAATGCGGGGCGTGGATGTCATGGGGGTTCTCCTGCTGAAGTTCGTGTGGGGTCTGGGGCGACGGGTGGCTTAGCGGAAAACCACGGTGCTGGTCTGGTCCAGCAGCACGCGGTGTTCACAATGCCACTTGACGGCGCGGGACAATGCCAGCGCTTCGGCATCCTGGCCCACGGTTGAGAGCGTCGTGGGGCCGTAGCTGTGATCGACGCGGATGACTTCCTGCTCGATGATCGGTCCCTCGTCCAGGTCGGCGGTCACGTAGTGGGCAGTGGCACCCACCAGCTTCACGCCGCGGTCGTAGGCCTGGTGGTAGGGGCGGGCGCCCTTGAAGCCAGGCAGGAAGGAGTGGTGGATGTTGATGGCGCGGCCCTCGAGGGCGCGGCAGAGATCGTCGGAGAGCACCTGCATGTAGCGTGCCAGCACCACGAGGTCCGCGTTGTACTCCTCCACCAGGTCCAGGAGGCGCTGTTCAGCTTCTGCCTTGGTATCCGGGGTGACGGGGATGTAGACGAAAGGCAAGCCCGCGGCTTCAGCCATGGCCCGGTGGGTTTCGTGGTTGGAAGCAACCACTACGAGGTCGCCGCCAAGGCTGCCGCCGCGCCAGCGGAAGATGAGGTCGTTCAGGCAGTGCCCGAACTTGGACACCATCACCAGGACCCGCTTTTTGGTCCGGTCGTGGAAGCTGAACTTCATCTCGAAACGGTCGGCAATCGCGCTGAACTCCTCTTCAAGCCGCTCCGGCGAGTAGGACAGCGGGCCCGAGAAAGCGGTCCGCAGGTGCAGCGTCTGGCGGAGGCCGTCGTCGAACTGTTGGTGTTCTTCGATGTTGAAGCCGCGCTCAAACAGGAAGGTGGTGACTGCCTGAACGATCCCGGCGCGTTCGACGCACGACAATGTGAGTACGAACTTCTGTGCCTGCTCTTCTTTGAGCAATTCGGGCTTGGATAGTGTGCTTACCGGTGAGTCTGTCGCCACGAGGGTCATGTCTCCTCCTTTAGATATATTCCTGGGTCCTGAACTGATATATTAGGATTGGGATTCAGCGTATACTGGTGACTCAGGCAGGTCAATAGGTTTTGTGGTTGTGAAGAAGGGGATGGCGCTGTGGCTTTAGAAACTCTGGCAATAGCCGGCCAGGACGTGAGGAAGTCCTTGGCTGACGTCGCCTACGAACGCCTCCGGGATCGACTCTTGATGTTGGACATCAAACCCGGCGACCTCCTCAATGACGATCAGCTTGCCAAAGACCTGCAGATCGGCCGGACTCCCGTGCGTGAAGCCCTGAAGCGGCTGGAGTTGGACCGGCTGGTCATCACCTATCCGCGGCGGGGCACGTTCGCCACCCGCGTGGAAGTAACTGACCTGGCTTTCATCTCCGAGATCCGGGCGCAGTTGGAGCCCCTCGCTGCCGCAAGGGCGGCCCGGGTCGCTTCGCCCGCCACGAGGCAGCATCTTCGGGATGTCATGCAGGCCGTGGAAGCTTTCGATGTCAGCGCTGCTTCTGTGGTGGAAACGCTGCGGCTCGACGCCAGTGTCCACCAAGGGATTTACGCGGCTGCCGCGAATCCGCACCTTGAAGACGTCCTGATCCGTTATGACAACCTGGCCACACGCATCTGGTGCATGGTCCTGGACCGGCTGCCCAATCTGGAGCACCACGTGCGCGAACACCTGGATCTGCTGCGCGCCGTTATCGACGGCGATGAGGAAAAGGCTGCGGAATTGGCCCGGGTTCACGTGAGCGGTTTCGAGCAGGCAGTGCGTCAGGCGCTTTTCGCGGCCTAACGCCGCCCGCGCCTGCCCCGACTGTTGACTCTCCGGGTGGCCGGTTGCATACTGAACACGCCAACTAATATATCATCCGGATATCAGACTGACGCGGGTTGCCGCTGGTCTATCCGGGCGCTTGTGATGCAATCACAGCCTTCAGCCCTTGGAGTATCGCGTGACGACAAGACCCCTCCTCTTCGAACACATCCCGCTGACGGGCAGCAGCCGCGTCAAGCGGGGCATGGCTGAGATGCTCAAGGGCGGCGTCATCATGGACGTCGTTAACGTCGAGCAGGCCCGCATCGCTGAGGATGCCGGTGCCGTGGCTGTCATGGCGCTCGAGCGCGTTCCGGCCGATATCCG
>NZ_JBFRDF010000021.1:0-61127 GCF_052113445.1 Paenarthrobacter sp. YAF11_1
TATGCCCGGACCAGTGCGAGGACGCGGTCGCGGATCTTTTCCATGGTGGGCTGGTCCTTGGCTTCGGCGTTCAGGCGGAGGAAGGGTTCGGTGTTGGATGGGCGCAGGTTGAACCACCAGCTGCCGTCCTTGGCCGTGAAGGTGCTGCCGTCCATGTGGTCGATGTCGAYGTCTTCGGTTTCAAAGTCGACGCGGACGCGTTCAACGGCGCCTGCTTTGTCCTCGATCTCGGAGTTGATCTCGCCGGAGGAGACGTAGGGCTCGTACTGGCGGCCGAGCTCGGACAACGGACCGTCCTGCTCGCCCAGGGCAGCAAGGACGTGCATGGCGGCGAGCATGCCGGTATCGGCGTTCCAGAAGTCCCGGAAATAGAAGTGAGCGGAGTGCTCCCCGCCGAACACGGCACCTTCTTCGGCCATGACGGCTTTGATGAAGGAGTGTCCCACGCGGGTCCGCACCGCACGGCCGCCATCTTTGGCGACGAGCTCCGGGACGGCTTTTGARGTGAGGAGGTTGTGGATGATCACAGGAGTTTGTTCCCCCGCAGCCTGGGCGCGGGCGATTTCGCGGCGGGCSACCATGCCGGTGATCGCGGACGGCGAGACAGACTCGCCCTTCTCGTCGATCACGAAGCAGCGGTCAGCGTCGCCGTCGAACGCCAGGCCGATGTCCGCGCCGTGCTTGACGACGGCGGCCTGCAGGTCGCGCAGGTTTTCCGGTTCCARRGGGTTGGCCGGGTGGTTGGGGAAGGAGCCGTCCAGTTCAAAGTAGAGCGGGACAATCTCGAACGGCAGCGCCGGGAGCAGCTTGTCGCCAAGCACYGCCGGGGTKGTCAGCCCTGCCATGCCATTGCCGGCGTCGACAACGATCTTCAGCGGACGGGAGCCCGAAAGGTCCACCAGTTGGCGCAGGTATTCCGAGTAGTCCTTCAACACATCACGCACGCCGATCTCGCCGCGCGTACCCGCGGCCGGGATGGTCCCGGAGTTCAGGTACTGCTCGGCCAGGGCCTGGATTTCCTTCAGGCCGGACTCCGAGGAGATGGGCTGGGCGCCGGCTTTGGCCATTTTGATGCCGTTGTATTCGGCCGGGTTGTGGCTGGCCGTGAACGTGGCACCGGCRGCGTTCAACGCACCGCAAGCGTAGTAGAGCTCATCGGTGGAGATCAGATCCAGCAGAAGGACGTTCGCTCCGCGCGTTGCTGCACCGTTGGCGAAGGCCTGGCTGAACTCCGGCGAGGAAGGACGCATGTCTCCTCCGACCAGGACGGTCTCGCCTTCAAGGCCCAGGACGTCGATGAAGGCAGCACCCACGGCCTCGACGATTTCAGCCGTGATGGACTCACCAACGATCCCTCGGACGTCATACGCCTTAAAGGATGCCGAGAGGTCGAATGTCTTGTTCTGCTCGCTAGTCACGCGCTCAATCCTACTGTGGCACCCGGAGGCCCAGTTCCATGACGGCCAGTACGAGGCCATCGAAGCGTTGGTTGATGCCGGCCGCCGGGCCTTGGTGGTCCAGCGTACAGGTTGGGGAAAATCGGCTGTCTACTTCGTTGCCTCGCTGCTGCTGCGCAGGCGGGGTGCGGGCCCCACTCTGATTGTTTCGCCGCTGCTGGCGCTCATGCGGGACCAGGTTGCCGCAGCCGCACGGGCAGGAGTGCGGGCTGTGGCCATCAACTCCGCCAATGCTCTGGAATGGGACACCGTCCTGGCCCAACTGGCCGCTGACGAGGTGGATGTCCTCCTGGTCTCTCCCGAGCGGCTGACCAACCCCTCCTTCCGGGAGAACCAGCTCCCGGAACTCATCCGCCGTACCGGCCTTTTGGTCATTGATGAGGCGCACTGTATTTCGGACTGGGGACACGACTTCCGTCCGGATTACCGCCGGATTGCGGACCTTATCGCTCAGCTGCCAGCGTCCGTTCCGGTCCTGGCCACCACAGCCACTGCCAATTCCAGGGTGGTCCACGACATCGAGGAGCAACTCGGTGATGGAGTACTGACCATCCGTGGTGCCCTGGGCCGTGAATCGCTGCGGCTCGGCGTCCTGACACTGCCGGATTCCCGGGACCGGCTGGGGTGGTTGCTGACCCACCTGGCAGATATGCCTGGCAGCGGCATCATCTACACACTCACGGTCTCGGCGGCTGAAGATACTGCCAGACTCCTGGCCGAGGCCGGGCACAACGTCCTCTCCTACACAGGACGCACTGATCCTGCCGACAGAGAACGTGCGGAACAACTCCTAAAGGAAAACCAAGTGAAGGCCCTCGTGGCCACGTCCGCGCTGGGGATGGGCTTCGACAAGCCTGACCTGGGCTTTGTCATCCACCTTGGCGCGCCGTCGTCGCCAGTGGCCTACTACCAACAAGTTGGCCGTGCAGGACGTGGAGCGGCCAACGCAGATGTCCTGCTGCTTCCCGGCTCCGAAGACCGCGAAATCTGGCAGTACTTCGCCACGGCCTCCATGCCGTCGGCCGAGAAAGCGAACGCTGTCCTCGCTGTCCTCGGCGAGGCCGGTTCAGCGCTGTCCACGGTGGCTCTGGAAGCCAGGGTGGACCTTCGCCGAACACCGCTGGAACTCCTGCTCAAAGTCCTTGCGGTCGATGGAGCCGTGGAACGCGTTGGTGGGGGCTGGCGATCCACCGGGCTCCCGTGGAACTACGACGCCGAACGCTACGCACGGATCGCCGAAGCGCGGGTGGATGAGCAGGATTCCATGGTCATCTACCAGGACACCGCCGGGTGCCGCATGGAATACATCACCTCAGTGTTGGACGACGAAACGGCTGCCGCGTGTGGGCGCTGCGACAACTGCGCTGGCCGATGGTTCCCCGTGGACGTGGCAGCCTCCGCCGCCGACGCCGCAGGGCAGACACTGCGCCGGGCCGGAATAGCCGTGGAACCACGCCTTCAATGGCCCAGTGGAATGGACCGCCTCGGAGTGGCGGTCAAGGGAAAGATCAAGCCTGATGAAAGCGTGTCCGAGGGGCGGATTCTTGCCAGGCTCACCGACCTTGGCTGGGGTGGGTCGCTCCGCGAACTGTTCGCCGCCGGGGCGCCGGACCGGGCAGTAGACCCTGCCATGCTGCAGGCATGTGTCCAGGTACTGCGCGAATGGTCAGGTGCTGAGGGCGGGACTCCGTGGAGCGGAGTCGGCCGTCCTGCAGCCGTGGTCAGTGTTCCGTCACGGAGCAAGCCTCAGTTGGTTGAGTCCTTGGCTCAAGGAATAGCGGGCATAGGGCGGATGCCCTACCTCGGACAACTGCAACCACAGCACGGCGGGCCCACCGGCGCACGTGGAGGGAACAGTGCGTACCGGCTGGCAGGGGTTTGGGACAGGCTTGTGGTCGGTCCCGATCTCGCCCAGGCTTTGGCAGGTCTCGGTGGCCAACCCGTGCTGCTGGTCGATGACCTCATTGACAGCCGCTGGACCATGACGGTCTCGGCCAGGGCGTTGCGCCAAGCCGGCGTGAGCGCGGTACTGCCGCTGGCGCTGGCCCAAGCCGGATAGTGCCGCCACACGGGTAGTGCCGCCCAAACCGGGCAATGCGCTGGCCCACTCGAAGGCATAACGACGTCATGTTGTGATCGCTCCCACGCTGCCTCTATAGGATCAAGCAAACAGCCTGCTGCCCGTCGCAGGCATACGCTAAAACCCGGACCGGAGCCATGAGCGCAAACCAGAGCAACACCGACGTCGATGCCTCCGACCAGACGACGTGGCGGCCACGCCTGGCGCTGCTGGTGGCTGCAACGTTTTTCATGGAGTTCCTGGACGGGACCATCCTCACCACGGCCATTCCCAGCATCGCCTCCGATTTCCGGGTAGCGCCGGCGGACATCAATATCACCATGACGGCGTACCTGGTGACGGTCGCCATGGGCATTCCGTTGAGCAGTTGGCTGGCGGAGCGGTTCGGTGCCCGCACAATTTTCTGTCTCGCGATATCCGTGTTCACTCTTGCCTCCCTGCTCTGCGCGATCAGCACGGACCTGACCATGCTCACGCTCAGCCGGGTGGCGCAAGGCATGGGCGGAGCCATGATGGTTCCCGTGGGTACCCTGGTGGTGCTCCGGGGCACTCCCAAGTCCGAACTCCTCCGGGCCACCGCCTACCTCGTGTGGCCGGGCCTCCTTGCTCCAGTGTTGGCGCCGATGGTGGGTGGGGCGCTCACCACCTTCCTGTCATGGCACTGGATCTTCATCATCAACATTCCGCTTGGGCTGGCCGCCTTCATCGCTGCCCTCAGGCTGGTGCCGCGGACACAGCTCGACGGGAAGCGCCGGCTGGACTGGTTCGGACTGTTGCTGACAACGCTGGGCGTAGGCGCTTTGGTGGTGGGGTTGGAGACCTTGGGTGGGCACGCATCAAACGTCCTGGCCGCAGGAGTTGTCTTTGCCGGGGTAGTGTCCCTCGCAGGCGCGGTCTGGTGGATGAGCAAAGCGAAAGTTCCCCTGTTCAACCTCAGCGTCTTCGGTACCAGGACCTTCAGGGCAACATCCACCGGGGGTTTCATTTACCGGCTGACCATCAGTTCGGTCCCTTTCCTGCTGCCACTGATGTTCCAGGATGGTTTTGGCTGGGATCCACTGAAGGCCGGTGTCATGGTGGCAGCGGTGTTCGTGGGCAACATTGGAATCAAACCAGCCACTACGCCGTTGATCAAGCGTTTCGGGTTCAAGCCGGTGCTCGTTTTTGCCTCGTTCGCGTCGGCCGTGACGTTTGCGATGTGCGCCTTTCTTGACGCCCAAACACCCGAGCCGCTCATTTTCGCCTTGCTGTTGTTCAGCGGCGCGTTCCGTTCCATCGGTTTCTCCGCCTACGCCTCGGTACAGTACGCGGACATCGTTCCGGGGCAGTTGCCCTCGGCCAACGCCATCTCGGCAACGCTGGTTCAGTTGGCGGCAGCGGCCGGGATCGCCGTGGGTGCTTTGTTCCTGCGCCTGTTTGAGGCCACCGAGGTGTTCGGTCCTGATCAGGTGGCGGCCTACAAGGGAGCCTTCGTCGCCATGGCTGTTCTGATGCTGATCAGCACTGTAGACAGCCTCACCCTCCACCGTCATGCGGGTGCTGAAGTCAGCGGCGGCGCCAAACGGGGTTAAACGCAAAAGGTCCCGGTTCGAAAACCGGGACCTGTTCGCGGAGACGGGGGGATTTGAACCCCCGGTGGAGTTGTGCCCCACACTTCATTAGCAGTGAAGCCCATTCGGCCGCTCTGGCACGTCTCCCTTTGCTATTGCTAGCCCACCAAGGATACGCAGAACGTGCCGTCGAGCGCAAAACGCGGCCATTCTCCCGCCCATTTCGCTGGTTCGCTGCGGGACGGGCCGTGCGAACGGCCTGGCAGGCAGCGAACCAGCGAATCGGGCGGGTCGGAGCTACTAGTTGCTTCCGGCCAGCGAACGCCACAGGAAGTGGTTGCTCCGCGCCTGCAACGCCGCCGCCTGCCTGTTGTCCGAGGCGCCGGCATGGCCACCTTCCAGGGCCTCGTGGAACCACACATTCGGGATGCCCATGGCCTGCATGCGTGCAGCCATCTTGCGGGCTTGGACGGGTCCCACACGGTCATCGGAGGTGGCAGTCCAGATGAACGTCTCAGGGTATTCCACGCCGTCGTGCAGCAGGTGGTACGGCGAGAAGGTGCGGATGAACTCCCACTGCGCGGGGACATCGGGGTCCCCGTATTCGGCAATCCACGAGTAGCCGGCCGAGAGCTTGGTGTACCGGCGCATGTCTAGCAGCGGCACGCCGCAGGACACGGCACCGAACAGTTCGGGGTACTGGGTGAGCATGTTTCCCACCAGAAGCCCGCCGTTGGAGCCGCCGACGCAGCCCAGACGCGAGCGGCTGGTCACGCCGCGGGAGATCAGGTCACGGGCCACCGCAGCGAAGTCCTCGTAGGCGCGGTGACGGTTTTCCTGGAGGGCAGCCCGGTGCCATGAGGGCCCGTATTCGCCACCGCCCCGGATGTTGGCCACTACGTACACGCCGCCGCGCGAGTGCGTGCCGGAGCCGTCCTCGGAGGAAACGCCCACTGTTCGCCGCTCAAGCCACGCCCGGCCGATCGATCCGCTGTAGGCGGGGGTCCGGGAGATCTCGAACCCACCGTAGCCGGAGAGCTGCGTGGGGTTTTGGCCATCGAGTACCAGATCCCTGGACGCCACCTGGAAGTATGGAACCTTCGTTCCATCGGCAGAGACGGCAAAGTGCTGCTGGACCTCGTATCCGGCTTCGTTGAAGAACGACGGCGACCGCTTCACTTCTGCGTGCCGGCTCTCCACGCCGCCGGACTGCTCGCCATCGGCGTCGCCCGCACCACCGGCGGACTGCCCGTCACCACCGCGCGTAAGCGCCCCCCGCGTGAGAGTAGTCGGAGTGGTGAAGCCGGTAGCCACCAGCCAGAAATCGTTGCCGGCTGCGCCCTGGTCCTCGTCGTCCACGGCATAGGCATTGACATCGTGCAGCGGCGGGCACGCATCCAGAAGGGTGGATGCCCACGCACCAGCCGAGTCGACAGTGGACGGGTCCAGCACCCGAATCTCCGAGGAGACGTCGCGCAGGAGGTTCAGCAGCAGGTAGTCCTTGGTCCAGCTCCAGGACTGCAGCGACGTCTGGGTGTCCGGAGTAAACAGGACCAGCAGCGAACGGGACCCCGCAAGGTAGGACTCGAAATCGGCCGCCAGCAGGGACCCCGCCGGGTACACGGAGCCGTCAACGTCCCAGTCTTTCTGCGGACGGAACAGCAGCCAGTCGCGGTGGGCGCTGATGTTGACGTCGGTGGGAACCTCGATTGCCACCCACGAGTCCTCGCTCAGCAGCCAGGTGCTCCGGTTGTAGAAATCGATGTAGTCCACGGCGAAGGTCCGCTCGTAGCCCGGGGTCGAGTCATGGGCCACCATGGCCAGCATGTGGTCCTCGGGAATCTCAAAGAGCCGCTCGGCCTGGGCCAGTGTCTGTCCGCGTCGCAGCTTCACGCCGGTCCGTGCATAGGAGGACGTGGTTGCGGGCAGTCCCTCCGCAGTGCTGGACACCAGCAATGTGTCGGCGTCGAACCAGCTGACGTTTCCCTTGGCCGTGGGGAGGTCAAAGCCGCCCTCCACGAAGGTGCGGGATTCGACGTCGAACTCGCGGTGGCGGTCCGCGTCGCCGCCGTCGGGGGAGAGCGAGACCATGGCCAGGCGGTATTCGTCGCCATCGGCCGGCCGGAGGAAACCGGCGCCATGGAAGACCCACTCCACATCTTCGGCGGCGGCAAGGGCATCGATGTCCAGCAGGACATCCCACTTGGGTTCCTCGGTGAGGTAGCTTTCCCAGGTGGTACGGCGCCAGAGGCCTTTGGGGTGTTCCTGGTCCTTCCAAAAGTTGTAGTAGTAGCCGCCCCGCTTGGAGACCATGGCGATGCGGTCTGTTGAGTCAAGGACTTCAAGGATGCCGGCTTCAACAGCGGCGTACTCGGCGTCCTCGAGCAGTTCCTCGGTGCGGGCGTTTTGTTCGCGGACCCATGCCAGCTGTTCCTCGCCGTGGATCTCCTCAAGCCAGACGTTTTCATCCGTGGGCTCAGGCGACACGTCCGCAGCGTGGCGCGGCCCGGAGGGGCTGGCGGTGTCATTCTCGGGAAGTGGCGTCTGATCAGCTTCTGTGGTGGTCATCGCCCCATCCAAGCAACACTGTTCTGCCGTAAGCAAGTCACGCAGAAGTTAGGCTTGAGCGTGGCTAAATCGCAAACCAACCGTGTCGCCCTGATTGGGGCCGGCCCTCGGGGTACCAGCGTCCTGGAGCGGTTGCTTGCGAATTGGGCTGCCGGGAGTCCTCCGGGGACCACCCTGCACCTTGATGTGGTGGATCCTTTCCCGGCCGGATCGGGCCACGTGTGGCAGCCCGAGCAGTCGCGGTTGTACCTGATGAACACCCAGTCTTTCTATCCGACGCTCATCCCCGAAGACCCTATGTTGGCCGCGCCGCTGGCAGGTGGTTCCTTCGACCAGTGGCGTGAGGCCCGGCGTCGTGACGGCGCGGAACTGAACGACGCTGAGAAGGCCGAGTTGGCCACCCTCGAGTCGAACAATTTCCCCAGCCGCGCGCTGTACGGCAGGTATCTGCGCCAAACCTTGGCGGCGTTGCTCGAACGGCTTCCCGACGGCGTCGAGGTCACCTTCCATGAGACGACCGCCGTGGCGGCTCGCCCTCGGTTGGAGGGCAGGGCCAACAGTGCGGAGGGCAGGGCCAACCGCGCGGGGGACGGCGCTGCGAACGCTATGGCGGACGGGTTCGACGTCGAACTCGCCAACGGCGTCACCCTCACGGTCGGCTCCGTGGTCCTCGCCATGGGGCACATTGAGTCCCGGCTGAATCCGGAACAGCGCTCATTCAAGCGCGCCGCTGACGAGCAGGGCCTGCTGTATTTCCCGCCCGCACCGCCGGCCGACGTTGACTGGCAAACCGTGCCGGATAACGAACCCGTGCTGGTCCGTGGCATGGGATTGAATTTCTTTGACGTCATGGGCCAGTTGACGGAGGGGCGCGGTGGCAAGTTTGTTGATGCAGGTGCGCCGGGAGCCGGGGTATTGGAGTATCGGACTTCGGGGCGCGAGCCGAAAATCATCGCCGCCTCCCGCCGCGGCACGCCGTACCGGGCCAAGGCCGGCCTGGACGGCTACTATCCGAGCAGCATCACCATGCGGTACCTGACCGAAGACGCCGTGGACGTGTTCCGTGCAGCGGGAATCCAACCTGGTTTTGACCATGATCTTTGGCCGCTGTTGCACCGCGACGCTTTGTGGGCATACTACTCAACGCTGGCCCGCTCCCAGCCGACGGCCATCAAGGACCCTGCGCAGTTCCTCGCTGATCTTGAGGACGCGCTCCAACCGCACGCGCACACCACCACGCACTGGGAGTCCAGCGTGGGTGACCTCGTGGAAAAGCACGTTGTGTCCTCCCGCCGGCTGAACCTCCGCGGGCTTGCCGCTCCATTGGCAGGACGCACCTTTGCCTCCCGACGTGAGCTGGACTCGGCCATCACGGCCTACCTGGATGATGATGCGCGGCGATCCGCCCTCGGCGAGGCGGACCCCGTCAAGATGGCCATTGGTGCGCTCCACACCGGCCGGGCCATCCTCAAATCGGTGGTGGCCGATGGCGGCATCACGGACGAATCGTGGCTCTCAGGGTTGCGTGGCTGGTTCGAGTCCTTTGTCGAAGGGCTGGCCAGCGGGGCCCCTGCATTGCGCTCGGAGCAGCTGGCCGCTTTGGCGCGTGCCGGCGTCGTGAGTTTCGTGGGACCCGACCCGGCGTTCAGCGTGGACCGGGCAGCCAAGGTGTTCAGGGCGGTTTCACCGTGGGTGCACGATGCCCCGGCCGAAGCACCTACCTTGATCGAGGCGATGTCGCCGGCTAACAGGGTGGGCAGGAACGTGTCCCCGCTGCTGGAGCAGCTGATGGCTGATGGCCTGGTGCGGACCAAGATCATGATGGGCGGCGAGGGCGCGCCTGTGCAGACCACAGGACTGGACGTTGAGCCGCATCCTTACAGGCCCCTGGCCGCAAACGGGTCCGTCACAAAGAACCTGTATGTTTTGGGTCTTCAACTCTCGGCGGTGCAGTGGGGCACGGCCATCGCCGCGGAAGCCCGGCCCCGGACCGGACCGGCCTACGCCAGCGGACAGCGGACCCTCCGGGATGCCGACGAGATTGCCCGCAGCATTCTGGCCCGCTGAGCCACGCACGGCTACGGTTCGACACAGCGCGCACAAAGATCAGCGAGCACAAAGGCAGGGCCCTCACGAAGGGAAAGTTCGTGAAGGCCCTGCCTTTTGGCGTTCAGGGGGTTGCTAGCCCCGCAGGCACCTCTGGTACTCCAACCAGGCGAACGCGTACCGCAGCCACCCCACAATGTCGTACCACTTGGACGGCTTGGCAGGTGCGGTGCACTGTGGCGGGTTCGGGCCGCTCTCAGCAACCGTCACCAGCGCCTTCACCACGGTTCCGCTTTCGACGGCGGTGAGCACCAACGTGCCGGAGCCGGCCGCTGCCGAGGCGGGAACCTTGAGGTCCACCGTGGCTGCACCTGCAGTCACCGGAACAGCTCCGAGCGTCACCGCCGCACCCTTGCTGTCAACAAAGACCGCGTTGAGGGTGGCGTTGGCGGGGCTGCCGATGGATGTCAGGTTCAGCTTGGAGACGGCCAGTGCGATGGGCTCGCCTGCCTTGACCTCGGCTGCGGTGGAGTTCGCCACGGCGACTGAACGACGGGCAAAGTCCGGCGACACCGGTTTGTGCTCCTGCAGGTATTTGATCCAGGCGTCGCGATCCACCAATCCGGTGTCCTTGGTGTTGCTGCCTTCCTTGAAGACCCGGAAGTTGTCGCCACCGGTGGCAAGGAAGCTGAACGTGCCGATCTTGTACTGCTTCGCGGGATCGATGACGGCGCCGTTCACCCAGATGCCGGTGACCCGGTCGCCTGCGGGACGGGCGGCATCGTAGGTGTAGTTGACGTTCTTGGACAGGCCAAGCTGCTGGTAGGGCCGGCTGGGCACGGTGCCGTCAGCGTTGGTCTGCCACTGTTGCTCCAGGAGTGTCTTGAACTGGGCACCTGTCAGTGACGTGGTCCACAGGTTGTTCACGAACGGCAGGACCGCATTGGCTTCGGCGTAAGTGACGGTGCCATCCGGGGCGTAGTAGAGCTCGTTACGCAGGCCGCCAGGGTTCACGACGCCGATCTCCGCCGCACCCAGTTCGGGTGCCTTGAGCGTCTCCACCAGGGAATCCGCCACCAGGTTGCCCAGCGTGGATTCGTTCGCGCGGTCGTCCCGCTTGGGGGCGCCGCCGGCAGGATCCGGGGTGAAGGCGGTGGTGATATCGGCGGTCACTGCGCCAACGGGCTGGTTGCCGATTTCAGCAGCTTGGGCCAGCGCCTTGTCCACGATGGTCTTCACTGCAGCCACCCGCGGGTAAGCAGCAACCAGGCTTTCGGCGGTCTCGGTGGTCCGATCCACGATTGCGGCCTTGTACGCCGTCACCGACTTGCTGGCGGTGTCCACTGTGAGCGTCACGCTGCCCACGTTCTCGCCGTAATTTCCGGTCTGCACAATGGGACGGGTCTTGCCGGTCGGCTGGCCGTTGGAGTCCAGCACGGGTGCGTCCCAGGCGTATTCCTTGTGGGTATGTCCGGTGAAGATGGCAGCAACGTCTGGAGTGGTTTCGTTGACCAGCTTGGCGAAGGGCCCGCCGGCGGCAACTTCCTGCTCCAGCGTGGCGCCCTCAGGAGTGCCGGACGCGGCGCCGTCGTGGTTTTCCACGATAATCAGGTCGGCCAGATCGTCAGCCTTGATCTTCGCTGCAACTCGGTTGATGGCCTCCACAGGATCCCCAAATTCGAGGTCCGTGATGCCTGCCGGCGTTACCAGGGAAGGAACTTCCTGGGTGACCGTGCCGATGACTGCTACCCGCATCCCGTTCATGTCCAGGACCTTGTACTCCGGCAAAACTGGAGTGGTGGTGCCCTTCTGGTAGACGTTCGCACCGAGGTACGCGAACTTTGCGTTGGTACCTCCGGCGACGACGCGGTCGCGCAGGTCCTGCCAGCCGCCGTCGAACTCGTGGTTGCCCACAGCGGAAGCCTGGAGCTCCAGGGCGTTCAGGACGTCGATGGTGGGCTGGTCCTTCGCTACTGAAGAAGCGAAGAGCGAGGCGCCGATGTTGTCGCCGGCCGAGATGAAGGCCGTAGCGCCGGGGGCAGCTGCCGCGCGGAGCTTCTCCACCGTTCCGGCAAAGAGCACGGTGTTGGTGTCAATGCGGCCGTGGAAGTCGTTGATCCCCAGGAACTGCAGGTCAACGCTTGCGGGTGCTTCCGTGGTCAGGTTCAGGCCCACCACCACAGGATCGTGGTCGCTGGCCCGGAACTCGTCCGCGGCATAGTAGTTGGTCACATTGTTGTTATACCTGCTGTACTCCAGCGCGACGGACTCCACGGAGTTGATGTTCCAGATGTCGGTGCCAGTGACGGCCTTGGCGGCAGCAGGGGAAGCGAGGATGTGGTCCAGGGAACCCACCATGCCGCCGAACAGGTAGGAGTGCTTGCCGGTGCCCACCTCAAGGTCGGAATAGCCGGCGGCGGTGAGGACGTTGATGGGGTCTTCCTTGGCGTAGGCGTTGAAGTCACCGATCAGGAAGACCTTGTCCGTGCCCTTGGACGCCTGGAGATCCTTGGAGAAGGCAAGCAACGATTCAGCCTGCTTGGTGCGGGCAATGTTCGAGGCGCCCTGGCCCTTGTCGGTATCGTCCGGAGTAGCGGCGGAGCCCTTGGACTTGAAGTGGTTCACGATCGCGATGAACTTCTTGTCATCGGCTCCGCCAACCGGTTTGAAGACCTGGGCCAGCGGCTTGCGTGCGCTGGCGAAAGCCACGGTGTCGTTGTGGATGATGGATTCGCCCACAGGCTCAGCCACGGCCTTCTTGAAGATGAACGCAGTGCGGATCATGTCTTCATCGCTCAGCGGGGGAGCGTTGGCGGGCGTGCGTACGTAGTCCCACACGCCAGGTGCCTTGACGTTGAGGGCCTCTACCAGCTTGGACAACGCGTAGTCGCGCTCCTTGCCGAACTGTGCGGAGTTCTCGATTTCCTCGAGGGATACGACGTCGGCACCGGACTTGGTGATGGCCGCTACGATCTTGGCCTGCTGGCGCTCGAAGTTCTCCGCATTGGCAGCACCGCGGGCGTTGCAGCCTTCCTTGACCGTGATCGGGTTGCCCTCGCGGTCAGTGTAGAAGACGCAGCCTGCCAGCTGGTCACCGGTGGTGGGGAAGTAGTTCAGCACATTGAAGGACGCCAGTTTGAGGCTGCCTCCCACATCAGCGGGACCTTCGGGCCGGGTGGCGGTGAAGCCGGCCGGTTGGACCGAGTCAGCGTTGTCCGCGTTGAGTGCGGTGAGTGGCTGGAACTTCCAGGAGTTGTTGCCGTAGCCCAGGATGACGTCGGTCCGGAACTGTGCGGGCGAACCCACGCGGACAGGATCCGAGGTTGTCAGATATGGCAGTTGCTGGGCCTTGGTGGTGGCGTCCTTGAGGAAGTTGGTGGACGCGCCGTCGTCGAGCTTGATGCCGCGCAGCGCGTTGTCCGCCACCACGGCGGCGTACTCCGGTGACCCGTAAACCGCCACTGCGGTGGGCTGGACCAAAGGCGAGGTCCCGGCTGCGAGGCCGATTTCGCCGTATTGGTTCAGGGAGTAGTTATCCGTGACAGTGAAGTCGCCCTGGGGAGCCACGAGCATGCCTTCGAGGCTTTCCCTCGCGGCCTCATTCGCCGGCAACGCAAACGGCGTGGACTTGACCTCGGGGGCCGCTTCAGTGAGCTTCGTCAACCCTGCAGCTTCAACGGTGAGCTGGGTCTGGTTGGCGAATTCGCTGACGACACCTGTGAGTTCCAGATAGTCGCCCTGCTGGACGGTTCCGGTGGTCGAGGGTGAGTAGACGAACAAAGCGTCCGACGACGTCCTGGCCGCCCCGGCAGTATCGCCGCCAGTTCCGGGGGTCTGGACGTAGTAGCCGTTGAACCCGCCGGTTGCGTACAGGGCGGTGATCTTGCCGCGGGTGGTCACGGTGCTGCCGGCCAAGGGGCTGACCGTACCCGTTCCCTGGATTTCGGCAATGGTCTTGACGCCGGGCTCCGGCTCCGGATCCGTGGGCGGCGTCCCGCCGCCATTGGAGGCCGTGGGCGTAATGGTGGCGTTCAGGCTGAAGTCTGTGGCGTTGGAGTCTGTATCTGCCCCGTTGGTCCGGTTCAGGCTCTTGACGTCCGAGTTTCCACTGGGCGCAGTTGCCGCAGCGGTCTCGAAGGTGTTGGAGGTGCCATAGCCAAGGAGGTCGGCGATGGCGGCGTTGCCCGTCACTGATCCAGCCGGCAGCGGGGACACAGCGGTGGCCTGCTTGGCCAGGACCAGCGTTCCCGTGGTGCCGCTGGGGTTCAGCGTTCCGGTGGCCTGGACATCGGCCGTGGGTAGTGCCGGGGCGGTGGAGGTTCCGCTGTTGGTGGCTCCCTGGACCAGGAAGTAGCCCTTGGCGGGGATGCTGCCGGTCAGGGGAGTGATCCCCGTGGGTGCGGCGGTGGCTGTTCCTGAACGGTACTGCAGCGACCAACCTGCCAGGCTGACGGGTGAATCCGAGGAGTTGTAGAGCTCAATGAATTTGTTCTTGAATGCGGCGCCGGCACTGCCACCGCTGAGGTAAGCCTCGTTGATGACTACCGGCGATGAGCCGGCAGGGGCGGACGGATCATCCGCTGCCATGGCAGGCGCGGCCGTCAGCGGGGCGGCAAGCAACCCCGCTGACAAGACCGTTCCTGCCAGTACTTTCCAATGTTGTTGTTGCATCCGCTCTAACTTTCATTAGGGGACCCTGTGGGGCCCTTTGGACGACGCCCGCAATCTTGTGAAGTGGGCGCTGTTCCGGAAGTTACTCCGGGGTAAACCTGGTGCTCGGGCATAGCAGAACACGATGGAATGAATGGGAGGTGGACCGAGGGTGGCCGCAGGGTTCCCTCGGTGCTCCCGCGTTACTTCGCGGCGCCCTTGAGGGTCCCTGCGGTGGCGGCTCCTGCTGCGCCACCGATCAGGCAGACGATCTCCCGGTCTCCGTTTTTCCAGGAATCACCGGTGGGGTGGAGGAAAGTGACGTCCAGCTCGGATTCCTCGAACGGCAAGCCAACGAACGGCGCGAACTGGGCTCCGCAGTACTCTTCAGCCTTGGCACCCACCTCAGCGTCGCCGGGGAACGTGGACGCGTCCATGTTGGTCAGCGCGTAGGCCTCGAGGTCGTGGCTCTGATCGCACGGAATGATGGTGACATCCATAACTTCCTGGCTGTCCGGATTGGCGATGCAGTCGCCCAACTTCACTTTGAAGGCATCGGCCTTGGACGATTCCGTAGGCTTTCCTGATTCGTCCCGCTTGGCGTCGCCGCTGCTGATCAGCGAGCAGCCCGCCAGTGCGATCGAGGCCATGCCCAGAACAGCGGCAGTCCTGAGTGGGCGTGAAAAGTGGTGCATGTGGGTCCTCATTCCCCGGGGGATAGCAGGCAACAGGCCTGCGATCAACAGTGGGGGACCAGACAAGGACCCACGCCGGCTGATCCCCCAACGCCGGCAATGAGCGGATCCGGCCGGCCACCCCTGGGTAGGGGGCAGCCGGGCAGGCCCGATGTGATGAAACCTAGGCCGTTTGGCCCAGGTCCTGGATAACTTTGAAGACAGCTCCCGTGGGGTCCTGCAGCGTCGCCAAACGACCAAACGGAGTGTCCTCTGCAGGTTGTGTGATGGTGGCGCCCAAGGCCGTGGCTTGCTCCACGGTGGCGTCCGTATCCTCCACAGCGAAGTAGACGCTCCACATGGAGGGGACCTGTTCCGGAAGGAAACCGGAGGCATCCATGATGCCGGCCTTGGCGTCGTCTCCGGCGCCAAGGGTGGTGTACCGGAACTCCGGAGTATCGCTCATGACGTCCGTGTCCCAGCCGAAGACCTTTTGGTAGAAGGTGACTGCTGCCTCGTAGTCCTTGGAAAGGAGTTCATGCCACGCGGGAGCACCGGCCTCAGCCGCCAGCTCGTAGCCCGTCATTTCACCGAACTCCCAGGCGCCGATGGACGCGCCCGAGGCATCACCGTACATGGCCATGCTGCCCTGCTCCGGGACTTCCATGGGTTCCAAATACACCTGGCCTCCGTGGGCGGCGGCTGCCTCGGTGGTTGCCTTGATGTCATCGGTGCGCAGGTAAGTGGACCAGACATCCGGCATGGCACCCATGTCAGCCTGCTTCGCCATGATGCCTGCCACCATCCGACCGTCCTTCAATGCCGTGATGTAGCCGCCGTACTTTTCCTCATCCCCGGTCTCATACGTCCATCCGAAAAGCGCGTTGTAGAACGTCTTCGCTTTCTCAGTATCGGACGTCATCAGATCAATCCAGCAGGGTGCACCGGGAGTGATGTCAGGCTTAGGCATGGGTCAGGCTCCTGTTGTTATTCCGCGGCGAAAGCTACGGCATATGTCAATGGTGTGGAGACAGACAGAACACTATGCGGGGGGTCTGACACTTTCAATGATCTTCCGGGTGTCAGTTCTCAGTTGCGCGCTCCTGGCGGCCCTGCGGAACAGCATTTAAACAACAAAGATGCCCCGGGTCCTGGAACCCGGGGCATCTCATTGGCGGAAGGTAAGGGATTTGAACCCTTGGTACGGGGTTACCGCACACTGGTTTTCAAGACCAGCTCCTTAGGCCGCTCGGACAACCTTCCTCGCCTAGTAGTGTTTCATAGGGAGTTGGCTGTTCCAAAACATCACCTCCTCCAACCCCTGCCCCGGGGGCTCGAGGACCAGCAAGAAACCGGGAGTTCGTCATGAAAGCCGTCTACATCTCAGAGCCAGGCGGGCCCGAAGTCCTCGAAATACGCGAGGTCCCCGCACCGGTGCCAGGCGCCGGCGAGGTCCTGATCGACGTCGTGGCTGCCGGCCTGAACCGTGCGGATGTCCAGCAGCGGCGCGGTTTCTACCCGCCACCGCCGGGCGCATCCGACATTCCCGGGCTTGAGGTCTCCGGCCGCATTGCAGCCTTTGGTCCCGGCGTCACCAAGGCGTTCTCCGTGGGGGACAAAGTCGTTGCGCTGCTCTCCGGCGGCGGCTACGCACAGCAGGTGGCCGTCCCCGCGGAACAGGTCCTGCGGATTCCCGAAGGCGTGGACCTCATTACCGCCGCGGCCCTGCCCGAAGTTGCTGCCACCGTCTACTCAAACCTCATCATGACCGCGCAGCTGCAGCCCGGGGAGACAGTACTCATCCATGGCGCCACAGGCGGCATCGGCACCATGGCAATCCAGTTGGCCAAGGCCCACGGCGCAACGGTAGCCACCACTGCCGGAACCGACGAGAAAGTGGGAACCGCCAAGGCCTTCCTGGGGGCCGACATCGCCATCAACTACACCGAAGAGGACTTCGCTGAAAGCCTCAGGGCGCAAAACGGGGGCAAAGGCGCGGACGTGATCCTCGACGTCGTGGGTGCCAAGTACCTCCAGCAGAACGTCGACGCGCTCGCCGAATACGGCCGCCTGATCGTCATCGGCCTGCAGGGCGGGACCACCGCAGAGATCAACCTGGGCCAACTCCTCAGCAAGCGGGCTGCCGTGATAGGTACAGCGCTTCGGCCGCGGTCTGTGGCAGAAAAAGGCATCATCATGTCCGCCGTCCGGGAGTCTGTGTGGCCGATGCTCACCGACGGGAGGATCAGGCCACTCGTGGCCAAATCCTTCCCGCTGGACCACGTCCGGGAAGCCCACCAATATTTCGACTCGGGCGAGCACGTGGGCAAGGTCCTGCTGCTCCTCTGATCCGTCCGTCCAACCGCAGCGAGGAGCCATATGTCCATCCGGCACAGCCTGCTGGCCCTGCTCCAGGACCAGCCCCGGTACGGCTATGAGTTGCGCGTCGAATTCGAGGACCGGACCGGTGCCGCCTGGCCGCTGAACATCGGACAGGTCTACACCACCCTGGACCGCCTTGAGCGCGACGGCCTGGTCAGTAAAGACGGCGACGACGGCGGCGGCCACGTCATCTACAGCATCACTGACGCTGGTGCTGGGGAAGTCGAGGCTTGGTTTGGCGGCGCCGTGGACCGTGGCGCCCCGCCGCGAAACGAGATCGCCATCAAGCTGGCCCTTGCCGTGACGCTGCCCGGTGTGGATACCTCCGCGGTGATCCAATCCCAGCGTGAGGTGTCCGTCAGGGCGTTGCAGGAACACACGCTGGCGAGGAAGGCAGTGTCAGCCAACCAGCGTTCCGTGGACACCGCCGGACTTCTGGTGCTCGATTCCCTGATTTTCCAAGCGGAAGCCGAAGTGCGCTGGCTGGATCTGTGTGAAGCCCGCATGGTGCAGGCGCAGGCCAACGGGGGAGCGGGCTAGTCTCCTCCGGTGCGCGGAGCATGGTCATCCGCCGCAAGGCTGTGACCGTTCACCGCCGCTTTGTTCCACCGCGGCGCGTGCACCCTTTACTTGTCTGTGACGGTTGTTACTGTGCTGGAAGGCACCCGGCGATGCGGTCCCCACCGCGAAGATCGCCACAAGAGCAGTACCCATCACTGCAGCAGTTCTCAAGGAGGAGATATGGGCAAGGTTCCTGACAAGACCGGACTCGCGGAAGGGCTGGATCCTACATTGCCTTCCCCGGCCGTGGATGACTCCGTCCGGGAGGCTGAAGAGAGTAAGTGGACTCCGGCCAAGATCGGGCTGTGGGTGGCGATCTCGCTGCTGGGAGCGGTGGCATGGTTCATGCTTGCGCTGGTACGCGGCGAAACGGTGAACGCCATCTGGTTCGTTTTCGCCGCGGTATGCACCTATCTGATTGGCTACCGCTTCTATTCCAAGGTCATTGAGCGCTACTTGCTCAAACCGGATGATCGCCGCGCCACTCCTGCCGAGTACAAGGCTGATGGCAAGGACTATGTCCGTACTGACCGCAATGTGCTGTTCGGCCACCACTTCGCCGCCATTGCCGGCGCGGGGCCGCTGGTGGGACCTGTCATCGCAGCCCAGATGGGCTATTTGCCAGGCACTATCTGGATCATCATCGGCGTCGTTCTTGCCGGTGCCGTGCAGGACTACCTGGTCATGTTCTTCTCCATGCGCCGCGGTGGCCGTTCCCTGGGCCAGATGGCACGTGAAGAACTTGGCGTTATTGGCGGCACGGCGGCCCTCGTGGCCACCCTGCTCATCATGATCATCATCGTGGCCATCCTTGCCCTCGTTGTGGTCAACGCCCTTGGCGAGAGTCCGTGGGGTGTCTTCTCTGTGGGGATGACCATCCCCATCGCATTGTTCATGGGCATTTACCTGCGCTTCATCCGGCCGGGCAAAGTGATGGAAGTGTCCATCATTGGCTTCGTCCTGCTGATGGCGGCCATCATTGGCGGCGGCGCAGTGGCCGGAACCGAATGGGGTGCAGCCTTCTTCCACCTGGACAAGGTCACCATCGCCTGGGGCATCATCGTCTACGGCTTCATTGCTGCCATCCTGCCGGTCTGGCTGCTCCTGGCGCCGCGTGACTACCTCTCCACGTTCATGAAGATCGGCGTGATCGTGATGCTGGCCTTGGCCATCATTGTGGTTCGTCCGGAAATCACTGTTCCCGCGTTCAGCGAGTTCGCCAGCCGTGAGAACGGACCCGTCTTTTCCGGGGCGCTGTTTCCTTTCCTCTTCGTCACCATCGCCTGTGGTGCCTTGTCAGGATTCCACGCCCTGATTTCCTCCGGCACCACGCCCAAGCTGATTGAGAAGGAACGGCAGACGCGCTTCATCGGCTATGGCGGCATGCTCATGGAGTCCTTTGTGGCCATCATGGCCCTGGTAGCTGCCATCTCGATCGACCGCGGCATCTACTTCGCCATGAACGCGCCTCTTGCCCTCACGGGAGGAACGGTGGAATCCGCAGCGCAATGGGTGAACAGCCTCGGCCTGGCCAATGTGAACATCACCCCGGACGTGCTGGCCCAGACGGCCAAGGATGTGGGCGAGGAGAGCATCATCTCCCGTTCCGGTGGTGCACCTACACTGGCGGTCGGCTTGGCACACATCATGCAGCAGTTCATCGGCGGACCCGGCATGATGGCCTTCTGGTACCACTTCGCCATTATGTTTGAGGCACTCTTCATCCTCACCGCAGTGGATGCCGGCACGCGTGTTGCCCGGTTCATGCTGCAGGATTCCATCGGCAACTTTGTGCCCAAGTTCAAGGAAGCCTCCTGGCGTCCCGGCGCCTGGCTGTGCACCGCCATCATGGTGGGTGCGTGGGGCGCGGTGCTCCTGATGGGCGTTACCGACCCCCTGGGCGGCATCAATACGCTCTTCCCGTTGTTCGGCATTGCCAACCAACTCCTGGCGGCCATCGCGCTGGCGGTGTGCCTGGCCATCACTGCCAAGCGGGGAGTGTTCAAGTGGCTGTGGATTGTGGCGCTGCCGCTGGCCTTTGCGGCAGTAGTGACCATTACTGCCAGCTTCCACAAGATCTTCTCGCCGGTTCCCGCAGTGGGCTACTTCGCCAACAACCAGGCGTTCTCCAAGGCCTTGGCGGACGGCAAGACGGAGTTCGGCACGGCGAAGACCGTTGCAGCCATGGAAGCGGTGGTCCGCAACACCATGATCCAGGGAGTGCTTTCGGTCATCTTCGTGACGTTGAGCATCATCGTGATTGTCGCCGCCCTGCTGGCAACCATCCAGGCCATCCGTGCCGGCGGCGGACAAGACCATGAGGACCCGGCCGTGCCATCCAAGGTGTATGCCCCGGCCGGACTGATCCCAACGTCCGCGGAGAAGGCCCTGCTGGCGGAGTGGAATGCCCTGCCTGCGGAGAAACGCACGCAGAAGGCCGGGCATCACTGATGAATGCCGTGACTAAAGGGCTTCGCTGGTTCGCCGACTATATGGCTTCACTCATGGGTGCTGACGCCTACCGCAAGTACCTTGAACACTTCAATGCCTCGGGCCATGCCGGTCCTGCCATGACGGAACGTGAGTTCTGGCGGGACCGGATGGACCGGCAGGACAGCAATCCCCAAGGCCGCTGCTGCTGAAGGAGAACCAAATTTCGCTACGAACGAAGTCCAAAATGAGGGACTGGACGGGGGTTGGCGTGAACCCCATGAGAGTATGAACGAATGAGCGATCTGAACGACATTCAGCCCACGGATGAGGCTTCGGACGACAAACCCGTGGAGGGAACCACTCTGGACGAGGGCCTTGAGAATCCCGATGGACAGCAGCCCGGCGGGGGAGAGTCCGGGAAGGATGCCAAACCCAAGGGCGGTAATCTTCACGAACTTGTTGACGAGCCAGCCAAAGTGATGCGAATCGGCACCATGATCCGCCAGCTCCTGGAGGAAGTAAAAGCCGCGCCCCTGGATGACGCTGCACGCGGTCGCCTCGCCGAAATCCATGAGCGCTCCATCAAGGAACTCGAAGATGGGCTCGCCCCTGAACTCATCGAGGAGCTGGAACGCATCAGTTTGCCTTTCCCCGATGAAAAGGCGCCCTCCGATGCCGAACTTCGCATCGCCCAGGCACAGCTGGTGGGTTGGCTGGAAGGCCTGTTCCACGGCATCCAGGCAGCCATCGCCGCCCAGCAGGCCGCCAAGGAACACGCTGCCGCGCAGATGCAGCTTCGTCAGCTGCCGCCAGGAACTGTCATCGCGCCGGGCGTCGTCATTGGCGAAAACGGCCAGCCACAGCGTGCCGCAGCGCCGGGAGCCCCTGGTGCTGCTGCGCAGGGCCGGCCGGAAGACCCCGACCACGGTCCGGGTCAGTACCTCTGAGTTCGCACGTGGGTTTCTTTGGGGCCGTCCGCCAAGGACGGAAAGACGATCTGGAGCTCGGCAAGGGGTTGTGGCGACGCGCCCACGACCGTTTCCACCGTGGCCTGGACCGGTACCACCAGGTTCTTGAAGGCGTTGACGATGACCAGTTGTACAACGAACTTGTACAGATCGCCAACGAGCTCGCCGAGTTGTCTCCGCGCGTGAGGACCATTTGCGTGGAGGCGCAACGGCGCTCCCCAAGCGATGGCCTTGATGTTCCGGGGGCGCTGGCAGGTGTCCACCGGGCGTTGTCCAAGGCTGGAAACTCCCTTGCCACCACTGCGGAGGCGGCCGCAATGTTGAGGTTGGCCGTTGGCCCGGTTCCTGTGGGGGCGCTCTCTGTCCGGCGGCGCTCGGAGTCTGTCTTCGAGCAGGTGGCTGACGCGGAGCGTCAGCTCGGAGCCTAACGAACCGACAAATATGCAAAGCGTGCGCAACTACACGCGCACGCTTTTATTCCTCCCGCGCAATAAGTTAAGCGCATAGCTGATCTCCGTAACATTCCGGGCTTTTCACAGGTTTGTGCTGGCAGTATGGCAGACATGACTTCGTCACCAACACTTACTTTCAACGACGGCAACACCATCCCCCAGCTCGGCTACGGGGTGTGGCAAGTTGAAGACGATGTAGCCGAAAAGGTGGTGCGCCAGGCTTTTGAAGCCGGCTTCCGCCACATCGATACCGCCAAGATCTACGGCAACGAGGCAGGCGTCGGTCGAGCCATTGCCTCCTCCGGCCTTTCCGCCGAGGAAATTTTCATCACCACCAAGCTGTGGAACGCCGACCAGGGCTACGAATCCACGCTTGCAGCGTTCGAGGAGTCCATGGACCGCCTCGGCCTCGAGACCCTGGATCTGTACCTGATTCACTGGCAGCAGCCCAAGCAGGAAAAGTACGTTGACACCTGGAAGGCGCTCATCGAGCTCAAGAAGCGCGGCCGCGTCAAGTCCATTGGTGTCTCCAACTTCACCAAGGAAGGCCTGCAGCACATCATCGATGAAACCGGTGTTGTTCCGGCCATCAACCAGGTTGAACTCCACCCGTTCTTCAACCAGGCCGACCTTCGCGAGTTCAACGCCTCCAAGGGCATCCTGACTCAGGCCTGGTCCCCGCTGGGCCAGGGTGGCGAGCTGCTTGAAAGCGCCACGGTTGCTGAGATCGCCGCCAAACACGCTGCCACGCCTGCCCAGGTAGTCATCGCCTGGCACCTGGCCATCGGCAACGTGGTCATTCCCAAGTCAGTCACCGAGTCCCGCATCCAGGAGAACTTCGCGGCGCTCAACGTCACGCTGGACGCCACCGACATCGAGGCCATCAACAGCCTGGACCGCGGTGCCGAAGGCCGCATCGGACCGGACCCGGCAGTTTCCGACTTCGCCTAAGTCTGAAGCCTGGGTTAGGTGCCCCGTCCCCTCCTTGGGGGCGGGGCACCTGCCGTTAAGGCGCGACGGCGGCATCCGCCGTCGTGACGCAACGCACCTCAGTCCGTGGTGAAATTGAGCAACCCCAGCGGACAGAGGACGGAGCTTGCATGGTGGTGTTTGACGCATTGGAGCGGCAGATCGTTGCCGCGCTCCAACTGGATCCGCGCTGCCCGTGGCGGAAGATGGCGGCGGTCCTTGGCGAAGCAGAACGAACGGTAGCCCGCAGGGGTTCACAGCTTGTGGAGTCCGGAGCCGTCGCTGTAGTGGGCATCCGGCCCCGGCCGGCCGTGGTGCTGGTGGAGATGAGGTGCCTGCCCGGCACAGTGCGGGCCGCGGCCCAGGCGCTCTCGCAGCGGACTGACACGACGTTTGTCTACACCACTACCGGAACGGGCGATTGCGTGGCGGAGATCCTCACCGAGCCGTCCCGTATGGCCGATGTGCTGTCTGATGAATTGCCGTCCACCATAGGCCTGCGCGACGCCACGAGCTACCCGGTCCTGCGGTATTTCCGGACTATCCGGGGCTGGCGACCGGAAATCCTCACTGCCGATAAAGCGGAAGCGCTCCGCTCCAGTCTCACCCCCGACTCCGGCGCCCTGGTGCCGCCGCAGGATTTGAGCCGCCAGGACAATGAGCTCGTCGACGCCCTCTGTGCCGACGGTCGGATGAGTTTTGAAGCGTTGGGTCGCCGTGTTGGTGTTTCGGAGGCAACGGCAAGGCGACGCAGTGAGTGGCTGCTGGGAAACAACCAGATCCACTTGCGGGCAATCGTCGAGCCCGCATCCTTTGGTTTGGGAGTCGAAGCTCTGCTCTGGATCCGGGCCTCGCCGCAGCATGTAGAACAGGTAGGAAAAAGCCTGGCAGAGCTTCCTACTGTCCGTTATGCGGCGGCTATCGCCGGCGACTACCAGATCATGGCCGACGTCACGGTAGAGGACATGGCAGCCCTCTACCGCTGCATCACGGATTCGGAGTGGGCACACAACGCCGTCACCGTGGATGTGTCCATCCTGCTGGACGCCCGAAAGCGTGGCGGTCGGGTTATGCGCGGACGGTAGTCAGCGGCTCTCGGGCTGACGTGACAACCGGAGCGACGGCGGCGTACCCGGTTTGCTGTTCGAAGGCGTGGCCGTAACGGAGCAACTGCATGTCCGTGTAGTGGTTACCGGCGAGCTGCAGGCCGATGGGGAGGCCTGCGGAGCTGAAGCCAGCCGGGACGCTGAGCACGGGCAGCCCTGTGGCGGACAACAGGCAGGCTGAGCGCATCCAGTCGAGGTAGGTCTCGGAGGGAACGCCGGCAATGTCCGCGGGATAGCGCAGTGCGGCGTCGAAGGGGAGTACCTGGGCGCAGGGGCTGGCGAAGAGGTCGTAGCGCCCAAAGAATGACTGGACGCTGCGTTCCAGGCGAGTGCGGGCTGCGGCTGTCTCGATCAGGTCGCGCGCGGTGAGGTCGAAACCCTTTTGGACGTTCCAGTGCACTTCCGGTTTGATGACGTCTCCAGCGCGCTCCAGGATGGGCCCCAGTCCTGCGGCGAAGTCCATGGCCCGGGTGTTGCCGAACACCAGGTCGGCCTCGCTGAAATCGGGAGTGGCTTCTTCCACGGTTGCGCCGAGGCCTTCGAAGACCGCGAGCTGCCGTTCGAGGTGCTCCAGGATCTCAGGGTCCACCGGCACCCCAATGCCAAAGTCCCGTGACCAGCCAATCCGGACCCCGCGCATGTCGGCCTCTAGTCCAGCCTGGAAGGCCTCCGGATCAAGGCCTGCAGGATACGGCACCCGGGGGTCCTCGCCTGCCGTCACGGACATGAACAGGGCAATGTCCTTCACGCTTCGGGCCATGGGACCGGTCCTTCCCAGCCACGCGTAGGCGTTGACGTCGGACGGCATGGGGATCACCGCCGTCGACGGCCTGAAACCCACCACGTTGCAGAATGACGCCGGGATGCGGAGCGAGCCGCCCATGTCGCTGCCGTCGCCGATGCTTTGGACGCGGGAGGCGACGACGGCGGCCACCCCACCGCTGCTGCCGCCGGCGCTGAGGGTGGGAGCGTACGGGTTGGTGGTGGTCCCGAAGAGGTCGTTGAACGTGTGGGAGCCGGCACCAAACTCGGGAACGTTCGACTTCCCGGTACTGACCACCCCGGCCGCCTTCAGCCGGGCAATGATGAGGTCATCGGCGTCGGGAACAAAGTCACGCAAGGCAAGCGAGCCCTGGGTGGTGCGCATCCCGGCGGTGTTGTTGGTGTCTTTGTGTGTCATGGGCACGCCGTGCAGGGGCGGGAGGTCTGCCCCCGATGCCGTCATTTGGTCCGCGCGGTGGGCCAGGGCCTGGGCACCTTCGGCGTCGAGGGTCACTACTGCGTTGATCACAGGGTTCACATCGGCGATGCGTTCCAGATGGTCGGCCAGGGCTTCGCGCGCAGAAATCTTCTTTTCCCGGATCGCTGCGGAAAGTTCGACGGCGGACAGCTCGCCAATGGTGTCAGGCATGGTGCTCCTTTGCTGGATGTCTACAGCTTGAAGTGTGCCGGGTCACACCCGGTCGCGGAAGTCTGCACCCGGCTAAAGCAAGCTATGACGGATTCGGCCTGGATCCCGGCTGATTCCGTCAGCTATTGTGTGTGATCCGGCTCATAGTGAATGGTGTTGGTAACCCCATGGCCGATCTGGTTACTGGGTATGGATTTGCCCCACAGCACCAATGCCGCACAGCGTCGTCCGGTCGCGGACTGGGGGCTCACACCCGGAGGTTTCCATGCACCAACCCCTGGCACTGCAACCGTTCGCCCCCACCGATTCAACCGACATCATGGCTATCGCCAACAATCCTGTCCTGTGGATCTGCGTGGCCGGCGTCTTCGGCGTCATCATCATCCAATCCGTGATCTTCATGAAGGCCGCCCGACGCGCAGCGCCATCCGTTGAGATGAGTCCGCAGGACATCAAGACCTCGTTCCGTTCCGGTGCAGTCTCCGCAATCGGACCGTCCTTGGCCGTATCACTCGTAGCCATCGCTTTGCTGGGCCTCTTCGGCGCACCGGCTGTGCTCTCCAGAATTGGTTTGATCGGTTCCGCTGCATACGACGTCTCCGCAGCCGGCATCGCCGCAGGCTCCATGGGCGCGAAGCTCGGCGACGCCAGCTACACGCAGAGTGTCTTTGCCGTCGCGTTCTTCGCCATGAGCATCGGTGGTGCCATGTGGATGCTCGCTACCTTGATCCTGACTCCGCTGCTCCGCAAGGGTGATGCCAAGATCCGCTCCGTGAACCCTGCGGCCATGGCTATCGTCCCCGCGGCTGCCCTGATCGGTGCCTTCTCCTGCCTGGGCTTCACCGAACTCCCCAAGTCCGGCGTTCACGTGGTGTCCTTCCTCATCTCCGCCGCAGTCATGGGGTTGTGTCTGCTGCTGGCCAAGAAGCTCGGCAAGAGCTGGCTGCGCGAGTGGGGGCTCGGCTTCTCCATCGTCATCGGGCTGGGCGCCGCCTACCTCGCCGTCGGCGCCTGATCCCCACTCCCCGCCCCCGTCTTTGAGCACGAAAGGAACACCCCGTATGTCTTCCACTACTTCCGCTCCCATCACCACCGCCAGCAACTCCTCCATGGCTGAGTTCGGCCGCACCACATCCCGCTGGGGTCAGATCACCATGATCTGTGGCCTGCTGATCTCGGTAGCCGGTCCACTGTTCCTTGTCTTCACCAGTGGCCTGGACATCGGCGCCGCACAGCTCTGGATCGCCTTCGCTGCGGTGGCCGCAACTTTCGGCATCATCTGGATCGTGGAGCCACTGACGTACTACCCGATCCTCGGGCCCGCCGCGATGTATCAAGCCTTCATGATCGGCAACATCTCCAACAAGCTCCTTCCGGCCGCTCTGATCGCGCAAACCAACATCGGTGCCAAGCCAGGCAGCAAGCGCGCCGAGCTGGCCGCCGTCGTCGCCATCTGCGGTGCCGCAGCAGTCCACCTGATCTCGCTTGCGATCTTCGTAGGGCTTCTGGGGAGCTGGCTGATCAGCGTCATCCCGCCGTCGGTGCTGCTGGTGACCCGCCTGTATGTGCTGCCCGCCGTTCTTGGCGCAGTGCTGGTACAGGCCATCGTGTCTATGAAGCAGCCCCGCACAACGGTGTTCGCGCTGGTGGTCTCGGCCGTCGTCGTGTTTGTTGTGCTGCCCCTGGCGCCGTCGCTCGCCATGGTGTCCACCGCGATCGCCGTGCTGGGCACCATCCTGCTGGCATGGTTCTTCCGGGGTAAGACCACCATCACCGAAGCGAAGCCGATCCACATCGAGTAGCCGGCCCCAACGCCTCCCCAGCACCCACAACCACCAGGAAGACAGGCCCATGACCCACACCGCCACAGCCCTCCACCTCGACGCCCAACAAACCGCCAAACTGCATTCCCTGTACCGGCACCTCCACGCACATCCGGAACTGTCCATGCAGGAGTTCGCCACGGCCTCCCTCATCGAGGAACAACTGGACGGTTTGGGGATTGAGCACTTCCGCTGCGGCGGCACGGGAGTCGTAGGTGTTCTGAGGAACGGTGACGGTCCCGTGGTGGCGTTCCGCGCCGATTCGGATGGCTTGCCCATCGAGGAAGCCACCGGGCTGGACTATGCCAGCACGGATACCGGCACCCTTCCAGACGGTACGGTGGTCCCCGTCATGCACGGCTGCGGCCATGACACGCACGTGGCCAGCCTGCTGGGCGCCGCCGAAGTGCTGGCAGGGAATCCGGATGCTTGGTCCGGAACCCTGGTGCTGATCTTCCAGCCGGGCGAAGAGACTGCCGCCGGCGCGCTCGCGATGCTCGACGACGGTCTGTGGGACAAGGCGCCGCGGCCGGAGGTGGTCTTCGGGCAGCATGTCATGCCTCGGCCGGTGGGTACTGTTGCGATTTCCAGCGGGCCGGTGGCTGCCATGGCGGATTCGCTGCGGGTCACCGTGCACGGCCAGCAGTCGCACGGTTCCCAGCCGCAGGATTCCATCGATCCCATCGTCATGGCCGCGCACATGGTCACGCGGCTGCAGGGGATAGTGTCCCGCGAGCTGGATCCGCGCAAGTCCGCCGTCGTCACCGTGGGAACCTTCCACGCGGGACTCAAGGAGAACATCATCCCGGCCTCGGCCGAGTTCACTCTCAACATCCGCACCTTCGACGACGACGTCCGCGGCCAGGTCCTCTCTGCCGTTCGCCGCATCATCGAGGCCGAGGCCGCTGCGTCGGGGGCGCCCGCGCCGGTCATCGAGGAAATGTACCGCTTCCCGCAGTGCTTCAACGATCCCGACGCCGTCCTTCCCGTCATCGAGGCACTGCGGCTGGCGTTGGGGGCTGAGGCAGTGGAAATCACCCCGCCGATGATGGGCAGCGAAGACTTCGGGCACTTGGGCACCGCTATCGGGGTCCCGTCAGTGTTTTGGATGTTCGGCGGCACGCCTGCCTCCGGGCATAAAGGACCCGGTCCCGTCCCCGTCAACCACTCGCCGTTCTTCGCACCCGAGCTGGAAGGTGCTCTGGCCGGGGGAGTCTCGGCCGCCGTCGCCGTGTTGATATCCCGGCTGGGTGAGCATCGCGGGTGAGGACCAGTGTGGCGCTTGCCGGCCGCCCATCGCTGACCCCTGACATAATCGTGGGGACTCAACTGGGGGAACTACGTGAAGATTGTTCTGTACATCGTGTGGATGCTGTTCGTTGCGGGCGTCATCTGGGCCTTGGTCCGCAGCTACCGGAAATCCCGCGAGAAGGAAAGGCTGATCACCACTTGGCCCAAAGCCCTGGCCACAGTGACCGGGAGCCGGGCCGGGTGGACAAGTGGAGTAGGCAACAGCAGCCGCAACCGGCGCTTCTGGCCCCGCTATGAATTCCGTGACCCGCGTGGGGTGGTCTACTTGGGGGAATCCGAGGTGTCTTTGGCGAATGAGCCCTTGCCAGGCTCGCCGCTCCAAGTGGCATACAACCCGGAAGATCCCAACCAGTCGTTCCAGCCGGTAAAGGAGTCCCGACTGCTTATCGGCTGCCTGGCACCAGTCTTTGGACTGTTGGCCCTTGGCTCATTCTGGTTTATTGGCGTCTTCCCGCTGGGGTGAAGCCGGGCAAGCAAAAACCCCGCTGGTTCAACGAACCAGCGGGGTTTTTCTCTGAGCTTCCTATCAGAATCGAACTGATGACCTTTTCATTACGAGTGAAACGCTCTACCGACTGAGCTAAGGAAGCACCGCGTTCATCACCGGTTTCCCGGGCGATCACGCAAGACATAACTGTAATAGAGGCACCGTACCCGGGTCAAAACGAGCGCGGCGGCGGCCGTTGCGGGGATGTTCACCCCTGCGTCGGGCCGGGTTCAGGCAGGCGTTTCCCGGCCGCCGGAAGCTGGGGAATCAACTGTGGCGGGCTACACCCGCTACGCAGACAAGCCGAGGGAGCCGCTCAATGACCGGGGACGCATTGACCAGGGACGCCAGCCGCACTTCCAACCGACTGAGGCTGGCGGTGGTGGACATGGTGGGCACCACCATCACCGATGATGGCCGCACGGAGCGGGCCATGTCCCGGGCGCTGGTAGAGCACGGCATCGAACCCGGAAGCAGCAGGTTCGAGAGCATGTTGGGATACGCCCGCGACACCATGGGCTTTTCGAAAATGACCGTGTTCAGCCACCTCTTCGACGACGCAGAGGTGGCAGCCAATGCCAACAAGGTCTTTGAGAAGGCGTACGACGAAATGATCGACGACGGTGGTGTCCGCGCCGTTCCAGGCGCGGAGGACGCCATCCTGTGGATGCGTGAGTCCGGCATGCGGGTGTGCCTGGCCACCGGCTTCGGCCGCCACACGCAGAACATGGTGCTGGAATCCCTGGGCTGGATGGGCTTGGCCGACCTCAGCCTGTGCCCTGCCGACGCCGGACGTGGACGGCCTTACCCGGACATGATCCTGACTGCCGTGCTCGCCCTGGACCTTGACGACGTCCGCGAAGTAGCGGTGATCGGCGATACGAGTTCGGACATGTTGTCGGGCATCCGTTCAGGTGCATCCCTCATCGCCGGCGTGCTGACGGGCTCGCACTCCGAGGCGACGCTACGCGCAGCCGGAGCCACGGTCGTGGTGGATTCCATCAAGCAACTCCCACTGCTGGTGGAGAAGCGCGAAGCCAGGCACCTCTAGCACATGAGGCCGTCCTGCGGCAGCTTGCCATCAACAAAGTACTCGTCGACGGCGGTGCTGACGCAGGAGTTCGACCGGCCGTAGGCAGTGTGCCCCTCACCTTCCCAAGTGACCAGTGAGGCGTTTTCCAACTGCTTGCGCAGCGACTGGGACCACTCCAAGGGAGTGGCGGGGTCGCCGGTGGTGCCCACCACCACGATGGGGGCGGACCCGTTGTATTCAACAGGTGCAGGCGTACGGGTGTTCTTGTACGGCCAGTCCTTGCAGTTGACTCCGCCGTAGGCAAAGAAGGAACCGAAGGTGGGGGAATCCTGGATCAGGCGGGCTTCCTCGGCCCGCATGCCCGCGGTGTCAGTAACCATGGGGTAGTCCAGGCAGTTGATGGCTTGGAACGCGAAGGCGGAGTTGGAGCTGTAGCTGCCGTTGGCCTCACGGTCCGCACCCAGGTCGGCAAGCCGCATCATCTGCGACACATCGCCGGAAAACGCGCTTTCCAGTGCCTGTGTGAGGGCGGGCCAGCTTTGGTCGTTGTACAGCGGCAGGATCAGTCCGTTGACGAAGTCATTGCTGGTCACTAAACGGCCGTCCTTGGCGGTCTGGGGGTTCTGGTCCACGGCGTTGATGAGGTCCCTGATCTCCTGGACGCCGTTATCTACGGATCCACTGAGCGGGCACTGGTTCTGGCCTTGGCAACTGGCCACGTAGGTACGGATCGCCCGTTCGAACGCCCGTGCTTGTCCGGCAGTCAGTTCCTCGTTGCTGATGGACGGATCCACGGCCCCATCCAGGACCAGACGGCCCACGTTGTCCGGGAAGAGGGCAGCGTAGGTGGATCCCAGGAAGGTGCCGTAGGAGAAGCCCAGGTAGTTGAGCTTGGCGTCGTTGAGCACGGCGCGAAGGACATCCAGGTCCTTGGCCGCGCTGACGGTATCGATATGCCCCAGGACATCCCCGGTCTGCTCTGAGCACTGCTCGGCGAAGGACTTGTTGAAGGCCAGTGCGGCTTCCAGTCCTTCGTCGGTGTTCTTCCGGAACACTTTTTCGCGGGCAGCATCACGTTCGGCGTCTGTCATGCAGGTGACGGGAGCGGAGCGTTTCACGCCGCGGGGATCAAAGCCCACCAGATCGAAGTTGTTCTTCAGCTTTTCGGTGAAATTGGTGTTGCCTGCATCCTTGATGTAATCCACCCCGGAGCCGCCCGGGCCGCCGGGGTTGACCAGGATTGATCCCTGCTTGTTGCCGGTGCTGGGCAACTTGATGACGGAGAGCGTGATTTCACCGGACCCCGGGTTGGCGTAGTCCTTGGGCACCTGGACTTTGCCGCACTGGAAGCCATTCTCGCAAGAACTCCACTCCACCGGCTGCGAGTAGAACTTCTCCAGGCCCTTGGGCGCCGAGGCTGCTATGGAGGGATCCACAGTGCTGGTGGAGGGCTTGGCAGTGGGGGCCGGCAGGAACGGCACAGTGCAGGCGCTCAGCACCAGAGCGGCAGCTACGGCAACACAGGCAGCCACGAAGCCGCGACGGGCCCCACGCTGGGCGGACCGGTCCCTTGAAGGGGCACCGGCGGGCCGGCGGGGTGCGGACGTCATGGGTTCTCCTATTGCTGGATGAGGCTCGTGGCCATGGACTCGACCGCCAACAGGGGAGCCACGTTGGTGGTGGTGATTCGGACACGGGCTTTGTTGATGGCGTCCATCCGGGCCAGGGTGGTTTCCGGGGTTGAACTGCCGGCGTAGTCTTCCAGTTCGCTCTTGAGCTCAACGTTGACCAGTTCCACCGCGTTCCCCAACTGAATGATCAGTACGTCCCGGTAGAAGGACAACAGATCCGTCAGAGTGCGGTCCAAGGAGTCGGTGATGGACCGCTTGGCCCGCCTTTTCTGGTCGTCCTCAAGCTGTTTGACCTGGCTGCGCATGGAGGGCGGCAACGTGCCGGACTCGGGGGCGCCGAGGCTTGCCAACATGGCAATTTTTTCTGCCGCATCGCGCTCGTCATTGGAGCTGTTGGCTTCTTCAGTGGCGATTTTCACCAGCTTCTCGGCCATCATCACAGCAGCAGTGACGCCGCGGAGGCCCAGGGGAATCCGTACGGTATCCAGACGCCGCTGCCTGGCGTCGGAGTCGCGCGCAAGCCGCCGGGCAATACCGATGTGGCTCTGCGCAGCACGTGCCGCGCGGTCAGCGAGTTGGCGTTCGACGCCGTCGCGCCTGACCAGGAGATCGGCGACGTCGGAAGCCGGCGGAAGCCGAAGGCTCACCGGACGGCACCGGGAACGGATGGTGACCAGGACATCGGCGGGGGAGGGGGCACACAACATCCAGATGGTGCGGGGCGTGGGTTCCTCGATCGCCTTCAACAGGACGTTGGTGGTCCGCTCGGCCATGCGGTCCGCGTCCTCCACCACGATGATCCGCCACCGGCCAGTGGCAGGCCGGTCACCTGCTTTGGAGACCAGTGCACGGGCCTCGTCAATGGTGATGGTGACTTTCTCGGTCCGCACAAACGTCACATCGGAGTGGGTCTCGCCGAGAATCGTGTGGCAGGCCGCGCAGTCACCGCAACCGCGAAGGGAGACGTCGTCCTGCTCGCAGTTCAGCGCAGCAGCGAAGGCCTTGGCCGCGTTGGAACGGCCGGATCCCGGAGGACCGGTGAACAACCAGGCATGGGTCAGGCCGGTTTCGCCCTGCGCCGCCTGTTTCAATTGCGCTACAACGGGTGCCTGCCCTTGGAGGTCGTCCCAGACACTCACGGACGGTCGCCCGCAACCCGTTCGGCCAGCAAGGACTCCACCCGCTCCAGGATCTGGGCGGCGAGGGCCTCAACGTCGGCATTGGCCGGGAGGACCAGGTAGCTCGACGGTGCAGCCTCGGCGAGTTCCAGGAAAGCATGGCGGATGGCGGAGTGGAAAGCATCAGGCTCGGACTCCAGCCTGTCCTCCGCGGCGTCCCCGGCAGTCCGGCGCCGGCGGCCATCTGAGGGATCGACGTCGAGCAGTACGGTCAGGTCCGGGCTCAGGCTTTCCGTGGCCCACTGGTTGAGCGTCAAGACACCCTCGGCACCCAAGCCGCGTCCGGCACCCTGATAGGCCACTGATGAGTCGATGTAGCGGTCAGTGATGACCACCATTCCCTCGGCCAGCGCAGGGCGGATCACCTGGCTCGCGTGGGCGGCCCGGGCCGCAGCAAACATGAGCGCTTCCGTGCGGGCATCGATGGTTCCGTGTCCATGATCCAGGACCAGGGAACGCAATTTCTCGCCAATGGGGGTGCCCCCGGGTTCCCGTGTGCGCAGCACGGAACGTCCCCGCGACTGAAGGGCGTCAGCGAGCCGGGCTGCCTGCGTGGACTTGCCCGCTCCGTCCCCGCCTTCGAAGGCGATAAATAGACCTGGGCTCTGAATACTCACGCGTCTAGCCTACCGAGCTTCACTGACATCAAGACGCGTAACGCCTTTCATCCACAGCCTCGCCCGCCACTAGGCTGAAACCATGAGCCTTTCCGATCAGCACGCCGCCGATTTGTCTCCGGAAACCGTTGTAGTTGCTGCCGGACGCCCCGAACGCGCCCACGATGAGCCGGTGAATCCGCCCATCGTCCTGTCCTCCACATACTTCGGCACGGGTTCATTAGGCGACGGGGACCGCGGCTACGGACGGTACGCCAACCCCACATGGGACCCGTTCGAGGACGCACTCGCCAAGCTGGAGGGCGCTACCCTCCCGGGCCTGCTGTATGCCTCCGGACTCGCAGCCGTCAGTTCCGCGCTGTCCCTCGTTCCCGCCGGGGGCGTAGTTGTCATGCCGTCCCACAGCTACGCAGGTTCCCTGGTCATGGCCACGGAGTTGGCCGGGAAGGGTTTCCTGGAGCTGCGCACGGTGGACATCACGGACACGGATGCCGTGAAGGCCCTCATCAGCCCGGACAAAGGCAAGAAGGCCGATCTCCTCTGGCTGGAGAGCCCTACCAACCCCATGCTCGGAATCGCCGATATCCGCGCACTGACCGACGCCGCGCACGCAGCGGGCGCAATCGTGGTCACGGACAACACTTTCTCCACGCCCCTGGTGCAGCAACCGCTCAGCCTGGGTTCCGACGTCGTACTTCACTCGGTGACCAAATACCTGGCCGGACATTCGGACGTCGTCCTTGGCGCGCTGGTGACCTCCAACCCGGAGTTGCGTGCCACGCTGCTGCACCACCGCATCATCCATGGTGGAATCGCCGGCCCGTTCGAAGCCTGGCTGGCGTTGCGTGGCCTGCGCACGCTGGCGCTGCGGATTGAGCGCTCGCAGGCGTCCGCGGCAACCCTTGCCGAACGCCTCCGCAGCCACCCCAGGGTAGAAAGCATTCGCTACCCGGGCCTGCCCACCGATCCCGGACACGAGCGCGCCAAGGTACAGATGAAGGGCTTCGGCTCCATCCTGTGCATCCAGATTGCCGGAGACGAACACCGCAACGGTGCCGACGCTGCCGATGAACTGGTCCGTGCGCTGCAGCTGTGGCTGCCCGCAACGTCGCTGGGTGGCGTCGAGTCACTGATTGAACGTCGACGCCGCCACACAGCCGAGCCACTCAGCGTTCCGGAGAACCTGGTCCGCTTGAGCGTCGGAATCGAAAACGTTGAAGACCTTTGGTCCGACCTTGAGCAAGCGCTGAAGTCGCTGGACGGCTAGGCTAAAGGGCGTGGACGGAAAACTCTTGATTGCCTTTGTCACCAGCGGGGTCTATTTGATCCTTGGCCTGGTGGCCCTCGCCCTGGAAGTGTGGGCCTTCGCTGACTGCCTGCGCCACCGCCCGACGCTCTTCGTGGCCGCTTCCAAGCGGACCAAGACGTTCTGGACTGCCCTCACTGGCATTGCTTTTGCCATCGGCGCACTGACGGTCTTCACCGGCGGAAACGGCTTGGGCCTCTTCGGCATCGCTGCTGTCACCGCAGCCTGCGTATACCTCGCTGATGTCCGTCCTGCCCTGCGCGAGGCCGGCAGCGGCGGCAACCGCAACGTCGGCCCTTACGGTCCCTGGTAAGCATTGCCCCTGGTTAGCGCTGCAGGAAAGCGTTACCTGGGCGCCACGGCGTCCCACGCCACGGTCACTTCACCGAGGCGCCACCGCGCCGGTCCGTCCTGAAGCGGCCAACCGGCGTCGCGCAACGAACGGCACATACCTGTCCACCGTTGCCGGTTTCCGAACGACGCCAAGGGTGCCGCCTCCAGCCAGGCCTTGTCCATCGCCTGCAGGAACGCGTGAATTGGTTCGCCGGGAACATTCCGGTGAATCAGGGCTTTTGGCAGTCGCTCAGCGATCTCCGAGGGCAGCTCGAAACTGCCGAACCGTACCGAAAAACTGAGGCTCAACGGGCGCTGGGAATCCAATGCCACCCACGTCACCCGGCGGCCGATCTCATCACACGTACCGTCAATGAACAGGCCCCCCGGCGCCAGCCGCGACTGCACCAGCCGCCAAATCCCGGCAACGTCGGCTTCCTCGTATTGGCGCAGCACGTTGAAGGCACGGACCAGCACTGGATTTCCGGGCACGGGAACCTCAAAGCCCCCAACGTGGAAGCTCAGGCCGGGCCGCTCCAGTGCTTTGGCGGTCCTGACGCGCTCCGGTTCGATCTCGACCCCGCAGACGCGCACGTCAGGCCTTACGGCCTGCAGGCGTTCGAAAAGTTCGACGGCGGTGGTCGGCGAAGCGCCATAGCCCAGGTCCACCACTAAAGGCTCGACGGCGGCGCGCAGCCGCCACGCCTGCGGCCCGGCCAGCCAACGGTCCAAGCGGCGCATGCGGTTGGGATTCGTGGTGCCGCGGGTGATGTTTCCAACAGGCTTTCCGCCCCGACTGCGGGGAGAGCCCACCCGTTCCGCTTTTTGCACCACGGCCACCACTTTATCTCGCGCGGACGTAATGCCGGGCAGGCAATGGAGCCGCTCAGCTAGGATGAAAACCATGACTTACAAGCTGATTCTGCTGCGCCACGGCCACAGCGACTGGAACGCCAAGAACCTGTTCACCGGTTGGGTGGACGTTGACCTGAACGATCAAGGCCGCCAAGAAGCAGTGCGCGGTGGAGAGCTCCTGGTTGAGAACAACATCCTCCCGGACGTCCTCTACACCTCGCTCCTGAAGCGTGCCATCAACACCGCCAACATGGCACTGGACAAGGCCAACCGCGGGTGGATCCCGGTCAAGCGCGACTGGCGCCTCAATGAGCGCCACTACGGCGCCCTGCAGGGCAAGGACAAAGCCCAGACCCTGGCCGAGTTCGGTGAAGAGCAGTTCATGGAATGGCGCCGCAGCTACGACACCCCGCCGCCGCCCCTGTCCGACGACAGCGAATTCTCCCAGGCACACGATCCCCGCTACGCGGACCTCGGCGACGCCCTCCCGCGCACCGAGTGCCTCAAGGATGTCCTGGTCCGTCTGCTCCCTTACTGGGAATCGGACATCAAGGAAGACCTCAAGGCCGGCAAGACCGTCCTGGTCACCGCGCACGGCAACTCGCTGCGCGCCCTGGTCAAGCACTTGGACGGCGTCAGCGACGAAGCCATTGCCGGCCTGAACATCCCCACGGGCATCCCGCTGGTGTATGAACTGGACGAGGACTTCCAGCCCATCAACCCCGGCGGAACGTACCTGGACCCCGACGCCGCAGCCCAGGCCATCCTCGCGGTAGCCAACCAGGGCAAAAAATGACGCTGTAGTTACACCAACGACGGCGGCCGGTCACCTSAGGTGGTCCACGGTGGTGGACGGGCTTTCGCTCCACTCCGGGGCGGCGATGGCCTTGAAGACGCTGAGGTGGAGGTCGTCCACCGCGATGTTGATCTTGAGGATGTCGCGGGCCACCTCGAGGTCGCGGGTCTCAAGGAGTTCGATCACCTTGGCGGTGATCTCGATGTCGTGCTGCGCCATGGCCTTGAAGGTCTGGGTCAGCGACGCGGGGATCACGGTGGCCGGGTAGCGCAGGCGCGCCAGCTGGGCTACGTGGCGGGCGAGGTCACCCATGCGTTCCAGCGACGCACTCATGCGCAACGAACCTACGATCATACGAAGGTCGCTGGCCACGGGGCCCTGCAAGGCAAGGATGTCGATGGCGCGCTCGTCGAGGCTGTTCTGCAGGAAGTCGATCCGTGCGTCTGCCGCGATGACGTCCTGGGCAAGATCCACATCTGCGCCTTCGAAGGACGTTGTTGCCTTCGTGATTGCTTCGTGAACCAGCTTGGAGATCTCGATGAGGTCGTCACCTACCTGGGTGAGCTCCTCCTGAAAAACCTTGCGCACTAAGGCGTCCTTTCCTTGGAAATCCGGTTCCCTCGATGCGGGCCGGACTTCAAAACCATTGGCAGTCCAACCAGTAACTGTGTCAGGACCCAGTGAACTGTTCGGCACCTTTAGATGAACGTTAGTTGAACCGTCCGTGTTTGGCGCCGGATCACTGCTTGCCCGTCTTTCCACAGCATAAGCTGGAGCCGTGGATCCATTGCTCATAGGTGTCGTCGCCGGCCTCGTTGGCCTGTCGTTGGGCGTCTTTGGCATGCTCGCGTTCAGGATCAGCGAGCGGCAGCGGAGCATCGTGGACCTGGACGTTACCGAGCCCCGCCTTCCTGACGGGGCCGCGGAGGTGCTTGCCGTCGTCGGGCGTGCGTTCGTTGTGGTGGACGTGATCGACGGCGTGGTGCGCGCCAGTCCCGCTGCGTACGCCTACGGCTTGGTCCGCGGACATACTGTGGTGCACAAACAACTCTTGGACATGACTGCCAAAGTCCGCCGCGACGGCGTGATCCTGGAGCAACAGTACGAGCTTCCCCGGGGTCCATTGGGCAAGGGCACCATCGTGGTGCAGGTGCGGGCCGCCATGCTGGGCCAGGAATACATCGTGCTCCTCGCGGACGACCGCACGGAAATCACCCGCACCGAAGAGATCCGCAACGACTTCGTGGCCAACGTGTCCCACGAGCTCAAGACTCCCGTCGGCGCGATCTCGCTCCTGGCTGAAGCCCTGGAAGCCTCGCCGGATGACGAGGAAGCCGTACGCCGCTTCGCCAAGCGCATGCACAAGGAATCCGGCAGGCTCGCAGCCCTGGTGCAGGACATCATTGAACTCTCCCGCCTGCAGGGCGCCAACGTCGCCCAGCAAGGGCACACTGTGGACATCAACACCGTGATCACCGAGGCAGTGGATCGCTCGCAACTGCCGGCGGAGAGCAAGAACATCCAGATCGTGGTGGGCGGCCATGCCGACTCACTGGTCTTCGGCGACCGCGACCTGCTGGTGACTGCGCTGCGCAACCTGATCGACAACGCCATCCGCTACTCGCCCGAAAACACGCGGGTGGGAGTGGGCATCCGAACCCGGGAAGGCGTTGTCGCCATCTCCGTGACGGACCAGGGCGAGGGCCTGACGCCCGAGGATCAGGAACGCGTCTTTGAACGCTTCTACCGCGTCGACGCCGCACGTTCACGGCACACAGGCGGCACCGGTCTTGGCCTGAGCATCGTCAAGCACGTAGTCTCCAACCACGGCGGCGAGGTGACCGTCTGGTCCCAGCCCGGCCAGGGATCCACGTTCACCATCCGCCTGCCCGAGATGGAAGGCCAGGACGACGACGACGCCCTGCCGGCTCCCGCTGCTGCAGCGGACGCGCCCGGGGAACGACTTAAGGCGCCTGCCGCCGCCGTCGAAACCCGCCAGGCGGTTCACCAAGCCAACAATGCGATTCAACAAACCCCTGTCGCGGGTACACCCCGGATCGCGGGTCAACAAGGGGGCGCCAGCGGCGCCCAAGAGCAAGGAGCCAGCGCTTGAGCCGGATTTTGATTGTGGAGGACGAAGAGTCCTTCAGCGACCCCCTGTCCTATCTCCTGGGCAAAGAGGGCTTTGACGTCGAGGTAGTGGACAACGGCAGCGATGCCCTGGTGGAGTTCGACCGGAACGGTGCGGACCTGGTCCTCCTGGACCTGCAACTGCCAGGAACTCCGGGAACGGAGGTGTGCCGTCAGCTGCGCCAGCGATCCAGCGTGCCCGTCATCATGTTGACGGCCAAGGACTCGGAGATCGACAAGGTAGTTGGCCTGGAACTCGGCGCCGACGACTACGTCACCAAGCCCTACTCTTCCCGCGAGCTCGTGGCCCGTGTCCGTGCGGTCCTTCGCCGCCAGGGCGAGCCGGAGGAACTCATCACGTCCACGGTGCAGGCTGGTCCTGTCCGCATGGACATTGAACGGCACGTGGTCAGCGTCAACGGCGAACAGGTGTCGCTGCCGCTGAAGGAGTTCGAGCTGCTGGAGATGCTGCTCCGCAACTCGGGCCGGGTGTTGACGCGCGGCCAGTTGATTGATCGTGTGTGGGGTTCGGATTACGTTGGCGACACCAAGACGCTCGACGTTCACGTGAAGCGCCTCCGCAGCAAGATTGAGCCCGATCCCTCAGCACCCCGCTACCTGGTGACGGTGCGTGGGCTTGGCTACAAGTTCGAGCCGTAAAGACTTCGCGGCAATAGCAGCGGTAATGACAAAGGAAGGGTCCCGCCTCGGCGGGACCCTTCCTTTGTTGTATGGCTTGTAGCGTGCTGCCTGCTAGTGGCCGGCTGCTGCAGACTCGGTGGACGTCGACGTCGACGTCGACGTCGGCGTTGCCGTAGGGGTCGGTGTGCTGGGCAGGTACTTGCGGTACTCGGCCAGCGTGCCGTCAACCACCGGAACGTTGATCGTGGCGGAGTCCGAACCGTTGCGGATGGTGACCGGAGTCAGCCCACCGGGGATCACGCCCGCGGTGCTCAGGATGGCGGCGTCCGTGGTGTCGTTCAAGAACGTTTCCGAGTTCGCCTTGACGGGAACCTCGGTCTGGGCGCCGTTCGCACCGCTGATGGTGAGCGTCGCGTCCGTGCTGGACTGGTTGAACACAGCACCGATCACACGGCCGGGCTCGTTCTCACCGGAGGCAACAATCAGGATGTTGCGCAACTGCAACTGACCGAGATCAGCTTTGATCCCGTCCGATGCCGAGTACTGGTGGGTAGTCTGCTGGGCGTTGACGAATCCGCAGCCGGTGACGGACAGAAGACCGACGCCGATTGCAGCCGCCGCAATTGCCAGCTTGCCGCGCTGGACAGGGTTCATCGCAGTATTGCGCACGACACCTACTCCTCAAGAGTCATTGGAACACTTTTCAGCCATAGCCTATCGGCAAACCCGCCAAAAAAAGGATTCGGGAGGCCATTATGGCGCCGGCGCGGGAGGAGATCTTGGTCGCACGTTGCTTGCTCGAAGCATCTTTCCCGGATTACGTCAAGACCATGGAGGAAGTCGTTTAAGGCCTTTTTCCCTGTATTGGCGCGGTAGAACGGCCTGCTGGGTGCCAGTCGTATGCCTTAATCGTGATAGACTAATCTGCGGGAAAGGGGAAAGTCCACATGGTTTTTGAGGTCGGCGAGACAGTAGTTTACCCTCACCACGGTGCAGCAAAAATTGAGGAAATCAAGATGCGCACCATCAAGGGCGAAGAGAAGATGTATCTCAAGCTCAAGGTGGCTCAGGGTGATCTGACCATTGAAGTTCCAGCAGAGAACGTTGACCTTGTTGGGGTCCGGGACGTAGTGGGCAAAGAAGGCTTGGAGCACGTATTTGACGTTCTCCGCGCCGAGTTCACTGAAGAGCCTACCAACTGGTCACGTCGTTACAAGGCGAACCTGGAGAAGCTTGCTTCAGGCGATGTCATCAAGGTGGCGGAGGTCGTTCGCGATCTTTGGCGTCGTGATCACGATCGCGGCCTTTCCGCAGGCGAGAAGCGGATGCTGGCCAAGGCGCGGCAGATTCTGATTTCAGAACTGGCCCTGGCTGAGAAGACCGACGAAGAGAAGGCTGCAAGCGTTCTTGACGAGGTCTTGGCTTCCTAAGAATTGAGCCCCGGTGGTGCGAAAGCGCCGCCGGGTTTCTTTTTGCCCAAATACGGTCGGAGGTACTTGAACATCAAGTATCTTCAAGTACTTCCAAGTAACCTTGGGCGCATGAGTAATCCTTCCAAGCGCGCCGTTACGGCCGTGATCGTGGTTGCCGCCGGTTCCGGTGAGCGCCTCGGCTACGGCATGCCCAAAGCCCAGGTTCCGCTGGGCGGCGAAGCCATCCTGATGCATGCCCTCCGCGGGGTGGTCGCTGCGGACGTCGCACGCCAGATCTGCATTGCGGTGCCTCAAGGCGACACGGAGCTCCGCGAACTGATCGCCGACTTCACCATTGACCTGGTGGATGGCGGCCCGGAAATCTCAGTGGTCGACGGCGGAACATCCCGCGCGGATTCAGTCCGCGCTGCTTTGGCTGCTCTGGAGGACGGCACGGAATTCGTCCTCGTGCACGATGCCGCCCGCGCACTGGCCCCTGAGCGCGTTTTTCAGCGGGTAGCCGACGCCTTGGCCTCCGGCGCGAAAGCCGTCATTCCCGCCATGCCGGTGGTGGACACCATCAAGACCGTCGCCGAGACGACGGGCACGGACTCGTCCATTGCACCGGAGCTAGTCACGGGAACGGCGCCGCGCGAACACCTCAGGGCCGTGCAGACGCCGCAAGGCTTCGAGCTGGCCACCCTGCGCCGCGCCCACGAGGCTGCTGAATTCTTTGACGACAAGCAAGCCGCAGCCGTGACGGACGACGCGATGCTGGTGGAGCTGGTGGGCGTTCCGGTCCACGCCGTCCGCGGGGCCAGCCAGTCCCTCAAGATCACCACTCCGCTGGACCTCATCATCGCTGAAGGCCTCCTGGAAGGTCCGCTGGGGATTCGCTGGGTGGAGGGCTGATGACTTTGAGCCAGGACATGATCCTGCCCCGCACCGGTGTTGGCATCGACGTGCACGCTTTCGCCCCCGCCGACGACCCCCAGCCGCTGTGGTTGGGCGGGCTGTTTTGGGAAGGCGAACAAGGACTTTCCGGGCATTCGGATGGCGATTGCGTGGCCCACGCGGCAGCCGACGCGCTCTTCTCCGCCTGCGGGATCGGCGATCTCGGCACGCACTTCGGTACGGACCGGCCCGAGTTCGCTGGCGCCTCCGGAGTCAAACTCCTGGGTGAAGCGGCCCGCATCGTTCGCGCGGCCGGCTTCGAGATCGGCAACGTTGCAGTGCAGTTCGTGGCCAACCGTCCCAAGTTCGGCCCCCGCCGGGAAGAATCCCAGGAGGTCCTGACCGAGGCCGCGGGCGCGCCTGTCAGCGTCACGGCCACTACAAGCGACGGCCTCGGCTTCACCGGCCGTGGCGAAGGAATTTCCGCTGTTGCCACCGCACTTGTGTACCCGGTCACCGGGCATAAGGTACAGGCGTCCGAGCCGGGTCCCGCGAAAGGTGCGCCGCATGCATGAGCCACGTAGCGGCGTCGTGCGTTCCGCAGTGGCGCTGTCCGCGGGCCTTGCCGCTGGGATCCTGCTGGGCGGTTGTGCGGGGACACCGAAGATGGACGTGGCGGCCAGCTGCGAATTCCTGAACAACGACACCTTCAAGCCTGACGGCAACCAACAGCAGCAGTCCAAACAGATCGCCGCGCACTATCACGAGATCGCTGACAAGCTGGCTCCGGAGATCGGCAACCCGATCAAAGACATGGCGGCGATCATGGACGAAGCTGCCGCTTCATCGCTTGGCGCAGCCACCAAGGACCAGCAGGAGAAGCTCACGGTCCAGTTCAATAAGATCGGCGAATACTGCAAGTAGGCAGGTCACGCCGCGTCATCGGCTAATCTGGAGCGGTGACCCTGCGCTTCTATGACACCGCCTCCGCCGAAGTCCGCGACTTCGTTCCCCTCGAAGACGGCAAGGCCAGCGTGTACTACTGCGGGGCCACCGTTCAAGGAATGCCGCATGTGGGCCACCTCAGGTCGGCCATTGCCTTCGACCAGCTGACCCGCTGGCTTGAATTCCGTGGCCTCCGCGTCACTGTGGTGCGGAATGTCACGGACATCGACGACAAAATCCTTGCCAAGTCCGCCCAGTCCTTCGGGCCGGACTGGGACGCCGAACCCAGCGCGCGCCAAGCTGAAGAGTGGTGGGCGTTGGCCTACCGCTACGAGCAGGAGTTCGAGGACGCCTACGACTCCCTGGGGGTCCAGCGGCCAACCTACGAGCCCCGGGCCACCGGCCACATCCCGGAAATGCACGCGCTCATCCAGCGCCTCATCGACCGCGGCCATGCCTACCCCGCGCTGGACGATTCCGGCGATGTCTACTTTGATGTCCGCTCCTGGAGCAAGTACGGCTCGCTGACGCGGCAAAATATCGATGACATGCAGGGAGCCCCCGACGCCGACCCGCGCGGCAAGCGCGACCCGAGGGACTTCGCGCTGTGGAAGGGATTCAAAGACGGCGAGCCCGTCACCGCCAAGTGGGAGTCTCCCTGGGGTGCGGGACGTCCCGGCTGGCACCTCGAATGCTCTGCCATGGTCACCAAATACCTTGGCCACCGGTTCGACATCCACGGTGGGGGACTGGATCTTCGCTTCCCGCACCACGAGAACGAGATGGCCCAGTCCCAAGCTGCCGGCGACGGGTTCGCCAACTTCTGGATGCATAACGGCATGGTCACCTTCGAGGGCGAAAAGATGTCCAAGTCCATCGGCAACACGGTGAGCCCTGCCGAAATGCTGGAGCTCGCATCGCCCCGCGTGGTCCGCTACTACCTGGGTCAGGCGCACTATCGATCCATCCTGGATTACCGGCCCACCTCGCTGCAGGAGGCTGCGGCCGCCGTCGAGCGTATTGACGGTTTCATTGCCAAAGCGTCGGCCAGGATCAGCGGCGGCTCCTCCTCGGAGGTAGCACCGCAGGCCAACATGCCGGCTGCTTTCATTGCCGCCATGGATGACGACCTCAACGTTCCGCAAGCCCTGGGCGTGCTCCACGAGACCGTCCGGGCGGGCAACACTGCGCTGGCATCCGGCGACCTCGATGCCTCCAAGGCTGCCCTCTACAGCGTCCTTTCGATGACCGAAGTGCTGGGCTTGGATGCGGTCAAGCGTCCGGAAGCTGTGCAGGGACGCGAGCACGCCGCATTGGAAGTGCTGATCGACGCCCAACTCGCAGCCCGTGCTGCCGCCAGGGCCAACAAGGACTGGGCTGCATCCGACGCGATCCGCGACACCCTGGCTGCCGCGGGCGTCGTCGTCGAAGATGGTGCGGATGGGGCCACTTGGAGCCTTAAGCGCGACTGATATACCGGCGCGGCGGCCGAATTGCATCGGGTCAGTAGACTTGATTCCAGACTTACTCACAAAATCAAGGATGGAATCTCATGGCCAACAATGGTCGCCGGTCGGTCAAGCAGAAGAAGGGCCCCACCACCGGAACCGGTGGCCACGGCCGCAAGGCCCTGGAGGGCAAGGGTCCCACGCCCAAGGCGGAGGAACGCACCTACCACAAGGCATACAAGAACAAGCAGCTGGCGGAACGCTCAGCTGCCAAGCGCGGACCGGGCACCCGCCCCGGTGGCGCCGGCGCACGCTCCGGCCCCAAGGGACGTGCAACGGAAGAATTGGTCACCGGCCGTAACTCGGTGGTCGAAGCCCTCCGCGCCGGCATCCCCGCCAAGGCGCTGCACGTCGCCATCCGTATCGAGATGGATGACCGCGTCAAGGAATCCCTCAAACTCGCGGCCGAGCGCGGCATCCCCCTGCTCGAAACCGGCAAGGTCGAGCTGGACCGCATGACCGAGGACGCTGTCCACCAGGGCCTCGTCCTGCAGATCCCGCCGTACGAGTACGAGGACGCCTACGACCTCGCCGAGACAACCCTGGCCAAGTGGAAGAAGGGGCACATCTCCAACGCCCCCATCTTCGTTGCCCTGGACGGCATCACCGATCCCCGTAACCTCGGTGCGATCATCCGCTCCGTGTCCGCGTTCAGTGGCCACGGCGTGATCGTTCCTGAGCGTCGCTCCGTGGGCGTCACCGCGTCCGCGTGGAAGACCAGCGCCGGTGCCGCTGTCCGCGTACCTGTGGCCCGCGCGTCGAACCTCAACAACGCGCTGAAGCAGTTCAAGAACATGGGCATCTACGTCCTGGGCCTGGACGGCGACGGCGACGTTTCACTGCCCGACCTCAGCGTTGCCACCGAACCCGTGTGCATCGTGGTGGGCTCCGAAGGCAAGGGCCTCAGCAGGCTCGTCCGCGAAAACTGCGACCAGATCGTCTCCATCCCGATCGACTCAGCCATGGAATCGCTCAACGCATCCATGGCCGTCGGGATCTCGCTGTACGAAGTGTCGAGGCAGCGCGCCGCTAAGTAGTCCACGCTCAGGCGCCGCAGGAGCGGGGGTCGCAGCTGCGGCGCCCGCCATCCTCGCTCAGGCGCCGCAAGGGCCATCCTCCGCATGCTCGCTCGTTCCTCGCTTGGAATCATGCTTCCGGATGGCCCTTGCGGCGCCTTTCGTGTGCCTGCAGTGCCGCCGACGGGTACCAACGCTATCTCACATCCCTCGGGCTTGATCCGCACGCTCTCTCACATCCCTCGGGCTTGATCCGCACGCTCTCTCACGTCCCTCGGGTTTGGGGCGGACGCTCTTTTCATGTCCCTCGGGCTTGATCCGCACGCTCTTTCATGTCCCTCGGTATTGGGGCGGACGCTCTTTCATGTCCCTCGGTTTTGAGCCGATCGCTCTTTCATATCCCTCGGGTTTGAGCCGATCGCTCTTTCATATCCCTCGGTATTGAGCCGGACGCTCCGAACTCTTCGGAGCGGCCTACTTTTGGTTCGCGGTAAAGAATGCGTTGACTTTCCCAGGAACTCGACCTGGGCCGCCAACGCTTATTTTCGGCAAAGGGTTCCGGTGCCCGATGCCTGTGAAGCCAGTTCCCAACTTGCTTTCCTCTACTCCGATCTCCTCGGCGACCTGTTTCATTGACCGATCCGTGGAGAGAATCAGCCGTACTGCCTCTCACGGAACGCGGCCTCATATTTACTTCTGGGCGTGACCATACGGCCGCAAAGGGCTAGTGACRTGAGAGAGGGCCGGCCGGGAGGGCTAGGGATGTGAGAGAGGGCCGGCGGGGAGGGCTAGTGATGTGAGAGAGGGCCGGCCGGGAGGGCTAGGGATGTGAGAGAGGATCGGTGGGGGGAGCTAGAACTGGCGGCGGTTGGCCAACACAGGGAGTTTTTGGCGGGCTTCCTCCACCACGGCGGGGTCCAGGTCGTGGAAGATCAGGCCGGGTTCGCCGTCGAGGGCCTCCAGGACCTGGCCAAACGGGGATACGACGGCGGAGTACCCGACTCCTGTGGGCGCGGCACCTTTGGGCTCAACGCCCTGGGTAGCTGGATCGCCCTGGCCGCACGCGAGCACGAACGTGGTGGTGTCCACGGCGCGGGCACGGGCGAGAAGTTGCCACTGCTCGGCTTTGCCCGGCCCGGATCCCCAGGACGCCGAGACGATGTTCACCACCGCGCCGCGATCGGCGTTGGCCGTGAACAAGGCAGGGAAACGGATGTCGTAGCAGGTGGCCAAACCAAAGGTGAGGCCGCCGGCGTCGAACGTCACGGGGTCTGTACCCGCCTCAACGGTGTCCGACTCAGCGAAGCCGAACGCGTCAAAGAGGTGGATCTTGTCGTAGCTCGTTTCGACGCCAGGGCCGGTGGCCAGCAGGGTGTTCCGCACGCGACGCGCCCCTGACTCCGAAGGAGCGCCGGGGGTGAACATGCCGGCCACGATCACCATCTGCAGTTCGTCGGCGATGGCGCGCACCCGGCCGGCCCAGGGGCCATCCAGAGGTTCGGCGATGTCCAGCAGCGAGTTCCCGAACGCGCGCATCATGGCCTCGGGGAAGACCACCAAGTCGGCGCCGCCGTCTTTCGCCAGTCGGGCGTACTCCTCGAGGAGCCGCAGGTTGTCGGCCAGATCCCGGCCGGTGATGACTTGGGCGAGTGCCACGCGCACGATAAAACCTCCAGTTGTCTCCGTCCCAGTATGCCAAGCGGGCGGGACAACAGCCGGTCCATGCGACTTATTCACGTAGCCAACCGGCCGTGAAGGCGGCTCCCGAACAGCGTTCCAGCACGTGAGCGGCCCAAGTAATCCGGCCCTCAGCAGGCAAGTAATCAAATTGCGATGTGGAACGTCGTCACATGCGCGGCCGGCGCGGCACATACTTGGCGTGGAACTAAACTTGCAAGCAATGGTTATGCCTATTTTTGACACAGCAGCCGCCGTCGACGCCTCGCGGCCACGGCCCCTCGGACTGAGCACGCCCCAGCCCGGCCTTGACGATGCCGAAATAACGCAGGACCACCAGGTGAACGTGGCAGTTTTCGCGCCCGACCTGAACGAGGTGGAGATCGCCTTCCAGGCTCCTGGAGAGCCGTGGCGTGCCCACATCCTTCCCAACATAGAAGACGGCGTGCACTTCGGGCTGGTCAGCGGAATGCCGCCGGGCACCCGCTACGGTTTCCGTGAGGCATCGTCCGAGCGCGGCTTCCCGCTGTCCTTGCCGGCTGTGGACCTGGACGACGACGGCGAACATCGCCTGTTGCTCGATCCCTATGGTCGCGCTGTGGACCAGCGGGGCGAGTTCCTCACCAGTGTGCACGTGGAAACAGGCTTTGACTGGGGCGACGACCGTCCACCCCACATCCCCTTGCGGACTTCCGTCATCTACGAAGCACATGTCCGCGGCCAGACCATGCTGCACCCGGACATTCCGGAGCATCTCAGAGGTACCTACGCCGGTATGGCCCATCCGGTGATGATCCAGCACCTCACTGAGCTCGGAATCACGGCCGTCCAGCTCCTGCCCATCCATTTCCACCTGGATGAGTCCCACCTCCAGGACCTTGGCATGACCAACTACTGGGGCTACAACACGGCCGCCTTCTTTGCACCGCACTCGGACTACGCCACGGAGTCAGCGCGCAACGCAGGCCCCCACGCGGTTCAGGACGAGCTCAAGGGCATGATCAAATTGCTGCACGCGGCGGGCATCGAGGTCATCCTGGACGTGGTGTACAACCACACCGCCGAAGCTGGACCGGATGGACCGCCCCTAAGCTTCCGTGGGCTCGCAGAGAAGCGCTACTACCGGCACGATGCCCATGGGCGCTACCTGGACACCACCGGTTGTGGAAACACCTTGGACTTCAGCGATCCAGTGGTGGTGGACCTGGCCTTGGATTCCCTGCGGTACTGGGTGAACGACTTCCACGTGGACGGCTTCCGCTTTGACCTTGCCGTGACCTTGTGCCGGGACGCGGGCAACACCTTTGACCCCAAGCATCCCTTCCTGCAGGCCATCGCGGAGGACCCGGTACTGTCTGGGGTCAAGCTCATTGCAGAGCCCTGGGACGTCGGTTACGGCGGCTGGCAGACAGGCCGTTTCCCCCACGGTTGGTCCGATTGGAACGACCATTTCCGCGACGGCGTCCGCAGCTTTTGGCTGTCCGACCGCGCCGCCATCGAAGCAGGCGGCCAAGGCGGTTCCGTGGCGTCGTTGGCTGAACTCATGGCCGGTTCCGCGAACCTCTTCGCATCGTCCGGACGGACCCGGCTTGCTTCGGTCAACTTCATCACGGCCCACGACGGATTCACGTTGAAGGACCTGGTGAGCTACGACCGTAAGCACAATGAGGCCAACGGTGAGCAGAACCGCGACGGCCACGGCGATAACCGCAGCTACAACCATGGTGTGGAGGGCCGGAGCGAGAACGAGGCCATTGTGGCCGCCCGCGCCCTGTCCATCCGCAACTTGATGGCCACCCTTCTGTTGTCCTTCGGCGTCCCCATGATTACTGCCGGCGATGAACTCGGCCGGACCCAGCAAGGCAACAACAACGCCTACTGCCAGGACAACCCCACGGCATGGCTGGATTGGAGCCGCACCCAGGAAGCCAACGCCATGTTCAGGACCACACGTGAGCTGGTTCGGCTCCGCCGCTGGTTCCTGCGGCACCAGCCTGAGAGTTTCCCCGGCAACGCGAACAACTCCAGCCTGCAATGGTTCGACGACAAAGGTCAGCGAATGACTCCCGCACGCTGGAACGATCCCAATGTGCGCTCTGTCCAACTCCTGATGGGGCATGAGGACAGCGAAATCCGTGGCTTGATCGTGGTGAACGGAAGCAACCAGGATGTGAAGATGGTGCTGCCGGAGATTCTGAGTGAAACCGGTATCGGCAAGCGCATGTTTGAGCTCCGCTTCACGACTTCGGTGTTGCACGAGCGCCGGAAGGGCGCGTTGGTGGCCTCAGGCGAGCGGGATATCCTGCAAGCCAACACCATCAACATCTACCGCACGTAGCCACACAGACATCAGGAGTTCTTCGCATGAACCGCAGCCGCAGCAAACTGGTGGCGTTCGCGGGTCTGGTGATCGCCGTCGTCGTGCTGGTGGTCGCCATGGTGGGCGGTGGTGCGCTCACGGCACCAACCACGACGCCGGAACCTGGCCCTGCGTCGTCGTCGGCGGCTGCAGTGGCAAACCCTTCGACGCTGCCAACCATCAACGCATCGCAACTGCCCAAGGAAGCCCGCCAAACGCTGGCCCTGATCGCCGAGGGCGGCCCCTATCCGTACAAGGAAGATGACGGGAATTTCGGTAACTTTGAAGGTCTGCTGCCGAAGAAGTCCGGCGGCTTCTATAAGGAATACACAGTCATCACCCCAGGAAAGCAGAATCGTGGAGCCCGCCGCATCATTGTGGGCAAGGACGCCGCCAAGTACTACACCGCGGACCACTACGAATCGTTCAAGTTCATCGTCGAAGGCAAGTAGGAGCCCATGAAGATCTATTCTGCAGACACCTGGACCCTTGAAGAACTACGGGAGCAGATTTCCGACGCCGGCCGCAGGACCGTGATGGTCCCCCCGGCAACCACCAAGCAAGCGGTCCTGGAAGTCTTCGCCCAGGTCCTGGACTTCCCTGAGTACTACGGCGTGAACCTGGACGCCCTGAACGACTCCCTGCACGATTACGCCGACGCCCTCTCAGAGGACGACGGCGGACCCGTCACCATGATCTGGCAGGTCCCGGCCGCTTACCGCACAGACCGGTCCTTCGGGGTAGTCTGCGAAGTCCTCCAGGACGCAGAGCGCTACGCCGGCCGCGACCTCGCAGTCATCGCCGTTTTCGAGAATTAGTCGCGAACCGGCCACACCTAACCAAACAACAAGCCGGATGCCAGTTATCCGGAAGCGTGCGTCAAAGCGCAAAGTGGGCCCACGCCGTCAGGGTTCCCTGGCCGAGCTTGCGAGGCTAGGGGGACAGTGGGGTACACGCGGAGGATGACTGACATCCGGCGGATGTCGTCTGGTTAGGGCCTAGGCGTTCGCGATCAGCCCCAGCTCAGCCTTGGAAGCCAGCGCCGAGTGCTTCGGGAACACCCGGACGGTGTAGCCGAAGGAGCCGGACCGGTTGATGACCACGGAGCCGTTGAACAGGTGTCGTCCGTTGCCGAGGTCTTCCAGGGAGTCCAGTTCGGCCACCACGACGTCCTCGAGTTCATCGGATTCCTCGGCACGCCCAAAGGCTACCTCGACGGACACATCGTCCGGGGTGAGGCTGTTGAGGGCTACGTAGGCGTTGACCTGGAGGCTGTCGCCCACCTGGGGTTCCTCGGAGACCCCCACGGAGTCAACGTGTTCCACCACTACCTGGGGCCATGCGTTCCGGACCTTGGTGGTCCAGGCGGCGAGTTCCTTGGCTTCCTTGAAGGCTCCGGCAACGGCCCTGCGCCCGGAGACAGCGGCCGGGCAGTAGAGGTTGTTGACGTAGTCGTGGAGCATGCGTTCCGCGGAAACGGCGGGGCCGAGGTTCGCCAGGGTGTGCTTGATCATGGACACCCAGTGGGTGGGCACGGTCTCGCGGCTGGACTCGGACGGTCCTGCAGCGCCGGCGCCTTGGGCAACGGTGGTGCCGTAGAAGCGCGGAGCTACCTGGTTTTCGAGGAGCTCGTACAGTGCGGATGCTTCGATGTCGTCGCGTTCGTCGGCTGATGCGCCGTTGTTTGCGGTGGGGATCGCCCAGCCGTTTTCGCCGTCGTACATTTCGTCCCACCAGCCGTCCAGGACGGACAGGTTAAGCGAGCCGTTGATGGCGGCCTTCATGCCGGAGGTGCCGCAGGCTTCCAACGGGCGCAGCGGGTTGTTCAGCCACACGTCGCAGCCAGGGAACAGGGTCCGCGCCATGGCGATGTCGTAGTTGGGCAGGAAGACGATCCTGTGGCGGACTTCGGGATCGTCGGTGAAACGCACCAGGTCCTGGATCATCTTCTTGCCGGCGTCGTCCGCGGGGTGCGACTTGCCGGCGATGACCAGTTGGATGGGGTGTTTCGGATCCAGCAACAGGGCCTTCAAGCGTGCGGGGTCGCGCAACATGAGGGTGAGTCGCTTGTAGGTAGGCACGCGCCTGGCGAAGCCGATGGTGAGCACGTCCGGGTCCAGCACGGAGTCGGTCCAGCCGAGCTCGGCGTCGGCGGCGCCGCGCTTCTTCCACGAGGCCCTGAGCCTGCGTCGGACGTCGTCGATGAGTTGGGCGCGCAGCTCCCGGCGGAGCGCCCAGACGTCTTCATCGCTGACATTGTAGGCAAGGTCCCAGCGGCCCAGCGCTTCAGCCTCGGCACCGAACTGGTTCCGGGCCAGGGTGGAGATGCGGGGGTCCACCCAGGTGGGGACGTGGACGCCGTTGGTGACGGAGGTGATGGGGATCTCGGAGTGGTCGAATCCCGGCCACAGGCCGGCGAACATTTCGCGGGACACCACGCCGTGCAGCTTGGCCACGCCGTTGGCACGCTGCGCCAGGCGCAGGCCCATGACTGCCATGTTGAAAACGGAGGGGTTTCCGCCGTCGAAGTTTTCGCGGCCGAGTTCCAGGATGCGGTCCGTGGGCACGGCAGGTGCCAGCCCGGCTTCGAAGAAGTGCTTGATCTGGACGGTCTCGAAGCGGTCGATGCCGGCGGGGACGGGCGTGTGCGTCGTGAAGACGGTGGATGCGCGACCGGCTGCGAGGGCCTCGTCCCAACTGAGGGGCACGGTGGGATCGGACATGGCTTCCTGGATGCGTTCGATGCCCAGGAAACCTGCGTGGCCTTCGTTGGTGTGGAAAACTTCCGGCGCGGGCGTGCCGGTGAGTTCCTGGTAGACGCGGAGGGCTTTGACGCCACCCATGCCCAGGAGGAGTTCCTGCTGCAGCCGGTGGTCGCCCCCGCCGCCGTACAGGCGGTCCGTGATGCCGCGGGCGGCTTCATCGTTGGAGGGAACGTTGGAGTCCAGCAGCAGCAGCGGAACGCGTCCGACGTCGGCACGCCAGACGTGCGCGTGGAGCTCGCGGCCGTTGGGCAACGGAAGGGAGATGTGGACGGGCTTGCCGGGCATGCCGTCCTTGCCGGGGTGGCGAAGAAGCGTGAGCGGCAGGCCGTCGGGGTCCAGCACCGGGTAGGTTTCCTGCTGCCAGGCATCCCGGGACAGGGACTGCTTGAAGTAGCCGGCCTGGTAGAGGAGCCCAACACCGATCAGCGGCACGCCGAGGTCTGAGGCGGCCTTGAGGTGGTCTCCGGCCAGGATGCCGAGGCCGCCGGAGTACTGCGGAAGAACTTCAGTGATGCCGAATTCGGGGGAAAAGTACGCAATGCAGGCGGGAGCGTCTTCGCCGAGGCCTTGGTACCAGCGCGGTTCGCTGAGGTACCGGTCCAGGTCGGAGGCAGCGGCCTGAACGCGCTCCACCACGTCGCCGTTGTTGGCGAGGTCCTGCAGTTGTTCGCGGCTGATGGACCCCAGAAGGGCAATGGGGTCGTGCTGCGACGCCTCCCAGAGAGCCGGGTTGAGGCTCGCGAAAAGTTCCCGTGTGGGCCGGTGCCAGGACCAGCGCAGATTGGTCGCCAATCGGGCCAGGGGCCGGATGGGCTCGGGGAGGACGGTACGGACTGTAAACCTTCGAATAGCCTTCACGAGCGCCACACTAACGGACGGACATGGCAGTCGGAACCGGATTGGGTTTCTTTTAGGTAAAAGTCATCTTGCGTCGAGTAGATAGGTCGTGTGCTTAGCATTCTGTGATTTTTGTCGCTAACGTCGTGGTTGTGACGAAAACCGCGCGAACCATCACCGCTCTGAAATCCAAGACGACTACGGACATCACCCAGGGACTGCGCTTCGGCCGGTTCCCCATCACTGCCGTGCAGCCGGTGGTTGAGGGTGGCCGTTTCCCGGCGAAGGCCTTGCCGGGCGAGGACCTCGTTGTTGGCGCCACGGTCTTCCGTGAGGGTCATGACCAGCTCGGCGTGTCCGCTGTACTGCTCGATCCCCGGGGCAAAGAACGTCAGCGCGTCCGCCTGACCCCTGCAGAGGGCGAGAAGTGGAAGGGCCTGGACCGCTGGGAGGGCCTGATCACGCCCACCGGCACCGGAGCCTGGTCCTTCGTTATCGAAGCTTGGCACGACCGTTACGGCACCTGGCACCACAACGCCGAGGTCAAGGTAGGCGCCGGCATCGACGTTGAGTTGATGCTCGCCGAGGGCGCTGCCCTCCTCGCGGAAGCAGCCGACGACGCCGGACGCAGCGCTGTGGAGAAGCGCACCATGCGTGCCGCTTCCGTCGTGCTGGCCGATACCACCAAGACTGCCGAGGAGCGCCTTGGCGCCGGTTTCAGCCCCGAGGTGCTGGCCGCCGTCGTACGTGTTCCCATCCGCGAACTGGTGACCGTTTCCGAACGATTCCCGCTGCAGGTGGAGCGCGACCTCGCGGGTCGCGGTTCCTGGTACGAGTTCTTCCCCCGCTCAGAGGGCGCTGTGCTGGATCACTCCACCGGTGTCTGGACCTCCGGCAACTTCCGTACGGCAGCCAAGAGGCTCGACGCCGTGGCGGAGATGGCCTTCGACGTCATTTACCTGCCGCCCATCCACCCGATCGGTTTCCAGCACCGCAAGGGCCGCAACAACACGTTGACGCCGGGACCGCAGGACCCGGGGTCGCCGTGGGCCATCGGTTCCAAGGACGGTGGCCACGACGCCATCCACCCTGAACTGGGCACTTTTGAAGATTTTGACGCCTTTGTGGCGCGCGCCAACGAATTGGGGCTTGAGGTCGCCCTGGACCTTGCCCTGCAGGCAGCCCCGGACCACCCGTGGGTGACGTCCAATCCTGAGTGGTTCACCACGCGGGTGGACGGTTCGATCGCCTACGCAGAAAACCCACCGAAGAAGTACCAGGACATTTATCCCCTGAACTTCGACAATGACCCGACGGGACTGTCCAAGGAAATTCTGAGGATCGTGCAGTTGTGGATCAGCCACGGCGTAAAGATTTTCCGCGTGGACAACCCGCACACCAAGCCTGTCTGGTTCTGGGAATGGCTGATCGGCAAGATCAACAAGAAGAACCCCGAGGTTGTCTTCCTGGCGGAAGCCTTCACGCGCCCGCCGATGATGCACGCCTTGGGGCGTGCGGGCTTCCAGCAGTCCTACACCTACTTCACGTGGCGGAACACCAAGACCGAGCTGGAAGAGTACTTCCACGAAGTCAGCCACGAGAGCCCGGCGTTCTTCCGTCCAAACTTCTTTGTGAACACTCCGGACATCCTCACCGAGTACCTGCAGTATGGCGGGCCGGCGGCCTTCCGCATCCGGGCTGCACTGGCCGCAACGGCCAGCCCGCTCTGGGGTGTCTACGCAGGGTACGAGCTCTACGAGCACGTGGCCCGTCCGGGTGCCGAGGAATACATCGACAACGAAAAGTACGAGTTCAAGGCGAGGGACTGGGAAGGCGCAGCCGAATCCGGACGCACCCTGGCGCCGTATATCACCAGGCTCAACACCATCCGCAAGAAGCACGTGGCGCTGGGCGACCTGCAGAACCTGACGCTGCACAGCAGCACCGATGATGCGACGATCGTTTACTCCAAGCACAAGACGCTGCCCGATGGCACCAAGGACACCTTGATCATTGTGGTCAACGTGGATCCGCACAGCACCCGCGAGAGCACAGTCTCCCTGGACCTAGCGGCCCTGCAACTGGACCCACAGGACCTTAACGACGACGGCCGGTTCCGGGTGGATGACCTCATCAGCGGCCAGAGCTGGGAGTGGGGCGAGCACAACTACGTCCGGCTGGATGCACACGTTGAGCCGGCACACATCCTGAGCATCCGGAGGCAGCCTTAGTGAGTTTTTCTCCGCAGAACCCGAGCCAGTACTTCACTCCGAAGAACACCTTCGAGTTGAACGCCCCCGGTCTCCAGCATGATCCACACTGGTACCGCAAGGCAGTCTTCTACGAGGTACTGGTGCGGGCCTTTGCGGATGCCAACGGGGATGGCTCCGGTGATTTCCACGGGTTGATCGAGAAACTGGACTACCTCCAATGGCTGGGCGTTGACTGCCTCTGGTTGCCGCCGTTCTTCCATTCACCGCTGCGCGATGGCGGCTACGACATTGCGGACTACACATCCGTGCTGGATGAATTCGGCACCATCAGCGACTTCAAGCGGTTGGTTGCCGAGGCACATGCCCGGGGCGTGCGGGTGATTATCGACCTCCCGCTGAACCACACCTCGGACCAACACCCGTGGTTCCAGGAGTCGCGGAAGGACCCCACGGGTCCCTACGGCGATTTCTACGTATGGAGCGATACGGATGAGAAATACCAGGACGCCCGCATCATCTTCGTTGACACCGAAGAATCCAACTGGACGTTCGATCCCATCCGCCGGCAGTTCTTCTGGCACCGCTTCTTCAGCCACCAGCCGGACCTGAACTTTGAGAACCCCAAAGTCATCGAGGCCCTCTATGACGTGATCCGGTTCTGGCTGGACCAGGGGATTGACGGGTTCCGGGCAGACGCTATTCCGTACCTGTTCGAGGAAGACGGAACCAACTGCGAGAACCTGCCGGCGACGCACACTTTCCTGCAGGACCTTCGGCGCATGGTGGACGCGAACTATCCCGGTCGGGTGATCATTGCGGAGGCCAACCAACCGCCGCATGAAGTGGTGGAGTACTTCGGCACCGAGGAAGCGCCCGAGTGCCACATGGCGTTCCATTTTCCCATCATGCCGCGGCTTTACTACGCACTGCGGGACCAGAAGGCCGCACCCATCATCGAGACCCTGCGGGAGACTCCGGACATACCCAAGGGTGCCCAGTGGGGAACTTTCCTGCGCAACCATGATGAACTGACCTTGGAGATGGTCCCGGCTGAGGAACGCGCCGCGATGCTGGGTTGGTACGCCCCTGATCCCCGGATGCGGGCCAACATCGGCATCCGCCGCCGGCTCGCGCCGCTGCTGGACAACTCCCGGTCCGAAATTGAGCTCATCAATGCACTGCTCCTTTCCCTGCCCGGCAGTCCCTTCCTGTATTACGGGGATGAGATCGGAATGGGCGACAACATTTGGCTCGATGACCGTGATGCTGTCCGCACGCCCATGCAGTGGAACCCGGACCGCAATGCAGGTTTCTCCGGAGCAGATCCGGGCAAGCTGTACCTGCCGGTCATCCAGTCGCTGGTGTACAACTACGGCATGGCCAACGTTGAGGCCCAGGCCGCGCACTCCGGTTCGCTGCTGCGCTGGACCCGGCAGATCCTCAGCGTCCGCAAGAACCACCCGGTGTTTGGCCTGGGCGGCTTCCGGCACATCGAAGCCGATCATGAAGTGGTGCTGGCCTATGTACGGGAATTGCCGGCAGGCAACCCCGAGGGCGAGGACGCCGAAACCATTCTGTGCGTCTTCAACCTCTCCCAGCACCCTGTAGCGGCAACGTTGGACATCCCTGAATTCGCGGGCCGCGGCCTGCGCGATATTTTCGGCGGTCAGCCATTCCCGGCCGTCGGCGACAACGGTCATCTGACCGTGATGCTGGGCAGCCACAGCTTCTACTGGCTGCGGGTGCGCTCGGCCTTTTCCAATCCCTCCTCGCCTTTTACCCAGGCGATTCCCGTGGTGACCTCCAAAGGATGAGATGAGCAAGGCAAACTTGAACCCCTCCGTTGAAGGACTTCTCCGTCACTGGCTGCCAGGCAAACGCTGGTTCCCGGTCAAGAGCCCCGACTTTGCGCTGGAGCAGGTGGGCGCTGTGAGCCTCCCTGGCACTGGCGGCGGCACTGCTTTTGAGGTGGTGCTGCTGGCGGTGACCCACCGGACGGCCGACGGCGGTCCCCGGACTGACGTGGTGCAGGTTCCGTTGAGTTATCGGAGCCAACCACTGGTGGACGCCCCGGCGGCCTTGTTGGGCGAGTTCACGGACGACTCGGGCCTCCGGCTGGTGTACGACGCCGTCTACGATTCGGATTTCGTCACCGCCTGGCTGGAGCTGATGCGGAGCGAAGGCAGCGTGGGAGGCGCGCGCGGACACCTCACGCGTGGCCGCGTCGCGCTCCCGGAAAACCCCACTTCCGTACGGGTACTGTCCGGCGAGCAGTCCAACACCTCCGTCATCATCGACGACGGCGATTCGGCCGCGATCGTGAAGATCTTCCGCGTGCTGGCGGCAGGTAAGAATCCCGAAGTTGAGCTTGGCGCCGCACTGACCGCCGCCGGGACCACCGAGGTTCCTGCGACGCTCGGCTGGATCAGCGGCTCGTGGGAGGGGCCGGCATCGAACGGATCCGCGCCGGCCACCGGCGAACTGACTGTTGCACATGAATTCCTGCTCGGAGGTTTGGACGCCTGGCGGTTGGCCGTGGAAGCAGCCGCAGCCGGCAAGGATTTCACGGCTGAGGCCCGCGGGCTCGGGGCAGCGACTGCCTCGGTTCACGCAAGGCTGGCGGAAACATTTGGCACCCAGGACGGACAGGAGCAGGGCTCCGGCATCATCGCGACCGTGGCCCGGCGCGTCCGCCAGTCGTGGGCAGAGGCCGCATCCGCCGTCGGGCCCTATGACGACAACCTCGAGCAACTGCTGGCAGCGCTGGATCCCGGAGACGTGGGACAGTTGCAGCGCGTCCACGGAGACCTCCACCTGGGGCAAATCCTGCTGGTGCCCGGCAACGAATCGCTGCCCGGCAGCGCCGGGCAGCCGGGGCGCTGGGCCATTCTCGACTTCGAAGGCGAGCCGCTGCGGACCATCGACGAGCGCAATAATCCCGACCTTCCCCTGCGCGATGTCACGGGCATGCTGCGCTCGTTCGACTATGCAGCGGGTGCCGCCACGCGCGAAAATTCCCTCGCCAAAGTGCCCGAAACCTGGGTGGATGACTGCGCTGCAGCGTTCCTTGAGGGGTACAGCGACGTCACCCCCGGAACCATAGACCGCCGCTCGCCGCTCTTTGTGGCATTGTGGCTGGACAAGGCCTTATACGAGGTGGTGTACGAGTTGCGGAACCGGCCCGACTGGCTGTCGATTCCGGTCAACGCATCACGACGAATCCTCGACAATACAAGCCGCGGCAAGCATGCGGCAGCTACAGCGGAAGGTAATGACATGACTGGCTCTGCACGCACCGAACGGCCCCGAGTTCCCCTGCACGTGGACCCCGAGACCTTGGAACGCGTGGCAGCCGGCGCCTACCACGCGCCGCACTCGGTCCTCGGCGCACACTTGGACGACCACGGCCACGTCACCATCCGTACGGTGAAGCACCTCGCGAAGTCCGTGGCGGTGGTGACCGAACACGGCCGCACCGAGATGGCACATGAAACCCATGGAGTGTGGGCCGCCGTCCTGGAACCGCTGCAGGCCGGCCACGTGCCGGACTACCGTTTGGAAGTGGTGTACGACGTCGAACCCGTCACCATCGATGACCCGTACCACTACCTGCCTACCGTCGGTGAAGTGGACCTGCACCTGATCGGTGAAGGACGTCATGAGCGCCTGTGGGATGTGCTCGGCGCGCACGTGCAGCATTACCGTTCCGCGCTCAGCGAGGTAGACGGTGTCTCGTTCGCAGTGTGGGCCCCGAACGCCCAGGCAGTTCGCGTCAAGGGCGACTTCAACGGCTGGGATGGCCGTCAGCACGGCATGCGCTCCCTTGGTTCCTCCGGGGTCTGGGAACTCTTCATTCCGGGGGTTGTAGCAGGGGCGTGCTACAAATACGAGATCCTGACCAAGTCCGGTCACTGGATGGAAAAAGCCGACCCGTTGGCCTTCGGTACCGAGGTTCCGCCGCTGACGGCGTCGCGCGTTGTGGACGCCAGCTACCGGTTCAAGGACGCGGAGTGGATGGCAGCCCGCGCCCAGAAGGATCCGCACAACTCGCCCATGAGCGTTTACGAAGTTCACTTGGGTTCCTGGCGTCTGGGTCTTGGCTATAAGGAACTTGCCAAGGAGCTCGTGGATTATGTGAAGTGGCTTGGCTTCTCCCACGTCGAGTTCATGCCGGTGGCTGAGCACCCCTTCGGTGGTTCGTGGGGCTACCAGGTGACGTCCTACTTTGCTCCGACTTCACGGTTCGGCCACCCCGACGAGTTCCGCTTCCTGGTGGATTCACTCCACCAAGCCGGTATCGGCGTCCTCCTCGACTGGGTCCCTGCCCACTTCCCCAAGGACTCCTGGGCGCTGGCACAGTTCGACGGTCAGCCGCTGTACGAGCACTCGGATCCCGCATTGGGTGAACACCCGGACTGGGGAACCCTGATCTTCGATTTCGGGCGCAGCGAGGTCCGCAACTTCCTGGTATCCAATGCGCTGTACTGGCTGGAAGAATTCCACATCGATGGCCTGCGGGTGGACGCTGTTGCCTCGATGATCTACCTGGACTACTCCCGTGAAGAAGGACAGTGGAAGCCCAACAAGTTCGGCGGCCGCGAGAACCTCGAAGCCATTTCCTTCATGCAGGAAGTCAACGCCACGGTCTACAAGTCCCATCCCGGGGCCATCATCATCGCCGAGGAATCCACCGCTTTCCCGGGTGTCACGGCACCCACCAACCACGGCGGCCTGGGCTTCGGGCTCAAATGGAACATGGGTTGGATGCATGACTCGCTCAAGTACATCTCCGAAGACCCCATCAACCGCAGGTGGCACCATGGCACCATTACGTTCTCCATGGTGTACGCCTTCACCGAGAACTTCCTGCTGCCCATCAGCCACGATGAAGTAGTTCACGGCAAGGGCTCCATGCTCCGGAAGATGCCCGGTGACCGCTGGCAGCAGCTGGCAAACCTGCGTGCCTTCTTCGCCTACCAGTGGGCGCATCCGGGCAAGCAGCTCATCTTCATGGGCACCGAGTTCGGCCAGGAGGCCGAATGGTCCGAGCAATACGGGCTGGACTGGTTCCTCGCCGATATCCCAGCTCACCGTGGGCTGCAGCTTCTGGTTAAGGACCTTAACGAGCTCTACACCTCGACGCCTGCCCTGTACCAGCGGGACAACGAGGCCGGCGGTTTCCAGTGGATCAACGGCGGGGATGCCGACCACAACGTCTTGACCTTCATCCGCTGGGACCAGGACGGTAAACCGTTGGTCTGCGCAGTGAACTTCTCCGGCGGTCCGCACAAGGACTACATCCTGGGTGTGCCCGCAGCGGGGGAGTGGACTGAGGTCCTGAACACCGACTCTGAAACGTACGGCGGCTCGGGAGTGGTCAATGCAGGGTCACTGAAAGCTTCGGTGCCTGGCACCGACGGCCAGCCCGCCGCGTTGACCGTCACTCTTCCCCCACTGGGCGCCTCTTGGTTCGCGCCGGCTGAGTAGCGCGACCGCTCGCAGTAGTCACGTGAGGCAGTAATTTCCTCAGGCGGAGAGGGTCCGGACCTATGCTTCCGGGCCCTCTTCCCTTTGTTCCCGGGGATTTTGCTCGGTGCAGCGGCCGTGTCGTTGAGGGGTTTTGCCATCACGGGGAAGTAGGGGTATAGTTAGTACCCGCGCTGCTCCCCAGTGGAGGACGGTGAAGCTGACTAGAAACCCGCAAGGAAAATCAAGTCAAGTTCGCCGATTTGACCCGGAGGCAGGCAGCGTGTAAGTTTGAAAAGTTGCTCCGGAGCGATCCTGGACCCTTGTGGGTGTGGGTGGTGCCGGTAGTGTCTGTTGTTTGAGAACTCAATAGTGTGCCAAGTTTGTTGATACCGATTGTTTTATCAATTGGTTGAAATTATGGCCAGTACTGTCATGCACCCCCGTGTGTGGTGGTCTGGTTTTCAGCTGGTTTCGAATTTTGTGCAGCCGTGCCGGCCGTTATTTCCGGTGGGTGTGGTTGTGTCTGTTTGATTTGTTTTACTTCAACGGAGAGTTTGATCCTGGCTCAGGATGAACGCTGGCG
>NZ_JBFRDF010000022.1:0-32581 GCF_052113445.1 Paenarthrobacter sp. YAF11_1
GACCAATCAAATCACCACTGATGGTCCCAGCTTGATCCACCCCTTGAGACAAAGCAGGACGAGGCACAGCGGACAACGCCGTCTTCGCTTGCCTCTCCCGGATCTGCTTCATACCCCCAACTCTCGCAGGAGGCACAGACATTATTAGACCCTCCGCCCAGCCCAGTGACCGAGCCACCCCCGGGACCAGACACCAGTCATGAATGAAAGTCCTCCGGTTCGCACCTTGCGCTTTGGGAGTGACTCCCGTCATACTAAATGAACGCTATTCATTTGGTGATTGTCATCTCACCGGAGTACATGCCGCCATGATTGAAACCACCCGCCTCGAAGTCCCCCGTTCCCGGACGCGCATCGAGCCCTCCACACGTACCCCCGTCATCATCGAAGTCCCCTGCAGCCTCAACAACCCCATGGACGGGAAAGCCCTCCGCGCCCTCGCCGATGCCTACCCGGGCCGACGCGTGGTCGGTGTTGACGCACGCGACCTCTTCGCACGCGGCGGCGGCATCCACCGCATGACACAGCAACAGCCTTCGGCCATCTAGAAAGGGCCTCACATGAGCCAGACAATCCACCGCAGCGGCAGTGACGCTGCTACGTCGCACGACATCAGCGGCAAGGGACTGAAGACGGGGCAGTTGGGGCTCCTCGCCGTCGTCGTTCTTGGCATTTCAACCATCGCCCCGGCATACACGCTGACGGGTGCCCTTGGCCCCACGGTCAACGAAGTCGGGCTGCAACTGCCGGTGATCTTCCTGATCGGCTTCATCCCGATGATCCTGGTGTCGCTCGCCTACAGGGAACTCAACGCAGATTCCCCGGACAGCGGCACCACGTTTACGTGGGTCACCAAAGCGTTCGGCCCGTGGGTGGGTTGGATGGGCGGCTGGGGCCTGCTCGCCGCCAACATCATCGTCCTGTCCAACCTGGCTGGCGTCGCGGTCGACTTCTTCTACCTTTTCCTGGCGCAGGCAACGGGATCACCAGAGCTCGCCGACCTCGCCTCCAACAAGCTACTGAACGTCGCCACGTGCTTCGTCTTTGTGGCGTTGGCGGTCTGGATCAGCTACCGCGGCCTGCACACCACCAAGATTGTGCAGTATGGATTGGTGGGCTTCCAACTGCTGGTCCTGGGGCTTTTCGTGGTCATGGCATTCGCCAACTGGTCCACGTCCGAGACCGCTGTTCCCTTCAGCTGGGACTGGTTCGACGTCACCAAGATCGAAACCTTCGGCCAGATCGCGGCCGGCATCTCGTTGTCGATCTTCGTCTACTGGGGCTGGGATGTCTGCCTGACCGTGAACGAGGAAACCGCCAACGGCAAGAAGACCGCCGGACTTGCCGGCACACTCACAGCCGTCATCGTGCTGGGCATCTACTTGGTGGTCACCATCGCCACCATGATGTTTGCAGGTGTGGGTGACACAGGAATCGGCTTGAACAACGAAGAAAACCACGCCAACGTCTTCACCGCACTCGCATCACCGGTCATGGGCCCGTTCGCAATCCTCATGTCCCTCGCCGTGCTCTCCAGCTCCGCGGCCTCCCTTCAGTCCACCTTCACGTCGCCGTCACGCAGCTTGCTGGCCATGGCGCACTACGGCGCCCTGCCGGAACGCTTCAGCCACATGAGCAAGAAGTTCTCGACGCCGGGTTTCGCCACCATTGCGGCCGGCGTCCTGTCCGCGGGCTTCTACGCGGTGATGCACGTGATCAGCGAGAACGTCCTGAACGACACCATCCTGGCCCTGGGCTTGATGATCTGCTTCTACTACGGGCTCACGGCCATCGCCTGCGTCTGGTACTTCCGGAACAGCGTGTTCGCCAGTGGCCGGAACTTCTTCCTGCGGCTCGTATGCCCGTTGTTCGGTGGCGTAGGCCTGTTCGTGGTGTTCCTGCAGACTGCAGTGGACAGCTGGGCCCCGGAGTTTGGCAGTGGCTCGGAGATCTTCGGAGTGGGACTGGTATTCGTCCTCGGCATCGGCATCCTGGTATTGGGCGCCGTGGTCATGTTGATCATGTCCCGCGTCCGGCCCGGGTTCTTCCGCGGCGAGACCCTCCGGAAGGATACCCCGGCTTTGGTGGTGCCTGAATAGGGCTCCCTCGGGATAGCTAGCGATTATCGAAAACGCTGAAAAGCGGCCAGTTCACCCGGAAAGTTCCGGCGAACTGGCCGCTTTCGTATGTTCTTGGCGACCCTGCGGCTTCAATCACCAGCGATGGGCGACGTCCACTACCAGACGGGAGCCGCCGTCGGGCCCGTCCAGGGTGAAGACCCTGAACGGAAGCCGGGCACGCACACCCAACCCAATGCTCGTGGTGCCCTCAAAGCTCCCGGCATAAACCACTTGGCGGAAGGTCTGGTAGCCGGAGACGTTGGAGAGCTCCGCTTTGGCTGCGGGCAGGTAGGTGGGCTCGCTGTACTGGTTATACGACGGCGCCGTCACCACCACTTGCAGGTCCGCGTCACCGATCACCGGGATGGGGTAGCCGGTGGCATCCTGGATGACTACCGGCACATAACGCACGGAATAGCCGGCCACTTTGCCCGTCATATCGATCACCAGGCGGTCGAAACACGGCTGTTGGCCGGTGCGGACGTTGGTGACGTTTGCGGAACTCATGTCGGGGTCGGCCTTGGCCAACGAACCCCAGGAAATTCCGCAGTAGGTTGCGGCCGAGGCTGGCCCCGGCGCCGCAAGACCGAGCCCGGCGGCAACCATGACCGCCGCTAGACCCGCTCCAATTTTCCTCATTTTTTGTGCCCCCTTCAGGCGAAGTTGATACTTCAACAGTAGGAGGGCAGAAGCCGCTTTGGGCCGGTCGTGGCCGCTTCGGCGCATAACCGTTAAAGGGGCAACAAGGTGATCACGGGAGGGTCGCCAAAGACCGCATTTACGGCCGACGCAGGCAGTTTTCAGAGTCTTCGCACCCATGTTCGTGATCGAAGATAACGAGACCCGGGCGTTATCTATCCTTCGCAGTCCTTGCAGAACTTGAGGCCGTTCTTTTCGAGCGCAATCTGGGACCGGTGGCGGACCAGGAAACAGGAGCCACAGGTGAATTCATCCGACTGCTCCGGGACAACGATGACGGTCAGTTCTTCACCGGAAAGATCAGCACCGGGAAGGTCGATTCCTTCGGCAGTATCGTTTTCTTCGACATCGATGACTGCAGTCTGTGCAGCGTTGCCACGGGATGCCTGAAGAGCCTCAAGAGATTCAGCCGGAGAGTCTTCTTCGGTCTTGCGCGGGGCGTCGTAATCAGTAGCCATTGAGGGTTCGCTTTCGTTGCTGCATAGTGCCTATTCCGGCACCTCAGTGAAGCAGTTTAGGGCATAGTACCCGCCTTCAACGAATAGTGTGCCCAACGCAACATTCAGCAGCTTTTCGCGCGTTCTCTATGGTTCTGGATGCACCCTGGCAGTGTGCGATTGGATGGCCTGGGCGCCGGCTACTGTCACGCCGCTCAGCGCGGGCAGCCACGCCAGACGGTGCTCTTCCCCGGCCTCCATTTCAGTGCAGTCCAGGACGTAGGCGGCCTCGATCCAGGCCCCCAGGGTGGTGCCGATTCGGGTTGCAAGCGAGGCCAGTGAAGCGATCATGCGGCAACCGTATCCAGCCCTGATGTGGAGGCGGTTTCGGCTGCGTCACCGGCGTGTTAACTGTCAGTCCTGCAGCGCTTGCTCCACGATGTACTCCGCGATGGCCATCGACGACGTCGCCCCCGGCGATGGTGCGTTACGCACCAAAACCGCGTCCCGGCGTCGTGCAATCACAAAGTCGTCCACCAGCGAGCCATCACTGTTCATGGCCTGTGCGCGAACGCCACGGGTGCCAGGCAGGATGCTGGCGCCTTCCAAGGACGGGACAAAGCGCATCGCCTCGCGGATGAATTTCTTCCGGCTCACCACGGTCTGGAATTCCCGGACCGCCGACGGCACATTCTGCCGGGCAAAATTCCAGAAGCCCGGAAAGAGCGCGTAGTTGGCAACATCGCGCATCTTCACCTCGTTCCAGGCATAGGACTCCCGCCCGAAGGCGATGAACGCATTGGGGCCAAGCATCATTTCGCCGTCGATCCGCTTGGTGAGGTGGACGCCGAGGAACGGGTGTTTGGGGTCCGGCACGGGATAGATCAAGCCCTTCACCTGGTGCCGGGCTTCCGGGCCCACCAAGTAGTACTGGCCGAAGAACGGGACGATTTTCGGGGTCGCCGGCTCGCCGGTCGCCTCAGCCAGACGATCAGACTGGAGCCCCGCGCACGCCACCACCAGGTCATAGTGCTCCCCGCCGTCTTTGGTGGTCACCACTACCCCACTGGGCTGCTGCTCCAGCGCCACAACTTCCTGCCCCAGCCGGATGGTCCCGCCCATGGCTCGAACGTCATCGGCCAGCGCCTCGGTGATGGCCGTGTAGTCGACGATCGCCGTTTCCGGCGAGTGCAAGGCAGAAAGTCCGACGGCGTTCGGCTCCACCTCGCGTATCTGCCCGCCGCTCAGCATCCGCACTCCGGGGACACCGTTGGCTGTGGCCCGGGCGAAGATGGTGTCCAAACGGGTGGATTCCTCCGGTGTTTGGGCGATCACCAATTTGCCGCAGGCCTCATAGGGAAGGTTCTTCGTGGCACAGAATTCCTGCAGCAACTCCACGCCCCTGCGGCACAGCCTTGCCTTCAGCCCGCCGGGCTCGTAGTAGAGGCCTGCATGGACCACGCCCGAGTTGTGGCCGGTCTGGTGTGCCGCCAGCCGGTTTTCCTTCTCGTAAATGGTGACCTGGACGCCGTCGAGTGTGGTGGCGAGCTCCCTGGCCACCGCAACACCGATGATCCCACCGCCCACCACGGCGCAATGCCTGATGGTTCTCTTGCGTGGAGGGTTGGGCATGGCACTCCTCGTCCTTTGGGCTCGGTCCGCGTCAGTCACAGCATGTCATGACCGCTGTGGCGGAACGGTGAAGGGGGACAAAGAGGGTACGAAAAAGGGCGGCTCACGAGATGCCGCCCTTTTCGTTGGAGCAAATTACATAGTGCTTGGCTGACTATGCAGTCGGCTGGTCAAAACGCTGGCCGGCCGGGTTGGACGGCAGAAGCGAGAGCACCAAGACGACGATCGGCACAATAACGAGCAATGCCAGCCAGCCACTGAGGTTGGCGTCGTGGAGACGGCGAACCAGCAGGGACAGGGATGGAATGAGAACTGCCAGGTAGAAGACGAAGATCAGGATCAGGCCCACTACAGCACCCGGACCAGGAACGGTTCCGCTGCTGGTTGCGGTAGCCCCGGCTGCGCCGAGAATGCCGGTGAGGATCTGAAGGACGAAGCCCACAACACCCAGAACCAGTGCCACCCACCAGTATTCACTGCGGCTGGCGCGGCCGCTGAACGCGGTGTACTTCTTGAAGAAACGCTTGACGGCGGCACCGATCGGAGCGCCGTAGTAAGGAGCCCACAGCGGCGGTTCGCCGGCCTGTGCGGCGTAGGGCTGGGTCTGCTGCGGTTGTTGCGGGTAAGTGCTCATTGGTATATCCCCCGGGGTTAGGTGTGAGTCGTTACGATGCGTTCGTACTCAGGTGATGAGTCGTGCCTATCGTAATGCCCCGGAGCCGAATTAGGCAGTTCGATGGAGGAAATTAACCCGGATTTAGCTTGGTAACGGAATGTGTCCGCCGGTAGCTGCCTCTCAGATGCGGCATCACCCCACAGTAAAGACATCGATTTCCACTGAGCCTGGCCGGCGGCATCACAGGGCGTAGTGCTTCCGCAGGTCCGTCTTTCGGATCTTGCCGCTGGCAGTGCGGGGCATTTCCTCGACGAACACCACTGACTTGGGGATCTTGTACCGCGCCAATCGGCCGTCGAGATGCGAGCGTAGTTGCTCCTCGGTCAGGGAACTTCCGTCCCGCAAGGTGACGATGGCGCGGGGCACTTCACCCCAAGTGTCGTCGGCAACACCAATCACCGCCACGCTCCCTACAGCGGGCAGCTCCGCGATGGCGGCCTCCACCTCGGCCGGGTAGATGTTCTCGCCGCCCGAGATGATCATGTCCTTGATCCTGTCGGACACGAACAGGAATCCTTCCCCGTCCTGGTAGCCCATGTCGCCGGAGCGGAACCATGAGGAATCCGCGTAGCTGTCTACTGTGGCTTCCGGGCGGTTCCAATACTCCTTGATGACATTTGGTCCGGAGATCTGGATTTCCCCTACCTCGCCCATGGGAGCAACGCCGCCCATCGGATCGGCGATCCGCACGTCTGTGAAGAAGTGCGGCAGCCCGGCAGATCCGGCCTTCTCCTTGGACCGCGATAACGGCAGCATCGTTGCACCAGGCGCGGTTTCGGTCATGCCATAGCAGCTGGTAAACCCGATCCCCCGCTGCTCATAGGCCTCGAGGACCCGGTTCGGTACCGCCGAACCACCGCAGGTGAGCTTGTCCAGGGAGGTGAGATCCGCCGTCGACCATCCGGGATGGTCACAGAGCATTTGGAAGGTGGTGGGCACGCCGTTGAGTGTGGTGACTTTGTGCTTGCCCACCAGTTCCAGGACCCGACCAGCGTCGAACTTCGCTTCAAGCACCACCTTGGCTCCCTTGAGGAGCATGGGAAGCAGACCCATGTCCAGGGACGCCACGTGGAACAGCGGCGAGATCATGAGCGCTACATCGTTGCGGTTCAGGTCCATATCCACCACTGTGTTCATGCAGTTCCACGTGATATTGCCGTGCGTCAGGAGCGCGCCTTTGGGTTTGCCGGTGGTGCCGGACGTGTAGAGGATCATGGCGGCGTCGTCCAGCGTCACGGTCTCATCGAGCGGCGCCGCGGTTGCAGCGTCAAGCACCTCGCCATAGTGCTCGACGCCGGACGGCAGCGTATGAGCGGAACCGTCAGTGCCGTCGTCGGGCGCCACTACAAGACGGTGGGTTACCACTGTGTCCGTCACGGACGCGGAGGCCACGACGTCCAGGGCCCCGGCATTGATCAGGAGCCGCGCGCCGGAGTCCTGCAGTTGAAACTGCAGCTCCGGAGCCGCCAAGCGGGTGTTCAACGGCACGAAGATCGCGCCCAGCAGCCCGCAGGCGAAGAACGTCTCCACAAAAGACGCATGGTTCTCACCGAGGTAGGCCACGCGGTCCCCGTTGGTCACTCCCCTGTCCCTCAGGGCGTTGGCCAGGCGGTCGGTGCGATCGGCGAGCGCGTCGTAGCTCAGCGTTTGATCACCTGAAATGAGGGCCGTTGCGGTTCCGGACTTGCGGCGGCGACGGTGCAGCCAGGATCCAACTCCGTTGTTGTCCATGGTGCGCTACTCCTAACTGACCGTTGAAAGGTCGTTGTTCTTAGACTCCCGCGTCAGCAGGATGAAGACAATCGACACCAGCGACATGACGGACAGGAACACCACCACGGGGACGATGCTCTGGCCGGAGTCCTTGTAAAGGCCGGCGACGATGCCTGGGGTGAAGCCTGCACCGATCAAGGTGGCCAACTGGTAGCCGACTGCCGCGCCGGTGTAGCGGTTGGTGGTGCCGAACTGCTCGGACACGAACGCGGCGAGGGGTCCGTAGAGGGACGAGTGCAGGATGAGAGCCACGGTGAAGGCCAGGAAGACCAAGGCGATGTTGCCCGAGCTGAGCATCCCGAACATGGGGAACAAGTAAAGGATGAACAGCGCCAGGCCTGTCACCATCACCGGGCGCCGGCCGAGGCGGTCGGACAACCGGCCTCCCAGCAGCACGAACAGGATGGAGATGGCGGAGGCTCCCGCGAAGGCATAGAGCACGCCCTGCTGTGGTGCGCCCTTGGACACTGCATAAGTCACGGAGAACGTGGGCAGTACAACCTGCAGTCCGAAGCCGGCGGCACCGGCAAACATGATCATGATCAGTGCTTTGGGACGCTTCAGAACTTCCAGCAGCGGGATCTTGCGCTTGGCCCCTTGGGCACTTTCCTTAGCCACGGCCTCGGCGAAGATGGGGCTTTCGGACACCCGCAACCTCACGAACATGCCCACGATCAGCAGCACGAAGGACAGCAGGAACGGCACACGCCAGCCCCACGCCAGGAACGCGTCCTGCGGGAGGGCGGAGAAGATGCCCGTGACCACAGTGCCCAGGACAGCCCCGGTGGGTGCGCCCGCGTTCACGAATGACGCCGCAAATCCGCGCCGTTTCGGATCGGAGTGTTCCAGGGCCATCAGCGCGGCCCCACCCCATTCACCGCCGACGGCGATTCCCTGGCAGACACGCAGGACTACCAGGATCACGGCTCCCCACGGGCCAATGACGTTGGCTCCCGGAATCAGGCCGATCAACGTTGAGGCGATCCCCATCATCGCCATGGACACGATGAGCATGCCCTTTCGCCCTACGCGGTCCCCGAAGTGGCCGAAAATGATGCCGCCCAAAGGACGGGCAACATAGCCCGCCGCGAACGTGGCATAGGCAGCAACCACGCCAACCCATTCGTCGGTGCCCGCGAAGAAGACTTTAGGGAAAGCGACCGCTGCCGCTGTTGCGTAGAGCAGGAAGTCGTAGAACTCGATGGTGCTGCCCAGATAGCTGGACATGATGACCGTGCGCGCTTCTTTGCGCTTGGCGGCCGTGCTCGGCTGTGCGAGCGCAGTGTGTCCTGACATGGCTGTTCCTTGGGAGAGGAGGGAAGGGGACTGGATCTTTACTTGTAGAAGCGGGCCAGGAATTCGGCCACGACGGCGGGGCGCTCCTGGCCTTCGATTTCGATGGTGGCGTTGACCTTGATTTGGGCGCCGCCTTTGACCTCGGTGACCTCGGCGATGCTGCCGGTCATACGGACCTTGGACCCGACCTTCACCGGGGAAGTGAAGCGGACTTTGTCCAGGCCGTAGTTGACCTTTGTGGTGACGCCTTCGACGTCGAACAGTTCGCCCCAGAACGGGATGATCAGGGACAGGGTGAGGAAGCCGTGCGCGATAGGGGCTCCAAAGGGGCCGTCCTTGGCGCGTTCGGGGTCGGTGTGGATCCACTGCTGGTCATCCGTGGCGTCGGCGAACAAGTTGATCTGCTGCTGGGTGATTTCGCGGTAGTCGGTGGTGCCGAGGTCCTTGCCGGACATGGTGAGCAGGGTGTCGAAATCGACGACGAGATTGGGCATCTTTGCCTCCTGGCAGTTGTTGTTGGAAGAGATTCAGCTGGTAAAGGCGCTGGCGCCGGTGAGAGCGCGGCCGATGATGAGGGCGTTGATCTCGTGGGTGCCTTCGTAGGAATAGACGGCTTCGGCGTCGGCATGGAAACGCGCGACGTCGGCGGCGAGCGTGATGCCGTTGCCGCCCACGAGTTCGCGGGCCAGGGCGACGGTTTCGCGCATCATCAGGGACGTCTGCATCTTGGCCAGGGCCGAGTCCTGGTCCCGGTAGATCCCCCAGCCCTGCTGCTCAGTCAGTCGCACCACCAGGGAAAGCGAAGCGGTGATGTTGCCGAGCATCCGGGCCAGTTTTTCCTGGACCAGCTGGAACGAACCCAGCGACCGGCCGAACTGTCGGCGTTCCTTCACATACGTCAAGGCTGCTTCGAACGCTCCGGCCTGGATGCCGGTAGCGATCCAGGCAACGTCCGAGCGCATCGCCCGCAGCATGGCAGCAACGTCCTTGAACGAGTTCACGTTGTGCAGGCGCATAGCTTCCGGAACCCGGACATTCTTGAGGGTGATGTGGGCGTTCTGCATCATCCGCAGCGAAGTCTTGCCGTGGATCTTCTCCAAGCTGACGCCTGTGGCGGTCCGGTCCACGAGGAACGCTTTGACTTGTCCGTCGGTGACGTCCCGGGCGAACACACACAGCACGTCGGCTGTGGAGGCTCCCCCGATCCACCGCTTGGCGCCGTCCAAAACCCATGCGCCGCCGTCGGAGCCAGTGCCGCCGTCGGAGTCTGTTCCTGTGCCTGGTTCGAAACGGGCGGTGGTGGACAGACCGCCGGCGATGTCCGAACCGTGCTCAGGTTCGGTCAGCGAGAAGACACCTTTGAGGGAGAAGTCGATGACCTTGGGCATCCACTCCTTCTGTTGCTCTTCGGAGGCACCCACCCGGATCGCTGTCCGGAACAGCCCTGCCTGGGCGGTGTACCAGGTGGCCAATGATGCGTCCGTGCGGGCGAGTTCGAAGATCCGGAAGCCGTGGAAGATTCCTCTCGCCGGGGCTTCCACGGTGAGATCGGCTGGTTCCATCACGTCAAGATCGATCAGTGGCTGAGCCAGCTGCTCGGGGAAATCGCCGCGCTCCCAGTACTCAGCCAGCAGCGGTTTCGCCTCTGCGTCAAGGAAGGTTCGCAGCCGACCCAGCACCCGGCGTTCCTCCGTGGTCAGGAGTGCCTCGGCGTCGTACCAGTCGGCGACGGAGTAGAGCCGCTGTTCCTTATCTGTTGCTGTCATCGTGGTCATCTCAGCCACCCAAACCCAGCAGTCGGACCGCGTTGTCCTTAAGGATCTTCGGACGAACTTCGTCCTTCAGTGGCAGCTCGGCGAACGCACCGAGCCACTTTTGCGGGGTGATCAGCGGGAAGTCCGTGCCGAACAGGACCTTGTCCTGCAGCACCGAATTCGACAGACGAACCAGCGATTCCGGGAAGTACTTCGGCGACCACCCGGAAAGGTCAATGAACACGTTGGACTTGTGCGTCGCGATCGAGTTTGCCTCGTCCTGCCACGGCACCGAGGGGTGGGCCATGATGACCTGCAAACCCGGGAAATCAGCGGCTACCGCGTCCAACAACAACGGATTCGAGTACGCCAGCTTGATCCCATAACCGCCCGGAAGCCCAGCTCCCATACCGTTCTGGCCAGTATGGAAAATACATGGCAAACCCAACTCCTGCAGGGTCTCCCACAGCGGGTAGAACCGCTCGCTGGACGGGTCGAAGCCCTGCAACGATGGGTGGAACTTGAAGCCACGGGCACCCAACTCAACAGCCTGATGCTTCGCCCCGGCGATCGCGTCCTCCCCCGTCCGCGGGTCCACGCTGCCGAACGGGATCAGCACATCGTTGTTCCGGGCAGCCCCGGCGATCAGTTCCGGGATGCTGTTCGGTTCATGCTTGAGCTGGGTCCGGGCGTCCACGGTAAAGACGACGGCGGCCATGTTCAGTTCGCGGTACACCTCGGCGATCCTGTCCAGCGATGGTGTCCGGTCCTCGGACTTGAAGTACTTCGCCGAGGCCTCCGTCAACGCCTCCGGGAGGGACCCGTGCCCGCAACTGTCCACTTCGAGGTGGACGTGCATGTCGATCGCCTCAAGGGCCGAGGCGTCGATGCCCAGTTCATAACGCTCGGCCATGATCAGCGCGCCTGTGCGGGTACAGACTTAGCCGGTTCGGGCTGCAGTTCGGCGGGCAATGGCAAGAATTCCTCGCCGAAGCTCTGCAGCGCCTCCGGACCAAACAGGGAGTCGGCATTGTCCTGCAAAGCCTCGTAGCTCCACCCGCCTTCGCGGTAGTCGGTGCTCGCCGCCGTCGGGTGCGTCCACACCTGCAAACGATCACCACCGGCGCCGATCGCCTGGCCCGTAATTCCAGCAGCCGCGTCAGAGGCGAGGAAGGCAATCAGCCCGGCGACGTCGTCGGCCGTTCCAAAACCGAGGTCGCGGCGGAAGAAGGACGGCATGGCCTCACCACGCTCTTCCGCTTCCACAGCCTTCTGGAAATACGGGACCGTCTTGGTCATCGCGGTGGCCGCCACCGGGATCACGGAGTTCACCGTCACCCCGGCTTTCTTCATTTCCAGGGCCCAGGTCCGGACCATGCCCACGATTCCAGCCTTGGCTGCAGCGTAGTTGCTCTGCCCGAAGTTGCCGCGCTGGCCGGTCGGCGATCCGATCGTGATGATCCGGCCCGCGACGTTGTTCTCCTTGAAGTACGCGAACGCCTCACGGACACAGGTAAACGTGCCCTTCAGATGGACGTTAATGACGAGGTCAAAATCCTCGTCCGTCATTTTCAACAGGCTCTTATCCCGCAGGATCCCGGCGTTTGTGACCAGGATGTCCAGCCGGCCGAACGCCTCTACGGCGCCCGCCACCAAGGCTTTCGCAGCATCAGTGGCCCCCACCGGAACCACCACGGCGGTGGCCCGGCCGCCGTCGGCCTCAATCTGCGCGACAGCCTCTGCAGCGGTCTCAGCGTTCACGTCATTGATCACGACGGCGGCACCCTGGCGGGCGAGTTCCCTCGCGTAAGCGAGTCCAAGACCCTGTCCGCTCCCGGTGACGATTGCAACCTTGCCGTTCAAGCTCATGGCGTGCTCCTTCGCATGCAGTAACCGGCCGAAGCCGGTGGGGCCGATCCCACTGCGTCGTGAGATCCTTGTCATGATCAATGAGAATACGGATCATTGAAAAAGTCAACGATTGTTTTTCATTACTATTGGAGTTGTCATGGGACCGCAGAGTACCGAAGTGGAAATCCCGCGCTTGGCCGCGGCCAAAATCGGGAACGACGTGGGCCTGCTGCTGGCCAAGCTTCATGCCACAGGCTCGCTCCTGAATAACAAGGCACTGGCCGACTACGGCCTCCGGGAACGGTCATTTTCCGTACTGACCCTCGCGTGCAGCGGACTGGAGCCCACGCAACGCGAGTTGGCCGATTTCCTCAGCCTGGACCCCAGCCAAGTGGTCAGCCTGGTGGACGACCTCGAACACCGCGGCTTGGTCAAACGCGCCCAAGGCAAACAGGACCGCAGGGCCAAGATCATCGTCTCCACAGCGGAAGGCCGGCGGATCCACAACAAAGCGCGGGCCGGGCTCGAAGTGTGCGAACAGACCCAGCTCGCAGCATTGACCGAGGATGAGAACGTCCAGCTGAGGGCGCTGCTCAAAAAGGCACTGTGGGGTTAAGTTGCCTTGCGGCTCCGTTCAAAATAGCCAACTAATGCTCACCAAAGAGGGCATTAACGTGCTTAGTGGCCTGTCCTGGTTCTTGACAGATTCGACCGCGTCGAGCAGCAGAGGATCGGCTATGTCTCTGCCATGACCATGCTGCAGGACAGGACGGCGCCCATGGCGACTATCTTGACCTTCTGGACGTCATCGATGAGAACTCCGAAGATGCCACCGCAGACAGAGAACAGCTTTTCCGAAGGATCGTTTTCAATATTGTTGTCAACAACACCGATGACCACCTGCGTAATCACGGATTCCTTCGGCACCACACGGGTTGGCGGTTGTCGCCTGCCTTCGATGTTAATCCGAACCCTGACGTCGATGGAGAGCACGCAACATCAATCGATGGAGCCACAAAGCGAGACGACGCAATGAAAGCCCTGCTGGCTGTTGCTGATTACTTCGTCGAATCGGGCAAACGGGACGAGATCGTGAGCGCAGTGTTTGAGTCAGTCATGGGGTGGAGAGATGCCGCTCGTGCTTGCCGCATACCCGCGGCCGAAATTGAGCTTTTCTCCCCGGTCTTTGGCACAATGCCCCGCACTTAGTACATCAACGGCCGGGCAAGGAGACGCCCCCGCCCGGCCTCCGGCACCAGAACCTACGAAACCAGTTGCACCGCGAATTTGTGGCGTCTCAGCCCTAGCCCTCACATGGACATCTGCACAGCCGTCCGCTGAGGTGGTAGGCATCTGTCCATATCGGAGCCGAACAAGGTATGTCAGGATCAGGGATCATGAACCTCCCACTCTTCCACGATCCCCTGCAGGGCAACGTCGCCGTTGACGCACCTGTGCGCGATCCCCAAGTCCGGCGCCAAACCCGCCCCGCCAGCCGTCCTGCTCGCCCAGCAACGCACGGATCCGTTCCGAGCAGGAGCGCACGCCAGCGCGAAGTAGCCAAAGTTGCCGAGGATCTCCAAGCGTTGATTGCCCGGAGCGGCAAGCTGTAACACCGGGGTTAAGGACAGTCCAGCGCGGGTACATTCACACCATGGGCATCCACATTGGCACGTCAGGCTGGAGCTACGACCATTGGGAGCACGTCCTCTATCCCCCGGGGCTGCCTGCGTCCAAGCGCCTGGCCCTGTATTCGGCCAGGTTCAGTACCGTGGAGTTGAACGCGAGTTTCTACCGTTGGCCGCGGGACACATCGTTCGCCAGTTGGCGTGACCGTCTTCCGGCCGGCTTTGCGATGTCGGTGAAGGCACCCCGCGGGCTCACCCATGCGAAGAAGCTGTACAGCCCTGAGGTCTGGGTGGAACGGATGGCCCGCTGCTGGCACGAGCTCGGCGACAAAAGAGCCGTTCTGCTGGTGCAACTGCCGCCCGGTTTCGCACGCGACGACGCCCGGCTTGACTATTTCCTGGCAGCCCTGCCCCCTTGGATCCGTGTCGCAGTCGAGTTCCGCCACGACAGTTGGGACCACTCGGACGTGTATGCGCTGCTTGAACGGCACGGGGCCGCCTACTGCATCATGAGTGGCGCCAACCTGCCGTGCATCCTCCGGGCCACCTCGCCGTTTGTCTACGTCCGCATGCATGGCCCGGACCACGAGCACCTGTACGGCGGTTCCTACTCCGATGAGGATCTTCGCTGGTGGGCGGAAAGGATTCGGGAGTGGAGCGGCTCGGGCAAGGACGTGTACGTCTACTTCAACAACGACGGCGGCGGTAACGCCGTGCGGAATGCTGACTCCCTGCGGTGGCTGCTGGGGGTCCAATGACCTGCGGGCCGACGGCCGCGCCGTGGTTAGCCCAAGCGGCCGCGTACGATCTCGCTGACCGTCTTGCCATCAAAGCGCCCTGCGACTTTCGCCGTGACAGGCTTCATCACGGCTCCGATGGAACGCATGGAAAGCTCCTGCCCATCTGCCTTCAGCGCAGCGATGGCCTCGTCCACAATGGCTTCCACTTCTTCGCGGGTCAACGCCTTCGGGAGGTAGGCCTCGATGATCTCCGCTTCTGCCACCTCGGCCGCAGCCCGATCGGTTTCGCCGGCTTCCGTGTAGATCCGGGCCGTGTCGCGACGCTTGGCAGCTTCCTTCTGAAGCAGCGAGGTGACCTGCGCGTCGTCGAGCTCCACCGGCGTCTTACCTGACTTTTCGCGGGTGGTGATCTCGCCCAGCACGTTGCGCACTGTGTCAGCGCAACCTTGTTGCCCGCTTTCATGTGGTCAACTACGTCGGCTTTCAAGCGTTCTTTGAGGGTCATGATGTTGCTCCTTGTTTCGGGATTCCTACTGCTATCTTCCCAGCTCGGCCGCACAACAAGGTCTCCCGCCCCACGGAGACAGCCTCGTACCATGGGCGGTGTGATGTTACAGGCTTGGGCCTGGTGGATCCTGCTCCGTTGGCTCTTTCTCGATGGGCCCGCTCACCACCACTTGCGCGGGGCTGTGGAGGAGATAGCCGTTGAGCCAGGAGAACAAGGCACGGATCTTTTGTTGTAGCCCGGACAGCAGCGCCAGGTGCACCAACAGCCAGGACAGGAAGGCAAGGATGCCTTGCAACTGGAGGCGCTTGCGACCCAGCTCTGCCACTGCGGCGCCGCGACCCACCATCGCCATATAGCCTTTATCCACATAGTGGAAGGGTGCCCGGCTGCCTCCGCCGAGGTCCGAAAGGATGTTCTTGGCAGCCCACTTACCAGCCTGTTGAGCCACCGAACCCAGCTGGGGCAGCTTTGCCCCCGTGGAATCGGTGATGTTGGCTGCATCTCCGATGACGTAGACGCCTTCCACGTCCGGGGCAGTCAGGTCCGGATGGACGTCGACGCGGCCCCCTCTCCCCTGGGCCAGACCTGAGCCCGCGATAAGGCCTCCCGCTTTCAGGCCGCCGGCCCACACCACGATTTGTCCAGGGACCGAGCTCCCGTCCGCCAAGGTAACGCCGTCCTGCCGGACCTCGGTGACGCCCACTCCCATGTGAAGCTGGACGCCTACCTTCTTCAAATGTTCGGTGGCGTAACTCTGGGACTTGGCAGAGAACATATTCAGGACACTGGGAACCATATCCACCAAATGCACCCGGCACCGTGCTGCGAGCTCCGGGGAGAAATACTTGCTCACCACGTATTTGACGTTCTCCGCCATCGCTCCCGCTGTCTCCACGCCAGTGGGCCCGCCTCCCACCACCACAACATCCACGGAACCGTCAGGTTCCTGTCGGCTTGGTCAAGCAATCGAGTCAGCCCGGTCCCAAGCCTGGTGGCGTCCGTGACGGAGTACAGCGGGAACGCCAACTCCTCCGCGCCCGGGGTATTGAAAAAGTTCGGAACCGCGCCCACAGCGATCACCAGAATCCGCGCGCGCAGGGTTCGGCCATCCGAGGTGGTGACCAGCCGCTCTGCCGCACTGACCGACTCCACCCTCGCGGTCAGGACTTTCACCGTCTTGTAGCGGCGGAAAACTGAACGCAGCGGCCGGGCAATGGCTGACACGCCAATTTGCGACGTCGCTACCTGATAGAGGAGCGGCTGGAACTGGTGGTAGTTGTTCGAGTCGATCAGCAAGACCCGCACACCCTTGCGTCCGAGTTCCTTGGCTGCCGCCACGCCTGCGAAGCCGGCACCGACAATGATGACTTGGTATGAGTCCTCCATGCGAGCAACTTACTTCACTCACAGTCCGGACAAAAGGGGGTTCGCATTCGCCGTCGTGCGTTTACTCTCTGGTCCTGGTGGGTACCCAGTGGGTAGTGTTCTGCATTCGGCAACGCACGCGGAGGAGTGATCTTTGTGAACGAGGACGGGTTGACGGACGCGGTGCAGGAAGCCGGTGCCGTGGAGTTGCTGCTGATCCGGCACGGTGAAAGCGAAGGCAACGTGGCCGCGACAGAGGCACGATTGGCCGGCGCGGAGATTATCGAGGTTCCGGCCAGGGATCCCGATGTGAACTTATCCGGCACGGGCCAGGAGCAGGCGAAAGCACTGGGAACGGCACTCTCCCGGATCGCCGAAGAGTTCCGGCCGGATGCCGTGGTGTCCTCCCCCTATGCCCGCGCCAGACAGACAGCGGAAATCGCCGTGGAGACTGCCGGATGGCCCGTAAAGGTCCTCACCGATGAACGCCTGAGGGACCGGGAACTGGGGATTTTGGACCGGTTGACGCGTTTGGGCGTCGAGACGCGGTACCCGGACGAAGCCGGGCGGCGGCTATGGCTGGGCAAGCTGTACTACCGGCCGCCCGGTGGGGAATCGTGGGCTGACGTCGCACTCCGCCTGCGGTCAATCCTGGACGAGCTCAACACCTTGGGAACCGGGCACCGGGTGATGCTGGTCTGCCACGATGCCGTGATCCTGCTGGTCCGTTATGTCCTGGAGGGTATGTCCGAGGACGAAATCCTTGACCTTGCTGCGACCACGTCGGTGCTGAATGCGTCGATCACCCGTTACGTGCGTCCTACGGGCGCAGGCCCCTGGGAACTGGAGAGCTTCAATGTGGCTGACCATCTGACTGAGCAGGGAGTGGCAGTGACCGAACATGCAGGGGACGCCAGTGTCCACCCGCAGTGAATCCGGTGCCACCATCCTGGTGACGCCCTCGCTGCTGCGTGACTGGCCGTTGCCGGCACCGGGTGAGGACAAGTATTCACGGGGAGCTGTGCTGGTGATCGGAGGGGCCCGGACCACGCCCGGCGCGGCGCTGCTGGCCGGCACCGCAGCGCTTCGTGCCGGGGCAGGGAAGATCACTCTGGCCGTCGCCGAGTCCGCTGCGGTGCAGATTGGCGTGGCCTTGCCTGAATGCGGAGCTGTTGGCCTGCCCGAAAACACCCACGGCTCAGTGACCGGCGAGGGCCTGGACCGCATCGCCGGCTACCTGGAGAAGGCGGACGCCCTCCTCCTTGGGCCCGGCCTGGATGACCTCGACCTCGCTGAGGCACTGCTGCGGGCGTTGCTGGAGCGGGAACAATCCGACGGCGGCGCCGGCACCGCGGGAGGACCCGCCGTCGTGCTTGATGCTTTTGCCCTGGGGGTGCTGGGCAGGATCGAGGACGAACTCGAACCGTGGCGGGGACGGCTGATCCTGACGCCCAATCCGACGGAGACCGGCATATTGCTGGGCCGGGACGTGAAGGACCTCGAACGCGACGTTGCCGCTGTGGCAGATCGGTTTGATGCAGTGGTGAGCTGCCAGGGAGTTATTGCCGAGCCGTCGGGCGCAGGCGGGAAGTTATGGAAAATCACCACGGGGTATGGCGGGTTGGGGACGTCCGGCAGCGGTGACGTTCTCACTGGCGCAGTAGCGGGGCTGCGGGCGCGGGGAACCAGCGACGCGCAGGCAGCCTGTTGGGGAACCCACCTTCACGCTGCGGCGGCGGACCGTTTGGCCAGCAAGCTCGGCCCGCTGGGTTTCCTGGCACGCGAGCTGGCCGACGAACTACCGGCCCTGATGCTGGAGCTCAACACCTGAGCTCCAGCCCTGAAGGAGCTCCCGTCCTGAAGCAGCCGCCCGGCGGCTGCCGCAGGCACCTAGACAGGCTTCAGCAAACCATGCTCGACGACGGCGGAACGGGACAGCGTTTTGTAGCCTTCCTGTTCGAACAGGACAGTGATGACATCATCTTCGTGGCGCATCACCAGGCCCTGCCCCCAGTCCTTGTGTACCACCGTGGACTGCAGGGGAAACGTCTCCCCCGCGTCCGGGGCGGGCGCCTGGTCCAGTGTGCCGTCGTCGTGCCTGTCAGCGCACGAGTCGCAGTTGCCGCATGGCTCCGGCATGTCCTCACCAAAGTAACCGAGCAGGAACTGGCGGCGGCAACTGTCCGTTTCCGCATAGCCGCGCATCATGGTGAGCCGCGACTGTTCCACGCGCTGCCGGGCCTCCGCACGTTCCACGGCACGCCCTACCAGAGTGGACACCCTGGCTTTCGAATCAAGCCGAGTTCCGCGCTTGCCCGTGCTGACGGCACCCACTTCTTCCAGCTGGTTCACCAGTGCGGTGATCCGCCGCGCGGGGAAGCCCGTGAGCGCCACCAACGCGGTCTTCGGGGCAGGAGCGCCCGCATTCTTGATGACCTTCAGCACCGCTGTGAGCGCATCGGGGTCCGGGGAATGGGTGCTGAAGAACTTACGCAGCCCCAGGTCCTCTGCCCGGTAGTGCAGGATCGCCTCGGCGGGCCCGCCGTCCCGCCCAGCCCGGCCAACCTCCTGGTAGTACGAGTCCAGAGACGCCGGAATGTCAGCATGCACTACAAACCGCACGTTGGGCTTGTCGATGCCCATGCCGAACGCCGTAGTGGCCACTACTACGTCCACTTGGTCGTCCATGAATGACTCATGGATGGTCTCGCGGTCAGTGTCCGATCTGCCCGCGTGATACGCCTCCGCACGGAGCCCGGCATCCGCCAGTTTTGCTGCGTACTTTTCGCTGTCCTTGCGGGTGGCAACGTACAGCAAACCCATCCCTTGAGCCGCGGCCAGGGAGGCAACGTGGTCCAGCACGGCTTTTCGCTTGGTTTTGTCCTCCTGGTGCCGGACCACTGTGAGGCTGACGTTCGGCCGGTCGAAGCCGCGGATCAGGACCAGCGGGTCTTTCATGCCCAGCCGTTCCACGATTTCCTCGCGCACCGGCGGGGAGGCAGTGGCGGTCAGCGCCACTACAGGTGGGTTGCCCAGCTGTTCGCGGACGGTGCCCAAATCGAGGTAGTCGGGGCGGAAGTCATGGCCCCAGGAGGACACGCAATGGGCCTCGTCCACCACGAACATGGTGATGTCCAGCGCGGCGATCCGGTCTACCGTCGCCTGCTTGGCCAGTTGCTCCGGGGCGAGAAACAGGAAGGCGGCCTTCCCGGATTCGGCCGCTTGCCAGGCGGCCTCCACCTCGGAATCRCTGCGGGAGGAATTGATGGCGACGGCGGCATGGTGGCCCAAGTCCGCTGTGAGCCCGTCAAGCTGGTCTTCCTGCAGGGCGATGAGAGGAGACACCACGACGCCGGGACGTCCAGTCTGCTGGTGCAGGTACAGTGCCGCCACTTGATAGGTGGCGGATTTGCCGTACCCGGTGGGCATGACTGCCAGGACATCCCGGCCCCCAACAAGGGCGCTCATGCCTGCGAGTTGGCCATCACGCAGTTCAGGGAGGGAAAAAGAAGACGCCGCGAGGGCGCTCAGGGCAAGGTCATGAGACATTTCGTAGGTGGCTCCGCATAGAGGTTCCTGCGGCCACTTGCATCAGCCGTGGTGACCAGCCCAGCGGAGGCGGGGACCGACGTCGTGCGCTGCCTGACCCGCTGTGGATAACGTCCTGTTGACTGCTCCCTCGTGGTGTACCCGGTAGATCAGGTGGGTCACCCGGGTGCCCGGAACAATCCCGGGCTCATCAAACAGGAGGTCGCCATCATGTGCTCCAAACCACGGGATACCGTTTCCGAGCAGCACCGGAACCAGGTCCACACGGAGCTCATCCACCACGCCGTGCCTTAAGCACTGCTGCACGACGTCGGCCCCGGCAACTCCGATTTCTCCGCCGGCGGCGAGAGCGGCGGCGCGCTCCAGTGCCGTTTCCAGGTCCCCGGCAAACTCGAAGGGTACGGGCCGGCCGTCCCGCCTGGTGGGCGGCCAATCCGATGGGGGTTCGCGGTGCGTCAACACCACAGTGGGCGATTCGTTGGGCGGATGCCCTCCCCAGCCCTTCGTGATATCAAACAGCCTGCGGCCCGAGATGAACGCCCCCTCGCGCGGAAGCGAGTCCCAGTAAGCAGCATCGGCTTCGCTGAGGTGGAACGGCACGGGGTGTCCCGGCATCCAGGTTTCAACCTCCCCCGCCTCATACCAGTCGAACAAGGGGCCCACGGTGTCATCGTAGCGGGCGATGAAGCCGTCGAGGGACATCGAAAACTGGGCCGAGACCCGGCAATTCCTATACATGACTTCAGTGTCGTGGGTGCGTGTAGGTTGTCAAGATGCGAACTCTCCAACGGACCGGAAGAACGACGGCGAGGCTTCCGCCCGCTGCAGCGTCGCCGTCGTTCTTTCCAGCATTGGGGTGCTGCCCTAGATCGGGTTCCCGAACTCGCGGATGGCGATTCCGGTGAAGTTTGCAGGACCGCCGTCAGCATAGAGGGAGATCCCCGTGTCCCCGACAGCGAAATGTACCTGCTGCGAAACCACCGAGTGCCCGGAATTCACAAAGACCTCAACACTTTGGGTGTCGACAAAGATGCGCAGGTGTACGGATCTGGCGTTGGCGTCGATGGGCGCGGCGGCACGGGTGAAAGGGGCCAGCGCATAGCCGCTCTGGTCCGAGGGTGCACGATCGACGTACAGCTCGTCGCCGTATTTGCCGATGTTCGTATGGCGGCTGCCATCCGACGAGCGGCCCACTGACACTCCAACGTTCGCGGCCGTGTCCCATGAAATGTCGAGCTCCAATTCATACGCCCGCCCGCTCCACGGCAGCACAAAGCTGCCGTTGACCGTGCGGTCCGGAAGGGTGGTGCTGGACGTGACATAGTTCGAAAGCGCCGGAACGGGCGTGCTGAGCAAGGTGTACCAGCCACCCGATTGGCGCTCAAGCCTGAGCTCGCGCGTGATGGAATTCTGTCCGTTGTAACCATCGGATGCGTCCGTGGGCACATCGCGGGCCGCGTATTTCCAGTTGTTCATCCACGCGGTGGCAAGGCGCTTGGTCTCAGGTGCTTCCACGGCCGGCCAGGTCACGGCGGCGTACCAGTCCCATCCCCAGTCAAGCCACTGCGGTGTGAGGTTGTCCGCGATGAACGCTGTACCGTTCCATGAACCTGTCCAGTAGGCAAAGGTCATGGGCAGGCCAATGCTGTAGGCGTCCATGCTCGCCCCGAACACCCAATGCCGGGTGCCGTCTCCGGCGGTCATCTCGAACAGATCCGGGCATTCGATGCCGCCGAGGGCGTGGTTGGGGAAGTCGAAGTTGGACTTCCATTGCCAATCGCGCAGGTTGGGAGAGGTGTAGAAGGCAGCGTAGCGGGCCCTGCCGATGACACAGACCCACTCGTTGCGCGTCGCGTCCCAGTGAATCTTGGGGTCGCGGAACCATTCTGCGTTCTCCACCTCGGCGGGGGTGGTGGCCGTCCGTCCGTCAGTGTTCACAATGACTGCGTCAGGCAATGCGGTAAAGGTGTAGCCGCCATCCGTAGACCAGTAAAGGTACTGTTCCTGGAATTTCCGGATGCCATCCGTGGGCTGGGTGGCGAGCGCGATCACAGCGCCCGCCCCGAAGCCGGCCGTGTTGGCGGTGTCCACTACGGCCGATCCCGACCACACCGGGAAGTCCGGCTGCAGTGGCATCACCACGCCGTGGTGGGTGTACGACACTCCGTCGCCGGTAGTCGCGTGGTCCCATCCACCCGGTCCGTTGTTCTGGCCGGAGTGAAGATAGTAGAGCTGGTAGGCGCCGTTGGTATGAACGGGACGCTGCGGATCACACAGCCAACCTGAGGGCGGAGTCATGTGGTAGATCGCCCGGAGGGACGCCTGGGCGTGGGCCGCCACGGGGATGGCGCTGCTCATGAACAGTGCCAAGGCACCAACTCCTGTACCTTGCAGGGCGGTGCGGCGAGAGATGTCATACGTCATTGATTCGTTTCCTCTCAGTGTTTGGCGGGCGCGACGACCTGCCAAACGTCATGGTGATGAACGTGCGGGGCCGTCGGGTAGGGTCCCGGGCAGCCTGGTACTGCACGTCGTAGGAGGTACTCATGGCCGGGTTCGGACGGCTCAGCATCGAGCGGTCCGGTGAGTCATCGGCTACGCAGGACATTAGCGGCGGTCGTTTCGCCGGTCAAGCGTTTTAGCACCATAATTTTGGCGGAAAACAAAAAATGCTAAAACGCTTGATCGCCGCGATATTTCACGCTAACTTACGAGTGATCAAACGCTTTAGCAGAATGGACATCACTGCCGATGAAACACTCAGCCTTCTTCCAACCCTCCGACGGATGGGTTGGGGACCTGATTCCTTTCGAGAAGGACGGGGAGTTCTGGCTCTTCTACCTTCACGAAGACCGCTCGGACCCCAAGCCTGGAACCTCCTGGAACCTCGTCACCACCAAGGACCTCACGCAATGTGAAAACCACGGCGTCGCCCTGCAGCACGGAAGCGAAGCCGACCTGGACTTCAACGCCTACACAGGCAGCGTCGTGGTGGACGGGTCCGGCGTCCACCACCTTTTCTACACCGGTCAAAACCCCCGGAACGTCGGGGCCGACGGCGCACCCCTCCAGTTGGTCATGCACGCCACCAGCACCGACGGCATGCGGACCTGGCAAAAGCATCCGGAACTGACTTTCGGCGCTCCGGACGGTTACGAGTCCGGTGACTGGCGAGATCCCTTCGTGTTCTGGGATGACAGCAAGTCGCAGTGGAGGATGCTGCTGGCCGCCCGGCACTCCACCGGTCCGGAACGCCGCCGCGGCGTGATAGCCCAGTGCGTGTCCACTGACCTGATGACCTGGCAGCACACCGAACCGTTCTGGGACCCACGCCGGTACATTACCCACGAATGCCCGGATGTCTTCGTCTGGGGTGACTGGTGGTACATGGTGTACTCCGAGTTCTCGGAATCGTTCACCACCCGTTACCGCATGGCCAAGAGCCCCGACGGCCCATGGACGGTGCCGGACCTGGACAGCATCGACGGCCGCGCCTTTTACGCCTCAAAGTCCGCCGAGCGCGACGGTCGCCGGTTCTTCTTTGGCTGGATTGCCACCAAGGAAGGCAACACCGATCATGGGCCATGGCAGTGGGCCGGCACCATGTCCGTGCTGGAAGCCCGCCAAAACCCGGACGGAACCCTCGGATTCTCCTTTGCCGATGAGCTGGTAGAGAGCTTCTGGGATGACGTCCCGGTGTCGCTGACCGGTGCGTTGCCTGCCCGGCTCGATGTGCCCGACGGCTACACCGCCTTGGTGTCCGACCAGGAGTTGCCCGAGCAGTTTTACGCCAAGGTGGAGCTGGACATCGCTGCGAACACCACCGAGTGCGGGTTGCTGCTCCGCTCAAGCCACGACGGCGACCATTCCTACGTCCTCCGCCTGGAACCCAAGCGTGGCCGGCTCGTCTTCGACCGCTGGCCGCGCGCCATCACCGGCGATGCGCAGTGGCACGTTTCCGGCGACGTCCCGTTCGACGTCGAACTTGAGCGGCCCTGCGACCTCACCCCCGGCGTGCACACGCTTGAGGTCGTCGTCGACGGCGACATTTGCGTCGCCGTCGTCGACCGTCAAGTGGCGCTCAGCGCCAGGATGTACGACCTCACTACCGGGCGGATCGGCGTCTTCGCCGGCGAAGGATCCGTCGCTGTCACCGAACTTGACATACGCCAACGTACCGACAACTGAATATCCCGCACCCCACCCCAACCTCTGTTCCAATCAAGGGAGATTGCCGCAATGAAGAAACTATTCCGTGCTGCCGCCGTCGCAGCCGTCGCTGCCCTGGCTTTGACGGCCTGCGGCGGCGCTGGAGGCACCAGCGACCCCGCCAACGTCAGCCCCACCGGCGAGATCAAGCCCCGCGAAATCTCGTGGCTCCTCTCCAGGCCTGCCGATGGCGCCGTCATCAACATCATGAAGAAGCTCGCCGACGACTACGCCAAGGACCACCCGGGGTTTGCCCTGAACCTCATCACCACCCCGGACCGCCCCTCCTACATCCAAAAGCTTGAGACCCTGGCCGCAGCCAACAAACTCCCCGAGTTGTTTGACACGGACGCCACCCCGTTCGCCCAGCAACTGGCAAAGCAGGGCAAAATGGTGGAGGCCGACAAGCTGCTGAAGTCGCTGGACCTCTATGACGACTACCGGCCCGGGGCCCTGGACTACCAGCGCTTCGATGACGGATCCCTGTACATGATCCCGTTCCAGTTCGAGTTGGAATTCATCTGGTACAACAAGGCCTTGCTCCAAAAGGCCGGAGTGGCTGTCCCTCAGTCCTTGGACGACATCCCGGCGATGTGCACGGCCCTGCGCAACGCAGGAATCACGCCGATCGCCATCGACGGGCAGGACCAATGGCCGCTGGAACGCTATGTCGCGTACCAGCCGTTCCGGGCTGCCGGACCGGACTTCGTCCAGAAACTGAAGAAGGGTGAAGCTTCGTTCAGCGATCCTGCGGGCCAGAAGACCGTTCAATGGATGGCCGAACTTGGCAAAGCCGAGTGCTTCCAAGAGGGCTTCTCCGCCCAGGGCTACTCGGACGCGCAGAACCAGTTCACTTCCGGCCAAGCCGCGATGTACAACATCGGCACGTGGGAACTGCCAAGCCTTGCCACCGACAAACTCAACCCTGACGTCCGGGATGACATCGACTTCTTCACCCTTCCCACAACCACGGGTTCCGTGACGGCGGCCAACGAGTTCGTTTCCCCCTCCGGCATCGGCATGGCAGTGAACTCGAAAACCTACGATCCCCTGGTCAGCGACTTCCTGAAGTTCGCCTTGGAGAAGTACCCGGCTGAGTACGCTGCCACCGGGGCGCTCTCCCCGACCACCACCGTGGAAACCACCGTCCCCGCGAACGCTACGCCGCTGTACAAAAAGGCCCTCGAAACGGCCAACACCCTCGGGGAAAAGCAGGCCATGCCGTGGGACACCCAGCTGGACCCCACCACCAACGGCCGCCTGCAGCAAGAGCTGGTCCTCCTGGTCCAGGGCAACATCACGCCCGAACAATTCACCAAGACCATGGACGACGCCATCAAGCAGAACGCGCCCAAGTTCTTCAAGTAAACCGAAGCGGCGGGGGCCGGTAAGGCCCCGCCCGAAAGGCCCATCATGCTTCCCAACAGGTCAAGGACCTCAGTCCTGGTTTTCCTGCTCCCACCCCTGCTGCTCTACTGCGCAGCAGTCCTCTTCCCCATACTTCAGTCACTGTTCCTAAGCTTCTTCTCCTGGAACGGCATCAGTGACATGGAGTTCGTCGGGCTGGCCAACTACGTCCGCATGCTCACGGCTGATGACATCTTCTGGCGTTCCTTCTTCAACGCCCTGGTCTACCTGGCCATCTGCCTGGTCCTGCAACTGGGCGGTGCCTTGGTCGTCGCCAGCCTGCTCACGTCCCTGCGCAGGGGACGTGAACTGATCAAAACCCTGTACTTGCTGCCCGCAGTGATCTCCACGGTCGCCATTGCGTTCCTTTTCGTCCGCATCTACTCCATTGATCCTGTCGGCCTGCTGAATCAGCTCCTGCACTGGGTAGGACTCGGTTCCCTGGAGCGGGCCTGGTTGTCCGACGTCAACACTGTCCTGGCCGCAGTCTCCGCCCCTGAAGGGTGGCGGTTCACCGGGCTCTACATGCTCATCATTTACGCGGCACTGATCGCCGTGCCCAAGGAACTCGAAGAAGCAGCGGTCCTGGACGGTGCATCGAAGTGGACGCTCTTCACCAAGATCCGCTTCCCCTACATTCGGCCCGTCTGGATTACCACCACCATCATGGCCACCACGTACGGCCTGCGCGGTTTTGATATCCCGTACCTCATGACCAACGGCGGCCCGGGACAATCCTCCGAGCTCCTCACCACCTATATGTACAAGACAGCCTTCACCAGCACGGATTTTGGCTACGCAAGTACCATCGCCGTCTTCATCGTGATCGAGTGCCTCGTCGCCGTCGGCCTCATCTTGTTCATGCTCAAGCGGAAGGCAGATTCATGATCACCCAGACAGCCCCGGCCCAGCCGACCCGTGCCCGGGTTCCTTCTCCCTCCCCTCTGCGCCGCCGTCGGAAGCCCAGCTTGTACCGGACGCTCTCGAGGGTCCTGATCATGCTCATCGTGATCGTCCAGGTGTACCCACTCGCCTGGCTGTTCGTGACCAGCCTGCGGACCGAACACGACTTTGCCACCGGCGATCCGTTCGGGCTTCCCAGCTCGTTGACGTGGGAAAACTATGCCCGCGCCTTTGAAACCGGCGATTTGGGACGGAACATCCTGAACAGTTTCATCGTCACCATGGGCGCTAACATTCTGATCGTCCTGCTGGGCATGATGGCCGCCTACGCCATCCAGGTCCTTGGCTTCCGCCTCAGCAAGTTCGTCCGGGGCCTGTTCCTCATCGGCATCATTGTTCCCGTCCAAATCGCACTGGTCCCACTGTTCATCGACTACTCCGCGGTGAACCTGCTGGACACCTACCAGTCGATGATCATCCCCCTGGCCGGCTTCGCGCTGCCGATGTCCATCTACCTCTTCTCGTCCTTCTTCGAGTACATTCCGCGGGAAACCTACGAGGCAGCATCCCTGGATGGGGCCGGACCCTACCGGATCTTCGGGCTGATCACGCTGCCGCTCTCCCTCAACACCGTAGTCACCGTGGTCCTGGTCAACAGCATCTTCATCTGGAACGATTTCATCTTCGCCAACACCTTTGTTCTCTCAGAAGACCTCAAGACCATCCCCTTGGGCTTGCAGAACTACATCGGCGCCATGGGCAAGGTCGACTGGACGGCAACCTTCGCCGCCGTCTGCGTGACCATCACACCGCTGCTGCTGGTATTTCTGGTCCTCAACAAGGCCATGATTCAAGGCCTCGAGAGCGGAGCGAACAAGGGATGACCGCTATGGCCGACGGTTATACTCCTGAAGGAGGACAGATGATTTCGCAGAAGAGAGAGTCAGGCAACGCGGCCACCCCCGCCGTTCCTGTCAGAACGGGCCGCGCCCATCCGGTGACCCTCCGCGAAGTGGCTGAACTGGCCGGAGTATCCACTGCCACGGTCTCCCTGGTGATCAACAAGAAGAAGAACGCCCGGATCGCCGACGAAACCCGCCAACGCGTCACCCAAGCGATCACCCAACTGGGTTACCGTCCCAACGCCATGGCCAAAACGTTGGTAAGCGGCACCTCCAAATTCATCGGGTTGGTAGCCGACGGCGTAGCCACTACGCCGTTCGCCGGCCAAATCATCCACGGCGCCCAAGACGAAGCCTGGAAACATGGCTACGCCCTGCTGATCGCGAACACCGAAGGCAACCAGGAGCTGGAAAAAGACGCAATCGCCATGATGCTCGAATACAAAGTACGCGGCATCCTGTACTCCACCTGGTTCCACCGACCTACGGACATCCCCGAAACCCTTCGGGAATCGGACTTCGTCCTGGTCAACTGTTTTTCACCACAAGCCGGAGCGGCCCGCGCCGTGGTCCCCGACGAGACCCAGGGCGGACAATCGGCAACCGAGATCCTGCTCCGCGGTGGCCACCGTCGCATCGCCTTTATCAACGCCACCACCCCCGCACCTGCCAGGGATGGCCGGCTCCAGGGGTACAAGGACGCGCTCGATGCCGCCGGAATTGCCTTTGATCCGGCGCTGGTGCTGGAAGCCTACCCTGATCAGGAAGGCGGCTACGGCGCCACGGAAAGCCTGCTCACGCTTGGGGTGAGTGCCGTGTACTGCTACAACGACCGCATGGCCATGGGACTCTACGATGGCCTGCGGGAAAATGGGCTGTCCATCCCGGAGGACATTGCTGTGGTGGGTTTCGACAACCAGGAAGTCATCGCTGCCCACCTGCGCCCGCCGCTCTCCACAGTGTCACTGCCTCATTACGAACTCGGCGCAGCCGGCGTGCGCATGCTCCTGGGCCTGGATGCTGCTCCCCTTGATTCAGCTGTGAAGATCCCCTGCCCGCCGGTTGAGCGTTCGTCCGTAGCAGTGCATTCACCGGCTCAGCGGCGGGCTTGATCCCGGCACAATCGAAGTCGTACCCCGTGCGCATTGCCCGCAGGCGCTCATGGGAATAGCGTTGAGGGTGGAAGCCCAGTGGTCCCCCATCACTGGGCTTCCCTTGTGAACCTGACAGCTCTGGGAAGGACATCGCTTTGATCGGCTCTCTGGAAGCGGGCGGTTCCACCGACGAGCTGACCGGGCTCGTTGGCGTCGCCGCCCAAGTAATCGAGGCCCTCGGCGAATGGGGTGTGGGCTTGCTGACGCTTCTTGAAACGGTATTCCCACCGATTCCCAGCGAAGTCATCCTCCCATTGGCAGGCTTCCTCACCCAGCAGGGCAGCATCAACCTGCTCTTGGTGTTCCTCACCAGCACCCTGGGTGCCTATGTGGGAGCCCTGCTGTTGTACTGGCTGGGGTACAAAGTAGGCCTGAAACGGTCCATTCACCTGTTGTCGAAACTCCCGCTGGTTGATCGGGAGGATTTCGAGAAAGCCGCAGGATGGTTCGAACGGCACGGCAAATCCGCGATCTTCTTCGGCAGGCTGTTGCCAGGGGTACGCAGCCTCATCTCCCTCCCGGCGGGCGCCGAACGCATGAACCTGATGACCTTCAGCCTCTTCACCATCGCCGGCACGGGTGTGTGGAATGCGCTGCTCATCGGCTTGGGCGCGCTGCTCGGCAAGCAATACCACTTGGTTGACCAGTACTCACGATTCCTCAACTACGCCGTGTATGCAGGGCTTGCCGCCTTCATTGCATGGCTCGTTGTCCGCAGGGTAAGACGAGGCAAGAAAAGCGCCAAGTAAGGCCGTCTCAGTTGATGATTTCGCCGCGCTGATCCGCAAGGAGTACGGCCAAACGTTCCTTCCACTCCTGCAGTTCCCCGGGTGCCAGTCGTGTCCAGTCGGTGACTTCACCCATGACCCTGAGCGGGTCGCTGCTGCGGTATGACCGGGTGGGGTTGCCGGGGAACTTCTTGTCGGTCACGTTGGGGTCGTTCTCGAATGCCCCCGTTGGCTCCACCGCGTACACACGTGGTTCGCCGTCACCGGCCGCGAGTTCCGCAGCGAGTCCAGCACCATCGCGAAGAGCGGTGAAATAGATGTGATTCATCACGACTTCGGGACGGTAGTTTGACCTGAAGCCTGCGCTCAGGAGATCACCTTCCCGAAGATCGGCTTTTGTTCCGTGAAAGAACGGTCCTTCGTCCAGCGGTTGATTCACAGGTACAGCCTAAACCCAGGGCATCAAGGCTTCGCGAGCGGCGGATGGATATGCCGGTCCGTGGCGGTGAACAGCGCAGCCGGGGCACCGCCGGCAGCTCCGCGGGTCTTCCGGCCGGTGTCAGTCAACTGGGGCATCATCTTGCGGGTGAAGTTGCCCGCGGCAAGAGTTGTTTCCCACACGGCGTCGTAGACGGTGCGAAGCTGCGTCAGCGTGAACTCCTCCGGCAGAAGTCGGGCAGCGACGGTGGTGTATTCCATTTTCCCTGCCAGCCGCGCCAATCCGTCGCCCAGGATAGCGCCGTGATCAAACGCCAGCTCTTTGCTTCGCAGAATCTCATGGACGGCATACCAACCAGCAGAGGCAGCATCGGACCCGGCGGCGATCCTAGGAAGTGAGATCCCGTTGGAAGCCAAGAGTGCCAGATGGGCCACGGAGACGACCCGCATCCGGGGATCCCGATCCGGGCTGGTGTAGGTAGCCAGCTGCTCGATATGAACCGGCAGCCTGCCGAGGTCCAAACCCGTTTCTTCAGCGAGTTCACGCCCTGCTGCTTGACTGGCTGATTCCTCTGCGCCGACAAAGCCTCCTGGCAGGGCAAGCCCATCCTTGAAGGGATGCTCTGCCCGCCGGACCAAAGCGACTTTCAGCATCCCTCCGGCTACGGCAAAGACCACCAGATCCACCGTCAGGGCTATGGCGGGATAGTCCCGGGGGTCGTAGCTGTCCAGAAACTTCTTTGCGGAATTCGTTTCGGGTGTCATGCCGTTGCTCCTTCCAGAACGGTTCTGGTCGCCCAGGGCGGTGAAGTAAGACTGCTCCGCTGGGCAAGGATCAGGTCGATGATCTCGACGGCGGTTTTCATGCGTCTCTCGTGGTCGCCCGTGACCAGGATCCAGGAGTGCCCTTCCTCAGTCAGGGTCTCCATAAACCACTCAGTCATTTCAGCACGCCGGTGTTCGCCTTCACGCCAGCCATCGTCTTCGAACTCCACGCCCTCGTGATCGGTGATCAGGTACACATCACGCCGAGGCAGAACGTCGGCAGCGTGGTACGAACCGAAGCTCCCTTCTCCCAGGTAGAACCGCTCCCAGAGCGTGGTCGCCAAGGCGTCGGTGTCAGCAATCACCAAGGGACAGGCGTCAGCTGCCGCATTTTCCATATCGGTCTGTCGCGCGCCGATCCGGCCGAAGTCCTGCGCTGTCCACACCATGTCCTGAAGTTTGGCGTCCGGGGTCCGCGCGCGGAGCTCGTCGAACTTCGTGTAGGTGTATTCGCGGCCAAATTCGGGGACGTCCGCGAGCCGGGGGAACCGCGTCCGGTAATGCCCGGTTAGCGCCTTGGTCAGGGTGGTGGTCCCCGTGGACTCGGCGCCAACCACAATGATGCGCGTTGCCATCTCCTGACGGGCGGGTGCGATGATGCAGGGCCAGGCCGCCCCGAGGTCATCACGGCAAAGGGTGCCGCTGATGGGGTAGGTACTCCGGGACAAATCCACGACGACGTGTTCTGCGTCAAAGGCCTGGGCCAACTGGACGCCATATTCTTCGGAGCTGAACACGGCATCGACTGAGGTTACGCCGTGGGACTTCAGCGCCAGACGCATCAGCTCAGTCTGGGCCTTCCAGATTTCGTCTGAGTGGTAATCCTCAGGGCAGTCGTTGCGCATTCCGATAACCTTCACGCCTTCGACGCCATCAAATTCATCAGCAAGCCAGGTAGCCCTGTCTTCAACGGTGATGGACTCAAAGCGGTTACCCAGGACCAGGACGGCGACCCTTTCGGCCTGCGCTGCGGCAGTGGTGATCAGGTGGGTGTGGCCTGCGTGCGGCGGGTAGAACTTGCCGATGACCATGGCTTGCTTGTACATGTCATGCTCCTGTCTTGATGGCTTCGGGGATGACCGGTGTTTCACTGCTGCGGGCACGTTTCCAGTCGAAGAGACCGTAGATGCAGAGGGCAAGGAACCCGACGTAGAGGATGGCTGTCAGTGCCAGACCGCGGCTGAAGTAGAGCGGGATGGAGACCACATCGATGAGAATCCATACATACCAGTGTTGGAAGATCTTCTTGGCCTGCCCGTATGTCGCTACGAGTGAGGCGGTCAGCACGAAGGCGTCCGGCCAAGGAACCTGGGAGTCGGTTCCGTGGGTGAGGACCAGCGCCACAGCTGCAGTGCCGGCCATGGTGACGGCGATGCCAAGGAGGATCTCCTTGGCGGCGGCGTCGCGGATCCGCAGGTCGTTCTTATTGTCGGTGTCGGCGCTGCCCCGCACCCAGTTGAACCACCCATAGACGGCAACAGCCGCGAAGATCACTTGCAGAACGGTTTCCCCGTAAAGGCCGGCTCCGAGAAACAACACGATGAACGCAAGATTGTTCAGGATGCCGACAGGCCAGTTCCAGAGCTTCTGCCGGGCTACGCCATAAACACAGGCAGCACCTGTGACGAAGCCGATGACTTCGATCCAACTCACGGGACTGCCGAAGAGGTTGGGGATTGCTGCGGAATTCATCCAATCGAGCAGTGCAATCATCGTCGTTCTTCCATTCGTTATTATCAACCTGACAAGAATGACACTACCAGAGTTATCGTCAAACTGACAATAACGTTCTCAAGCGGTCATCGAGGGCACCTGGGACCTGGGCTCGGGCCGTGCAAGAGTCTTGAGGTTTTCCTGAGGAAGTGTTGCGGGTTTGCAGGATTTGTTCTTGATCCAGCCCCGGCAGAGTAGTTCTTGTCAGCCAGAGAGGCTGGAAGAAACGGCCGGCCGGTCTCACGGTGGCCCACCGAAAGGACACTGATTCCCA
>NZ_JBFRDF010000023.1:0-30378 GCF_052113445.1 Paenarthrobacter sp. YAF11_1
CCCCTCACCTCCGTGACCTCGGCCAAGACCGACAACCTCAAGGTCACCACCGCGTTCCCCACCACCGCCAACAACGACTTCCAAGGCGCGACGTCCACCATCGCCTTCTCCTTCACCGGCACCCAACGCACCGAAACCACCAAGTAAGCACGCACCCCCGCTGACCCCAATGGGTCACGCGATAGACCCCAGGGGCCGGCCGGTATGCCCTTCCGGCCGGTTCTTGGCCATTTCACGTTGAACACCACGGAAGGAACGCCAAGCATGAGCGCACTGAGCACCATCATCACTCCCGCAGTTCACGGCCGGCGTTCCGCAGCGGCCACCCCGGCCCACCGGATCACCACCCGGCAGGGCAAAACCGTGGACAAGCACGTCGCCACCATCCTGGTCATCGGAATGCTCGCCTCCATCTGGACCAAAGACCCCACCAAAACCGCACCCGAGGAAACTGCCGGAGGCCGCGATGAAATCGTCGGGTAATCCAGGCGGTGAACTGGACTTGGGCAGGCTCCATTCCCTCGCCGAGGAACTGGGAAGTCCAGAACCGGCACTGCGTTTCCTCGCCAAATACCTTGCGATGCTTCCGCAGCGCGTCGAAAGAATCGTCCACGCTGTGGACGAGCATGACGCCACGGAGACCACCACCGCTGTTCTCAGCCTGAAGATCAGCTCTTCCATGGTGGGAGCCATGGAAACGGAGCATCAGTGCCGGGCCATCGAATCAATGATCCGGGAAAACCACTTCGACGACGCCGCCCATGCGCTGCCCGCACTGCGGCAGACCGCAGAACGTTGTCTTGCTTCACGGTCCGACCTCATCAGGGCCGCGCATACATCACTGACCCGGCACAGGGGATTTTTTCGGTCTTGAGCAGACCTTGAGTGTTCACCGAGGCCTTTCCTGAGGCCCGTTCGTCACACTGGAAACACATCATCCGCACTACCGGGACGGCATCACGCACATGCATGGCAAAGGCATCATCTGGCAAGTACCGGCCATCATCCTGGCCGCCGTGCTCCTGTTGATGGGCGTCCACATTTCACCGGCGCACGCCAAGTTCAACAACACCGCATCAGGTGCGATGGCTGTCAGTGCGGCAAAGATCCCGGCGCCGGCAGCCAACACGGTCACCGTGACGAAGTCCTGCGATTCATTCCTCTGGTTTGGCCAAGCCAAAATCAGCGTCAGCACTTTCACTGCCGTCACCTACGCGAACTACCACGAGCTCAAGGTCATAGACCCCGACGGCGTTGTACAGTTCACGGGCGACCTCAGCAAGGCCTCGGGAAAGAGCTACAGCTCAGGGGTCCAGAACACGAGCAACCTCTCAGGCACCTGGACCTACCAGATCCGCGGCTACTACAAGGTGCCCAACTCCACCAACGCATGGGCGGGCACACCCCTGACAGGGACGCTGAACTGCCCGTGAGCCGCATGCCCGGGCGGGGAGATCGTCCAGGCCCTGGTCACGACACTGCTCCTATTGCTGGCTGAGGGGCTGCCCGAGCGGTTCACGTTCCGTGGGCGGTGGCTGCTTGAAACGAAGCAGTCGTATCGCCAACACAAGCAGAGCAACATGCCAGAACACAGCTAGAAGGTTCCGCATTTCGGCGCCGGAGGTCGCTATCTCGACCAAGTTGATGACGTCGGGAACGATGAAGAAACCGGTCAGGACTACTGCTGCAATCAGGGGCGGCTTGTTTGTGCTCAACCGGGACCTGATGTTCCAGATACCGCCGGAGATCAAGGCGACGGCAAGCGCCGCTTCATAGGCGTCGTACACGAATATCGAGTTCCGCTCGCTCTCGCTGAGCGTAGAGATGACCGAGCCGTACGTCACTACACCGCACCAGCCCAGTACACGGCGCCGGCATCCACTCCGGGCGGCAGCATAGACATCAACGCCGCAACGCAACAGGATCGATATTTGGCCAACGAGCCGATTCTCCGCGTCGGCCGCGTCCTGCACGGCAAGACCGCGGAAGGACCCGGCCTGCGGACGGCCATCTGGTTTCGAGGCTGCAGCGTCCTACGACATGATCCACAGGCTAGAGGCAATCATCCCCCCCGACAAAACGCGGAACGCCGGACTCTGCGGCGCCCCGTCTCCAACTGCACGCTACTATAAGGAATATAAAGACTTTAAAAAATTTATAGGAGTGTAAAAGTGGCCGTGAAGAATCCGTTCAAGCCGACAGCTGGTGCGCGCCCACCACTTCTAGTCGGCCGGGACGATATGCGTCAGGACTTCGCCGAGAGCATCGAGAATGGGCCTGGAGCCCCTGGGCTGCTCTCTATTTTCACGGGACCCCGCGGCATCGGCAAGACAGTCATGCTGGGGGAAATTGAAGACGAAGCCATCGAACACGGCTGGATTGTCATCTCCGAAACCGCCACCGACGGCCTCGTGGACCGCATCAGTAGCGCCGTCCGCGCTGCGGCTGACGAGTTTGGGGACGGCCCTGCCGGCCGTCGGGTTACCGGGGTGACGATCGGAATCCTCCGCGTGGATACCCAGCTTCCGGCTGTTCGTGAGGTTCACTGGCGGCGGCAGATTACCGAACTGCTGGAAAAGTTGGGCGAGCAGGACACCGGGTTGCTGATCAGCATCGATGAGATTCATGCCGTGGACCGGACCGAACTCTCCGAAATCGCAGCGGTCGTCCAACATCTGATCCGCGAAAGCTTACCCATCGGCCTGGTCCTGGCTGGTCTGCCGAAGTCTGTCGAAGACTTGCTCAACGAAGGCGTCTCCACCTTCCTTCGCCGCGCCGAAAAGTACGACCTGCACAGGACCTCGATAGACGAGGTCGCCAACGCCTTCCGGGACACTTTCTCCGAAAGCGGCGTGAGCATCAGCGACGAACACCTCCAGCAGCTGGCCGAAGCGACGGGCGGCTACCCATTCCTGATCCAGCTCGTCGGCTATCACGTATGGAGTCAAGCCAGAAAATCAGGGGCGGTCGTCACCGACCAGGCGCTGGCTGCCGGTGTACAGAAAGCCCGCCGTCGCATGGGTGCCACCGTCCTGCAGTCCGCCTACTCGGCTCTTTCCGACGTCGATCAGTCGTACCTGCTGGCCATGGCTGAAGACGACGGCCCGTCCAGCACAACCACTATTGCGAAGCGTTTGGGCGTCAACGCCGTATACGGCGGCCAATACCGACTTCGGCTATTGGCCGCTGGGGTCATCGAAACAACAAGCCGGGGATACGTCGATTTCGCCGTCCCGACATTCCGCGAATTCCTCCGCGACACACCCGCTTATGGACTTCGGCTGCAGCACCCCCAACACTGAGAGCCACGCTGTAGCGCTCTGCGACCTCCCATAGGGTCAGCCGTTTCACCAGTGCCCATGGGGATGAGTCTGAGCGTGCCCGACTTTCCAAGCCCTGTACGACTACTTCAGGGCTGACTAGGCTGATCACCACCACTGTCTCGACCATGGACAGTCACCAAGGTCCACGGTCCTGTGTCTGTTCAGGAGTGCGCCATGTCAGCGACCTACACGTTCGACGTCTTTTCCAGTCTCGACGGCTTCGGTTCCGCCACCGGCAACTGGACCGGCTACTGGGGCAAGCAAGGACCGGAACTGCTTGAACGCCGCCTCGCCCAGTACAGCCAGGATCAGCGGATGGTCTTCGGAGCCAACACGTTCCGGTCCTTCGTGGAAATGCTGTCCACAAGCGATGAGGACTCAGAAGCCCGCGACCCATGGGTTACCCGGATGATCAGTCTGCCGGCCACAGTCGTGTCCACCACCCTGCAAGGACCCCTTGACTGGGCCGATGCGACCCTCGTCAGCGGTGATGCCGTGGACGTCGTCGCCCGGCTGAAGGAGGAATCCAACGTACCATTGCGCTCCCACGGGAGCCTGGCAATGAACCGGGCACTGATGGCCGCCGGACTGGTTGACCGCATTCAGGTCACGATCTTCCCGGTGATCACAGGTCAGACCGGAACGGGCTCGATCTTCCACGGCGCACAGGACTTCGACCTTGAACTCATCGAGAACCTGACACTCGACGGCCGCACGCAACAGCTCATCTATCGACCCACGCTGCACCAGTGAACTGCAGCGAAGAGCGCCCGCTCCAAACGCGAGACACCCTTTCGCAGCCTGAGAACCACTCCGGTAGGTTTGTCCCCCGTGGACGTAAATGCATTGAGTGTACAAATCCAGGACAAGTCCCGCGAAGAGCTCGGGGCTTCCGGAAGAAGGTCCTGGGACCTGAGGGCCGGTCGCACGCCGGGAACCAGCACGAAGAACGACGAGACCTCCCCCGCTTCGGGCCGGTACGGTCACTGACGACTCCAAAGTGGACCTGACCTTCGCGGACACCCAGAATCTGTCCGGTACTTAGCCGTCCTTCGCACGGCGCCTCGTCCGTCGCCGGTCCCCAGGTCTTGTTGCCTGACTTCATAGTTCCCTCTATGCAGCTGGAGGGCCCGCTGGTGTCGTCTGCCTTCTTGAAAGCGTGTAGTAAACCTGTAGTGCCCTGCATTTCAGACACGAAAAACCCCTCCGTTCCGGGCAAAATCGCCGGAATGGAGGGGTTCGTGGAGCCCCCTGTCGGATTCGAACCGACGACCCCCGCTTTACAAGAGCGGTGCTCTGGCCAACTGAGCTAAGGAGGCACGCTCCGGTTACCCGAAGCACTGCGCAAAAGAGCGCTAGATAAGGTTAGCCCAGACCATCCCCGTCAACGAAATTCGCCGGGACAAGCCGGGTCAAGCCGGGACCGAGCGGTACAACAGCGGCCGGCCACCCAGGAACAAGGGTGACCGGCCGACGTCGTGCATTCCGCGAGGGTTATCAGCCCTTGGCGGTAACTGCCGTCTGGATTTCAGCGTTCAGGTCGGTGCTGCCGTCCCACTGCTTGCCGTCGATGAACACGGTGGGCGTGCCGGTGATGCCGACTGCCGCAGCTTCCTGCGTGGCAACCTTTACCCACGGACGGAACTGCTTGCTGTCGACGCAGGTGTCGATGTTGGCTGCTCCAACCTCGGTAGCCATTTTCTTCAGGTCGTTGTCGGAGATGCCCGCTCCGCCTTCAGCCGGCTGGCGCTCGAAGAGCAAGTTGAAGAAGTCCGCGTACTTTTCCGGGGACGAGTTCACTACGCATGCAGCAGCGTTGGCCGCGCGGGAGGAGTAATTGGTGGTGGACTGCCGGTCCAGGAAGCCGAGGGGACGGTATTCGAGGGAGATCTTGCCTTCGTTGCGGAGGTTGGTCAGCGACTCTCCGTACGTGGTCTCGAACCGCTTGCACACGGGGCAGATGAAGTCGATGTAGGCAATGACCTTGACGGGCTTGCCGGCTTCGGCTTCGCCGCCGGGGACCGTCACGGTGGCAGGCGGGGTAGCTGCAGGGCTGGGGACGTCGGCAACGTTGACGCTGGCCGGCTCCGACTTAACAACCTCGCTGTTGGCCAGCAGCGTGACGCCGCCGTGGACGTTGCCGTTGGCCGGCGTCGGGCCCTGATCGGCGATAGGTGCGTTGTTCTGCGCTTGGCCGATGACAACGAAAGCCACCAACGCGATGATGACCACAACGGCAACCACAATGCCCCAGCCGACCAGAAGCTTGTTGCGCTTGTCCTTTTTCAACTGCTCTTCGCGGATTGCGCGCGCCTTTTCCCGTGCCTGGGCGGTGCGTTCAGCCTTGGACAGGCGTTGTTCGTTTGCGGGGCTCATCAGTTCCTCGGGGTATTCGACGTCAAAGGGCATAGCTAGGGCAACGGGGTCAGTTTACGGGAGCAAACTTGAAGATCTGCCGCAGACCCCTTGCCCGGTTGTTGAACGATCAAGTGCCATGGAAGATTCCGCTAGTAGGCTGGGAGTTGAGTCACAGCAACCCCAGGGAGCATTAATGCAGGATTTGGCAAGCGAAAAACTCAAGACCGAAGAAGGCGTTCGGGCTTCTCCCGTCAAGAAGCCCACGGCAACCAAGTTCGACTTCATGGTGGTCTCCAACAGGCTGCCCGTTGACCGTATCAGCGACGACAGCGGACACGGCGCCGACGGTTGGCGGCGTTCACCCGGAGGTCTCGTCACGGCGCTCGCGCCAATGATGACGAAGTCCGACGGCGCGTGGGTGGGTTGGCATGGCGCCCCGGACGAGACGGTGCGCCCGTTCAGCCATGAAGGCATGGACCTCATCCCGGTCCAGTTGAGCAGCGATGACGTCGAATTGTTCTACGAGGGATTCTCCAACGCGACCATCTGGCCGCTGTATCACGACGTCATTGCGCCCCCGGAGTTCCACCGTACGTGGTGGGATTCCTACCGCAAGGTCAACCGGAAGTTCGCCGACGCCGTGACCCGCCATGCCGCCGACGGCGCCACTGTGTGGGTACAGGACTACCAACTCCAGTTGGTTCCGCGCCTGCTGCGCGAAACCCGGCCGGACCTCAAGATTGGTTTCTTCAACCACATTCCCTTCCCGCCTCCGGAGATCTTCGCCCAACTGCCGTGGCGTCGTGAAATCATCGACGGCCTGCTTGGCGCGGACCTCCTGGGCTTCCAGCGGCCCAGTGACGCCGGCAACTTCATGCGTTCGGCCCGCCGCTTCCTGGGCGCCAGCGTCAAGCAGCAGCAGGTTCACGTCAAGGGTCCCGACGGCGAAGTCACGCACATTGCCAGGGCGCAGGCCTTCCCGATCTCCATCGACGTTGCCCAGATCCGCGAGCTCGCGTCCAACCCTGAGATCATCGAGCGCGCACAGCAGATCCGCAAGGACCTCGGCAATCCGAAGACCATCCTCCTTGGCGTGGACCGGCTGGACTACACCAAGGGCATCCGGCACCGGCTCAAGGCCTTCGAGGAACTCCTTGCGGACGGACACATCAAGGTCGAGGACGCCACCCTCATCCAAGTGGCAAGCCCCAGCCGGGAACGGGTGGAACAGTACAGGCTGCTCCGCGAGGAGATCGAAGGCACCGTGGGCCACATCAACGGCACCTACGACACCATCCAGAACACTGCGGTCCGCTACCTGCACCACAGCTACCCGGTGGAAGAAATGGTGGCTCTGTACCTCGCTGCGGACGTCATGCTGGTCACCGCGCTGCGCGACGGCATGAACTTGGTGGCCAAGGAATACGTCACAGCCCGTTCCGAGGATGACGGCGCGCTGGTCCTGAGTGAGTTCGCCGGCGCTGCCGACCAACTCAAGCAGGCGCTCCTGATCAACCCGCACGACATCGACGGACTCAAGTCCACCATCCTGCGGGCCATCAACCTGCCCGCCAAAGAAGCACGCCGCCGCATGAAGCTGATGCGCAAGCAAATCCTGGATCACGACGTCGATCACTGGTCAGCGGAGTTCCTGGCCGCCCTGGAAGAGAAGGTAGTGCGCGATGACAGCTGAGAGCCTTTCCCTTTCGCCGGAGCTGCTTGAAGCAGTCCGGCGAATTTCCGGCACGGAGCATTTGTTGGTGGCCCTCGATTTCGATGGCACCCTCTCCCCCATCGTGGACCGGGCGGAGGACGCCAGGCCGCTGCCACGATCCGCTGCCGCTTTGGAGGCACTCGCTGAACTGCCACGCACGACGACGGCACTCATCTCTGGCAGGGCCCTGGACAGCCTGCGGTTGGTCGCCTCGCCTCCTGCGGACACGCTGCTGATCGGCAGCCACGGGGCGGAAGTCTGGCTCGGTGAAGGATCCTTGGGCTTGGAACTGGACGACGAACAGCGCGCCAACCTGGCTGCGGTCCGTGAGGTCCTCGCTGAAATCGTGAACATCGCTCCGGGGACGTTGCTTGAGGACAAGCCCGCCGGCGTCGTCCTCCACACGAGGATGGCCGACGACGACGTCGCGGAAGACGCCGTCGAGGCCGCCACCCGGGTGCTCCGCGAGCATCCGGGCGTGTACCTCAAAACCGGCAAACGCGTGCTGGAGACCTCTGTGGTCCATGCTTCCAAAGGTGAGGCCGTTGAATTCCTGCGGCAGGCAACCGGCGCTACGGCCATCCTGTTCGCAGGAGACGATGTCACCGATGAGGATGCGTTGGGCCGGCTCCTGGGTGATGATGTGGGCATCAAGGTTGGCCTGGACTTCACTCAGGCCCAGTACAGGGTAGAAGCGCCGGTGCACGTGGCGGAGTTGCTGGAAGCCCTGTTGAGGGAGCGTCGGCGGGTCACCGCCGAGGCCTAGCGAGTGACCAGCGCAACATGTGACGTTCGTAACATTTAGGTAGTATGTCCAAAAGTCTGACATACTCTTGGATGTGATGTGACGCACAGTACCGTGCGACGTCACACGATCCTCCCCGGCCATTGGCCGGGGAGTTCAACTGAAGAAAATGAACCATTCACAACGGATCGTCCGGCACGTACCTGCCGGTGAAGGGATTGATAACTGTGGCTACAGTTACTTTTGATAACGCTACGCGTCTGTACCCGGGCACAGATAAGCCCGCCGTCGATAAACTCAACATCGACATCGCCGATGGCGAATTCCTGGTCCTCGTTGGACCCTCCGGTTGCGGTAAGTCCACCTCCCTGCGCATGCTCGCAGGCCTTGAGGACGTCAACGCCGGCCGCATCCTGATCGGTGACCGCGACGTCACTGATGTCCCGCCGAAGGACCGCGACATCGCAATGGTCTTCCAGAACTACGCTCTGTACCCGCACATGACGGTTGCAGACAACATGGGCTTCGCACTGAAGATCGCCGGCATCTCCAAGGAAGAGCGCGCCGAGCGTGTTCGCGAAGCCGCCAAGCTTCTTGACCTTGAGGCTTACCTGGACCGCAAGCCGAAGGCACTCTCCGGTGGTCAGCGCCAGCGTGTTGCCATGGGCCGTGCAATCGTCCGTAACCCGCAGGTCTTCCTCATGGATGAGCCGCTGTCCAACCTTGATGCCAAGCTCCGCGTCCAGACCCGTACGCAGATTGCATCCCTCACCCGCCGCCTGGGTGTCACCACCGTTTACGTGACGCACGACCAGGTCGAGGCAATGACCATGGGTGACCGCGTCGCAGTGCTGAAGGACGGCCTGCTCCAGCAGGTTGACACCCCGCGCAACCTGTACGACCGCCCGCAGAACGTCTTCGTTGCAGGCTTCATCGGCTCCCCGGCCATGAACCTGCTGGAACTGCCGGTCGTCGACGGCGGTGTCCAGTTCGGCGGAACGGTTTACCCCGTGCCGCGCAACATCCTCGAAGAGGCTCACGGCCAGACCGTCACCGTCGGTTCGCGTCCGGAAGACCTTGAGACCGTCGGCAACGGCGAAGGCCTCCAGGTTGAGGTTGACGTCGTCGAAGAACTCGGCGCCGACGCTTACGTCTACGGCCACACCATCCTTGATGGCAAGAGCCACGACATCGTTGCACGCGTCGATGGTCGTCGCCCCCCGATGAAGGGCGAGTCCATCTTCGTTCGTCCGCAGTCCGGCCACGTGCACCTGTTCGACACCAAGACCGGCCTCCGCCTGGGCGACTAGTCCCACCGGCAGTCACATAGCTCCGCATGAAAGCGGCCCGACCCCTCCAGGTCGGGCCGCTCTCGCGTTAACCTAACTCCTGCGAAAGAATGGCATGAACACGACGGACACCCTGATCCCCCGCCCCTCCCACGTCGCACTCCAGGACAGCCCTGCCTTCACGCTTGCCCCCACAGCACGGATCAGCGCCACGGCCCCAGCCACGGAGCTCGCCGAACAACTGGCCTCGCTGCTGCGCGCCGGCACCGGTTTCGAACTGCCCATCGTTGAGGACACCCGCCCCGGTGACATCTCCCTTGAGTTCGCGGAAGCGTTCGACGGCGGCCCGGAAGCGTACACGCTCAGCGTCACCGAGGGTGGCGTCAGGCTCACGGCCTCCACTCCGGCCGGACTCTTCAATGCGGTCCAGACGCTCCGCCAGCTTTTCCCTGCGTCCGTTGAGAAGGCGGACGCAAGCAACGCCGAATGGGTGATTCCCGCCGTCGACATCGCCGACGCGCCGCGGTTCGCGTACCGCGGCCTGATGCTGGACGTTGCCCGAAGCTTCTTCACGGTGGAGGAGGTCAAGGCGCAGATCGACGTCATGACCCAGTTCAAGCTGAACGCCCTGCACCTGCACCTCACGGACGACCAGTCGTGGCGCATCGAGATCCACGACCCGGAGCAAAACCCTTCGGGGTTGCCCTACGCCCAGCTGACTGCCCTGGGCGGACAAGGCGCCGTGGAGGTCCCTACAGCGGTTCCTGCCCGCGGGCGCGCGGGTTTCTACACGCAGCAGGATTTCAAGGACATCCAGGCCTACGCCGCCACCAAGAACGTGCTGGTGATCCCGGAGATTGACCTCCCGGGACACGTCAACGCCGCCCTCGCAGCGATTCCCCAGCTCAATCCCGATGGTCAGGCGAAGCCCATGAGCACCACCTCGGAGGTGGGATGGTCCACCTTTACCGCTGACCTGCCGGTCACCTACGAGTTCGTCCGCGAAGTCCTCGGGCAACTTGCCGCCATCACGGCAGGGCCCTACCTCCACGTCGGCGGCGACGAAGCCCACGTCACAGGACATGACGACTACGTGACCATGGTGCAGCAGTTCGTCCGGATCGGAGCCGAAACCGGCAAGACGGTGGTGGGCTGGAACGAGTTCGCCGCCGTCGAACTCCCGGAAGGTGCCGTCATCCAGTACTGGCACGGTGACTTCGCCCCGGTGGTCCGGCAGGCCGAAGAAAGCGGCGCGAAGGTGATCATGTCACCCGCCGCCAATACCTACCTGGACCAAAAGTACGCGTCTGACAGCCCCATCGGACTCGAATGGGTTGAAGGCGGCCCTTTCACCTGGGCCGAGTACTACAACTGGGATCCTGCCCAGGGCGGCCTCAAGGATCACCAGATCCTCGGCGTCGAAGGACCCCTGTGGACAGAAACCGTACGGAATAATGAGCAGGCGCATTGGCTGCTTTACCCCCGGGCTGTTTCCCTCGCGGAAGTCGCGTGGTCCGGCCAGGAGGTCCGCAACGCAGGTGACTTCCGACGTCGTCTGGGCGCCTTGGGCGAGCGGCTCGCCCACCAGGGCGTCGCCTTCCAGGCCGCACCCGACGTCGAGTGGTCAGCCACCTCGAAGTGGCCGTTCCCCGAAGCCGGAACGTCCTCCACCCCTAAGTACGGAACAATTGAGGCATGAGCGAGCAAAACGGAGCCCAGTGGCACGACGAACCTACCGATTACGGGCAGATCGGCAAGCTCCCCCGCACTGAAGCCGCGAGTGCGCAGGACACCGCACCGCCAGCGAGTGTTATCGGTTCCCTGAACATCACGGCGGCTGCGGCCGACCCGGAACTGTTGGATCTTCCGTGGCACATTGCCTTGGAGGATTGGCCGGCCGAGAACCTTGCGGCGCTCCCCCGCGGTATTTCGCGGCACATCGTGCGTTTCGCGCACCTGGGTGGCTCGGTCATCGCCATCAAGGAAACCTCCGAGCACGTGGCCCGCCACGAGTACCACATGCTGCGGAAGCTGGCCCGGTTGGATGTTCCCTGCGTGGAGCCGGTTGCTGTGATCACCGGACGCACCACCGCGGATGGCCGGCCGCTGAACCCTGTGCTGGTAACCCGGCACCTCAAGTTCTCCATGCCGTACCGGGCGTTGTTCTCGCAAATGCTCCGCAAGGACACCCTGACCCGGCTCATTGACGCGCAGGCCCTGCTGCTGGTTCGCCTGCACCTTGTGGGCTTCTACTGGGGTGACGTTTCGCTGTCCAACACGTTGTTCCGCCGTGATGCCGGCGCTTTCGCCGCTTATTTGGTGGACGCCGAAACGGGCGAACTCTATCCGGACCTCTCCATGGGCCAGCGTGAATACGACCTCGAAATCGCCCGCGTGAACATCGCCGGTGAGCTGATGGACCTGCTGGACGGCGGGCTGATCGAGGAAAAGGTGGATCCCGTCGCCACCAGTGAGCTGATCATGGACAGCTACCGCCGGCTCTGGACCGAGCTGACGGAGAAGGAGTCCTTCGAACTCGGCGAAAGGTGGCGCGTGGCTGCCCGCATCCGGCGCCTCAACGAGCTGGGCTTCGACGTGGAGGAATACGCCATCAAGACCACGGCGGACGGCTCCACCATCCAGCTCCAGCCCAAAGTGGTCGACGCCGGTCATCACCAGCGTCGCTTGCTGCGCCTGACCGGGTTGGACGCCCAGGAGAACCAGGCCCGCAGGCTCTTGAACGACATGGACCAGTTCCGGGCGGACAACAACCCGGACCTGGACGAGGAAATCAGCGCCCACATTTGGGTCAGCCAGATCTTCGAGCCCATTGTCCGTTCCATTCCACGGCACCTGGCCGGGAAGCTGGAGCCCGCGGAAGTGGTGCACGAGGTCCTGGAGCACCGCTGGTACATGAGCCAGAAGCAGGACAGGTACGTCCCCTTGGCGGAGACGGTTCAGTCCTATCTGGACACTGTGCTGCAGCACCGCCGCGATGAGGCTGCCATCATGCTGAACCCGGATACGGAGCTGCTGAAGATCCTTGAGGTCGAGGTGGAGGAATCCGGCAGGTACGACGACGAAGACGAAGACGAATACCCGGACGCCGACGACTAGCGGAGTTTTTGTACAGATAACGCCCGGAAGAGGGCCTCTAAAGGGCGTTATCTGTACGAAAACTCACGGTTCCAGGGTTTCAGCGAGGCCAGCCAGGACCGGTTCGCGGCCCAGCTCGATGTGCGAGTACGCCAGCGAGTAAGCCAGGTCCGGCCGGCCCTTCAGGATCGCGTTGCACAACTCCGTGTGCTCGTCGCGCTGAAGTTCGTTGCTGCGGTTGTGGGCCAGCCCAAAGATCCAGCGCATCCGGCCAAAGAGGGGTTTCACGGACTCGATCAGCAGCCGGTTGCCGGACAGGCGCACGATTTCGGCGTGCAACTCGGCGCTGATGACGGCAACGTCGTCAGTCCGGTCCTCGTCGATGGCAGTCTTGGACGCTTCCATGAGTTCTTGGAGGCGTCCGCCGTCGCTTCCCTCGGCAACCCTGGTGGCGGCCATCCGCGCGGCGAAGGTTTCCAGGCACAGGCGGACATCGAAGAGCTCGTTGACATCCGTCAGTGTCAGTTGGCGCACCACGGCACCACGGCGCGGGAACGTCGCCACAAAACCGTCCTGTTCCAAGCGCTGGATGGCTTCCCGGACCGGTATGCGGGACACGTTGTAGAGCTCGGAGAGTTCGCGTTCGCGCAAGCGCATGCCCTGCGCGTAAGTACCCGTGACGATCCCTTCCAACACCAGTTGGTAGACGTTCTCCGCACGCGCCTCATCATCACGGCCGTTTCCGGTGTCCGGCATCGCCTCAGCCACTGTCAAACTTCCCTTCATGCCGGCGTACGCTCCATGTGCCGGACGGCGCCGGTCAGCGTTCCAACCGAGCATACACGGGAGGAAACAGCTGATCGGCCGGTCGGTTCCGGGCATCCCGCACAGTGTAGGCGCGGCGCATCTTGTCGAACAGCTCCTGGCCCTTGGAGCGCCAATAGTCCAGGTCAACTCCGGCGATCACGCCGTCTGCCATGATGGTCCGTCCTGCCACCACGGAGAGCACGGCCTGGCGCGCTGTTCCATTCAGGAGGAGGGTTCGGATGGGGTCCTCGTGGACGCCGTCGCGAAGGTCGCCCAGTGAAAAAGCGACCATGTCTGCTTGGGCGCCGGGCTCCAGCCGCCCCAAGTCCGGCCGCCGCAAGGCCTGCGCTCCACCCAGCGTGGCGGCGTCGACGTATCCGGCAACGTCCCCGGCGTCGTTGGAGCCCGCCAGGATCTTGGCGAGCTGCACACCGGAGTCAATGCCCCGGATGAGGTCCGGTGGGAACGAGTCAGTGCCCAGCGAAATGTTGATGCCCGCCTCCTTGTAGGCCTTGAACGAGTCGAGCGTGCTCCCGTAGCGCATGGAGGTCAGTGGGCAGTGGATGATGCTGGCACCGCTGTCCGCCAGCCGGGCGAGATCGCCCCGATCCTCACCGAACACTGCTGGATTCCGGTCCGTGTAGGTCGCGTGCGGGATCAAGAGGCGTTCGTTCAACAGCCCTGCCTGGTCCAGCAATTCCAGAGGCGTCACGCCGTGCCACTCCTGGATGAGCTCACGTTCAACCAAGCCCTGCAGCGAGTGCAGGCGGACCAGGACGTCCCTCTCATTGGAGGCCGCCGCTGTTTCCTTGAGCAACTCGAGGTCCAGGGTCTCTATGCGGCACGGGAGGAGGACGCCGTTAACCAACGGGTCATTGAGTTCCGTTGCATGGTCCAGGAAGCGCAGGGCACCGGCCAGTCCCTCACGGCCGCGACCGTCGTCGAACATTACTGAACGGCTGCCGTCCTCCAGCACAACATTGACGCCCGACCGGTAGGCGGGGCCAAGGTACCCCCGAAGGCCAAGCCGCCGGCTGGTCTCCGCCATCCCCACCAGTTCCTCGAAGGGTTCAGCCCACTCGGAATGAACCTCGGACGCGATGGGCATGTACGTGGTGATGCCGTGCAGGATCAGCTGAATCAAGGCGTATTCCCGGACCTGCTGGCGTTCTTCGGCGGTGAAGACGTTGGCCCGACGGTTGCGGAAGTAGTCCTCGGACCACTGGTGCCCCTTGGCCTGCTCCGGGCCGGCCCAACTGTCCAGGATGAGGTGGTCGATGTCCGTCAGGGCATCGAGGTCGATCAGCCCCGGCATCAGCAAGGCATCCCCTGCGTCGAGCTCCTCGTCCACAGGCCCCGTGTAGTCGTGGCCAACGTAGTCGATGGCGTCGCCGCTGTAGACCACACATGCGTCCTCCAGCAGCACGTGACGTCCCTTGTGATGACCCAGCACGTACCGGGCGGTGACCTTGGTGGGCACCGCAACTCCTCTTCCTCATGTGGTACAGATCCCAAAAGAAACTCTCTGGTATTCCAAACAGTACATTATTTGTGATTTACATCGCACCAATCCTGATCTAGTCTATTTTGGTATACAAGAACTCCGGAGCCAGCTCCTTGGATCATGAATCGAGCAGAACCGTTGACCCAGTTACAGTCCGAACCAAGCATCGGAAGCCCGCCGCTTCCTCCGGCAACGACGCCGGAGGCCAAAGCACCCGCCGAGGCCCGCTCCCTGCTCGCCACCGCCTGGATGCGGATCCGGCGAAGCAAGATCGCCCTCCTCAGCCTGTGCGTGGTGGTGGCTATCATGCTCTTCGCCATCCTGGCTCCCGTCTTGAGTGCCATGTCCGGCAACGACCCCTTCACCTCCAACACCGGCCCGGACGTACTGGATGACTTCCAGACACCAGGGCTGCCGCTCCCCGGCTACATTTACCCGTCCGCCCAGCACTGGCTGGGCGTCGAGCCCGGACTGGGCCGCGACCTGTTCGCCAGGCTCGCCCACGGTGGGCAGGTCTCCCTCACCATCGCCCTGCTGTCCACCGCAGTGTCAGTGGTCCTGGGAACGGTCCTCGGAGCGGCCGCCGGCTACTTCGGCGGCAAGACCGACGCCATCATCAGCCGCATCATGGACCTGTTCCTGGCCTTCCCGCACCTCCTCCTGGTGCTGTCCCTGACCCCCATCCTGCAATCGCGGCTCAGGGATACCCCGTTGGGTGAAGGCAGCTTCCTGCCCATGGCCTCGCTGGTGATCATCCTGGGCTTCTTCGGCTGGGCCTACCTCGCACGAATCGTCCGCGGGCAGGTGCTCAGCCTCCGCGAGCGCGAATTCGTGGAAGCCGCCAGGTCCTTCGGCGCCTCCCACCTGAGCGTCCTGTTCCGGCAGATCATCCCCAACGTCATGGGCGTCGTCCTGGTATACGCCACCATGCTGATCCCCACCAACATTTCGGCAGAAGCGGCACTGTCCTTCCTCGGCGTCGGCGTCAAGGACCCCACACCGTCGTGGGGGCAGATGCTGAACGCCGCCCAATCCGGCAACTGGTACCTCAGTGATCCGTGGTTCCTCGCCGTACCCGGCATCATGCTCATCGTCACCGTCCTGGCCTTCAACCTTCTGGGCGACGCAGTCCGCGACGCCCTGGATCCCAAAGCCTCGCGCCACTAGCCCTCATCCCCCGCATCGCCTTTCACCCCCTCACAAGGAGCATCATGAAAACCCCTGCAAGAGCACTGGCACTTTCGGTGTTGATCGCCATGGCAGCCACTGGCTGCGGCGCCGGCCAAAGCCAGCCCGGCAGTTCCCAGTCGGCCGGGTCGGTCACGGAGTTGGCCCCCAACGTGGTCAAGTCCGGCTTCAACGGCAAGGGCGGCAACATCAACGTCCTCATGTCCTCCGATTTCCAGACCCTGGATCCGGGCAACAGCAACTATGTCCAGACCGCCAACGTCGGCCAGCTGTACTACCGCACGCTGACCATGGCCAAGGAAACCGCAGGCCAGCCGCCAACAGTGGTCCCGGACCTTGCGACCGATACAGGCAAGGTCTCCGATGACGGCCTGAGCTGGACGTTCACCCTTAAGGAAGGCGTGAAGTTCGAGGATGGCACGCCCATCACCTCGGCAGACATCAAGTACGGCGTGGAGCGGACTTTCGCGCAGGACGTCTTCACCCAGGCGCCGCAGGAGTTGAATGCAGCGCTCGACGCCGGTGGGTACAAGGGACCTTATAAGGATCCTTCCGCTGTGCTCAAGGCGGTTGAAACACCCGATGACCGCACCGTGGTCTTCCACTTGAAGAAGCCGTTCGCGGAGTTCCCGGCCCTGGCATCGCGGTCCAACACGGCCCCGGTTCCGAAGGCCAAGGACACCAAGCTGGACTACACCAACCACCCCGTTTCCTCGGGGCCCTACATGGTGGAGTCGTACAACCGCGGCAAGTCCCTCAAGCTGGTCCGCAACCCGCACTGGGATCCCGCCACGGACCCCAACCGTTCGGCCCTTCCGGACACGTTCAGCTTCTCGCTCTCCACGTCGCAGGCCACCATCAGCCAGCAGCTGCTGGCCGACTCGGACCCGAACGCCATCACTCTGGACTCCAACGGCGCCCTGCAGACCTCTGACTCCGCCAAACTGGCCGATGCCAAGGTCAAGGACCGCGTCGCCTCCGGTCTCCTGGGATGCAACGACGTCCTGAGCCTGAACACGGAAAAGATCAAGGACCCGGATGTCCGCAAGGCCATCGCCTTGGCGCTGGACCGCCAGTCCATCCTGGTCCAGTACGGCGGACGTCGCTTTGGCGAGATCACCCAGAGCCCGCTGAACGCGAAAATGCGTGGCTACGTGGAGACCGAACTGGAGCTGGATCCCACGGGGAAGCCCAAGCTGGAGGAAGCCAAGAAGCTTCTGGAAGGCAAGGACTACCCCAAGAGCCTTACGTACGGCTACGCCAACAACCGGGATGCTTTCAAGAACACGGGCACCGTGGTGCAGCAGAACCTGAAGGCCCTGGGCATCGAGGTGGAACTGGTGGCGATTCCCGCACCGAACTACTACTCCATCCTGGCCAGCGAGCAACTCCCGGACATGGGCCGTTCCGGCTGGTGCGGTGGCGCCGATCCTGCGTCCATCCGTACCTCCGCAGATCCACTGCTTGGCCCGAACAACGAGGGCACCAGTTACGGCTTCTCCAACACGTCCCGCTACTTCGATCCCGTGGTTTCCAAGGCCATGTTTGATCTCCGCAATACGGATGGCACCTCCGAGGAACTGGGCAAGAAGTGGTCCGAGGCCTTCGGATCGGCGTTGAAGACGTACCCGATCGTGCCACTCATCCGCAGCCACACCAACAGCGTGGTGGGTTCGAACGTCCGCAATGCCCAGGTGGGCTACTTCTTCGGCGGCATCGACCTCTCGATCGTCGGCGTCGAGAAATAGTCGGGCTTCGAAAACCACATAGTCCAGAAGGAGAAGCGGGCCGCCTGCACCAGCGGGCGGCCCGCAACCACCACCATGATGACTTTCATTCTTCGCCGGACCGGATCTCTGGTCCTGCTTCTCGCCGCCGTCAGCTTCATCACCTTCACGCTCTTCCAGCTGGGCCCCTCGGACCCCGCGGCTGCTGCTTGTGGGCAGGAATGCACGCCAGAACGCGTCGCCGAGGCCCGCGTTGCCTTGGGAATGGACCAGCCTTTCCTGGTCCAGTACGCCGACTACATCCGCGGGCTCTTCTCCTCACGGATGATCGGTGCCCCCGGCGCCCAGACACTGTGTGAGTGGCCCTGCCTCGGCAAGTCCTTCCAAACCAATGAGAACGTAGCGGACATCATCGCCCGCTCGCTCCCCTACACTTTCTCCATGGCCATCGGCGCGCTGGTGCTGTGGACCATCACCGGCGTCGGCCTGGGCCTTTTGGCTGCCCTGCGCAAGGGGTCCCCGATGGATAAGTTCATTGTTGGCGCGGCCTCCGTGGGTGTCTCGCTGCCCATCCCGGTGACCGGCCTGTTCCTGTTGCTCCTGTTCGTCAACCAGCTCCACCTGCTGCCGTTCACCACCAACGAGATCAACAGCCCCTTTGGCCCGCAGGGGCCCGGGGCATGGGTGGCCAACTACTTGTTGCCGTGGATTGCGTTGGCCGTGCTCTTCAGTGCTTCCTACATCCGTGTCACCAGGACCAACATGATCGAGACGTTCGGTGAGGACTTCATCCGGACTGCCCGTGCCAAGGGCTTGGCGCCGCGGACTGTCACGTTCAAGCACGGTGTGCGGGCCGGCATCACTCCCGTGGTGACCATGCTCGGTATGGACATTGGCCTCCTTCTGGGCGGCGCGGTCCTCACGGAACAGATCTTCTCCGTCCCCGGCCTGGGCTTCACGGCTGTGCACGCCGCCATTTCCGGCGACCTCCCCGTCACCATGGCCATCACCATGCTGGCCGCGTTCTTCGTGATCGTCGCCAACGTTGTGGTGGACCTCGCCTACGCCGCCATCGATCCCCGAGTGAGGCTCCAATGACCCAGTTGAATACAACTACCGCGAGCGCACTTGCCGGCGGTACAGCCACCGCCCCTTTCCTGGAGGTCCGGAACCTCTCCGTGAAATTCCCAACGGACGACGGCGTTGTCTCCGCAGTGAATGGCATGGACTTCGCGCTGGAACGCGGCCAGACACTTGGGATCGTTGGCGAATCAGGATCCGGAAAATCCGTCACCAGCCAGGCGCTCATGGGCCTGCTCAAGGGCACCTCGGCGCAGGTCACCGGCCAGGCGATGTTCCAGGGCAAGGACCTTGTTGCGATCCCGGAATCGGCCATGCGCCAGCTCCGTGGACGCAACATCGGCATGATCTTCCAGGATCCCTTATCTGCCTTGCATCCCTTCTACACTGTGGGCCACCAGATCGCCGAGGCGTACCTGGTCCACAACAAGGCGAGCAAGAAGCAGGCCCGGGCGGCCGCCGTCGACATGCTGGGAAGGGTGGGTATCCCCAGCCCTGAGCAGCGCTACGACGAGTACCCCCACCACTTCTCCGGTGGCATGCGCCAGCGTGCCATGATCGCCATGGCATTGATCTGTGAGCCGGAGCTCTTGATCGCCGACGAGCCCACCACTGCGCTGGATGTGACGGTGCAGGCCCAGATCCTGGACCTGATGTCCGAGCTCCAGGAGGAAAGCAACTCAGCGTTGATCCTGATCACCCACGATCTCGGAGTCGTCGCCGAGGTTTGCGACAACGTGTTGGTCATGTACGGAGGCCAATGCGTCGAGTCCGGCCCTGTGGATGACATCTTCTACGACACCCAGCACCCGTACACGCTGGGCCTGCTCAACTCGATGCCCACGCTGAACAGCTCTTCCAGCCGGCTGAACCCCATACCCGGCCAGCCGCCGTCGCTCCTTGACCTGCCCAAGGGCTGCATCTTCAGCGCACGGTGCCAGTACGCAGAACTGGCCGACGACGGCATCTGCGTCAGCCAACGCCCTGAGCTCCGGGTTGAGGACGGGCACGGAAAACGGTGCCATTTGAGCGGCCCGCAGATCATTACCATCCGGAATTCGCGTTAGGACCCGCCATGGAACATCAACCCATTCTCCAGGTGGAGAACCTTCAGAAGCATTTTCCGCTGAAGGGCGGCCTCCTTCCGGGGGCTGCCAAGCGCTCAGTCAAAGCGGTCGACGGCGTGTCCTTCAGCCTTGCCCGAGGCCAGACTTTGGGGCTCGTGGGTGAGTCCGGTTGCGGTAAGTCGACCACCGGCCGCATGGTGGCCCGCCTCCTGGATCCAACGGGCGGGCGGATCATGATCGACGGCGTGGACATCAGCGGGTTGCGCGGCAAGGATTTGTACAACTTCCGGCGCAAGGTCCAGATGATCTTCCAGGATCCCTTTGCTTCCCTGAATCCCCGGCAGACCGTGGGCACAGCCATCGCGGCTCCCATGGTGGCGCAGAAGATCAGCCCGCCGGGTGGGCTCAAGAACCGGGTCAAGGAACTTCTGGACCAGGTGGGACTCAAGCCGGAGCACTACAACCGCTTCCCGCATGAGTTCTCCGGTGGGCAACGGCAACGGGTGGGCATTGCACGCGCTATCTCCCTGAACCCGTCGGTGATCGTGTGCGACGAACCAGTCTCCGCCTTGGACGTCTCCGTGCAGGCACAGGTGGTGAACCTGCTGCAGCAGATCCAGCGTGACACCGGTGTTTCCTACATTTTCATTGCCCACGATCTCTCCGTGGTCCGGCACATTTCCCACGAGGTTGCGGTGATGTATCTGGGCAAGATCGTTGAACAGGGGCCGCGCGACGCCTTGTTCAACGATCCAGGGCATCCGTACACCAAGGCACTCCTTTCGGCAGTGCCGTTGCCGGATCCCCGCGCAGCGCGGGAACAAGTGAAGATCCGGCTTCGCGGCGACCTGCCCTCACCGGCCAACCCGCCCAGCGGCTGCGTCTTCCGCACCCGTTGCCCGCTGATCGGCACCCTCCCCGAAAACCAGCGCCAACGCTGCATCGACCAGATCCCCACGCCTGCCACTCCTGCCGCCCCTGCCTGCCACCACACGGGTATGGCGGCATCGGTCCTGGCAGGCGTGCAATAGAGACATGCAACAGATTCACTACCGAAGGAGCACCCATTGAACACCCTGATCCACGCCGTCCGTCCTTGGGGACAAGGGCTCAGCGATGTGAGTATCGCTGACGGCAAGATCACCGCCGTCGAACCCCACGACCCGGCCCGCAGCGTTCCCGATGGCGTGACGCTTGTCTACGGCCGGGGGCGGATTCTGTTGCCGTCGTTCTCAGATGTCCACGTCCACCTCGATTCCACCCGCATCGGCTTGCCCTTCCGTGAACACACGGGTGGTCCAGGCGTGTGGACCATGATGATGAACGACCGTAAGAACTGGCGCAACGCCGAGGTCCCGCTGCAGGATCGGGTGAACGACACTCTGGGACGGATGATCGCGCGGGGCACCACCCGTGTGCGTTCCTACGCGCAGGTGGATGTGGACTGCAGGCTGGAGCGTTTCGACGCCGTTGCTGCCGCCAAGGAGAAGTTTGCCGGTCAGGCGTCCGTGGACATCATCGCCTTCCCGCAGGCCGGTCTGTTGCTCGAGGAGGGCACTGTTGAGCTGATGGAAGAGGCGCTGAAGGCAGGGGCCAACGTGATGGGTGGCATCGATCCCTGCACTTTGGACCGGGATCCGGCCAAGCACCTGGACATCGTCTTCGGCCTGGCGGAGAAGTACCAGGTTCCCATCGATATCCACCTCCACGAACCGGGCGAGCTGGGTGTGTTCAGCACGGATCTGGTGCTTGAGCGCACGCGCGCGCTGGGTATGCAGGGCAAGGTGACCATGTCCCACGCCTACCAGCTGGGCAGCGTCAACGAGGCCACCACCCGCAGGCTGATTGATGCGTTCGCGGAGTTGGACGTTTCCCTGGCATCGGTTGCCCCATCGGCTGCCGGCCAACTGCCCATCCCCCTGTTGACCGAGGCCGGTGTCCGCTTGGGCTTGGGCGAAGACGGCCAGCGCGACTACTGGTCCCCCTACGGCAACACCGACATGTTGGACCGTACCTGGCAGCTCGCTTTCACCCACGGTTTCCGCAAGGACGAGCTGATCGAACACTGCCTGGCCATCGCCACCATCGGCGGCGCCAGCATCCTTGACCCCAACGCGACCCGGCTCAAGGACACCGCCCACCGTCCCGGCGTCGAGGTTGGCGACCCAGCGGAACTGCTGCTGGTGGACGGCGAAACGGTGGCCTCCACCGTCATGGATCGAGGCAAGGACCGGACCGTGATCCATCAGGGCAGGATCGTGGCGGACCAGTTGGAACTGGTCTAGCTACCCCTCTGAACCCGCTCATCCAAACCCGCTCTTGTTCGAACCCCATGCCGCACAACGGTGCGGGTTACGGGCAGGGGCGGGTTTCGGCGCGTTATCAGTTACTCACCGCGGGCTGTCGGTGCATCGTCCAACGGGGTCCACCAGGTGACCGGGGGTGTCACCGTGAAACGGCGGCCAGTCACTTCGCTTGGAGTGATGCGGATGAACTGGTCCTTTTGCCCCGCCTCCCAAGGGAACAAGAGGAGTCCGACGGTATCCAGGACATCCTCGGTCAGCTTCACGGCAGTTGCCTGGCCCCTGACCACCACGCTCCACGCCACGCCAGTCTCCGTGTTGACGCTGTCAGCCTCCATGGCCACCGGGGCGTCGCTGAGGGCGGCATGCAGTTTGGTGCCTTCACCGGTGCGGAACACCATGGTTCCGTGGTCCACTTTGTAGTTCACGGGGAAGATGTCCGGGTGGTCATCCACCCACACCGCGAGCCGGCCCACGGATACACCCCTGAGGAGCTCCCAGCATTCGTTGGTTTCCAGGACTTCGGTGGCTGGAGGGCTCGGCTGATCGGTCCCTGCTGGTGAGTTCGTCATACCGCCGAGGATACGCTGCAGGGCTGCGCCCGGACAGGGCACCAGTCTGGTTCGCTCCATAGACCCTTGTGCGGCGGGATGATCAAACGAGGGTAGGTGTGGATCCTGGTTCAACTGGTACCGGCACCGGCTCCACACTCACCAGGGGGCCGCGGATCGCGAAGAATCCTGCCCCTGCGAGCACCACGGCTTCAGCAGCCAGAACCCAGAACGTCACTTCCCAGCCGCCGGCCAGGGTGTGCAGCAACCCTGCCCCCAGCGGGCCCAGGGACGCCAGTGCGAACCCGAAGCCCTGGCTCATGGCGGAGAGTCGTCCGGCCGATTGGGGTCCGGCCGAACGGATCACCACCAATGCCATGGCGAGTCCGAATCCAGCACTTTGCACCACGCCCAGAATCCCGACCATCAGGAACTGCAGCTCAGCCGGGGCCGCGAGCACACCCAGGAGCGCGAGCGCCACCGACAATCCAAGCCCTGGTGCCAGGAATTTCAAGATGCCGGGACGGCTGGCGAGTACGGGGGCCAGCAGGCTTGCAGGAAGTCCCGCCAGGCTGAACCACGCCAGGAGGGCCGCCGATTCTGCTGGTCCGAGCCCCCGGGATACCAAATACACCGCCAGCCACGACGTGATGGCGAAGTAGAGCATCGCCTGCAGGCCAAAGAACGCGGTCACTGCCCACGCAGTGCGCTGCTTTCTGAGCGGTATGGCCGGCTCCCCGGGGACAGGTTCGCTGGTGCCGGCTACTTTGGTGCCGGCCGACGACGGCGCGTTGCCACCTGCCGTCGGCCCGGCACCGTGTGCGGGGGTACCTCCGGATCGGTAAATGAGGATGGCACCCACCAGTGCCGGCACCGCCCACACGGCCAGAGCCCACGGCAGGCTGCCGCCCAAGAGGTGCTGCAACGGCTGGACCAGCCCGGCGCCGAGCGCAGCGCCCAGACCGAATCCCATGGTGCACAGTCCAGTCCACCATCCCGTGCCATGGTTTGCCTTGACAATCTGAGGCACCAGGACACTGGCGGTCATGATCGCCATGCCGGCCAGGAACGTGCCTGGCAGCAAGAGTGCGGGCACTGTCGCCCGGACAATCAGCGCAACAGCCAGGGCCACCAACGCAACAGCCACAGCCCGCCCGGTCCCCCAACGTCGGGCCAGCCAGGGACCAATCGGACCCGAAACCCCAAAGGCCAACACAGGCAAAGTCCCCAGCAACGGAAGAAGCGAAGGATCCAAACCAAACACACCCGGCACTTGGTTCATCACCCCGGCAACGGTAGTGATGGCCGGCCGAAGATTGACGGAAACCATGACGAGCCCAAGCAACACCAACCCCGTCATCAGCCTCGGACTCAGTCCAGCTCCAGCCTGCCGCTTCTCGCGCACGTCATTCCCCTCATAGCAACTTTGGTATACCAAGTAAGCCTAGGACGAGAATGGCGGAAAGTAAATGCCAGCAATCAACCCGATAAAATGAGACAAACTTCAATCATCACAGGTTTGGAATACCAAGATGAGAAGCAGAGATCCGCAAAAGGGTTGGAGGTGATAGAGCGTCACACCCCACCACGCGGGAAGTGATAGAGCGTCGCACCTCCACCACGCGGGAAGTGATAGAGCATCACAGCAGGGCCCTCACCGGCGGTCCGCAGGGCTGGAACGCGGCAGCGCGCGTCTAAGGGAGGCACGACCGAGCGCGCCGAGCGTTTCGGCCCTGCGGGCCGCACCCACTGCGGGCCGCACCCACTGCGGGCCGCACCCACCGCGGGCCGCACCCACCGCGGGCTGCACCACGAAGAGAGCCTAGATAGCCTTCCCCGGATTCAGGATCCCCTGGGGGTCGAACAGCTCCTTGATCCGCCGCTGCAGCTCCCGCACAGGCTCCGGTTGTTCCAGCCCGAGCCAGCGCAGTTTGTATTGGCCCACCCCGTGCTCCCCGGTGATGGTGCCGCCCATGTCCAGGCCTATCCGGATGGATTCGTCCAGGGCCGCGTTCAGCCGCCTCAACGCGTCGGCGTCGGTGGCCGGGTTCACTCGCTCCATCCAGAAGGTGGGGTGCAGGTTGCCGTCGCCTGCATGGGCCACCACTTTGAGGCGTACCTGGAACCGTGCGGCCATGGCTTCGAGTTCGGCGACGAAATCCACCAGACGCGAGCGCGGGACGGCGATGTCTTCGCCAACCCGGAATTCGTCGTCCACTTCCACGCCGCGGCTGTTGCGCCGAAGTTCCACCAGCATCTCGGCTTCGGCGCTGGCTTCGGTGGTGACGGTTGCACCGCCGTCGGCGAGTACTTGCCGGACGACGTCGGCTTCTGCGGCCGCACCGAAACCGTCTGTTTGGATGAGCAGCAGGGATTTTCCGCGCTTTTGGAGGCCGCCGCGGTGGAGTTCGTCGAGCTGCTCCAGGGTGCCGTTATCCAGGAGTTCCATGATGGCGGGCTGGACGCGGGCCTTGCCCACGGCAAGCACACCGGCGGCTGCGCTGCGGAAGTCCTGGTAGAACGCGGCGATGGTGTGGATTTCGCGGGGAAGGTATTTCAGCCGGACGGTCACGCCCACCACGATTCCGAGTGTCCCTTCGGAGCCCACCAGCAGCGCGGTGAGGTCGTACCCGGCCACGCCTTTGAAGGTTTGGTGGCCGGTGTGCATGAGGGAGCCGTCGGCCATGACGACGTCCAGGGCCAGGACGGAATCGCGGGTCACCCCGTACTTGGCGCACCGGAGCCCTCCGGCGTTCGTGGCCACGTTGCCGCCGATCGTGGACATCTTGTAACTGGCGGGGTCGGGTGCGTACATGAGGCCGTGTTCGGCGGCTGCAGCGTTGAGGTCGGCGTTGATGACGCCGGGTTCGACGACGGCGGTCTCGTCGTCGGGGTTGAGGTCCAGGATGCGGTTCATCCGTTCAAGGCCCAGCACGATGCAGCCTGGTGTGGCGTGCGCTCCGCCGGAAACCCCGGTGCCCGCACCCCGGGCGACGATCGGCACCTGATGCGCTGCGCAAGTGCGGACGATGTGTTGCACGTCTTCCACGGATTCGGCCCAGACGACGGCCAGTGGCAGGTGCCTCTCCAGCATCGGCCCCTGATCGATGGAGTAGACGGTGAGGGTTTCTTCGTCGCCGGCCATTTGCTCAGGCCTGAGCCCTGCCGACAATTCCTGCAGGAACGCCCTTTGCCCGTCTGTCGGCCGGGTTTCTTCCACATGCCCCACCGTGCGGCCCTTGATGCGTTCCGCTGATGTACCGGCCACAGCCGTTTCGTCCGACAAAGCACTACCTCCACATGCGCGCCGCGGACACGCCAAACCGGCAGTCTTCGCAGCGTTTTCAGTGCTCATAGTCTAGCCAGAGCGGCATGGGGCAGTGACGGCAGCCTGGCTCACCGTCGGGACCTACAGTCGGAGGCAGCGCCCAGATTCCCGCGGAGCTCTCCCGTTTGCAGCCACGCACCCCCTATCGATGGTGTCGCGACAACGGGGCCGCAAGCGCTTCCACACCGCATCTGTAGATCCCTTAGCGTGAAGGGTCTGCGCCTCCTATAGGCCTCAAAGACAGTACCCTTAGGGCTGGAAACGTTTACAATTCTCAGAATTCTCTTCTACGATGTGTCCATGTCCGTTGATTCATTGCTCTCGGTTGCGACCCACGAGCCCACTGCAGCTTTCACGCATCTGACCCCGGTCCACGATGCCTCCACGGCGCACGGATGGTGGCGTTCCGCGGTGATCTACCAGATCTATCCGCGCTCCTTCCGGGACCTCAACGGCGACGGCGTAGGAGACTTGGCGGGCATCACGGCTGAACTCCCGCAATTATCGGCTCTGGGCGTCGACGCCGTGTGGTTGTCACCGTTCTACCGCTCACCCCAGCGGGATGCGGGTTATGACGTCAGCGACTACTGCGACGTCGATCCCCTGTTCGGCACCTTGTCCGACTTCGATTCCCTCATCGCAGAGGCCAACAGGCTCAACCTGCGCGTCATCGCGGACCTCGTCCCCAATCACTGTTCAGACCAGCACGTCGCCTTCCAAGCAGCACTTGCTGCGGGTGCCGGCAGCGTGCAACGGGACATGTTCATCTTCCGCGACGGTCTGGGGCACGATGGCAGCGAGCCGCCCAACAACTGGCAATCGCACTTCGGCGGTTCGGCGTGGACACGCATCACCGAGCCCAACGGAGAGCCCGGTCAGTGGTTCCTGCACCTCTTTGACTCCTCGCAGCCGGATTTCAACTGGGATAACCCGGCAGTTCATGCTGAGTTTGAACGCGTCCTCCGATTCTGGCTGGACCGCGGCATCTCCGGCTTCCGGGTGGATGTGGCCCACGCGCTGGTCAAGGCGGCCGGCCTGCCCAACTGGGGTGGCCGCGCCGACGGCAACAGCTCCGACGGTTTCCCCGGCCAGGACGCTCCGATGTTCGGCCAGCCTGCCCTCCACGACATCTACCGCCGCTGGCGTTCCATCCTGGAAGAATACGGTCCGGACCGCATCCTCTGCGCAGAAGCCAATGTGGACCCCCTCCCCCGGCTGGCGCAGTGGGTCCGCCCTGATGAAATGCACCAGGCTTTCAACTTCCCGTACCTGCACGCCGGCCTGGACGTAAACCGCCTGCGCCACATCATCACGGACTCTTTGGTGTCCCTGGACGCCGTGGGCGCCCCCAGCACGTGGGTTTTGTCCAACCACGATGTTGTCCGGCACGTCTCGCGCTTCGGGTACGACGGACCGGGTCCCCGCGACGGAGACGGCATCGGCCCCGACGACGCACAACCCAACGAAGAACTCGGACGACGCCGGGCTGCCGCGGCAACCATGTTCATGCTCGGCCTCCCGGGTGGCGCCTACCTCTACCAAGGCGAAGAACTGGGCCTGCCCGATTCCTCCAGTATTCCCGGCAGCATGCGCCAGGATCCAACCTTTGCCCGCACCGGCGGAGCCCGCATCGGCCGCGACGGTTGCCGTGTGCCGCTCCCTTGGCGTTCATCCGAAGCCCACTCCGGGTTCGGTAGCGGCATGGGCCCTTGGGTGCCGCAGCCCGAGTCCTGGCCCACACTGGCGAGGGACCTGCAGGAGTCCGATCCGGCGTCGCACCTTAACTTGTACCGGGCCATGCTCGCTGAACGCGCCGCGCTCCGGCTCGGCCAAGGATCCCTGGCCTGGGTCGAGGACTACTGCACCGGGTCCTCACTGGCGTACCTTAACGGCAACACCCTGGTGATCATGAACGCAGGCTCCGATCCACTGCCGCTTCCGGTCGGACGCACCATCCTGCGCAGCGCCGCTCCATCAGGCGCCGATCAACTAGGCTCAGGGGAGACAATCTGGCTGACGGTCAGCTGATATTTCACCTAGGAGCGGCATGACGGGCATCAAGGACGTAGCCGAGCGCGCAGGGCTGTCCGTTGCCACCGTGTCACGGGCGCTCAGCGGCAAGGGCAATGTATCGCCTACCAGCCGGGAGCGTGCCCGCGCCGCTGCATCAGAGCTGGGCTTCGTGCTGTCCTACCACGCCTCCAGCCTTGCCTCCGGGCGCACGCATAACGTTGGCTTGGTGGTGCCCTCGGTCCACCGCTGGTTCTTCTCAGCCGTGATCGAGGGCGCATCGGCCGCGCTGCTTGAGGCCGGGTACGACCTCACCCTGTACAACATCGGGGAAAACCCCGAGCACCGGCACAGCGTCTTCAACGACTTCCTGTTGCGCAAGCGGGTGGACGCGGTCATCGCGGTATCGCTGGAACTGAGCGAAGCCGAAATTCAGCAGCTCCACGCCATGCACCGCCCGATCGTCGGAATTGGCGGGCCACTGCCCGGAGCATCAACCATCCGGATCGACGACTCCGGAATCGCGCGGAAGGCCACCAACCACCTGCTCGGCCTCGGGCACACCAAGATCGCCCACATCACCGGCAATGAGGCCTACGACCAGGACTTCCATCTTCCTGGAACGCGTCGCAGCGGATTCGAAGAAGCAATGAACGACGCCGGCTGTCCTGTCAGGCCCGAATGGATCGTTTCCGCGGACTTCACCATTGAAGGCGCTTACGCCGCCGCGCGGCAGCTGCTGGCCAGTGCGCCGGACAGGCCAACCGCCGTCTTCGCGGCCTCCGACGAAATGGCCATCGGCACCATCCTCGCGGCCCGGGACTTCGGGCTCCGCATCCCGGATGACCTCTCCGTCATGGGGATCGACGGACATGATCTGGGCAACGTCCTGGGCCTGACCACCATCGACCAGGACGCCAAAGGCCAAGGAGCGCTGGCAGTCCGCACCTTGTTGGGCGCGATCACCAAGGGCCTCGTCCTGGAACCTGCCGATACCGAACACCCCACCAAACTGGTGGTGCGCTCCAGCACCGCTGTACCCAAAGCAGGTACGTTCTAGCAGCTCCTTGAGGTGCTCCTCAAGTGGCCTGCTACGACAGCCGGCGCTCCATGGTGAGCTCAAGCTTGGAGGTGTCCTGCGGATATGACCTGCTGGCACCTGTGGTCTCAAAACCGTGACGCCGGTAGAACGCCAGTGCCCGTGAGTTCTCCTCATGCACACCGAGCTGGATGCTCCCGGCAGCGAGTTCTTCCACGGCGGCTTTGCAGGCCTCATTGAGGAGTTCGTCGGCCAGCCCCAGCCCCCGGTGCTCAGGTGCCACGTAAACGCTGACCAGCATGGCCTGAAGGGGAATCTCCGAGCCCTGGGGATGCTTGAGTACTACGCGCATCAATCCGCAGAAACTGCTGCCATCCTGGCCAGCATCGGCGATCAACGTGAAACTGCTGTCGCCGGACATGGCAGCCGCACGTTCCTGCCACTGCGTTTCGGTTTGCCGACGAGCTGCCTCCAGGCTCTCCACGTAGGCCATGGGTGTGTCTTTGAGCATCTCCAGCCGGACCTCTCGCAGCAAACGCCAATCACTCGGCTGGAGCCGGCGGACCCTAGGCAATGGCTCCGCCCATGAACCTCTCGTAGCAGGCCAGGACGCGGGGCCAGCCCTCAGCGTAGGAAGCCCGGGACGCCGCAGGATCCTCGGCGCCTTCCCAGCCGTCGTGGATCAAACGCACTTCCGTACCCTCATCCACGGCACCAAAGACAACCCGGATCTCGGTGGACCACAACGGCGTTCCGGCCGGGTACCAGCTGGCGTGAAAGGACAGCGGAGGCTGCCAATCGTCAATAGTGCCCCACACCGACGTACGGCCGTCCTCGGCCGTCTCAAGAATCAGGTTCTCTTCGAACTCCACATGGGACCCCGCGCCGAAGACGCTCTCCTGCTCCAGCGGCCACCATAGGTGCGGATGATCAGTGAATCCCTGGAAAGCGTGCGAAATACTCGTGGGCACCACAACAGTGAAGATGAGCGGCTGCAGTGCGTCGCCTGCCTGTTGGGATGGTTCGGGTTCAGAGGCTGGGTGGCTGAAGAGGTTTTCCATGACCACCAACTCTACCGGTGGGTCAGGGCGCTGGGGTGTTGGTGTTGTGGTGGTTAAAGGGGAAGAGCCCCGACCTGTGGTCGGGGCTCTTGCCTAATGTGTGTCCGGCGGTGTCCTACTCTCCCACACCCTCCCGGGTGCAGTACCATCGGCGCTGTGGGTCTTAGCTTCCGGGTTCGGAATGGGAC
>NZ_JBFRDF010000024.1:0-26981 GCF_052113445.1 Paenarthrobacter sp. YAF11_1
CCGGTTTCGGTGTAGATGTGGCTGGTTCGGGTGTCGTTGGTGAGCCAGTCGGTCTCGGGGATGGAGTAGCCGGCCACTGGGGTGGGTCCGAGGGCTCCTCCGTCGCCGAAGGTGTAGGTGTAGTTGGCTGGTGTTGCGGTGAGGTGGACGGCTTGGCCGAGGATGGTGACGTCGAAGCCTTGTTCTGCGGTGGTGGCGTAGAAGTTGGTGGGTCCGCCTTTGAGGGTGTGCGGGAACGGCTGGGCTTCGAGGGTTCCTGGGTTGACGGGCAGTTGCTGGAAGTCGGTCAGGATGCGTGCGGCGATGTTGGCCAGGACGTTCTCGGGTTGGGGGTCGTAGAGGCAGGTGGGTCCGCTGACGGGGATCCAGTCGGTCCAGCCCGGATTGGTGATCGCTCTTGGGGCTTCCTTCCAGATCACGGGGGTGCCTTCTTCTCCGCCGGTTGTGGTTGCCGGGCATTCGAGGGCGTCGCAACCGGGGTCCTTGGTGTCAGGTCCATCGGCACGGCAGTGGGTGTCAGCCATGTACTGGTTGGGGTCCTCAGGCAAGGCTGATAAGCCACCTAGCACTGGGACGGCCTGAGCGGCATCTTCACTTTGTCTGAATCGGGCCTCAATGTCGATTCCTCCATTTCGCGTGTTGTTGGATGCCCACGCGTCCTCAGTTTTGAGTGGCCCGCCGAGAATCTGGGCGGCCACGACTGCGGTTGAAATGGCGACGTGAAGGAGATGGCCCCCGTTCAGACCCAGGCTATGAAAGAAGGCCAAGGTCTGTCACCGCCCACTGTCCTTCGACGTACTTCGCAAAAAGGGCGAAAGCATCGTTCGTCATTTCATCGCTGGCTCTACCGGTAGTCCCGTCGGCGTTGTAATAGTTGATTCCCTCTTGAATGACCTGCACTTTTGACCACTGGGTAGCATCGCCGCCCGCCCATTGCACCTCAATTACCGGGACCGAGATCCTTCCGCCCGCCAGCCACCGCCCGTCGATATATCCATCTTCACCGGACTCTTGGAGACGGAGACAAAGCCGGCAATCTTGGGTGATCAACGGCAGCCATGACGACATGTCGCCTGTCTCGTCCACGTAAGAGAGCTGCGCGTACCAGTACCCAATAAACGCCTCCAACCCTGCCTTCGAGTTCTCCTTTGCAAGCTCCGGCATCACTGGAACCGGCACGTTCTGCGCCTTCCCCTTCGCATCCGCGGGTTTGTACACGGCGGACGTCGGCGGACCAGCCGGAGTAGCCGAAGCCGTCGGAACCGGAGCGCTGGTGGTGGGCGCCGCCGTCGTCGAGCTTGATTCGGACAGTTGCGTGCTGGGTGCGGGGCCACCCTGACAGCCACTCAGAAGCACCGCCAGAGTGAGAGCCATGACCGCCGTCCAAGGCCGGACTAAAGGAAAAGTGGCAGACGAAAGGCGTGGCATGACAGGCTCCCCAGCAGCTGTTTGGCGTTGTGCCGGTCAGTCTAGGCCGGAGTCGGAGAAGGTTTCATGCCGAATCGAACTGCCTGTGGATAAGTGCCAGCTGCGGCGGCCCCAACCACCTACCCCCGCAGCTTGTCCATCTCCCTGCGGTCCTTCTTGGTGGGTCGGCCGGCACCGCGGTCGCGCTGGGGGAGCCCGAGTTTGGGCGCGACGGGGCGCGGAGGGGTGTGGTCCGTGAAGCAGTGTGAGGCCGCTTCGGCGCCGACGCGTTTGGCGATCAGGCGCCGCACCTCGAGGATCCGTTCCCAGCCGGATTCGCGGACGCGGATGGTGTCGCCAATGATCACGTTTTGGGACGCCTTGACCGGGTTCCCGTTGATGCGGATGTGCCCTGCACGGCAGGCAGCGGTGGCGGCCGAGCGGGTCTTGTAAGCGCGGATCGCCCACAGCCAGGCGTCGACTCGGACGTTTGCCGGTGAAGATGACGGGATACTCATGATTGAGACGAGTCTAACCGGGGCGTCGCTTGCCGGGCGAGAGCGCTGAAGTCGCCGGAAAGCTGCGAGAACGCCGGAAAGCTTCAGCGATCCCGCAGGGCTCCGGCGATCTCGCCGAGCCCGGCCCGCCCGGCGGTGCCAGGAGGAACCAACTACCGCACCGTCACCTCAACCACCTGCGCCATGTTGTTCCCGATGCCCTGGTAATTCCACACCTGGTCAGTGGGCTGCAGCGCGCCGGACGTATCCATCGCCCGGCACCGCAGCACGTGCTCGCCCGGACTCGCGACCCACACCATGGACCACGACCTCCACGCGAAATCACCCACGGGCGGGTCCACATGAGCGGGCATCCACTCGCCGTCGATCCCCACCTCCACCCGCTCCACCTCGCCGTGGCCGGACCACGCGCGGCCGTGCAGCATGACCGGACCGGCATCCACAATGCGGCGGCGTGTGAAGAAGTCCGGAATCCCGGGAGGAGCCATCAGTGATCGAACCCGGATGTGTGTGACGGGCAGCCCGGGCCCATCGGGTCCTTGCAGGTAGTGGTACGCGACCGCCTGCTGGAAACCCATGAACCGCGACGTCACAGCCTCGATCGACGTCAACCACTTCACACTCGCCATGCCATACCACCCCGGAACCAGCAGCCTGAGCGGGAACCCGTGTTGGATCGGCAGGGGACTGCCGTTCATGGCGTAGACCAGCATGACCTCTGGATGCATTGCCTCGGCGATCGAAAGACTGCGTGCATACGGCTCTTCGACGCCGCCCTGGACACCGGCGTCGGCACCGGTAAAGACAAGCTCGACGGCGTCACTCGCCAAACCTGCCTCCTCCAGCAGGGGTGCCAAGGGAGTTCCGGTCCACTCGGCGGTGCCAACTGCGCCGAGGACCCACGGCTGACTCAACGGACGCGGTTCTAAAAGGGATCGGCCGTTTCCTGCGCATTCCATGGTCACTGGCATGGTGACGGCGGGTCTGGCCTTGATGTCCTCAAGACTCATGTCGAGGCTGTGGTCCACGGCCCCGCCCAGCCGCAACCGCCAGGTATCGGCGGCAACGTGCGGGATGTCGAAATGGATGAGCAGGTAGTGGAGTCCTGCCGGCGTGATGTCGTCGTGCAGGGCCTCCAACGGCATGGAATGGTTCCGGCCGGAGAGTTGCAGTTCTTCGTGGGTCAGGGGACCTTCGGTCGGCTGCCCGGGGGTGGCGGCTTTCGCTGCTCTTTGCTTGACGTGGTGCTTGGACATGGGACGGCGGCGTTCTACTGGAAGCTAAACGCTGCGGAGTGCCGCAGCACTTAGGACAAGGATCACGCCGCGGCCGAACCCCGTCAAGAGTCTGTTGCGAGGCCCGCTCTGCGCCTCAACGGAGTCAAAGAGCACGCAAAGGAGGCCTCACAACGCAAGGAGGCTATCGGCGTCGTAATTCCGGGTACTCAAGGTGCGGTGCAACGGTACCGGCGTCGCGCTCAAGGAAGTTCACGGCGGGTGCAACGATGTCGTCGATTTCGTCGAGTATCGCCTCGTTGAGCACCACGTCTGCGGCCTTCAAGTAGTCGGTGAGGTGGTCCTCGGTGCGCGGCCCGATGACGACGCTGGTGACGGCTGGGTGATTCAGGGCGAAAGCCACAGCGAGCTGGATCAGGGTCAGCCCATGCCGGGCCGCGAGCTGCGCGAGGGCGTCTGCCGCGTGCAGCTTGCCCTGGTTGAAGGGGGCGTTGACGTCGAAGCGGCCCGGGACAGCAGCCGACCGCGAACTTTCAGGCTGGCCCACACCCACGCGGTAACCACCGGCCAGCCACCCGCCGTCGAGCGGTCCATAACTCAAAACCCCGACGCCGTACTGCTGGGTGATGGGGAAAACGTCACGTTCGTTGGCGCGCACCAGGAGCGAATACGGGACCTGGTCAACCACGGGCGGCGTGAGGTGGTTGGTGTTGGCGATCCACTGGGCCTCAACAAGTTGGGCGGGGCTGAACACGGACGTGCCGTAGTACAGGATCTTTCCCTGCCGGATGAGATCGTTCAGCGCAGTGATGGTTTCCAGAAGATCGGTGTTGTAGTCCGGGCGGTGCGCTTGGTAGAGGTCGATCCTGTCTGTGTTCAGCCGCCGCAAGCTGTCCTCCACAGCCCGGACGATCCAACGGCGCGAGTTGCCTGCATGCGCCGGGTTGGAACCCATCTGGCCGTGGAACTTGGTGGCGAGGAAAACGTCGTCGCGCCGGCTGTGGATGGCCTGGCCGACCACGGTTTCGGCCTCGCCCTGGGAATAGATGTCCGCGGTGTCGACGCTGGTGATGCCTGCGTCCAGCGCTGCTTTGATGATGCGGATGCTCTCGGCTGGACCCGTGGGTGCGGCGCCGGTGCCGAAATTGAGGGTGCCCAGCGTGAGCGGGCTGATCAGGGCGCCAGTGCGTCCAAGCGTTCGTAGCTCGTTGAGGCTCATGTCGGCTTCCTGTGGTGGGACTGTGCTGATGGGCGGTGTCCGGGCGTGAGTAGGTGGCCACGGACGGGATGTTCAATCGAGGCTACACACGGCCGTCGGAGGCATAAACGCAAGCGGTAGAACTTCTTCGTTTTTCGTCTTGCGAAGTAATGGAAGAGGCCATACTTCGCGACATTTCTTGACACGCGGCAACACAAATGTCTTTCGAATCAACAAATATTGCTGTTCCCGGAAGCAGGTGAATTATGGGAAAGGAACTCAAGCAACACACGACAGGGGACAGCGGAATGACACAGACCACAGTGGAAGAAACGGCGGCCATCAAGGCTGCATTTGCGCAGTTCCCGTCCGGAGTTGCCGCGTTCAGCGCTATGGTGGACTTCACGCCGGAAGCCTTGGTGGCTTCGTCCTTCACCGTGGGTGTTTCGCTGGAGCCGCCGCTGGTGATGTTTGCCGTGCAGAACTCCTCCACAACGTGGCCGAAGCTCCGCCAAGCCCGGCGCTTGGGCGTGTCGGTGCTTGCCGAGGGCCAGGAAGCGGCTGCCCTTCAACTGGCCTCCAAGACCCGCGACCGTTTCGCCGGGCTGGACACCAGCGTGAGCGACTCAGGTGCGGTGCTGATCGACGGTGCCGTGCTGGGCTTCGAGTGCGAAGTTGTCTCGGAGACGCCCGCCGGTGATCACGCGATCGTGGTCCTGGAGGTCAAAGCGACCACCATCAACCTTGAGTCAAAGCCACTGATCTATCATGGCGCGTCGTTCCGGCAGTTGGCTGCGTAGCCGCTAGGAGTTGCGGCTGGCGCTACTGAGCGAACCTTTACGGATCGGGCTCGGAGACTTCCCATTCTTGGAAGTGTTCGGGCCCGATTTTTTTGCGCCGTTGCCGCTGCCGTTGCTGCCGCCGTTGCCAGTGCCGTTGGAGCCGTTGCCGTCGTTACCGGAGCCGGTTTTTCCGTTGCCATTGCCAGTCGTTTTTGCCGAAGTATCCGGGGTTTTCGGACCTGGCGTTGTGCCATTGGATGACGACGGCGTGGGCTCGTCGACGTCGCGGACAGTCACCTTGATGGCGGGCGGCTGCTCAGCTTGCGCGCGGGCGGCTGCACGGCGATCGGCCTCGGCCACGGCATCTGCCCAGTCCTTCGCCAGAACCGGCGGTTCCTTGGTGGCTGCCACGAGAATCGGATGGTGCGCGGCCTGGTTTTCGACCACCGACTTAACCTCCGCAGGTTTGGGAAGGTTGCGGGGGTCTACCTTGGCCTTCCATGCGCCGTCTTTGACAGCGGCCGACGCACCCGAGAGCCGTCGTCGAACGTCTCCCAGGAGGTCGCGCTTGGGCGCGTGAGGGGCGGAAGGTTCGGCGGGCTTCGCCGCTGACGGCGCGGGCGGCGGAGCGGCCGGCGCGGCGGCAACCTTCGAAATGGGCGCGGGGGCAACTTTCGAAACCGGCGCCGGGGCAGCAGGCTGTGAAGCCGTAGCAACCGCTGTGGGAGCCTGCACCGCAGTAGATCCAGTTTCAAGATAGGCGAGGTCATCCAGAGGCGATGCAACAGCTGCAGGAGACTCGACGCCGGTCACGGGATCAGGGACGCGAGCGGGGCGCGGCGGCAACTGGACGATGGGAGTGGTTTCCTTCTTCGGGAAAATCCCCACCATCGCCAGGAGAATAATCGACAGCAGCCGCCCGACTCCCGCTACCACCAAAGTGATGATGATGACCAACCCGAGACCCAGGAACATGAGGACAGCGAGTCCCAGTGTTCCCAAATACGTCAGGTTGATGGCGAGTGTTGTCGGATCCTCCACGTAGCCTCCCCTGGCTGTCGTTTTGTGATGCGCGCATTGCCCACCCAGCTTGCGTATCTAGCCTAAGGTCCAGCACCGACGGAATCACGCGCCGCCCCCTACTCTGGCGGGGTTGTTTCAAAGCTGTTATATGGCATGGGAAAATATGTTGCCCAGCTCTCATTTACAGCCTCAGATTGGGACCTCGTGACCCCTGACCTTGCCAGACTCCACAACGGCGCCTGTCCCTGCCTCTCCGGGGATCAATACGACGATTGCTGCGCCCGATTCCACCGCGGTGACGCCGACGCGCCCACTGCCGGCCAACTCATGCGTTCCCGCTATTCGGCCTTCGTCGTCCTGGACCCCAGCTACCTCCTGCGCACCTGGCACGCCTCCACCCGGCCGGAGGCCATGGACCTCGATCCGGACATGCAGTGGCGCAGGCTGGACATCGTCGCGACGTCGAAAGGCGGCCCCTTGGACACGACGGGCACGGTTGAGTTCGCTGCGCACTACAGGCTCGACGGCGAACGCGGCGTCCAGCGCGAAGTCAGCCGCTTCGTTCGGGAAGGCAAGCGCTGGTTCTACGTGGATGGGGACGTTCGCTAGCGCGTCATCGATAGTTGCGGTGCAGGTTCTCCTTGGTTGAGGCTCCGGGCGAGGCGTCACCGATCCACGGCCCGGTGCCTTCGGACTGGTCCAGTACCCCGGCCTCCAGCCAGGCGTAGTCACCGGCGAGGACTTTGCGCGAGAGTCCATGATCGCCGTCGTCAGTATTCCTCCACAGCTGGTCGAAGTATTCGTCCACCCGCACACGTGCCTGCTCACAGAATGCCTCTGCCAGTTCGAACGCGGTGGCGCCTTGTTCCGGGTGCTTACGAAGGAGCATTTCGGCCCGCGAGCAGCACGCGGCCATGGCGAACAACTCAGCGCCGATGTCCACAATCCTGCCAAGGAACGCCTGCTTGTGCTCGAGCTTCGCCTGCCACCTGCCCATGCCGTAGAAGGTCTGCCGCGCGAGCCGCCGCGAGGACCTCTCAACGAATCGCAGCTGCTTGGCCAACCGCCCGAATTCCGCGTAGGACCGGGGATCCATGCCGGCACCCGCCACGAGTTTCGGCAGCCATTTCGCGTAGAAACCAGAGGCCCCGACGGCGGCCCTCGCCTTGTCCTGCAGGCTCGCGTCCGCTGAGGCGAGGTCGCCCGCGGCTGCAAGGTGCGCATCCACGGCTTCGCGGGCGATCAGCAGTTTCATGATCTCGCTGGAACCCTCGAAGATCCGGTTGATGCGCAGGTCCCGGAGCAGCTGCTCGGCCGGGACTGCGCGCTCGCCCCGGGCCTCAAGGGAATCGGCGGTTTCGAAGCCACGGCCGCCACGGATCTGGACCAGTTCATCGGCGATCCGGCAGCTCAATTCAGTGGACCACAGCTTGGCCAGCGCAGCCTCGATGCGCACATCCTTCTGGCCGGCGTCGGCCATCTCGGCGGACAATTCGAACACCGCTTCCAGCGCAAAAGTGGTGGCGGCGATGAACGCGATCTTCTTGCCCACGGCTTCGTGCTTGCCCACGGGACGTCCCCATTGGGTCCTGGCGTTGGACCATTCACGGGAAATCTTCAGGCTCCACTTTCCGGCAGCAACGCACAAACCAGGGATGGAAAGCCGTCCCGTATTGAGAGTGGTGAGAGCAATCTTGAGTCCTTGGCCTTCGCGGCCGAGCCTGTTGGCTGCAGGGACCAGGACCTGGTGGAACCTGGTCACGCCGTTTTCGATTCCACGCAGCCCCATGAAAGCGTTGCGGTTCTCAACCGTGATGCCGGGGGAATCCATTTCCACAACGAAAGCAGAGATCCCGCCCTTGTGCTCGGTCCCGTCAGCATCGGTATGTGCCGGAACCCGGGCCATGACCACCACCAATTCGGCGATCACACCGTTGGTGGTCCACAGTTTCACGCCGTCCAAAAGGTAAGAACCGCCGTCGTCGGACAACACGGCAGTGGCGCCCATGCGCGCGGGGTCGCTGCCGACGTCTGGCTCTGTCAGGAGGAAAGCTGTAATGGCACCGGCGGCGCATCGCGGCAGGTATTCCTGTTTCTGCTCAGGTGTGCCGAATTCCTTCACAGGCTCCGGGACGCCGATGGACTGGTGCGCGGAAATGAGGGCGCCGAGGCTCGGATGAACCGATCCCAGCAGGGCCAGCGCGCGGCCGTAGTAGACCAGGGACAAACCCAGCCCGCCGTATTCGCGAGGAATTTTCATGCCAAAGACGCCAAGGTCCGCGAGCCCTTTGAGGTACTCGTCGGGAATCTTGGCGTCCCGTTCAATGGTGCGGCCGGACATGGTCTTGGCGAACGTGAGCAGCCGGCCCATGAATTCCTCGCCCCGCTCCACGTCATCGGCCCGTGCTTGTGGCCAGGGGTGGATGAGGCTGAGGTCGAAGCTGCCCAGGTAGAGGCCCTTGGCGAAGCTGGGCCGGTTCCATTCGGTTTCCCGCGCGGCTTCGGCGACGGCGCGGGCTTCTTCTGCGGTGGCGTTGACGCTTGCGGCGGCGAGACTGTTGTCAGTGGCGGACGTCATGGGGTAACTCCTCTAGCCGGTTGTGCCGGATGGAGCCAGGGTCCGCCGTGGGTGGGAACCCTTCAGCTGTCCCTCAATGCTACCCGCGGGTAGCTACCCGTACCAGAGGAAATCTGCGGCTGGAATTCGGCCGGAATTTCCACTTGTCCTGCGTGGTGAACCAGGCGGTCCCACGCGAAATTAATGCCATGGACAAGGCCACCAAGAACACCTTTGACGGCGTACCAGACCATGCCCATAGTGCCGATAAGAATGATTGTTGCCATTGCTGCTGCTGCGATGAATGCCACTAAAAGTGCAGCGAAGACCAGCGTTCCAATAACGACGTAGGTGCCTGTTTCCAGCGCAGTGAAATCGAAATCCATGGTTCCCCCCGGAGCGACGGTGCGTGGGTCGGCGCGGCGTGGCTGCGTCGATGTTCTGACACTAGGGGTGGGCGTGCTTTCCGGCCAGAGCGGAAACGCCTCGCGACGCCGTTGATATGGGATCGAAACCATACCGCACGGTAGGTTACGAAATGGTTGCGGTGGGGAGGCTCTGACGCTCTGCGTTAACCTTGTACGGGGCAGTTTCCGCTGCCAGCCAGGTTTCGCAGCAGCTGAAGGAGAGTAGTTGTCCCGTTCAGCCATGTCCTCCGCCGACGCCATCAGCGCGAGGCTCCGTGACCTCGAGCAGCTGACCAAAGGCCCTGCGTGGGCTTTGACCCGATCGGCACCGTGGGTGATCGCGGTGCTGCAAGCATCCTTTACCCGCACCCGGCCGCAGCTTCCCCTCGAAGAGTTCCACGCCGACGTCGACGCTTTCCTTGAACAGCTCCGGCGCCAAGACCCGACGCTGGGCGGCCAGCAGAACGGCAAGCTGTTCGGCGACGAATGGACGCGCAAGCAGTTCCTGACCCGTCGCAATCAGTCCGGCCAGATCGTCTACGAAGTCACGGAACCCGCCGCCCGCGTGCTGGCGTTCCTGGACAGCCTTTCCAGCGAGCGTTCCACGCTGAATGGCTCGCGGCTCGGCACGCTTCTGGGCGATGTGGAGAAGCTCGCCAACGAGACCAACCCGGACCAGAGCGCGCGGTTGGAAGCCCTGGAGGAGGAAATCCACGAGCGGCAGCAGTTGGTGGAGGACATCAGCTCAGGCGAATTCGATGGCCTCCTGGACGACGAGGAAGCCGTGGAAGCCGCCGGCAACATCCTGGACCTGGCCGCCAGCCTGCCCGCGGACTACAAGAAGATGCGTGACCGTATCGAGGAATTGGTGGGCGAACTCCGCAACCAGATCATCGAGGAGTCCCTAAGCAAGGGCGCCACCATGGCCCAGGTTTTGGAGGCCGACAAGCGGCTGCGCCAAAGCCCCGAGGGCCGCACCTTCCGGTCGTTCACTGCCTTCCTGGAGGACCCACAGCAGCAGTTGCGCTTCCGCTCAGCGATCGGCGAAGTGTTGAGCAGGCAATTCGCCGACGACCTCACCCATGAGGACCGCGAAACGCTCAAAAACCTCGTGGCCGAACTGCGAACGCAGCACAGCCAGATCCAACGTATCTACGGCAAGCTTTCCGAGAGCCTGAATACGTATATCCAGAGCGACGACGTCCGGCAATCCGTCAGCCTCCGCAAGGTGCTGGCCGAAGCCGAGCAGGCCATCCGCTCCATGCCCTACGAACGGGACCGGCCCAGCCTGATCCCAGGGCCAGTCCTGTTCAACGCCGGGTTCGAGTCGCTGGCAATGGTCAAACTGTTCGACCCCGACGAATTCGCCACACCCCCGCGGCTCGCCGACCCCATCGCGTTCAGCGACTCCGACCGGGTCCGGTCGGCGCGCACCGGCAAGGCCAAGCCTGCTGCTGTCCGGGCGGCCATGGCCGGCGCGGCCACCCTGGGCGACGCCTGGGAAAACCTGCCCGCCGAAGAACGGCACATCAACACCATGCGCACCCTGCTGTCCATGGCACTGCAGGGCGGCGCTGCCTTCGACCGGGCCGCCTGGGAACACATCGACTTCGAACAAATCGACGGCAGCATCCGCACGGCGTACCTGCCTGTCGTCACGCTGAATGAGGATTCTGATGACTGAGGAAATCACCACAGAGGAAAGCACGACGCCGGACGTCGCCGAAGCGGGGGAGGTCACCGAGGAGATGGTTGAGGTTGGTGTTGAGACGGCTGAACCGGCGGAACCGGCGGCCGAAATCAGCCACGCGGATCCGTTCCGGGTGACACCGAGGGACTCCTTCGTTGACGGCGCCGCCCTGTTCCCCGGCGACACCGGCGTGCTCCCCATGAAAGTGCGTCACGCCTTGGTGAAGCTCCTCAAAGGCCCGTACATCGACGGCGGCCGCGACGAGAAATTGTGGACCACCCTCTTGGACAACCAGCTGATCCTCCGCAGCCGCCTGTCCGAACTTTTCCTCACCCTCCAGCTCGATCACGACCGCAAAATCGCGGTCCTCCGCCCGGTCGATCCCGAAATCATCGGCGCGAGCTCCCGGTCCAGCATCCTCCGGCAGCAGCGTGCTTTGAGCCGCGTGGAAACCATCGTCCTGCTCCGCCTGCGCCTCCTGCTGGACCGCCACGTCACCGCCCAAACGGACCCGACGATCACCCGCGAAGAAATCTCGGATCTCGTTGCCAACTACACACCCGCAGGCCAGCAGGACGCCCTGCGCGACTCCGACGTGGTCACCCGCACCATCACCAAACTCCTGGCCCGCCAACTCCTCCTCCCCACACCGCTGGACGACAGCTACACCATCAGCAACGCCCTCCCACTGGCCCTGCCCTTCGAAAACATCGGCGACATCCCGGCCCAGATAGAGGCGCTGATATCAGTAGCCGCCGACGAATCCGGAACAGAGCCCCTCCTGGACCTGGACTCCGACTCCAACCAACCCACGCCCTCAGATGACGACCTGGACGAGGACCCCGAAGGCGACGGGTCCGCTGAGGTGAGCACCGACGTCGAGCGTTCTGAGCCAGCTGTCGGCGCCAAGGGTGATATGCACGACGAAGCCGGAGCGATGGATGCCGGACCGGGAGTGGCATCGGGCCTGTCGAAGCCGCGCGTCGAGCTGATCGAAGATCAGCTGCGCGGCGAAGGGGCGGGGCCGGCATCCATCGCGCAGGCGGACGCAACCACGACTGACGGGATGACCAAGTGACCATCGCAAGCATGCTCCCGCTCGGTGAGCTCACAAACCCGGGCCAGATGCGTTTGGCGCTCGTGCAGGTGGTCAACTGGGGCACATTCCACGGGGCCCACACCATGCATGTGGACCGCAAGGGGACCCTTCTGACGGGCAACTCAGGTGTCGGTAAGTCGACGCTCTTTGATGCGATGCTCCGGGTGTTTGATGCCCGTCCGCGCTCGAATGAGGCTGCTGCCCAGCGCTCCGGCGGTGCTGTGGAGGACAAGAGGACCACGTTCACTTACATGCGCGGCAAGGTTGGTGATAAGGCGGTGGGCGACAGCTCCGCCAGTGCCTTCCAGCGCCCGGGTGCCACCTGGTCCGCCGTCGCGCTGACGTTTGATAACGCGGCCGGCACGAAGGTGACGGTGTCGGCGCTGTTCGATCTGCCGAAAAACGGCACGGAGTCGAGCGTCGGGCGTTTTTACGTGATCGACAGCAAGCCGTTGGACCTTGAGGCCATTGAGGGGATCGCGCAGAAGCGGTTCACCAAGGGCGCGCTGGAGTCGATCTTCCCGGATGGGCAGGTTTTCGACGTCCACAAGGCGTTCGCCGAGCGTTTCCGGAGGCTCCTGGGTATCAACTCGGACCAGGCGCTGCCGCTGTTGCGTGTGATCCAAGCCGGTAAGGGTTTGGGCGGCAGCGTTAATACCTTCTTCCGCGACCAGGTACTTGACGCTCCGGCCACGTTGGCTGCGGCCGATGATGTGGTGGAGGAATTCAGCAACCTGATGTCCATCCGGCAGCGGTTGGAGGATGTCCGGCAGCAGCGCGACCAGTTGGCACCCGTTCCGGGGCTGAACAAGGAGTACGCGCAGGCGTTGCTGGACGCGAACCGTCTGCGGGAGTTGGCCGGCGAGGAGTTTGAAGCGTACAAGCAGCAGCTCGCGGTCACGGTGCACGCCAAGACGCTGGCCCGCTACAAGGACTTGGCCCAGTCCAAGGCCCAGGAACTCGCCGCTGAGCGTACGGTGCGGGACGCTTTGGCCAAAGAGCTCCGCGACCTTGAACTGGATTACAACAACCGCGGCGGCAACGCGATTTCGGCCATTGAGCAGTCGTTGGAGAACGCCAGGGTTGGCCTGAAGCTCCGTCAGCAGGTTGAAGATTCGGCTCGGAAGGCGCTGGCCGACGCCGGACTGAACCTTGAGTGGTCAGCCGAGGGCTGGGACCAGGCGCATGAGCAGGCAGCAGCCCGCTCGGCGGAGCTGAAGGACGATTCGGAGGCACTGAAGGAGCTTCGTTTCGAGGCGTTCGACGGGCACGCCACCAAAAAGCGGGAACTCGCGGCGGCCCAGCAGGAACTCCTGTCGTTGCGGTCGCGCAAGTCGCTGCTGCCGCCGTCGAGCATCGAAAACCGCGCGGCCATTGCGGCCGCAACCGGCGTCCCGGAAGAGCGCATGCCGTTTGGCGGCGAGTTGATCGACCTCGCTGAGGGGCAGGATCAATGGCGTCCGGCCGCCGAGCGTGCGCTGCGCAATCTCGCCACCACGTTGCTGGTTCCGGGTGAGCATTTCGCGGCGGTCACCCGGTACCTGAACGATAACGCCGTCCGTGGCGCCCTCCGCGCCGTGGATGTTTCCAAGCCGCTCGCCGGTGGCGCGCTGGCTGTGGAGGACGTGTCCGACGGCGACCTCTTGACTAAGTTGAGCATCCTCACCTCGGGCGCCAACGCGGACGCCGGAGAGTGGATCCGGGAACGGATCGCCGTGGACTTCGCTTACCCGTGCGTCGAGGATCCTGACGAGCTTGCTCGGCTGGACAAGGGCCTGAGCCTGGGTGGCGTGGTCAAGCGCAACCGTCACACGGTGGAGAAGGACGACCGGTTCACGAGCCGCCAGGATTACGTCCTGGGCTTCGACAACGCTTCCAAACTGGAGTTGGTGGCAGCCCGCGTGGGCGAGTTGGAGAACGAGCTCGTGAAGGCCGCGGAACTTGCGCAGAGCCGTGAGGATTCGCACCAAGGCATGGCCCGGCAGCTCGAGGCGCTCCGCCGTGTCGCTGAGGATGAGCGGCCGTGGGAGCAAGTTTCCGCAGCTGTCGCAGCAGAGGAACTTGCCCGGATCGAACAGCGCCTCTCGGATGCTTTGGCCGCGCAGGCCGACCTGGAGCCGTTGCGGGCCACCATCGAGTCCGTACGCGAGAAGCACCAGGCCTCCACAGGTACGGCCGCGGTGCTGCAGAGCGAGTACAAGGCGCTGGACCACAAGATGACCACGGCGGACGGCCTGCTCGATGCCGCGAGGCTGAAGCTCGAGCAAGCACCGCCGTCGGCTTCTACCGTCACTGCACTGGAGCCGTACTTCGACGGCGTCGCCGAGGTCTCTGAACTGTACGAGCTCGACAACCTGGCCAACAGCGTCCGCAACAAACTGCTCGACGAATTGCATTCCGCAGAGTCGCGCGGCCAAGCGACGGCTGAGCGGTTGACCCGCATGTTCGAAGCCTTCGTGCGCGACTGGGGAAGTGCCATCAGCGCCGATCACGGTACGTCGATTGGGGCTGCCGGGGACTTCGAATCCCGCTACCACGCGATCGTCAGTGATGGTTTGCCCGCACAAGAGGCCGAGTTCCGGCTGTTCTTCAACCAGCGCACCCACGAATCGTTCAGCACGCTCCTGCATTTGCTCGATGAGGAACGCCGCAGCATCACCAGCCGCATCCTGCCCCTCAACGGCATCCTGTCCCAGGTGAATTTCCACGAGGGCAGCTTCCTGGAACTGGACATCAAACAGACGCTTCCGGCTACGGCCAAACAGTTCAAGGACGCGATCCAGAACGCCTTGAAGGCGAAGCACACCCGCCCCTCGCGTGGCGCTGCTTCAGCCACAGAAGTGGACGACGACGCCGAACTCACCGCGCGCTATAAGTCGCTTGAGACCTTGGTCAAGCGCCTTGGATCCCAAACCCCGGAGGACCGCCGTTGGCGGTCCGAGGTGCTGGACGTTCGTGGCCACCTGTTTATCCAGTGCAAGGAGCACCGTGAGGTCGCTTCGAAATCGGGCAAAACCGGCACCGGCAAAGCAGTCAAGCGGAAGACCGAAGTCTTCATGCATGCTGATACCGGCTCCATGTCCGGCGGTGAGCGCCAGCGTTTCACGGCGTTCATCATGGCTGCGGCCCTGAGTTACCAGCTGGGCATTGCCGAGCAGGGCTTTACGACGTACGGCACGGTGATGATGGACGAAGCATTCGTGTTGGCTTCCGAAGAGTTCGCGGGTGCCGGCATCAAGGCGCTCCACGAGTTCGGGTTCCAGCTGTTGCTGGCCGCCCCGGAAAACGTGATCGACCTGTCCAGGCACCTTGGATCCGTTACGGAAATCCTCCGCGACAAGCGAACCAACCGCTCGGGTGTGCTCACGGCTCCGGTCATTGCCGGGCCCGGTGACCCCGGAGCATGGCGGTCCGAAGCCAACCCGGTGGACATCGTCCTCCGCTGACGTCCCCTGCCGTCTTGCCCGCCCAAGTAGGTAGCAGATCATGCCGTTTTGACCGTTCCAAACGGCATCTGCTGCTACCTACTTGGGGTCGCCGGGAGTTACTTCGCGCGGACGCGGTCCAGGAACTGTTCTGTCCTTGACTCCAGCCCGGTGATCTGCCGAACCACGACGGCGGCCGGGTCCGGGTTGATCTCGTTGGCGGGCGGCTCCTTGCGCACGTTGGCGCTGCAGCCGAACTCCGCGCAGATCAGTGTCCCCACGGTGTTCCCGTCCTTGCCGGATTGTCCGGCTTTTTTGGCAACCCACAGGTAGACGTCGTCCTTGGAGAAGACGTCACGGCACAGTTCGCAGAGGACAACGCGCCTCTTGCCGGACCCGCCTTCAGGAGCCCGGAGCAGGATACCGGTGAGCTTGCCCCGGTGGGGAACCACGAGGTAGCCGCGCTGGGGCATCTTTTCGTCGCGCCAGCCGAGGAACTCCAGGTTGTCCCAGTCAATGGTCTCGAAGTCGCGGGGGAGGCTGGCCTTGGCGGCCTCCGAGCGGCTGGCGTTAATGAATGACGCACGAACCTGTTGGGCTGTGATTTTTTGCATGGCAAAGCTTCTTTCGGAAATGGTCGACGTCCGCGCGCTGAGGTTTGGCGCGCGGGAAGTGGCAGAAGACGTCGGTCATCGGAGAAAGAGGGCACTGCAAAGAAACCCAGAATCGGGTGCTGGGCTGAGTGCCTAGAAGGATGCCGACGAGCGGGGTAGTGCCAAGCAGGCCAAAACGGCCACCTCGCCAACCATGGCTGCAGCAACTGAAACAGTGCGCACGCTCATCCCCTCGTTCCAATCCGTAAGAAGCGGTAGTCCGCTGCCACCAATACTTTCAAAACTTCCGGGCAGATGTCCATTGAGAGATGATTCGGCTGGAGAGCGCGGGATGTGAGAGATGGTTCGGCTGGAGGGCGCGGGATGTGAGGGAGCGTGTGATCTGCATCCCATTTCACCCATAGGCTGGATTAGGTGACGCAAACGTTTCTTAATTATCGGCAGGCTAGGCTAGCCTTACTTAGGTTCGCATCACTTACTTAAGGAGTCCCGTGGCTTCCCTTCTCCCACGCCGCGCCCTGCTGAAAACAGCAGGAACCGCGACGGCCGCGCTTGCCGCCGTCGCTCTTACCCTCACCGGCTGCTCCACTGGCCCCTCGACCTCGGCTCCGGCTTCTTCCGAGGCAGCATCCTCAGCTTTCCCCGTAACCCTCAAGAACGTCTTTGGTGAGACCACCATCAAGGAACAGCCCAAGCGCGTAGTCACCGTCTCGTGGGTCAATGATGATGTCGCGATCGCACTGGGCGTTGTTCCCGTCGGCGTTCCGAAGAACGAATGGGGCAACAACGATCAGGGCTCCACCCCCTGGAAGGACGCGGCCCTCGAGAAGCTCGGCGCCGGCTTCGGCACCGACAAGGCTCCGGTCCAGTTCTCCGAAGCTGACGGCATCAACTTCACCGAGATCGCCAAGCTCAGCCCCGACGTTATCCTGGCCGCCTACTCGGGCCTGGAAGAAGCTGACTACAAGAAGCTCAGCGAAATTGCACCCGTTGTGGCACAGCCAGAGCTCGCCTACGGCACGCCGTGGCAGGAAAGCACCACCCTGATCGGCAAGGCGCTGGGCAAGGAAGCCGAAGCCAAGAAGCTGATCGAGGACACCGAGACCACCGTCAAGGACAAGGTTTCCAAGTTCCCGCAGATCAAGGACAAGACCTTCATCTACGGCAACCTCGAGCCCGCCAAGGGCGACGGCGCCAACGTTTACACCGCCATCGACAACCGTCCCCGCTTCCTCTCCGAAATCGGCATGAAGCTGGCTCCCGTGGTGGAGCAGAACACCAAGTCGACCACTGAATTCTTCATCCCGTGGTCCGCTGAGAAGGCCAACGAACTCGATTCCGACATCTTCGTTACCTGGGTTCCGGACGCCACCACGGCAGATGCCATCAAGGCTGATCCGCTGCTCGGACAGATCCCGGCCATCAAGAAGGGCGCCCTTGTTGCCGATTCGGACAACACTCTGACGCTCTCCATCTCCGCCTCATCGCCGCTGAGCCTGCCGTGGGCACTGGATACGTTCCTGCCGCAGCTGGGTAAAGCAGCGGACGCCGCAGGCAAGTAGCTGCAATGAAACTGAGTACGACGACGGCAGTCCAGGGGCGGGGCAACGGCACTTCGGTGCCGGCTGGCCCGGGAGGCATCACCCCTGGTGCTACGGGAACCGGAGGGGGAACCGGTTCCCGTACCACCGCAGGCAAGCGCACCGCTTGGCTGTTGGCGGCCGTCGTCGTACTCGTCGCTGTCTGCGCCGCATCCTTGGCGATCGGCGCGCGCGGGCTTCCGCTCACTACTGTTTGGGAAGCTCTCACCAACTTCACTCCGGAGGACGGTAACCACGCTGTGGTCATCGCCCGGATTCCCCGCACTGTCCTGGGCCTGCTTGCCGGAGCCGCACTTGGCCTTGCCGGTGCAGCCATGCAGGGCGTGGCCCGCAATCCACTGGCCGATCCCGGCATTCTGGGGCTCAACGCCGGTGCTGCCCTGGCGGTCGTCGTGGGGATCTACGTTTTCGGTATCGGCTCGCTGTCCGGCTACATCTGGTTCGCCTTCATCGGCGCCGCGGCGGCCGCCGTCGTGGTTTATGCCGTTGCTTCCCTGGGGCGGGACGGCGCGACGCCGGTCAAACTCGCCCTCGCGGGTGCGGCCCTGAGCGCAGGCCTGTTCTCCCTGATGAACGTCATCCTGGTTTCGAGCCAGGACACGTTCGATCGTTTCCGTTTCTGGCAGGTGGGCACCATCGGAGGTCGTGACTGGTCCGTCCTCCTTCCCGCGCTGCCGTTCCTAGCCATCGGGGCCCTGATCATCCTGGCCGGCGGCCGCATTCTGAACAGCCTGGCACTTGGCGACGACATTGCCCGCGGCCTCGGCCAGAACGTCGCTTTGGCCCGTGGCATCACGGGGCTGGGCATCGTCCTGCTCTGTGGATCCGCCACTGCCGTGGCCGGACCGATCGCCTTCCTGGGCCTCGTCATTCCGCACGCTGTCCGCTCGCTGACCGGGCCGGACTACCGGTGGATCCTGCCGTTCTCCGCCGTTGTGGCCCCCATCCTGCTGATCAGCGCCGACATCGTTGGCCGCGTGATCCTTCTCCCGGGCGAAGTCCCCGCAGGAATCATGACGGCAATCATCGGCGCTCCCGTGTTCGTCTGGCTCATCCGCCGCGGCAAGGGGGCCGGACTGTGACAACCGTCCACAAACTCCCCACCGAGTTGGCACTTAATGCCAATAATGCGGGCAAACATGGCCATCAACTGTCACTTCGGCGCGTGCTGAGCCCTACGTTTTTCCTCGGGCTCGCTGTCGTGGTCATGTTCGCGGTTTATGTGCTCCTGGGTAGCTACACGGTGACCATCCCGGACTTCTTCAAGATTGTCATCAACCACCTGACCGGCGGGGAGAAGATCCCGGGGGCCAGCTTCATAGTCATGGAGCACAAACTTCCCCGCGCAGTGGTGGGAACCATGATCGGCATCGCCTTCGGCCTGGCCGGTGCACTGTTCCAGACCATGCTGCGCAACCCCCTCGCCAGCCCGGACATCATCGGCATCAGCTACGGTGCCAGCGCGGCGGCCGTGACGGCCATCGTCATTTTCGGTGCTTCGGGGGCCGTTGTTTCCGGCGCTGCGCTCGGTGGAGCGCTCGGGGTCGCAGCCATCATCTACGCCATCTCCCGCGGCGGTTCGGGCGCGGGTGGAGGCAGCCGCGGCAATGCCGCCGGCAACCGCCTCATCCTGGCAGGTGTCGGCATCGCCGCAGCCCTGCACGCGGTGGTCAACTTCCTCATGACCCGTGCTGACATCCGCACTGCAGCTGATGCCCTCATTTGGCTCAACGGATCCTTGAACTCCGCAACCTGGGACCGGGCAGGCGTCCTCGCGGTCTCCCTGCTGGTCCTTATCCCCGCCGTCGTTGCCCTGGCAGGGCCGTTGCGCATCCTCGAACTGGGCGACGACGCCGCTGCTGGCCTTGGGATCAAGGTCAACGCCGCCCGGCTGGGACTGGTGCTGACCGCCGTCGGACTGGCCGCCGTCGCAACCGCCGCTGCCGGCCCGGTAGCGTTCGTCGCTTTCCTCGCCGGTCCGATCGCCCGCCGGATCGTCCGCAAACCGAGCCTCCCGGCGTCGGCCCTTACCGGTGCGCTGATCGTGCTCCTGGCCGACTTCTTCGCTTCCAACATCGCTCCCGTCATCCTCGACGGAACCGTCCTCCCGGTCGGCGTCATCACCGGCGCCCTCGGTGCCCCCTTCTTGCTGTGGCTGCTGGTCACGTCGAACCGAAAGGAGGCCTGACATGGCCATCCTTAATGCCCAGGACCTGACGCTCCAATACGAGGCTCGCAAAGTGGTGGAGGGACTCAGCACCGAGATCCCCGAGGGCAAAGTGACCATGATCGTGGGCGCCAACGCCTGCGGGAAGTCCACGCTCCTGCGTGGCCTGTCACGGCTTCTCAAGCCTGCCGGTGGCACCGTGACGCTGGACGGCAAAGACATCCACACCCGTCCCGCCCGCGAACTCGCCCGGACGCTCGGCCTCCTGCCGCAACATCCCACCGCTCCGGACGGCATCACCGTGCGCGATCTCGTGGGCCGCGGCCGCTACCCGCACCAGGGCTTCTTCCGCAGCTGGAGCGCAGCCGACGACGCCGCGGTGCAGCGCGCGCTCGATGCCACCTCCACGCTGGAACTCGCTGACCGCAGCATCGATGAACTGTCCGGCGGGCAACGCCAGCGCGTATGGATCGCCATGGCCCTGGCGCAGGAAACGGAAGTTCTGCTGCTGGACGAGCCCACCACCTACCTGGACCTCGCGCACCAAGTGGAAGTCCTGGACCTCATCACGGACCTCAACCGCAGCCGCGGCACCACCGTGGCAATCGTGCTCCACGACCTCAACCTCGCGGCACGTTACGCGGACCACGTCATCGCCATGAAGGGCGGGTGCATTGTGGCCGAAGGGCCCGCTCCCGTCGTAGTGACAGAAGAACTTGTCTACAACGTTTTTGGCCTGGAATCCCGCGTGGTTCCGGACCCCATTTCAGGCACACCGCTGATCGTCCCCATCGGACGCCACCACGCACGCCCCGCTTCAACCAACGAACTGGAGATCGCCTCATGAGTGCACAACCGACCCAGGCAAAAGCAAGCGCCGCCGTGGAGCCCATGACCCTCGCCTTCGACGTCACCGTGACGGCCGTGCAGGAATTGAGCCCTAACTTCCGCCGCATCACCTTCGGCGGTTACTCACTGCGTGACTTCGGCGTTGCCGGCGACACCCTGGACCTCCGCGTGAAGCTGATGATCCCGTCCTTCGACGCCTCCGGAAACGTCATTCCGTTGCCTGCGTTCAAGATGGAAGAAGCCGGCTGGTACCAGGAATGGCTCGCGATGGACCCGTCCGTCCGCGGTGACATGCGCACCTACACAGTGCGCTCCGAGCGCCTCGACGCCGTGTACCCGGAGATCGACATCGACTTCGTCATGCACTTCGACGACGCCGGCCACGGTGGCCCCGCAGCCAACTGGGCTCTCGGTGCGAAACCAGGCGACGCGCTCACCATCATCGGGCCCAACAACCGCGCAGCGCAGTGCACCACAGCCGGCGCATATGGTGGCATCGAATGGCGTCCGGGCCTGGCCCAGCGCGTGCTCTTGGCCGGCGACGAAACCGCGGTCCCCGCCATCAGCGCCATCCTTGAGAGCCTCCCCGCCGACATGACCGGCCACGCCTTCCTCGAAGTACCGGAAGCGGGCGACTTCCAGGACATCAACACCGCAGCCGACATCGAAATCACCTGGCTTGCGCGCGGTGCGGCCATCGGACGCGCACGTCCCCACGGAGAACTCCTCAAGGAAGCCGTCGCCAAGGCCGTTCCCGTGCCGGGCTGGGTAGGCATCAAGGGTGCCGGGACCGCAGCCGGACCCGAGCCCGAAGACGTCAACGTGGACCAGGACATCCTCTGGGAAACCCCGCAGCGCATGGACGCTGCAGCCATCGAAGCCACCAAAAACCCCACCCTTCCCGCCGGTGCACTGCCGTTCTACGCCTGGATCGCCGGTGAAGCCTTCGTCATCAAGGAAATGCGCCGCTACCTGGTGCGGGACGTTGGCATTGACCGTAAGCAGGTTGCTTTCATGGGTTACTGGCGTCGGGGCAAGGCAGAGGGCTAAGCCTGCTGGTCCGCTTAGTCTGCCGCTGGGCGGCCGGTTGACGGCCATCCTCGGCGTGCTGCTCCTTCGTCGCTTTGACGCACGCTGCCGGATGCCCGCCAACCGGCCGTGCGCGCGTGTCACCTTCCGGCGCTCTCTCACTTCCCTCGGGTTTGGGGGCGGCGCTCTCTCACTTCCCTCGGGCTTAGGGGTGTTGCTCTCTCACTTCCCTCGTGCTTGTTCACTTGGGGTTGGCTCTGGTGTAACCGGGGGCGGGTAGCTTCGGTGGGGTGCGGGAGGAATTCGGGGACGGGGTTAAGGCTCGACGGCGGTTTGTCGCCATCGGGGATTCCTTCACCGAGGGCGTGGGGGACCCCAGCAAGGTTTTGCCCAACGGGGTCCGCGGATGGGCGGACCGGGTGGCCGAAAAGTTGGCGAAGGCGGAGCCGGGCTGGGAGTACGCCAACCTGGCAGTACGCAGCAAAAGGCTCCGGCACATCATTGACGAACAACTCGAGCCTGCGGTGGCCATGGAGCCGACGCTCATCACGCTCTACGCGGGCGGTAACGACATCCTCGACTTTGGTACTGACATGGATGCGCTCCTCAACGACTATGAGCTCCTGGTCGCCCGGCTGAGTGAAACCGGGGCCACCCTGGTGCTGTTCACTGGGTTCGACGTGAAAGTCTCCGCGGTCTTGGAGCCTTTCAAAAAGCGCAACACCCTCTACAACCAAAGGGTCCGTGACATCGCCGCGAAGTACGGCGCAGTCCTGGTGGATTACTGGTGCTTTGACGCCTACAAGGACCAGCGGATGTGGGCCCCGGATCGCCTCCACATGTCCAAAGCGGGCCACAAGTACCTGGCCGCGCAGGTCTTGGACCACCTCAACGTCCCACACAAAATCTCGCCCAAGGACTGGGACCCGCCCACGCGTTTGTCCGTGCGCGAATGGGAACGCCGCCAGCGTCGCTGGGTGAACGACTGGGTGGTCCCGCTCTTCGGTCGGAAACTGCGTGGCGTCACGCTGGGCGATGCGCTCAGCCCGCGCTGGCCCCAACCCGTGAAGGTCCCGCGCAAGGGCGGTTTGAAGAAGCTCATGGAAAAGGCAACGCAGTGACGGAACAAATCAGGTTCGTGGCCCTCGGCGATTCCTTCACTGAGGGTGTTGGTGACAACGACCTCAGGCTTCCCAACAATTGCCGGGGTTGGGCAGACAGGGTGGCAGAAGAACTGGCAAGGCACGACGAAACAGTGCGATACGCCAATCTGGCCATCCGCGGCAGGCGCCTCCAACGGATCGCCGACGAACAAATCCAACCCGCCCTCGCTATGAAGCCCACGTTGGTCAGTTTCTACGCCGGTGGCAATGACCTCCTGATGGCCCGGCCCAACATGGCCAAACTGATCGGGGATTACGAGGTCGCCGTCCAACGAATCACAGCCAGTGGAGCCACGGTGCTGCTGTTCACGGGTTACAACGTCCCCTTGTCGCCGCTGCTGGAGCCGCTCAAAGTCCGCACGGCAATCTACAACCGCAACATTCGGCGCATCGCCGCGAAATACCAGGCGCTCCTGGTGGACTATTGGTGCTTCGAGAAGTTCCAGGACCCGCGGATGTGGGCCCCCGATCGCCTGCATATGTCCACTCCCGGCCACAGCTACATGGCCAAAAAGGTCCTCGAGGTGCTCGGGGCGCGGCACTCGCTCCAGTCGCCCAGGCTCGCAGCGCCTCGTCCTCGGACCCGGACCGAAAACATCGCCGACGACGTCGCCTGGTTGAGGCGCGACGTCGGACCTTGGTTTTCGCGTCGGCTTCGCGGCGTATCCAGCGGCGACCACGTGGAGGCGCGGTGGCCGGAACTCATGCCGGTGGTGCTGCCCGAACGGCTGGGCACTGCAAAAGCGCAGTTGCCTCAGTTATCCAGCAGGTTTTCGTAACCCTCAGCAACGCTGGTTGCCGTGAACTCGATGATCTCGAACTCAGCCACGCCATTGCTGTAGAACGGATCCTCGGCCAGGGAGGCGTCCAAGGTTGCCCTGTCCACTTTGGACAGCAGCACGCCGCCCGTGGCTGGGACGCGGCGTCCGGACGCAAGGAAGATGCCGCCGTCGAACGCGTCCTTAAGCCAGGCCATGTGGCCCGGACGGTGGAAGTCGACGATTTCGTCGGGAACTTTGTAGGTCAACGAGACTACGAACATGCCGCCAGCCTATCGGTTGGGCCGCTGCCCGGACCTAAGGAGGCTGTGAATTCTCCTAAGATGGGTTCATGACTCAACCCCGCTGGCTGAACGCCGACGAACGCCGTGCCTGGCTGGCCCTTCTGAGCATCAACACCTTGCTTCCTTCGGCGTTGGACACCCAACTCCAGTCGGTCGGCAAACTGTCTCTTTTCGACTACAACGTGTTGGCGATGCTTTCCGAAACCGAAGGCCGATACCTTCCCATGAGCGAGCTTGCTGCGCGAACAAGTGCCTCCTTGTCGCGCCTGTCGCATGTGGTGACCAAGTTGCAGAAGCGTGGTTGGGTAGAGCGGCAAGCGCACCCCGGCGACGCCCGCGTGACCGTTGCGCACCTCACCGAGGCCGGCATGTCCACCATCGTTTCCCTTGCCCCGGGACACGTGGAATCCGTACGTACGCTGATGCTTGATTCGCTGACCCCGGACGACGTCGCGGACCTCGCCCGGATCGGCGAGAAAATCGTGGCCCGCCTGGATAACAACCACTGGATCCTTCGGGACTCGTGAGGGTGCTTTGTGGCCCCGGGTGTTGAGGTGGCAGACTGACGGCATGGATTTTTCTGCCCGTTACGTTGCCCTGGGCGACTCTTTCACTGAGGGCGTCGGCGACGACGATCCCCACCGTCCCAACGGGGTTCGAGGGTGGGCAGACGTCGTAGCCGGACAGTTGGCAAGCAGCAACGAGGACTTCGGCTACGCGAATCTCGCGATCCGCGGCCGGAAGCTCCGCCAGATCATGGCAGAGCAAGTGGACGCTGCCGTCGCCATGAATCCAACGCTGGTGACCCTGTACGCAGGGGCGAACGACATCCTGCGTCCCAAGATCGATATTGACTCGCTTCTTGAGGAGTACGACGCCGGTATCGCCAAGTTAAGCGCGGTGGGCGCCACGGTTGTCCTCTTCACGGGCTTTGACGCAAAGGGCTCCAAGGTTTTCAGCGCCATGCGCGGACGCACTGCCATTTACAACGAACTGGTGCGCGAAATAGCCGAGAACCACGGCGCCTTGCTGGTGGATTACTGGCGGTTTGACGAGTACGACGATTGGCGCCTCTGGGGCGAGGACCGGATGCATATGTCCACCGCCGGCCACGTCAACATGGCCAAGCGGGTGCTCGATGTCCTTGAGCATGAGCACGTCATCGAGGTCCCCGAACTGGCGCCGACGCGGCTGATGAACCGGGTTGAGGCCCTCAAGGCCAATGCGCGCTGGTTCCGGGAATCCGCCGCGCCGTGGGTGGCCCGCCGTGTCCGGGGCGTCTCTTCCGGCGATGGTTTGAGCCCTAAATACCCCGAATTGATCAGGCCGCTCTAGCCCGACCTTGCGGGCGACCCGCCAGTGGTGAGGCGGTGGCTCGGGGCATGGGCGCGCAGGGCTTATGATGCCGGATTGGTCTTAATTTGGCCTGGCCCGTAGAATAGTTAGGCGCTAGGTAGTGCGGTTCGTGTGCAATTGCTCCGGTTGGTGGTGACTGTCGGTTTTCCCGACATCCCGGTGGCCGGTAGTTAGGGGCTCAAGTTGCGTGCATTCCTGTATTCGCCCGGTATCCCAGGACCTGTTCCAGTGTTCATCACTGCCCGGTCCTGAGGCCAACCTTCTTCGCCGCACTTGCTGCGGAAACTACCGAAATGGTTTGGACCCGGATGCGGACGCTGCCTGTCGCACGGTAACGCAGGAACATCTGCACGCCGTTACATTCAATCTTTGGAGGAGAGTCATGGCAGCACACTGCCAAGTGACCGGAGCCGAGCCGGGCTTTGGACACAGCATTTCGCACTCGCACCGTCGCAACAAGCGTCGGTTCGACCCGAACATTCAGAAGAAGCGCTACTGGGTTCCGTCCCTGCGCCGTAATGTCACGCTGACCCTGTCAGCCCGTGGCATCAAGACAATCGACGTTCGCGGCATCGACTCAGTCGTCGCCGACATCCTGGCACGAGGAGTAAAGCTCTAATGGCAAAGGACAAGGACGTACGTCCCATCATCAAGCTGAAGTCCACCGCGGGCACCGGTTACACCTACGTAACCCGCAAGAACCGTCGTAACGACCCGGACCGTCTGGTCCTGAAGAAGTACGACCCCAAGATCCGCCAGCACGTCGAATTCCGAGAGGAGCGCTAAACACATGGCAAAGAAGTCAAAGATTGCTCGCAACGAGCAGCGCAAGGTCATTGTTGAGCGTTACGCTGCCAAGCGTCTCGAGCTGAAGAAGACCCTGGTTGATCCCAACGCGACTGACGAAGCACGCGAAGCTGCACGCCTCGGCCTGCAGAAGCTGCCCCGCAACGCCTCCCCGATCCGTCTGCGTAACCGCGACCAGATCGACGGCCGTCCCCGCGGCACGCTCCAGAAGTTCGGTATCTCCCGTGTTCGCTTCCGCGACATGGCTCACCGCGGTGAGCTCCCGGGCATCACCAAGTCTTCCTGGTAATCACGAAGCTCTGAAAAGGTCGGCAACCGTCATGGTTGCCGGCCTTTTCTGCGTTTAAGCGTCCTTTCTGGTGTGTGGGGGAGAGGCGCCGGACGGCGGCGGTGAGTTTTGCCGGTGCCGGCTGGTGAGTGGTGCCGCCGGAGGCGGCGGTCATCTTCGGCGCGCTCGGTCGTGCCTCCCTTGGACGCGCGCTGCCGGATGCCCGCCGCCTCCTTTCGTCGCTCTCTCACTTCCCTCGGTCTTCAGACCGACGCTCTCTCACATTCCTTGGTCTTTGAACGGGTCGCTCGCTCACTTCCCTCGGGTTGGGCCCGTCGCTCTCTCACGTCCCGCGGGTTTGGGCCGGACGCTCGCTCACTTCCCTCGGGTTGGTCCGGACGCTCGCTCACTTCCCTCGGGTTGGGCCCGACGCTCGCTCACTTCCCTCGGGTCTGGTTGGTGTTCGACGGCGGTTGTTGGGTTTGGTGCCGGGGCGGCTGGTGGGTGGGGGCTAGGGTGTGTGACGGGCTTCACCTGTGTTGTTTTGGGCAGGTTCGGGGTGGTTCGTGGGTCGTTTGGCTTTGTTGGGCCCGTGTTTGCGGGGTTTTGGGTGGTGTTGGGGTTGATTTGTGCCGGGGCGCGTGGGCGTGTAATGTCTTCTGAGTCGCCGCGAGTGAGACAGCCTGGAGCTGAGAGCCGCGGAGACCGAACCCCTTTGATAAC
>NZ_JBFRDF010000025.1:0-21783 GCF_052113445.1 Paenarthrobacter sp. YAF11_1
CGGATATCGGCCGGAACGCGCTCGAGCGCCATGACAGCCACGGCACCGGCATCCTCAGCGATGCGGGCCTGCTCGACGTTAACGACGTCCATGATGACGCCGCCCTTGAGCATCTCAGCCATGCCCCGCTTGACGCGGCTGCTGCCCGTGACGCTGTTCGCGGACGAACCGGCTTCGTTGCTTACATCTGGTGTAGACACAAAAACCCCTATGGGTAGATAAACGACCTTTTTGCCGGAGGCACGCGCAGCCACACGACCGCAATCAGCGCACACCGGGTTTTCAGGTCAAGGTGACCAAGTACTAGTAATAGTAGTCGCACGTTCCATGGTGGGAGTACATTCATTACCGCTTTGACGGGCAACAAAGGCCACTGTGGTAGGACAGGTGCACAACCCGCAAGGGGCGAGTCTGGTCGTATGCCAGTTCCCTGCGGACAGTCCAATTGTTAGCCGCTAGCCCGCAGCAGCTCCGTCGGCCTCGGCCATGGCCTGCCGGTGCACGGTGGACATCCGCTGGATGATGGTGACCACGCTGGCCAGTGCCAACAGGATCAGGGTCCCGAACAGCACCACAGGCGGAAGCCCCAATCCGGTCAAGCCGGTAATGAGCAGCACGGACGCCAAACGCTCGGCCCGCTCGGCGATGCCCACGCTTGCCTGGTATCCCAGTGATTCCGCTTTTGCCCTGGCATAAGAGACAACCATGCCAAGGACAAGGCAGACGACGGCGGCAGTTCCGATGGCGGGATCCTCGCCATGGGTGAAGAACCAGATGGTGATGCCAGCGAAGATCGCGCCATCGGCCAAACGGTCCAGGGTGGAATCCAGGAAGTTGCCCCAGCCGCCGCTCCTGCCTTGGAGCCGTGCCATGATGCCATCAACAACGTCGGAGAAGGCGAAGAACGCCACCACCACAGAGCCCCACCACAGGTGGCCGAGCGGATATAGCACCAAGCCGCCCAGTATTACTCCGGCCGTACCTGCCATGGTCACCGCGTCAGGTGAAACGCCGATCTTGAGGAGCCAACGGGCAAGTGGTGTGAAAAGTGAGGTGAAAAAGCCGCGCGCATGCCTATTGAGCATTCGACTCCCCCGGCCAGGCTTCGGCCACGAGCTTGCGGACTTCATCCAATGTCTGTGTGATGGCCTTGGTCTGGGCGATGATCGGGAAGAAGTTGCCATCTCCACCCCAGCGCGGGACCACGTGCTGGTGCAGATGCGCGGCGATTCCCGCTCCGCCGGTAACGCCTTGGTTCATGCCCAGGTTGAAGCCACTGGGGTTGGACACCTTCCGCAAGACCCGCATGGCGGTCTGTGTGAGGTCGGCGAACTCGGCAGTCTCTTCCACGGTGATGTCCGTGTAGTCGGGCACGTGGCGGTAGGGACAGATCAACAGGTGACCAGGGTTGTACGGGAAAAGGTTGAGGACCACATAGCAGGTCCTCCCCCGGTACACGATCAAGGATTCCTCGTCCGAACGCGTGGGTCCTACACAGAACGGGCAGTCGTCCTTGTTCTTGAATTGATCCTGCCCGCCCTTGATGTAGGCCATGCGGTGCGGAGTCCACAGGCGCTGAAATGCATCCGGCACGCCCGCCAGTCCGAAGTCATCGGTTACGTCGGCGTCGCCCGGAATCCCAGCTGCCGCGCCTGTGTTCTCCTGCACCGTTTCTGCGTCCGTTCCGTCAGCTCTCGCGGTTCTTGACGGCGTCCACAATCCTGCGGACCGCCTCGGCCACTGGCACGCCGTTGTCCTGGCTGCCGTCACGGAAGCGGAACGAGACTGCGCCAGCCTCTGCGTCCTCGCCTCCGGCAATCAGGACGAAGGGAATCTTGTCCTTGCTGGCGGTGCGGATCTTCTTGGGGAAGCGGTCCGAGGAGATGTCCACTTCAGCCCGGATGCCGGCTGCCTTGAGTTGTCCCACGACGTCGAACATGTAGTCGTTGAATGTCTCGGCCACCGGGATGCCCACCACCTGGACGGGAGCGAGCCAGGCCGGGAAAGCACCGGCGTAGTGCTCGGTGAGGACGCCCATGAAGCGTTCCACGGATCCGAAGAGCGCGCGGTGGATCATGACCGGGCGCTGGCGGGTGCCGTCCGCAGCCTGGTACTCAAGCTCGAAACGTTCGGGCAGGTTGAAGTCCAGCTGGATGGTGGACATCTGCCAGGTCCTGCCGAGGGCATCCTTCGCCTGGACCGAGATCTTGGGGCCGTAGAAGGCAGCTCCACCCGGATCCGGCACCAGTTCCAGACCGGAGGCAGCGGCAACCTCGGACAACGTGCGGGTGGCTTCCTCCCAGGCAGCATCATCCCCAACGAACTTTTCTTCGTTCTTGGTGGAGAGCTCCAGGTAGAAGTCATCCAGGCCGTAGTCCTTGAGAAGGCCCAGGACGAAGTTCAGCGTAGTGGTGAGCTCGTCCTTCATCTGCTCGCGGGTGCAGTAGATGTGGGCGTCGTCCTGTGTCATGCCGCGCACGCGCGTCAGGCCGTGCACAACGCCGGACTTTTCGTAGCGGTACACCGAACCGAATTCGAACAGGCGCAGCGGAAGTTCGCGGTAGGACCGGCCACGGGAGCGGAAAATCAAGTTGTGCATGGGGCAGTTCATCGGCTTCAGGTAATAATCCTGGGCCGGCTTGCGAACGGTACCGTCTTCGTTGAATTCGGCGTCAACCTGCATGGCCGGGAACATGCCGTCCTTGTACCAGTCAAGGTGCCCGGAGACCTCGTAAAGGTGTCCCTTGGTGATGTGCGGCGTGTAGACGAACTCGTAGCCGGCATCCACGTGGCGTTGGCGGGAGTAGTCCTCCATGGCCTTGCGGATGATGCCGCCCTTGGGGTGGAACACCGGAAGACCGGATCCCAGCTCGTCGGGGAAGGAAAAGAGGTCAAGTTCCACGCCAAGTTTGCGGTGGTCGCGTCGCTCGGCTTCGGCAATCCGCTCCTGGTAAGCCTTGAGGGCTTCCTTGGTGGGCCAGGCGGTTCCGTAGATGCGCTGAAGCTGCTGGTTGTTCTGGTTGCCCAGCCAGTAGGCAGCGGAAGAACGGGTCAGGGCGAAGGCGTTGGAGATGATTTTGGTGTTCTGCAGGTGGGGACCGCGGCAAAGGTCGCACCAGATGCTCTCGCCACTCTTGCGATCCACATTGTCGTAAATGGTGATGTCGCCGGCGCCGACCTCAACGTTGACGCCTTCCGCGGCGTCGGTTGCGTCGTTCTTCTTACCCAAGAGCTCCAATTTGTAGGGCTCGTTGGCCATCGCTTCGCGGGCTTCTTCTTCAGTGACCACACGGCGGGCGAACTTCTGGTTCTGGTTGATGATCTTCTGCATCATCTTTTCCAGAGTGCGCAGGTCCTCGGGGGTGAACGGCTCAGCGACATCGAAGTCGAAGTAGAAGCCGTCAGTGATGTACGGGCCGATGCCGAGCTTGGCGTCGGGGCGCAACTGCTGCACTGCCTGCGCCATGACGTGTGCTGTGGAATGGCGGAGGACGTTGAGTCCGTCAGGGGAATCAATGGTGACGCCTTCGACGTCTGCGCCCTCGGTGAGGACCTGGTCAAGGTCCTTCAAGACCCCATTGACACGGGCTACAACGACGTCGCGGCGCTCGAAGAAGAGTTCCGCGCCGGTAGTCCCTTCCGTCACCTTGGTCTCTTCGCCATCGACGATGAGGGTGATCTGTTGGGCATCTGACACGGGTGTCTCCTATTCATGGTTAAGGCTTCATAGCTTGTGGCGTACGGGGACCACAGCCAGCCACCGTCAATCGTATCTGCTTCCGCGGGGGCGGCCAAAGCAGCGCGCCGACGCCAGAAGCAGCCGCCCGTTCAGCTTCCCAGACCGGTGATGGCAAGGTTCCTGGAGATGCCATGAAGGGCACCTCGATGGGTGTATTCATCCGGTGGAGCGCCTCCGGCAGGCAGGAGCTCGGTAAAGGGCAATGTTTCAGGCCGGCTCAGGTCCCAGGCTTTGGTGGCGCTGAGGCTGATGCCTTTGGGACCTGTCCGCCTGGTGGTTCCACGGATCAGCAGCAACCGGGTCCCAAACAGCAAGGGTCCGGATTCTTCCTGGGCTTCATGGAAGAAGACTGAATCCACACAACCGGTGCCGTCATCGATGCTGATGAAGACCACGCGCCTGCCGCCACGCATGGGCGGGGTCTGGGTTGCGATCCGTACCCCTGCCACCAGCACTTCAGTACCGTTGCGGAGACCGAGGAGCTTATCTGCGGTTGTGACACCCAGCTTGTCCAACAAAGGCCGGTGGCTGTCCATGAGGTGCGCGCTGACATCGACGGCCATCAGGTCAAGCTCTGCCCTGACGTTGTCCACCATGGAGGGTTCGGGAAGTTCAGGCGCCAGGTTCCTCAGCTCAACATCACCCAAAGCAAAGGACAACTGGCCCTCAATGACGTCGGTGGCTTTTTTAGTGGGACTGCTTTGGAGTGCCTGCAGGTGTTGCACAAGGTCTGCCCGGTTGGCTTTCCCGCCGGAGTCTTTGTGGAGGGCATCAAAAGCGCCAAGTTGGGCAAGCCTCTTGATGTTGGGCTTGCTCACCCTCGCACGGGCCCGCAGGTCTGCCAGGGAATCGTAGGGCTGGCCTGCCACGATCCTTTTCAGCTCAGCCCCTGACAGCCCATAAATTCCCGTAAGGCTCAGGCGGATGCCAAGTTTGCCTTGATGGGGACCCTCCTGGATCTTTTCCACCCGGTATTCTGCATGGCTGCGGTTGATGTCCAAGGGCAGGATGGGGATGCCCAGCCTGCGCGCTTCGGCCACCAGGAGGCGCTTGGGATACATCCCGGGATCGTGTTCCCACAACCCTGCAAGGAAGGCCTCGGGATGATGGGTCTTCAGCCAAGCCGACTGGTAGGTGGGCACGGCAAAGGCAGCACCGTGTGCTTTGCAAAAGCCAAAACTGCCGAAGGCTTTAAGGGTTCCCCAGACCTTGTCCACCACCTCGGGCGCGTAATTCTTGATGGCTTCCCGGCGGAAGTAGCTCTCCACTCCCGGCTCATGTTCTTCATCTCCCAGAGCCCTGCGGAATTCATCAGCCCTTGCCAGTCCGCATCGGGTCATGACATCAAAGGTCTTCAGGATCTGCTCATGGAACACGGTAACGCCGTGGGTTTCCTGCAGAACCGGTTTCAGGTCCGCATGGGGATAGATCTCCGGAGCGAACCCGTGCCGGTGCTCAAGGAAGGGCCGCACCATATCTGATTTCATGGGCCCGGGCCTGAAGAGCGAGATGTCGATGATGAGGTCGTTGAATTCCCGGGGTGCCATCTTTCCAATGAGCTCCCGCTGCCCCGGGGACTCAATCTGGAAACAACCCAGTGTGTGGGTGCTGCGGATCAGCTCATAGGTGGGTTCGTCGTCGAAGGGAACTGCATTGAGATCGATCCTGCCATCGGTGCCGATATAGTCCGGACCTGTTCCTCCAGGTCCTACCTGATGCCGTCCGGCGGCCACTACTTCAGCCTTGGACGGATGAAGGCGGATGACTTCCCGGACAGCAAAAGCCATGGCACTTTGCATTCGCACACCCAGGACATCGAGCTTGAGCATTCCCATGGGATCCATGTCGTGTTTGTCGAACTGGCTCATGGGCAATCCCAACCCACTGGGCTGCACAGGGGTGCGGTCCAGGAGGGTCGCATCCCCCAAAATCACTCCACACGGATGCATGGAGATGTGCCGGGGCAGGCGGTCCAACCTTTCAGTAAGGTCCACCAGTAGATCCAGCTGCTGGTTTTCTTCCAGGCCCCCTTGCTCCACCCGGCCTGCAAAGGAGCGCAGTTCCGGCTTCTCTACCAGTGCTTCACGGAATTTGCGGGCTGAAAATCTCCACAATTGTTTGGCGATTTCACCGATTTCGCCGTCGTCCATTCCCAGTGCAAGGCCTGCGTCCCGGACGGCTCCCCGTGCCCTGTATCCGTTTTGCATGCTCATGAGGGTGACACGCTCTGCCCCGAAGCGGTCAAAGATCTTCCGGTAGACGTTGTGCCTTTCTGCGCTTTCAACGTCCAAATCAATGTCGGGGAGGGTTGATCTGCGGCCGGAAAGGAATCGTTCAAAAATGAGGTCGTGGCGGATCGGGTCAACCTGGCTGATATCGATCAGGTAATTCACCAGGCTGGACGCACCGGATCCCCTCGCGGCAACCCTGACGCCCATATCAAGGATCATCCTGGACACCTCGGCAACGGTGAGGAAGTAGGATGCAAAACCCAGCCGGGCAATGATGCCGAGCTCATGCTCCAACCGCGAGCGCAGCTGCCTTTCTGCTTCTCCTGTGATGCCGGGGAACCTTCTGGTGACGCCGGACTGGCAGCGCTGGGTGAGTTCCACCATGGGGTCGGCGTCGATGCCAATGATGGTGGCTTCGGGAACCACGGGTTTCTTCCACCCCATGTCCAAAATGGGGTCGATGCGGCATTTGTCGGCGAGCGCTTCGGTGTTGGTGAGCAGTTTGTGGAGGTCCGCTTTTCCTTGCCCGGCTGCGGTCATGATTTCTTTGCCGAGTTGGAGCATGTGGCGTGCGTTTTTCAGCCAGCCCTGGCCTGTTGGTTGGAGCATGGGCGCTGCCGAGAGTTCGGGGAGGGATTTGAGGGTGCGGGCTGAGTCCAGGACGTCCGCGGTGGCGGCGCCGTCTTGGGCGCAGTAGCGCACGGCGTTGCTGAGGACGGCCGGGATGTTGTATTCGAGTGCGAGCTTGAGCATGCGCACGGCGTGAGAGGTGCTGAGTGGTTCTCCCGGGGCGCTGAGGTGGGTGACGACTTCGGCGACGATGGTGCCGGGCGGCATGGCGTCGATCCATTGTTTGAAGAGCGTTCTTGGCCTCAGGTATTTTCGGCCTCCCATGGCCTGTCCAACATCTGAGTCAGGCCCGATCATGACTGTCAGCACGGGCTTGAGGGTATGGGGGTCCAGTGTCCTTGAAGCCAGCTCGCCGCGGGTGATTGCGGCGGGTATCGTTCCCCCGGCTTTGCCTGAGGTGCGTGCGTGGGCGTCGGAAATGAGGCGGCATAGTGCCCGGTAGCCGGCGCCGTTGTTGTTGCCGTGGGCGAGGACGACGACGCGGCCTGCGGCTTGGGTGCGGTGGTCGCCGTCGTCGTCGAATACAGCCAAGTCCACCCCGACGATGGGATCGATGCCGGCGTCCTTGCATGCTTTGAGGTGTTTGATGGTGCCATACAGGCCGTCGCGGTCCGTGCAGGCGAGAGCTGTGGCGCCGTCTGCTGCAGCTGTTTGGGCTAGTTCGTCGGGCCAGGAGACGCCATAGTGCGCGCTGAAGGCCGTGGAGACGTGCAGGTGGGTGAAGCTCAAGGGTTCACGCTGCTTCGTCAGGCTCTACGGCCCTTGCCGGCGCAGCGTCATGGATGCGCAGGAGCCGCCATCGTCCGCTGCTGACATGGCGGACGAGGTCAAGGGTGATGGTGTTCGCGGCTGGGGCATCTGTCTCTACCGGTTGGAGTTGGACGCGCCATATTTCGTGGTCCACCAGTCCTGCTCCGGTTCCCAGCGGTGCGCGGCTTTCTTCCAGCCACCATTGGCGTCGCTCGTACCACCGGACGGGTTCATTGGAGACGGAGTAGTGCGTCCCTTTCCAGTGGACGGTTCGTGGCTGGCCTGTTTCCGTGCAGCCGACCTCCACGGACTCGCTGAACAGCCCCATATCCTCACCTCGTTGCACCGTATTCCCTATTCGAATGTATGTTCGAATAAATCCAGTTTACGCCGGGGTCAGGGCAAAACCTACTTCGAAGTTCCAGCCTTCTCCCTGGACCGTGCCACCCGCTTGCCTGCCTGCTTCAGCAGGGCATCACGCCAGGGCTGCATTCCTTGGGCGAGGGCTATGCTGCCCATCATTGAAGATGCCAGGCGAAGTTGCTGGGTTCGCAGCATCCGCCTTCTGCCATAGGCGGCGAGCGCTGCTTCAACAGGCATCTCGTTGAGGAGCTTGCCTAAGGTCACGGCATCGATCAGTGCTTCGCAGGCGCCACGGCCCAGGTTGGGGGTCATGGCGTGAGCGGCATCCCCGAGCAACACCACATTGCCCCGTGTATACCGCCCCAGGGGTGGCGTGGTCCAAATCCGTTGGGCCAGGGAGTTTTCCGGCGATGCCAAGGAAAGAACCTTTCCCACTGCGGGCGAGTAGTGGGCGTACCGGCTCCGTGTCAGTTCAAGAGCCTGGGCGACGTCTACTTTCTCCGGGCGGAGGTCCGAACGGAAGGAGGCGTACCAGTTGGTTCCGCTGACGGCGGGCGCCAATCCAAAGATCTCTCCGCGCCCCCAGTACTCGCCGACGTCGCCTTCGGATGGAGTTGCTGGAATGACTCCACGGACTGCGAGGAACGGCGTGGGTCTGGCGGCGCTGCGCGATCCCCAGGAGGCCTGCCGAACCATACTGTTGACCCCATCCGCCCCCACGGTAAGCCATGCATTGCCCGGGAGCCGATCCACTCGCCCGGCTACCCTTTCGACCGTTTCCGGGACGGCGGAATCCAGCAGCTTCAACAGTTCCGGCCGTGACACCCCAAGGAGCCCATCCCCTTCCATGGACAGCATGGGTTCGCCTGAGGGGCTGCGGAGCGCTCCGGTCTTGATGATGGCTCCCCTGCTCCGGGCGGCTCCCAAAATCCCCAGTTCAGACAGGGCATTCTGGGCTTCCCTCCACATGGCCAAGGTTGTTCCTACCGTGGGCAGTTCCGGCCGTTGCTCGTACACCGTGACATCGAACCGGCCGGGGTCCAGCCGTCCTGCGAGCGCCAGGCCGGCGATTCCGCCGCCGATAATGTCCACTTTTTCCATGGCCACACTTTACTACTACATTTGTAGTGGCGATAGGGGTTGGCTAGACTTTCGCCATGCCGGACCGCCGAACAGAACTTGCCGACGCCGCCCTCGCCGTCGTTGCGGCGAAAGGCCTCAAAGGACTTACCCATCGGGCTGTCGATGCCCAAGCCGGCGTGGCCGTCGGAACCACCTCGAACTATTTCCGCAACCGCGCCGCTCTGGTCAGTGCCGCCGTCGACCGCGTCGAAGAGCGGGACACGCTCCTCCTCCAGCAAGGCGGATGGGAGACGCCGACGTCGGTGGCGGCCTTGGCGGAACAACTCACCGGCGCCCTCATGGGACTGGCGCTGGAAAATGCCGACCTCACCCGGGCGAGGTTCGCCTTCGCCCTGGACCAGCCGGAGGTCGTAGCGGCCGGCCACGAGCGGATGCTCGCCGGACTGGCCCACATCCTGGGCTTTCTGAACGTGCCGGACGCCAGGGCGCGGGCCGAGTCCGTAGCCGACTACGGCGACGGCCTTGCCATGCACCTTCTGACCGCCCGCAAAGGCCAGGACATCGACAGGGCATCGGTGGCGCGGAACATCCAGCGCCTTTTGGAAGGATGAAAGTCAAGGGGTGGACGGCAGCGGGTCCACAGAGCAGGATTGTGGCATGAGTACCAATGACGCACTCCTGAAGCAGGTCAACATCACGGCATCGGACGACAACCTGGTGGCAAGGTTTGAAATCGATGGGAACATACCAGGCTCCGGCGCTTACGTCGTGGGCCTTGTTGCTGCCAGTGAGGACTACTCCTCGCAACGCAGGCTCGGCATCGAATTCATGAACGGAGAGGCGATCTCGTTCTACTCCTTCAACCACTCCTTGAGCGCCGAGGAAAATTACGACATCAAGGGCGTAGAGCACTCCGGCAACGTCATCACCGGAAACTTCCCGATGTCGGCCATCCACGGGCTCAGCAAAGGCCATGTGATGACGGGATTCAGCGAAGCGGACGGCCGGGAGTTCCAATCCGGCGTCCCGGTGAACGAAGCCCTCTGAGCTCAGAAGAGTCCTTCCACCGGCTCAATGAGCTCCGGTGAGTTATTGCGGACGTTCCCCACGGCACTGCCCACAGGATCCAACGTCCACCCGGACGCAGCGTCGTGCGCCTTGGAACGGACCATGTCCACCAGTCCCGCAGCGTCCTTCTCCCGCGGATCCAACCAAGCTTCCATGGTCTCTGTGTCCATGGGCAGCGGAACCCTGTCGTGGAGGGCCGTGAGCTCGTCAAATACCGAAGCACTGCGTCGCGTCCGGGCAGATTCAGCGGTGGGGGTGTCCGCCGTCAGGATGGACATGGACAGCAGCCAGCGCCCGGGATCGTCATCCGCGGCCGACTGGTCCCGCCACCACTCATACAAGCCGGCAAAGACCAGGCCCTGGCCATCTCCCGGGTGGACGTAATAAGGCTGCTTGTTCTTTCCTTCACCCTTTTTCCACTCGTAGTAGCCATCGGCCGGAACTGCGCAACGCCGGGCAACAGCAGCCTTCTTGAAGGAAGGTTTCTCCAAAAGGGTCTCGCTGCGGGCATTGATCAACCGGGCACCCCCCTTGGGATCCTTGGCCCACGATGGCACCAGGCCCCACTTGGCAACATGGAGCTGCCGCTTCAGGTTGTCATCGACAAGCCTCTCCAACACGATCGGAACAGCATCGGTGGGTGCTACATTCCACGACTTTTCGAGGGCAACCTCGTTCTCTAGCTCAGCGTCGAAATCGGCGAGCAGATCCCCCACCGCACGGGCCATTACATAACGTCCACACATGCCAACAGTCTGCCCTTTCCTCCCACATCGCACCAGCGCACGCGTGTGACGTAACCCGTTAGGCGGCCGCACGGGAATTATCAGGGGGCGGGTTACCGTTGATACCGACGAATCATCCGTGCAACCACCATTACTGAGGAGAGCTCTGTGGACTTCACTCCCGACTCCGGCACCATCACCATGTTCTCGACTACCTGGTGCGGTTACTGCAACCGGCTGAAGAAGCAGCTGGACGCCAAGGGCATCGGCTACACCGAGATCAACATTGAAGAAGTGGATGGCACTGCCGAACTCGTCGAGCAGCTTAACGGAGGAAACCGCACCGTCCCCACCGTCCTCTTCCCCGACGGAACCGCAGCAACCAACCCCTCCGCTTCCGAGGTTGAGAAGCGCCTGGTCGCCGCATAACCGCTGGCTCCACGCGTAACCGCCCAGGGCCCGCACGGAACAATCCACACGCTGTCTGCCACCTGTGATAGACAGATTGGGAATCCGTAGCGGGCCCTGCTGCATTTAAGGGCCCCTCCCCGAGCCCGAAGGAAACATCTCCATGGTCCACACAGTCAAAGGTGTCGTCGTCCGCTCCAAAGGCGCACCCGCAACCCTGGAAACCATCCTGGTTCCCGAACCCGGTCCCGGCGAAGCCCTGGTGGACATCCTCACCAGCGGCGTCTGCCACACCGACCTCCACTACAAACTCGGTGGCATCAGCGACGACTTCCCGTTCCTGCTCGGCCATGAAGCCACCGGCGTGGTCAGCGCCGTGGGCCCCGACGTCACCGATGTCGCCCCCGGCGACCGCGTGGTCCTCAACTGGCGTGCAGTCTGCGGCAACTGCCGGGCCTGCAACCGCGGGCAAGCCCAGTACTGCTTCAACACCCACAATGCCACCCAGAAAATGACCCTCGAAGACGGCACGGAACTCTCACCTGCCTTGGGCATCGGTGCGTTCATTGAAAAAACCCTGGTCGCCGCCGGTCAGTGCACCAAGGTAGACCCCGACGCCGATGCCGCCGCCGTCGGGCTGCTCGGCTGCGGCGTCATGGCAGGTTTGGGCGCGGCACTGAACACCGGCGGCGTCAAACGCGGCGACTCGGTAGCCGTCATTGGCTGCGGCGGAGTGGGCGTAGCAGCCATAGCCGGTGCCGCGCTCGCAGGCGCCACCACCATCATCGCCGTGGACATCGACGCAAAGAAGCTCCAGCGCGCCAAGGACCTCGGCGCAACCCACACCGTGGATTCCTCCGCGGGCGACCCCGTCGAAGAAATCCGCGCCCTGACAGGCGGCTTCGGCGCAGACGTGGTGATTGACGCCGTCGGACGTCCCGAAACCTACAAGCAGGCCTTCTACGCCCGCGACCTCGCAGGAACCGTAGTCCTGGTAGGCGTCCCCACACCGGAAATGACCCTGGAACTGCCGCTGCTGGACGTGTTCGGCCGCGGCGGATCACTCAAGTCATCCTGGTACGGCGACTGCCTTCCTTCCCGGGACTTCCCCATGCTGGTGGACCTCTACAAGCAGGGCAAGCTGGACCTCGATGCCTTCGTCACCGAACGCATCACCATCGACCAAGTGGAGGAGGCATTCGACAAAATGCACCACGGCGCAGTACTCCGATCGGTGGTCGAACTATGAGCACCCTCACCATTGACCACGTGGTCACGTCAGGCACGTTCTCGCTCGACGGCGGCACCTGGGACGTCGAGAACAACGTCTGGATTGTCGGGGACCACTCCGAATGCCTCGTCATCGACCCCGCCCACAACCCTGACGCCATCCTGCAGGCAGTCAACGGCCGCACCGTCAAAGCCATCCTGTTGACCCACGGCCATGACGACCACATCCGCTCGGCCGGTGAATTCGCGGAGCTCGCCAAAGCACCCATCCACCTGCACCAGGACGACTGGATGCTGTGGCGGGCAGTGTTCCCGGACGCTGACCCCGATGCCGCAATTGCGGACGGCGACCAGTTCACCGTTGCCGGAGCCACGCTGACGGCCATCCACACGCCCGGGCACTCACCGGGGTCCGTTTCGTTCCACTTGCCCAGCGAAGGGTCGCTCTTCAGCGGAGACACGCTCTTCCAGGGCGGCCCCGGCGCTACGGGACGCTCGTACAGCGACTTCCCCACCATCATCGAGTCCATCCGGACCAAACTGCTCAGCTTGCCCGAAGAGACAGTGGTCCGCACCGGGCACGGCGACTCCACCACCATCGGAGCGGAAAAGCCGCATCTGGACGAATGGATCGCCCGAGGGCACTAACGCAGGCGAGACAGCCTCCGGGGTCTGGCGGGCTGGGACTTGCGTCCCTAGCCCGCCAAGCTCCGGAAGTCGCCGTCGACGACGTCCGCGTAACCGTGGTACGCCTCGATGACGGCATCCTCCACGGTCTGGACATCCAGGTGCGGCAGCAGGTCATTGGCGGCCCCGGCGGTTGCGGGATCCCAGTCAAGGCCCAACGCGGCGTAGCTGGCCGTCAGGACGTCACGGATAGGCTTTGAGTTTTCCACCACAATGACGGAGCTGAAGAGCCAGCCACCGGAGACTACCCGCTGGGCAGTGCCGATCAGTTTGATGCTGTGGGCGGGAAAGTCAGGGTCTTCGCCATGGACACTGAATTCACCAGGGCAGTACTCCCCAGGGATCTCGCCAACGGCGGCGTGGACACCAACGCTGCGAAGCGCGCCGGCCAGCAACTCACCGAACTCCGAAAACCGGGCCTTCGCCCGCACGATCGCGTCCGGATGCGGCTCAATGTGGTCAATGACCAACGTCCCCTGGTGATAGGCAGCCGCGCGTCCGCCGGCTTTCCGGATCAGGGGTTCGAACCCCAGCTCCCTGCAGGTTTCCTCCGCTGCGGGAAAGCCAGGGAGGTTCGCATCCCGTTGTCCGAACGCCACAGTTGGCTGCGGACGGTACAGGCGAAGCGAGGGGCCCAACTGCCCGCTGCGGGCTCGCTGCAACAGCTCCAAGGCAAAGTCCAGGTCTTGTGCAGCACCCATGGATTCCAGCTGACGGTAAGCAGTGAGCTGCGCCGTGGTCGCTTCTGCCCGCATCAGCTCTTCCTCAACGTCAGGATTTGCTCGGCCCTGCCGAACGGCCCGTTGATGTCGTGAAGCACCGTGGAAGTCAGGCCAATGCCGTCGGCTCCGAACGAGACTCTGTTGTCCAGGCCCAACCACTCACCGGACGGCGCCCGGTACATGTGGATCTGGAGGTCAACGTTGGGAAAAATGTAGCTGTTTTCGCCCGGAGGGACCCTGGCCGCTATGCCGTTGGCCGTATCCACCAGCCCCATCAACCGTGCAAGATCCGAACTGTCGTCGTGGTCTGTCAGTGGATGCGAGGTGCGGATCCACACCTTGCCTGATCCAGGCCGGTGGCCCTCAGCCAAACGCATTTCCAAGGAACGGATGTAGCCACCAGGCCACACACTTGCACCCTCCCACGGCTTGCATTCGTCGGGGACCGGCATGGGCTCGTCCTCGACTGCTGCCACGGCGCTGGTATCGCTGGTCACCATGCGCCACGCGGCGGCACGGATGGCTACACGGCCTCCGGCAGAGAGCTCGGCCTGGATGAGCTCGATGGTCCGGCCCGGCCTCAACGTTGAGGTGGTGACCTGGAACTCGCCACCGGGAATCAGCCCCAGGATTTCATAGCTGATCCGCGCCAAGCGGACATCGTCACGGGGCTCATGCCTGGCAAGGGCGTCGGCCATGATGCCCGACGCCGGGGCCATATGTTGCTCATGCGGATTCCACGCACCTTGGGCATGGATGGTGGACCTGTAACGGCCCTGACCCAACGACTCGTAGTAGAAATCGCCATCCGCCAGTTCCGGTAATGCAGTAGTCAACCCGAGCCTTTCGCCGATCCAGGAGTAGAACTCAGACCACTGTATCCGCAGATTTGTCCGCAGAACGACGCCTGCGGACCACCACCACCCAGACGATGACGGCGGCCAATGCAACAACCCCCAGCCCGGCTCCCACGGGCGACGCCGCCGCGACCGCAAGCCAGGCCTCCAAGGCTGCCAGCCCAATGGTGGCATACAGCAACGCCCACATGAGCGAACCGGCAATTGCTGCGGGCAGGTATCTGCGAAGCGGCATGCGGGCAGCACCCGCTGCGAGGTTGATGGCCGTCTGCAGGCCGATGGTCAGGAAAGAAAGTACGACGGCGTACGGCCCCCACCGCTGGATGAGGACTTGGGCTCGGGCTGCTTTGGGACGCTCCAGGGATCTACCGAAGCGGGTGTGGGCGAAACCGGCCACGGCACCCCGGCCGATCCAGTACGTGACGTTGACGCGGATCATGACAATCGCGAAGAGCGCCGCGAGGGCGACGCCGAAGGGTAAGCTCATGATCTGATCCACTCGACTTAGGCTACCCTAAGCAGGGGCTCATTGAGGATTCGGTCCGCTGGCCCGGGTGGAGTAAACCCTAGGATGAGTCCATGGACCTCCGCGATGCCGCCCTGGAGCTGTATGCCGTACCGCCCCGTGACTTCACCACGGAACGAACCGCCCTGGCCCTCAAAGCCAAGGATGACGGTGACAAGGACCTGGCCAAGGAGATTGCCGGCCTGCCCAAACCTGCCGCCGGCGCCTGGGCCATCAACATGCTGTCCGTCCACAAACCTGAGGTGATTGACGGCGTCGTGCGTTTTGGCATTGGTCTCAGAACAGCGCAGGAAGCGGGAGACGCGGAAGCGTTTCGTGAGCTGGGACAACAGCGGCAGGGACAGTTGACGTCGGCCGTTCACGCCGCAAAGGACCTTGCCGCCGAACTGGGGACGCCCCTCAGTGCAGCCGCTGCAGCCGACGTGGAACAAACGCTCAGGGCAGCCATGGCCGACGCCGGTGCGGCTGCTGCCGTCGGCACCGGCCGGCTGGTGCGGGGGCTCAGCGGCAGCGGCTTCGAGGAAGTGGACCTCGCGGGTGCCGTCGCTGCGGCCGCACCCGGCGACCTTGTTGACCCCGGAAACGAGGTTGCCGCGAGGCCGACGCCAAGGAAGGAATCCGCGTCCCGCGCCAAAGAAGCGTCCCCTCCCCAAGAAGCCGCACCCAGGAAGAAGCCACCTGAAGAAGTAGCCACCTCGTTGGCGGATCGCCGGGCCGCCAAGCAACAGGCAGCGTTGAAGGACGCTCAAAAAGAGTTCGATGCCGCAGACCAGGAGGCCGCTGAGGCCGAAGAGACGGCGTCCTCAGCGTGGGACGTCGTCAACGAACTCTCAGCCCGCCGAACACGCCTCAAAGCCGACATTGAGGACGCCAAAAAGCGCCTGTCCTCGCTGGAAGCAGAACTGATTGGCCTGACCAGGGACACTAAGGCTGCGGAATCCCTGAAGAAACGTTCCGTGAGGGAAGCGACCCAAAAACGACGCGCTGCAGACCAGGCCCAGAGGCGCGTAGACCGGCTGGGCTAGATCGCTTTCTTGCCGACGGACTCTTTCAGGTGACGGGTTGCGGGCCCTTCCAAGTACTTGCCCTCAGGTGTGAACCGGGAGCCATGCAGCGGACAATCCCAGGACTTCTCGGCGTCGTTCCAGCTCAGGAGACCGCCCAGATGCGTGCAAGTGGCAGAGACTCTGCAGACCTTCCCCTCCACAGTGGACACGGCGGCTGGTTCACCCTCGTACAGCCCGACGACGCCCGTCCCCTCGGGCGGGCGTGTTTCATCAGTGATGTCCGGGGTCTTCCGGACCCTGGCTTTGTCCTCGATCATCCGGCGGGCAACGTCCGCATTGTGCCGGACAGCCTGCGCCGCGCCTTTCGGCGAGGTGACGCGATGATGGATGACGGTGGCCCAGTCGGACTGGCCTCCCAGGATGTCCGAGGTGATGGATAACGCTGCCGCCACCCCGTTGCTCATCCCCCATTTGTTATAGCCCGTGCCGAAGAAGATCCGTCCGTGGCCGCGGGGAAGTTTGCCGAAGAAGGGCATCAGGTTGGTGGCCTGGTAGTCCTGGGCAGACCACGTATGGGTGACCTCGGCGCCAGGGTAGTGCTGCGTTGCCCACCCGAGCAATTCATCCAGGTGCGACTTCGGCGACGCGGCCCGGCCACCCGAATGCCCATACCCGCCTACCAAGAGCAATTCGCCCTCGGGAGTGGGTTGAGTCCGCTGGGACCGGGTGGGGGAATCGATGGACAGATACATTCCCTGAGGAATGTCGCCCGGTACCTTCAGCGCTGCTGCATAGGACCGGTTGGGCTCAAGCTTGGCAAAGTACAGGCCACGATCCAGGATCGGCGTCCCTGTAGCCAGCACCACGGTGTCCGCTGTGAAGGTGCCCTTGGCCGTGGAGACTTCCAAGGGCTGCTCCGAACCTACGTTCTGCACCTGCATGTCCTCGACGATCATGCCGCCATGACCGCGGAGGTCCCTGGCGAGAGTTTCCAGCACATCCATGGGGTTGATCTGGACCTGGTTTTCGAGCTCCAGCGCCTCCACTACTGGGAACGGCAGGCCGGCATCACGGCTGAAGTGGACGTCCAAACCCACGTCCCGTGAAACCGCAGCCTCCTTGCGGAGCCGCTGGCCGCCGTCGTCCGTGGTTGCGAAAGTCACGGCAGTCCGGCGCTGAAACGGGGTACCTTGCTGCTCCATGTACTGCGTCAGCCAAGCCTGACCGGACTTGTTTGCCTCAACGTAGGCCTGCACCACTTTCAGGGAGTACTGGCCACGCAAGGCGGACAACACGCCGCCTTGCAAGAGGCTGAGTTTCCCGGTGGTGTTGCCAGTGGTCACGGCACCCAGCGTTCTGGCCTCGAAGACCACCACGCGTTGGCCTGACCGGGACAACAGCAAGGCGGCCACCATACCGGTGAGCCCGGCGCCCACCACTATGGTGTCGAAGTGCTTTTCCTCGGGGATTTGCTCGGAAGTGAAGCGCATTTCCCGGTCCAACCAGAGCGATTTCATCGATCAACCTGCCTCTCACTTCAATGGCATGTAGTGAGGGAAACGCTAGGCGGGTCGCTGGTGCTTATCAAGGGGCGGCGGGGCCCGCCACCAGAGCCGCAGCGTGCCGAAGCCCGGGGTCCGGATCAGCAGCCCAACGCTCCAGGACCCGTTCGGCGCGTTCCTTGGCGAGTCCCTGCAGTCGTGCCACCAGCGGCCTCACAACGTCTGAGGCCAGGGGATCCACCAACTCCCGGGTTCCGGCTTGCCTGATGAAACCTTCGATCCGGGTGAGGTCAGTGTTGACCAGGATGCCTGCTTTGGTTTGCAGCAGGACCACTGCGGCGAGACGCCGCTCAAAGACAGGTTCAGCCCACAACTCCGAGCTCAGGGCAGTGACGTCGTCATGGTCCAGGTTCTTGTACCGCTTGAGCGTATCCCTCACCGTTCCCCGCACGGCACCCACGGATGCGCCATACACCATCAGTGCCCCGCCCAGACGCTCACTGACCTCTGCAGCTTTCTCCCACGTGGATTCCATCTGCAGGGTGTGGTCCATGAATTCACCGGCTTCGCTCACCCCACTATTTTGTCAGTGCCTCGCCTTAGCGTGGTCACAACAGCAATCGACAGGAGCACCATGCCGTCCCAAGAGCTCGCCACCGAAGCATCATTTCCGGGTGTCCCGGCTGCTTCGTCCATGCCCGACTGGTACCCCACTTTGCTTCACACTGTGGCCCAAGAGGTCCGCGTTGGCAGGACCCGGGCGATGGCAGCGGCCAACAGCGAGTTGTTGAATTCCTACTGGAGCATCGGCCGGCAGCTTGCTGAACGTGAATCCGAGCAGGGCTGGGGCGCCAAGGTAGTGACCCGCTTGTCCGCCGACATCCGGACCCGCTTCCCGGAAGCGAAAGGCTTCTCCCCCAGAAACCTGAGGTACATGAAGAGCTTCGCCCAGGCTTGGCCCGACTTCCCAATGTTGCAAGCACCGCTTGCAACATTGCCCTGGTACCACCAGATCGCACTGCTGGAAAAGCTCGACGACGCCGCCACGCGCCTTTGGTATGCAGCGGCGGCTGCCCAGCACGGCTGGTCCCGCAATGTGCTGACCCACCAGATTTCAACGCGTTTGCACGAGCGATCGGGGCAAGCCATCACTAACTTCTCCTCGACGATGATCCCTGCCGATTCCGATCTCGCCCAGCAGGCAACCAAGGATCCCTACGTCTTCGACTTTCTGTCCATGAGTGATCGGCACACAGAACGGGACCTGGAGCTGCAGTTGGTGAAACACGTGGAGAAGTTCCTGTTGGAGCTGGGCCAGGGCTTTGCTTTCGTCGGTGAGCAGGTGCGCTTGGAGATCGCCGGGGACGAGTTCTTCGCGGACCTGCTGTTCTACCACCTGAAGCTGCGCTGCTACATGGTGATCGAACTCAAAGCCGTGAAGTTCGAACCCGGATTCCTGGGGCAGCTCGGCATGTACATGGCGGCAGTGGACGACCTCATGGCGCATCCCGACGACAAACCGACCATCGGATTGCTGCTGTGCAAGGAGAAGAACAGCGTGGTGGCCGAGTACGCACTGCGTGGGTTCAACGCACCCGTGGGCATAGCGGAGTGGAAAACCTCCGTTGCAGATTCGTTGCCTGACGAGTTGGTGGCAAGCTTGCCCAGTATCGAGACCTTGGAGGCCGAGTTGGCGAGTGAGGCCGCGAGGTTGCAGGGGTGACGTCAGGCGTGCCGAAGCCTAAACGTTGTCCTTGAACCACGCCAAGGTATCGCTCCACGCTGCTGTAGCTTGGGCTTCCACGTAGCGCTCACCGGTGTCGTTGTGGAACGCATGGTCTACTCCGGGGTAGACCTTGAGCTGGTGCTTGACCGTTGAGGCGTCCAGGGCTTGCTGTAGTTGGGGCATGGCACCGGTGATGCGTGCGTCGTTCTCAGCGTAGACGCCAAAGACTGCCGGCTTGATGGTGGGGACCTTGGCAAGGTCCGGTGCAGGGCCATAGAAAGCCGAGGTGGCCTTGAGCCCGCTTATTTCTGTGGACGCCTGCCACGTGATGCCGCCACCGAAGCAGAACCCGATCATGGCGATCCGGCCCCCTTCGACGAAGTCCTGGCCATTAAGATACTCGAAGGCTGCTGTGAAGTCGCCCACGTGCCGCTGGGCCCCTGCCTGCGTCAGCGCTCCGGGAACAGCATCCGGATCCATAGTCGCCGTGCCACCCTCCCGGCTGAGGAGGTCCAGCGCCAACGCTGCGTAGCCTTCCTTGGCGAAGCGCCGGGCGACGTCCTGGATGTGCGGTGTGAGCCCACGGTTTTCGTGGCAGATCAGGACGCCGGGACCTTTCTGCCCGCCCTCGGGTCGTGCGAGGTAGCCGGTGATCTCCGTCCCACCGGAATTGAAGCTGATTGTTGCTGTCGTGAGTCCTGCCGCACCCTCCGGGACAGAGAGTGGGCTCTTGGCGTTGGGAACGGCGGTGGTGGGGCCTCCCGCTGATGCGGCCGACGACGTAGGCGACGGTGTCGGCATTGGGTCAGTGGTCCTTGGAACCTCCTCCGGCGTGCAGCCCACCAACGTCATGGCCGCCGCAGCCGCGGTCATGCTTCCCATGATGAATGCCACCCGCCGGGTGAATGTTTTGTGCGACATGTCCCCCGAACGGAAGTCATCGTAGAACTCTTCGATCAAGTACTTTTCGAACTTCTCCAACTGCACCATGGCGAACCTCCCGACGATGTGGAATATCCTCCCCTGATGAGAAGACGCGGGCAAGGGTGAGACGGTTCAGACCCCTGCCGGTTGGTGTGTCCCATGGCCGTGTTCGTGGGCGATGTCAGGTCCTTGGGGCCGCTCGAAATAGTCCACTCGCGGTTCCGGGCAGCATCCGCGGAGTCCGAACTCACCCTGTCCCGGGTGAAGCCTCTCATAATGTCTGTGCCTCCTGCGAGAGTTGGGGGTATGAAGCAGATCCGGGAGAGGCAAGCGAAGACGGCGTTGTCTGCTGTGCCTCGTCCTGCTTTGTCTCAAGGGGTGGATCAGGCCGGCACTATCAGTGGTGATTTGATTGGTCAGTTGCGGGTGTTGGAGGAGATGAAGTCGGCTATCTCTGGTTTGCAGGCGCAGATTGCTGTGGCGTTTGATTTGGCGCAGCGGGCTGAGCAGGCCGAGGCCGGGGTGCCTGCGGCGGAGCGTGGCAAGGGTGTGGGGGCGCAGGTGGCGTTGGCACGGCGGGAATCACCCAACCGGGGCTCGAGGTTGTTGGGCTTGGCCAAGGCCCTGGTCACGGAGATGCCGCGGACCTTGGCGGCGTTGAACTCGGGCCAGTTGAACGAGTGGCGGGCGACGCTGCTGGTGAAGGAGACTGCGTGTTTGGCTGTGGAGGACCGGGCCGCGGTGGATGCCGAGCTCGCCGCTGATGCCGGGACTTTCGACGGTTTCGGTGACCGGGCCTTGGTCGCTGCGGTGAAAGCGGCCGCGTACCGGCGTGATCCGCGCTCGGTGGCGCAGCGGGCCAGCCATGCCGCGACGGAACGGACGGTGAGTCTGCGCCCGGCGCCGGACACCATGGCCTATCTGACCGCGCTGCTTCCGGTGGGCCAGGGCGTCGCGGCCTATGCGGCGTTGACCCGTGCCGCTGATGCTGCCCGTGCCAGTGGGGATCCCCGGGGCCGTGGCCAGGTCATGGCCGACACCCTGGCCGAACGCCTCACCGGCACACCCGGCGGGGTGGCCGGGGTTGAACTCCAACTCGTCATGACGGACAGGACCCTGTTCCAAGGCGATGCCGAACCGGCCCGGCTCCACGGCTACGGCATCGTCCCCGCCGAGTGGGCCAGAACCCTGATCGGCGCAAAAGAGCCCAGAACCCAGGTCGCGACACGCGCCGCGACAAAGCAGGAGCAGGACTTCACGGTCTGGCTCCGGCGGCTCTACACCGCACCCGGGAGCGGGGAACTGATGGCCATGGACTCCAAAGCCCGGCTCTTCCCACACCGACACCGGCGATTCATCCAAGCCCGGGACCATACCTGCCGGACGCCGTACTGCGACGCGCCCATCCGGCACATCGACCACATCGTGCCCTGGCACTTAGGAGGAACCACCACCCTGGACAACGGCGCAGGACTCTGCGAAGCCTGCAACCACACCAAAGAAAACCCCGGCTGGACCGCAGAAGCCCTGCCCGCAGCAACCATGCCCGCCGACACCCACACCCTGAACATCAGCACACCCACCGGACACACCTACCAATCCAAA
>NZ_JBFRDF010000026.1:0-21728 GCF_052113445.1 Paenarthrobacter sp. YAF11_1
CGGTGGGTCAAGCCGCAGGAGTTCGTGGACCTCCAGCACGAGGCCGAGGAGATCGGTTTCCTTGGTGTGATGTCCGGGCCGTTGGTGCGGTCCTCGTACCGGGCCGGGCGCCTCTGGGCCACCGCGATGCGGAAGAAGGGCTGGGAAATTCCGGCCGCCCTGGCCCACATCGAATCCTCCGGCACCACCCGCCAGGAAGCCTCCACCATCCTCGCCGCCCACGGCTAAGCCGGGCATCGACGGCATCCAGCTCTACACCCGGAATCGTCCATGCCCGACGGCGGTCAGTCACCTCTCAGAGGTGACTGGCCGCCGTCGGGGGTTAAGTCATCAAACCGAAAGCTTCGAACGCCAGCGCAGTTTTTGCTCAAGACGGGCACAATGTTCGCGCAGGATGCTCGATGAGGTGTGATGTGGCGGCCGCGGAAGTCGTTGCCGGCCCGCCAGGAAGTGTCCACGTCGCTGAGTACCCGCCGCCCCGCCCTGACTGCATTTACCGGCGCCCAACCAAGTAGTCCGCGGCAAGAACCTGAGTACTTGCATCCGCGATGAGCGTATTTCTGACCCCTTGTTCGGGCCTAAAAGAGGCGTACACCCAAGGGTAGTCACGGAAGCCTGGCACACAGAAACATGGGGTCATCGCTTCAGCCGACAACAACGTTCGGATTCTGGGGGTTGCGATGCGACTCCCCGGGACAGAGAAAAACCAAGGAGTCTTATCATGCGCAAGCTTTCCAAGAAGAGCCGGATCACCGCCGCCGTCGCTGGCGTGGCATTGGTAGCTGTGGGCGGCGGGGCCGCATACGCCTACTGGACCACCACGGGTTCGGGCAACGGCTCGGCCACCAACGCCGCCGGTGGCGGAACGGTGACGCTCCACGCCACGTTCGCCGCTGGCCTCGCACCAGGCAACCAGGTCAATGTGGCCTACTCGGCCGATAACTCCACCTCCTCCAGCACGGTTGTTGGCGCCCTCTCCGCAAACGTGACCACCAACGTGGCTGGTTGCCTTCCCGCCTGGTTCGAGGTCACCGCCGTGACCAGCAACAGCCCTGTGGCGGCCGGAGCCGCCGGCACATCTGTGGGCAGCGGTGTCCTGAAGTTCAATGACAGCACCACCGAGAACCAGGACGCCTGCAAGTCGGCAATCGTGACGGTCAACGTTTCCAGCCTGTAGCACCGGCCTGCCGGGGATCATCCTGCGAGTGGTGATCCCCGGCTGACCCTTCTGCCCTGCACTGAACACGTCCGAAAAGAGCTTCCATGGACCCCCGGCCAGAGCGCACTGCGCCATTGCACCGAGTCACAATGCGACTACGCACGTTGCTCCTGGCGCTGCTAGTGGCTTTGGTGCCTCTGGGGGCACTTGCCGCAAGTGGGGCACAGGGCGGTCAAGCCAAGGCCATCAAAGGAATCACCGTGACCTTGTCACCCTCCAGTCGAACGGTCGATCAGGGGCAATCCGCCACGTACACCTTGTCCGCGGCATCAACGGGAGGTTTCACGGGACCGGTGACGTTCGCCGTCACGGGTCTGCCGTCAGGAGCGGCAGCCGCATGGTCGCCGTCGTCGGTGGTGTTGACGTCCGGAGGCGCCGCTCAGGTGGCGTTGACCGTCACCACAGCCCCCGGTACCCCGGCTGGAAAGTCGGACTTCACCGTAAAGGGAACGGCCGGAACTCTCCAGGCCTCGGCGCAGGCGCAGTTGCATGTCCTGGAGGTGAAGCGGACCTTCGACGTCAGCGGTACTGTCAGCGGGCTGCTGGCCCCGGGAGTGTCGCGATCCGTGGACCTGCTGATCTCCAACCCCAACAACAAGGGGATCGCGGTGAACAATCTGACTGTTGCCATCAGCCAGGTAGTGAGGACTCCCGCTGCAGTGGCGGCAAACCTGCCGTGCACCACGGCCGATTACGCACTCGCCCAGTACTCCGGAACGTATCCGCTGACCGTGGCACCGGGGAGTCGCTCCTTCTCATCGCTGGGGGTGCCCGAGTCGAAATGGCCCCACATCACCATGCTGGATACCTCACAGCTCCAGGACGGCTGCAAAGGTGCCACCGTCCGGCTCACCTTCAGCGGCACGGGACAGGCGAACTGACATGAAAACGACAGCCCGCACTTTTCCCACTGGCCGGCTTGCGCGAACTGCTGCGGCCACTGTGGCCCTCTGCATTCTGGGCGGCGCAGGAACCGCCTACGCCTACTGGGCCGCTGCGGGCACTGGCAACGGATCAGCAAGCAATGGCACCATGCAGGCCGTCACGGTGGACGCGCTGGTCCCGGGTGACACGCTGCAGACCAGCCTGGTCCCCGGCGGAACCGCCGATGTCCTCCTTCGCGCTTCGAACCCCAACCCGCACGCCGTAACCGTCTACGGTTTCGCAGCCAACGGGCCCGTGACCGCCGATGCCGGCCACCCCGGGTGCACCACCACGGGAGTCACGTTCACGCCTCCGGCAGCGCCGCTGGCTTCACCGGTGCTGATTCCGGCGAACTCATCCATCCTGCTGACGCTCCCAGGCGCGGCCGGCATGGGCGCGGCGTCGGCCTCCGGCTGCCAAGGCGCCCAATTCACCGTTCCCGTCACGCTGGAGGTACGGAAGTGAACCGGCAACGTCAAAACCGGACCCTGCCCGCCGAGTTGAGCGCGCCTGCTGTGTTCGGCTGGCGGAGCAGGCTCGCGATCATCGTGGCCGGCCTCCTCCTCGTTTCGTGGGGAGGGCCTGCGGCCAGCGCTTTCTGGGGCTCCATCAGCAGCGGGCCTGGCGCAGTCAAGGCCGACTCGGTAGCCCAAGGTGCCCGGCCTTCTACCGCCATTTCCGGCGCCAACGTGACCGTTTCGTGGACGGCAAGCACGACGGCGGCAGGACGGTCCGTGACCGGCTACAGTATTGCCCGCTACAGTTCCGCGACCGGCGGGACGAAGGCTGCGGCGACAGGTGGATGCGCGGGAACGGTTGCCGGACTGGTTTGCGTTGAGGCCGCAGTGCCCGCGGGAACCTGGTACTACACCGTGACGCCCACCCTTTCCTTGTGGCAAGGAACGGAGAGCCTGCGCAGCACTGCCACCACACCCGTCACCGACACCACCGCGCCCTTGGCTCCGGTAATAACTGTGCCGACTTACATCAACCAGACCACCGTCGGCAGCGTTCCCATCAGTGGAACGGCGGAGGCCAACTCCTCGGTGACCCTCACGGTGTCCGGTGCGGGTGCAGCGCCGGTGACGCAGACTCTCACCACACTTGCCAGCGGCGTGTGGAACGCCGCCCCGCTCGACCTCGCTGCTTTCACTGACGGAACCATCTCCTATTCGGCCCGCGCAAGCGATGCGGCCGGAAACACCGGACCCGCCGGGACAGCAACATCAACCAAGGACGTTGTTGCGCCAACAGTCACTGCGGTTCAGCTGAACAACGCCGCAGGAAAAACCCTGGGCGTCGTAGAGCAGGGCGACTCCGTGAAGCTCACCTTCTCAGAGGCCCTGATGGCCAACACCATCTGCAGCGCCTGGACCAGCAACACCACGACGCAGACCCAGAGTGGAAACGGCAGCAGCCAGGTCTTGGTGAACATCAGCGCAGGCGACGTGCTGACCGTGTCCCAGGCGGGTTGCCCGTCACTGAGGGTCGGCAGTGTGGCACTCGGTGGGAATTACACCGGCACGGCCCTCACCTTCGCAGGGAACAACACCAGCGGCTCCGTCCTGACGTGGAACCCCGGCGACAAGACACTCACCATCACCTTGGGAGCGGGAGGCCCCGGAGCACTCACTGTGGCTGCTGCGCCGACGCCACTTCCGGGCTTCACCCCGGCAGCCGGAGTGACTGATATTGCAGGCAACCCGCTCTCCACGACCCAAGTCACCAGCCTCACAGCATCCCGCTTCTGACCCCGGAGTTTTCGTACAGATAATGCCCTGAAGACGCGTGATGAGGGGCACTATCTGTACAAAAACTCCACGTGGTGTGGGGTGCGGAGCGTAACCTTGAAGCGGACGCCAGCGCCGTCGTCGTACGTTTGATCCTGCGACGAAAGGCGAGCCGCCCCCTTGAAAGCTGTAGCGGAAATGTTCACGATGGGTCCTGGAAACAAGGACCACCATCCCGCCCTCCGCTGCGCTGTAGGTGTGTTCGTACCACTGATCACGCTGACGCTGATCGGGCGCCTGGACCTGGCAGTGTTTGCCTCGTTCGGAGCTTTCACCGGAATTTATGGCCGCAACGAGCCCCATAGCATTCGCTTCCGCAGTCAGTTGCGCGCCGGCGGCTTCATGCTTTTCATCATTCTCGTTGCGACTCTCATGGCCCGCTTTGCGCAGAGCTCGGGGCTGGAAGGTGCCGCTTATTCGTGGCTTCTGACCGCCGCGACCACCGTAGTGGCCGGTGTCTGCTCCGTGGTGGTGGCTGCCTGGAGGCTCCGTCCGGGCGGTTCGCTCTTTCACATCTTTGCGTTTGCCGCCATCGCGTCCATCGCCGCACAACCGCCTCTGTGGGAGGCGATGCTGGTATCGGTTCTGACCACTGTTTTCTGCCTGCTGATCGGCATGTCGTCCCGCGTGGTCAAGAGCCACAGGACACCGTGGAAACGGCCGCCTCCCATCCGTCACACCGAGGCCGAGCGCCGGGCGATCTGGCTGGAAGGCGGCGGTTACCTGATTGCTGCGGGCCTTGCGGGGACCATTGCGACACTGGTGGGGGAGCGGCTCGGGTTCGGGCACACCTACTGGGCGATGGTTGCGGCCGTGGTTCCGCTGGTGGGCCACTCGACGCGTCACCGGGTGAGCCGCGGCATCCAAAGGATCGCCGGAACGGTCATTGGACTGGTGCTGCTGGCCGGGATCCTGTGGCTCAACCCCGCGCCCTGGGCCATGGTCCTGGTGATTGCCGCGTGCCAGTTCGGCGCGGAGATGTTCATCGCCCGGCAGTACTTGGTGGCACAGGTCTTCGTGACGCCGCTGGCATTGATTGCCACGCTGTTGGCGGCGCCGGTAGATCCTGGGTTGCTCCTGCGGGACCGCATCATCGAGACCGTCATTGGTGCCGCCGTCGGTGTCGCAGTAGTGGTGGGTCCGGCGGTCTGGCGTCGGGTGCGCGGGCGCCTGTCCAGGGCCTGAGCGGGCGGACGCCAGCGGTCCTTGACGTTATGACCTAGTATCGATTGCTTAGACAAGCTAGATACATGTCTAACGAAGGACTGGTGATGAGCGACAAAAGTGAGCGTCAGGGCTACTGGTATGGGCTGGAGAGCCGCAAGCAAATGGGTGCAGTAGACGTCCTGAATGCACTCAGGGACTATCGCTCGGCCGAAGCCGACATGCGCCGCCGCACGCGTGCCTCCATGGGGATGGGCGAAACCGACCTCGTAGCCTTGCGCTACCTTCTTGAAGCCGAGCGGGCCGGCCGCGATGTGGGACCCAAGGAGTTGGCGGTCCGCCTCGGTGTCACGTCGGCGTCCATGACCTCCCTGGTAGACCGCTTGGTGAGGTCGGGCTACGTGAGCCGCGAACCGCATCCTACTGATCGGCGGGCCCTCATTCTGCGACCCACCCCTGGCTCCGACCAGGAGGTTCGCAGCACCCTGGGGGACATGCATTCGCGGATGATGGAGGCCGCTGAGACCCTGAGTGCAGACGACTCCGCCGTGGTGGTGGAGTTCCTTCGGCGCATGCGCAGGGCCGTCGACAGTGTCGCAACTCCCTGAGGCCTCGGCTGGACATAATTGATAAGTACACATATAACTAGATAGCCAAGCTACTTACTAGTGAATGTGTGGGAAGACGATGACAGTCGCGCTGCGTGAACCAAGTTCCACACCAGTGGCTGAGAATGACGTGCACGTTGACACGGACCAGGTAATTCCCGTGGGGCCCGTGCACTGCGGGTCGCACATGGCCATCTCTGCCGGACCAGCCTATGACGCCATGAAGTGGGTCTCGGTAGAACCTATCTGGCCGGAGTGGGCCTGCGGGTGCGGCTTCCGCATGGACATCGACGCCATTGACCCCGTGAGCGGTGTCTGGATCGCCGCTCTTCGCCGCCAGAGCCTCCAGCATGAACTCGCTATCTCCCAGAACACTCTTGCCTTGGCCTTCAGGAAGGCCGTTGACGCCGGAGTCAACCCCCAGGCGCTTGCGGAGGTGGCCGGCGTACCGGCCGCCGAGATCGAAACACTCCTGGCGTGACCACGCTTGACGTTTCGGCCGTCCGCGCTGATCGCGGGGCCGGGTGTTCAAGCATGGCCCAGCCAGGGGCGGTGCTGTCGATTGCAGCGCAGCCCGGTGCAGTAGTCCTCGGCGGACGGTACCGTCTCGGCGGGCGGCTGGGAGGCGGCTCGGAAGCCTACGTCAATGAAGCCCTCGACCTCCACACAGGAAAACACGTGGCGATTAAGATCTTCCGGGGAACGGAGCCTGCCACAACAGACCCCGTCAAAGACTCGCCCTTCCGGCGCGAGGTGGACATCCACAGCCGGCTCCGTCACCAGAACATCGTCGCGGTGCTCGGTTCGGGCACGACGGCGGACGAGGACTCCCAGCGACGCCGCAACTTTCTGGTGATGGACCTGATGGACGGCAGCGACCTCCGGTCAATCCTCCACGAACAGCCGGCCTCTCCGGAGCAGACGGTGGTGTGGATGAGCGGCATCGCGAAGGCGCTCACGCATCTTCATCGCCGGAGGATCGTCCACAACGACATCAAACCCGGAAATATCCTGGTGGACTTCCACGCGGACCCCGAAGGCCCCGGGATCGCAAAGTTGACCGACTTTGGGATAGCCATCGACGGGCGTCATTCGGCGCCCAAGTCGTCGTCGGGAACGCCGCACTACCTGAGTCCCGAAGAGGTGCGCGGCGGTACGTCCACGTCGGCCAGCGATATCTATTCGCTGGGCTTGGTGGCCCTTGAATGCCTGACCGGAACCAAAGCGTTCCCAGGCCCTCCCCTCGAGTCAATGGTGGCAAGGACTCTGGGGGAACCCCGAATTCCCGGCACGGTTCGGCGGCGCTGGTCCATGGTGCTCCATGCCATGACAGACCCCGATCCTGCCGGCAGGCCGTCTGCCAGCCAAGTCGTCGGCATGCTCCGACGGCTCAGCTGGTAGCCAACAATCAGGTCGATAGCGGCATGCGTCCTTATGCCGAACTGGGTCCTACTTATGAAAGAGAGATGAAAAATGGGAATCATTGGTTGGATCGTTTTGGGTTTGATTGCTGGAGCCATCGCCAAGGCCATTAAGCCTGGCAAGCAGGGCGGTGGCTGGATCGCTACGCTGCTGCTCGGCATCGTTGGCGCCGTCCTGGGTGGATGGATCGGCAGCGCGCTCTTCAACGTGGGTATCAACGAGTTCTGGTCGCTGTCCACATGGCTGCTCGCCATTGGCGGCGCACTGCTGGTCCTCATCGTCTGGGGACTGCTCACCCGCAAGAAGGCCTAAGGCCCGAATCGCCTGTCATGCAAAAGAGGCCCCGACGCTGCTGCGTCGGGGCCTCTTCGCTGTCACGGCAGGAGGTCAGCGGTGGATCGGGTCAGGTGGCTGAATAATCCAGAGCCAGATCGATGAGGAGGCGCGCGCCGAACCCCGTGGCACCCTTGCTTCGCCAGGCGTCGTCCTTGTCTGACTGCATGGTGCCTGCAATGTCGATGTGCGCCCAAGGAGTTTCACCCACGAACTCGGCCAGGAACAGGGCAGCAGTGGTGGAACCGGCGTAGGGTCCGCCAAGGTTGGAGATGTCCGCGACGTCGGAATCCAGCTGCGGGCGGTAGGCCCGTTCCAGTGGAAGCTGCCATAGTTGTTCGTCTGCGCGCCCGCCCGATTCCAGCACCAAATCCACCAAGCGCTGATCGTTTCCGAACACCGGGGCGGTGAGCTGTCCCAACGACATCAGGGCTGCCCCGGTCAGGGTGGCGATGTCCACGATCCCGTCCACGCCATCCTCTACCGCGAGCGTCAGGGCATCGCACATCACCAGGCGACCTTCGGCGTCGGTATTCTTCACCTCGATGGTGAGTCCGCTGCGCGTAGTGAGCACGTCCCCCAACTTGTAGGCCGAGCCGGAGGGCATGTTGTCCGTGCACATCAGGAACCCGGTGACGGCGGTTGTGCAGCTGAGATCGCGCAAGGCCGTGAAGACCGCAAGGACCGCCGCCGCGCCGCCCATGTCCATTTTCATGAGCAAATGCATGGGGTCGCTGGGTTTGAGGCTGACGCCGCCGGAGTCATACATGATGCCCTTGCCCACCAGGCCGAGGTGGCCTGTGGCGTCCCCGTCCGGCCGGTAGCTGAGCTTGATCATCCGGGGTTCCTGGGCACTGCCGGCGTTGACGCCCAGAAGGCCACCGCAGCGGAGGTCGATCAGCTGTTGTTTATCGAACTCCTCAACCCCAAAACCGAACCGCTCCCCGAGCTCTTTCGCCGCCGAGCCCAATCCAACGGCAGTGAGGTGGCTTGGCGGAGCGTTGCACAGGTCCCGGGCAATGGTGGTGGCCCGCACTTTCACACGGCCCGTAGCCAGGCCTCGTGAAGCGGCCTCGGTGTCTATCCCGGGAGCCAGGAACTGTACCTCGGCAAGGGCGGTTCCTTTGCCCCTGCTCTTGAGGGTGTCGTAGCTGTACCGGGCCAACAGCACGCCTTCGGCCAGCACCTGGCCCAGCCGACCGGCGTCGAGCCCTGCCGTCCCGGTTGCATCAAAACCGTCAGGCAGTTCAAAACCGATCCGGGAGTGCTTCTGCGTGGCCCGGGCCAAGGCCGCAGCCGCCTTGCGCCAGCCGTCCGCGTCCAAGGAGCCGGGCTTTCCACCGCCAATGGCAACCACCAGGGTTCCCGAGGCGTTGGCCAGCTGCAGGGTTGTCCCGGGTTTGCCCTCAAACCCCGCGCTCTCCAACGTCTCCCGGTGCAGGCCAATGGACTCCGGAACGTCCCCCTCTGACGGGACCAGCACACCGATTGCATCCAGTGTGCCGAAGCCGTCCACGAAGTGCAGCTCCGGTTCGGTGGCGTCCAAGGAAGGGAGAGCTGAGAAATCTTCCGGGATCAGTTTGTAGGGTTCGTGGTTCACCGTTTCGCCCGTTCTTTTGTGGTTGGTTCTGCGTGGTCCGGCAGGAGGCCCGGCTCCGGGATGGCGTCGGGATCGTCCGGTTCCAGCTGTTCGGGCAGGTCGCCTTTCATCCGGCCGGGCATACGGCCTGCCGGAACGATCGCCAGCAGGGCAAGCCCGGACAATCCCAGCAGGGAGATCTGCAGGGCGCGAAGCCTGGCTTCCTCGTTGACCTCCGTCGCGGCTGCCAGTTCCGTGGGGCTGCTCACCCGGTCGCCGATCACTGCCTCCACCTGCGCATTGGTCATGAAATCGGCCTCGTTGACGTTGACTTTGTAGATCAACTCCTGGGAGACGTCCGGATGTGCGGCGGCGCCGCTGGCAATCAGCGAGGACAGCATTCCGACGGCGAACGCGCTCGCCACCGCGATGCCCACACTGCCGGAGAGGTTATGGACCAGTCCACGCCAGGCTCCGACGTCGCCGGCCAACTCACGCGGAACAGCGCTGAGCAGCGTATTGAACACCAAAGCGACGATCGCGCCTTGGCCCAGTCCCAGGAGGATCAGGCCCAGCACGACGAACAGTTGGCCCCAGTCGTTGCGGATGGTGAAAGCGAGAAGGATCAGGGCGCCGGCCACCACGACAAAGCCGCCTTGCGCGATGGCCCGGGGCGGGAACTTGTCGTACAAGAACGCCACGAAAGTACTCGCAAGGAAGATGGACAACGTGTACGGGATGATCGAGAACGACGTCTCAATGCTGGAGCGGCCCTGCACGATCTGCATGTAGAGCGGAATCAGGAAGTTTGCGGCGGTCCCCACGAAGAGCATGATGGCCATGCACGCGGTCACTGCGAGTTCGGAACTGGACGCCAGCACCCTGAGATCGAAAATGCGGGGCAGTTTGGCATCCTGGCGCTTCCGGATCCACATGAAGAACACCTGTCCCGCGATGGCTCCGAGGAGTATCAGGAGCGGCGCAGGGGAGAGTCCAAGGATGTCGAATGGAGCTTGGCTGGTTGCGAACCAGGTACCCCAGGCGGACAGGCCGCTGAAACCGAAGCTCAGCAGGATGACGGCCACCGCGGCGATGATCGAACCGGTCCAGTCGATCTTCAGCTGGGGTTGTGCCGGGACGGTTTTGAGCTTGAAACTCAGCAGCAGGTTGATGGCACCGAGGACCACCATGAGGCCGAACGAGTAGCGCCAACCAATGGTGGTGGCGAACCAGCCGGCGATGAGCAAGGCCAGAACACCCGCTGCCGGAATGGCGGCAGCCAGGAGCCCGATGGCCTTGGCTTGCTGCTGGTCCTTGTAATTGGTGGCGATAAAGACCGTGAGTGCCGGTGCGATCAAGGCAATGACAGCGCCGGATGAAGCCTGGGCAATGAAGAGCATTGCCGGGCTGAGGCTCAGTGCCACCCCGGCCATGGCGGCGGCGTGAATGGCAACGGCGATCTGGAACACCTTGCGTGTCCCGAACCGGGCGCCCAGCTTCGCTCCCAAGAGGATGAAGGCCGCCATCGAAAACGTCCCGGCAGTAATGGCAGTGCCCACGGAAGTCGCTGCAGTGTCCAGGTCGGTAGTGATGCCCTGCATGGAAACCGTCAAGGCGTTGACGGCGAACGATGCCTGGATTTGGGTGAGGACCACCACGATCAACGGCAGCCATGATGCCGCCCTGACAGATGGTGGAGTTTCAGTGATGGTGTGGTCGCTGGCCATGTCTTGCTCCTGGTGTGCTCTGCCCCTTCACGCGGAAGGGGCGTTGTGAATACCTCACTACGGGGTTGGCGGAACGGTGTGCGGGTTTGCCTTGGCGTCGATCTCCGATCACTGGGTGCTGGTTCTGGAGTCCTGGTCCTGAAGAGCGGGCTACGTCTGCAGCGGCCAGAACACGGGTACCAGCAGGATGGCCACTGCCGCGTACAGTGCCATGATGGCCAGCCCGAACTTCCAGTAGTCGCCAAACCTGTAGCCCGCCGGCTGCATGATCATCATGTTGGCCGGCGTTGCCACGGGCGTCAGCAAGGCGGCGGAGGAAGCCACGGACACGCACATCAGCACGGCGTAGGGGTTGATGGACGACTCCTGGGCCACGGAAAGAGCGATGGGGATGATGATCAGGGCTGTGGCCGTATTGCTGATCAGCTGACCCAGGACGGCAGTCACCACAAAGAGCCCCAGGAGCAACAACAGGGGACCGCCATTACCTACCACTGCCACCATTCCCTCGGCGAGGATCTCGGCGGTGCCAGTGGAAGTGATGGCCGTGGACAGCGGAATCATGCCGGCCACCAGGATGAGGGTGGTCCAGGCCATGGATCTGTGGGCTTGCTGAACGGTGACAACGCGAAGCACCACCATGGCCAAAGCCGCCAGCATTGCCGCGACAGGTGCAGGGACGAGGTTGGTGGCCAGCAGAACCACCATGGCACCCAGGATGATCAGCGCCGGCGTGGCCCGCGGCCCCAACGGGATTGTTTGACGGCGGATGGTGTCCGGAGAGTCCACCAGCAACACATTGTGATCCACCGTGTGTTGATCGAGCGCCGACCAGGAACCTTGGAGCAGCAGCCTGTCTCCCGCAGTGATCAGCGTGCGCCCCGACGATTCCGGCTCACCCGGATGGTGATGGGCCAACACCACCAGGTCTCCGCTGTCCGTGACCATCCCGGGATAGGCCTCCGTGCCGACGAGGTTCGACCGCGGCGCCACCACTACCTCGGCCACGCCGTAGGTACTGCTGATGAGGCCGCACGTGGCGTCGTCGTCCTGTTCGAGGCCGTGCCGGGCTGCGAGGGCGTCGATTGTCTGTTGCCCGCCGCGTACCACGATCTCATCGCCACCTTCAAAGAGGGCGCCGCCTGACGGTTTTCCGTCCGGCCGCTGCACGCTGATGAGGTGGAGGTGGCCGCCGTCGTGCCCGTCCTGAAGACACGCAACCGGCTGCCCGACCAATGCTGATCCTGCCGGAATGCTGAGCCGGCTCAGCCCCTCGCCGCCGAGGTAGTGGTTCATGAGGGTCTCGCTGTGGGAACCCAGGTCCTTGGGGAGGGCATCAGGCGTTCGGGTCGGCAGAAGCCGTGGTCCCAGCCACAGGGTCAAACCGATGGTTCCCAGCAGCAAGGGAAGCCCCACCAGTCCGAACTCAAAGAACCCGATTCCCTTTCCCGTGGTGTCCAGCGCCGCGTTGAGGATCAGGATGTTGACCGGCGAACCGGTAAGAATCAGCAAGGACCCGGCGTGGGCCGCGAAGGCCATGGGCATCAGGAGTTCCGAAGGCCTGCGACCCAGCCGGACTGCGAGGACAACCACCATGGGCAACAAGGCGGCAACTGCTCCATTGACACTGATGAGGGCCGTCAGCAAGGCCGTCAACACCATCATCAACACCATCAACCGGGTGCGGCTCGTTCCCGAGAACCTGATCAGCAAGCTTCCCAGCCATGTGGTGACACCCGCGGCATCGATCGCCTCCGCCACCACGAACAGCGCAGCGATCAACACCACGGTTCCGCTCCCGAAACCGGCGAACGTATCGTCCAATCCCACAATGCCGGTGCCGTAGAGGGCCAAGGCTGCTCCGAGAGCCACAACCTCAACCGGCAGGCGGTTCCACACGAACGCAGCAATCACCACGACGAGCACCAGCAGCGTGACGACGACGTCTGTCATGGATGCCTTGGATAACCTGTGGGGTCTTTGGCCAGCATTCTTTCAGACTAGATCCGGGTCATAGCCGCAGGGTCACCCCAATCGGGTGAGTGATGGGCGTTCGCCGAGGTCACGGCCTACGGCAGGTGCCCAAACCTGTAGGCCGCGGACACCGCATCATGACGAGTCCCTGCGCCGAGCTTGGAATAGATGATCCGCAGGTGGGTTTTCACCGTATTCACGGACAAATGAAGCTCTGACGCCATCTGTTCCTGCGACAAGTGTGAGGGAAGCAGGGTGAGGACCTCCCGCTCGCGGGGCGTCAACAAAGGCGCCAGCCGGGAATCGGCGGGAGGCCTCAAAGCCAGCAACCGCTTGGCGAGTTCCCTGTGGGGCCCATGCGAACCTGCCCGTTCCACCAACAGGTCCATGACCTCCTGGGGAGCTATGGCCAAAGGCCTGGTAACCCCTATATCGTCGGCCCTGCCCAGCGCATCTTCCAGGAGTTTGCCGGCCAGTGTCCGCCGCCCCGTGCGGATGGCAATGGAGCACTCAAGGACGTTCACGTGAAGCCACGTCCATTCCAGCAGGGGCGCAGCGACGCCCGCGTGCAGTGGCCGGAGACGTTCGGTTGCGGCGTCGAAGCGACTGATCCCGGCGGGGCCTTGCGCTCGCAGCAAGCACAATTCGCCCGTCCCGGGGATGATCTCCTCGGCCCACTCCAGGACTTCGCGGGCACGCTCTGCATGACCCAAGGACAGGGCCGCGGTATGTTCCATCACCGCGACGAAGGCAGCCATGGGCTGGGCGAAGAGGTGGTCCTGGCCGATCCTCAGCCTGGCTTGCCGCATGCCATCCAGGGAGTGCCGCCTATCCCCTGAATCCAGGTGGGCGCACGCAGTGACCAGTTCCACTGTGGCGCGCATTGCGGCTCCCACTCCTTTGGAAGAGGACCCCAGCTGTCCCAGTTCCGCACTTGCCGACGCTGCGAATTTAAGGGCCGCTGCAGGTTCGGCGCCGAGCAGGGCGGCCGTGGCATGCATCAGGGCGCCCACAGATCGGCCGGCTCCCGCCGTCCAGGCATAGGCCGGAAGCTTCTCTTCTGCCTGCCGAAGATATTCACCGGCGCGGCGGAGGTGGCCTTGCATGGAGGAGATGCCGGCAAGCTTGAGGTACACCTTTCCGGCAAGGTAGCAGTTACCCGCTTCGACGGCTTCGAGCAGTGCCTCCTGGGCCTCGTTTTCGGCGGCCCCGTAGTGTTGCTCGACCACGGCCGAGGTGATCGAAACCATCCTTGCTTCGATCCGGATGTCGCTCTGCCGTGACAAGGGAAGGGCTGCAAATCCGGCGGTGGCTTTGGGGTCCTGGTTCTCYCAGTCTCCGCTGAACCAGGAAAGGCGGGCTTCTGCCAAGGCGCGGAGTTCTGAGAGGTCGGACGGTGCGTTTTCTGTCCACAACCGATTCGCGGCGGCCAGATAACGGGCAGCGGTGGTGGGCTGACGGCTTTCCACATGGGCCAATGCCGCAACCAGGCAGAGCTTGGGACTCGCCGCCAGGACGGAATCCGGCAGCTCTGCAATGGCCCTCCGAACCCGCGTGACGCCGCCTGATCCCAGGAGGGTTGCTCCATGCCGTTCGAGGATTGTGCCGATCAACTGGCTGTCAGCGGAGTCCATGGCGTGGCGGAGGGCGGCTTCGGGTTCGCCGGCCCGCTCATGCCACTTCGCGGCGATCCGGTGGAGACAGAGCAACTCGTCCGGCTCCTTCCGGGCAAGTTCCGCCCGGAAGTAGCCCCTGATCAGAGGCCGGACCAGGAAGACCTTCCGTCCGCTCCCTGCAGATTCCACCAGATCGTGGCGGTCCGCCAGCACGGCAAGGCCATTTCCGGCGTTCCGGTGGCCCGCGAGGGCGTTGGCCTGCGCGGCCACCAGGACACGGCACACGCTGGTACTGGCGAGCACATGCCGCTCGTCCAGGGTGAGCGTGCGGAGAATTTCATGGTCCAGATACTCTGCGAGTGGGCGGTTGTTGGCTGCAATGTCGCCCACGGACGCTTCAATGTCCGCGGCTTGGCGCAGCGAACGCAATGCAAGCACCACACAAGCTGGCCAGCCCCCGGTTTGTCGGAACAGCTCGCCCAGTTGATGTGTCCCGAGCAGCGTGATGGTCTTGGCCGCGAAGGAGTTGATCTCGTCCAGGGAGAAAGCGAGATCGCGTGAATGCAGTTCCAGGATCCGCCCGCTGAGCCGGGCGCGTCCAGGGTCAACGGCAGTGCTTTCCCTGGTGGCCAGGACAAGTTGGAGGGGCAGATTCACGTGGTTCAACAGCGCCGGAATCCAATGATCGCGGTCTTCTGCCGGGAAGCCCTCCACGCCGTCGATGACCAGACGGATGGTGCCTTCAACGGTGGTCAACTGCTCTGCCAAGTGATTCAGGACGTCGTGGGCATTCGTCTCGGATCCCGAAAATTGGCCCAGGGCACCGTCCGGTATGGCAGGGCATTGCCGGAGCGCGTGAAGGACTGCGGGCCACAAGGCCGGCTTGTCCTGTTGCTCCGGGCTCACCCACGCGACGTTGTACGTCCGGCCGGCAAGCCATTGGCTGAGGACCACCGATTTGCCGAACCCGGCGGGGGCGCAGAGGAGGACGGTGTCAGGTGTGGCATCGAGTTTTGCCACAAGCCGGGGCCGAGCCAGCAAGTCCAAGGGCGGCTTGGAAACCGCCATTGGATGGGGGCTTAAGAGGTCCGGGCGGGTACCACTCAGGTCGTCCACTCCTTCAGTGTAGGGCTGGGACTTCGAGGATTCACCCAGTACGGGCGATCCGCGCGGCGGCCCCTGGACGTAAGGATTGTGTTGTCCGCCGTGAGACGCTTGGGCGAAGCCCGGAAAGGGGTTTCACCGTGCAGGCTTTCAAGGACATCATGAGCGCTGCGGATTCCGGCTGGGTCTACCCGCTGGGGGCCATGTTCGTGGCGTTGTCGGCAGTCTTTCCACCCATTCCCACCACGTCCTTGTTTGTGGCTTTGGGAGCCTTGTCCGCCACCGACAACCTTCCCAACGGATACCTCTTGGTGGCCGCGATGCTGGCCGGAGCGGTTGCCGGAGACCTGGGCGCGTATGAATTGGTCCGGCGAAGGAACATGGCCAACTGGAAGATTCTCCAGGGCCCCCGGACGCAGAAGGCCCTGCATGCCTCGCGCGAGCGTCTATCCAAGCACTCCGCCTCGTGGGTCCTGACGTCGCGGTTTGTCCCGCTCGGACGGCTGACCATGAACGTCGCCAGCGCCATCACCCCGGTCCCGCGTGGCAGGTTTGTCCTCTACTCCGTCGCAGCCGGCATCCTGTGGTCCGCGTACTCGGTGGGCATTGGGGCCCTGTCCGGGCTTTTGCCGGGGCTTTCCACGGAATTCGCTGTGGTGATCGCCATTGCCTTCTCACTGCTGTTGGGCAGGGGAATCAGCGCCGCCGTGACGTGGTATTTGCAGCTGGACGACTGACTTAACCCTGGCGTGCTATTGCAACGACGACGTCAGCCTGGCCAGATTGTCCAGTGCCACCTGACCCACCGGCCGCCGCAACCAGTCCTCCAACAACAGCTCCGTGCTCGCCGCGCGGTAGCTGTCCTCGACGGCCCGCATCCGGTCCACGATGGACCGGCCATGGACCAGCACCGAGACTTCCATGTTGAGGCTGAACGAGCGGACATCCATATTGCTTGACCCAATAACGGCGACGTCGTGGTCAATGGTGAAGTGCTTGGCATGCAGGACCTGTGGAGCCCGGTAAAGGTAAATGCGGACACCGGCGCGCAGCAGGACTTCATAGTAGGAACGCTGGGCGTGGTAGACCATGGCTTGGTCGCCCACTTCCGAAACAAAGAGCTCAACGCTCAAGCCCCGTGACGCTGCGGTGATGATGGCCAATTGGATGGCTTCGTCAGGAACAAAGTAGGGGCTGGTGATGCTGACGCGGTGCTCCGCCTTGTAAATGAGCGTGGTGTAGAGCTTGAGGTTGTTGTCGTTGTCGAAGCTGGGACCGCTGGGCAGGACCTGGGCGTCAATCAGCTCCGGCTCCGACCCCAGGATCACCGGTGAAGTGTCCAACGGCAGCAGGGTCTCGGACTCGCTGTACCAGTCAGTGACGAAGACGGCGTTGAGTTCCCGCACCGCAGGCCCCTCCAAACGCACCATCAGCTCATGCCATTGGAGGCCGCGTCTGATATTCCGTTTCTTGTTGTAGGAGGCGTCGATCAGGTTTTGGGAGCCCGTGTAGCCTACCCTTCCGTCCACCACCACCAGTTTCCGGTGGTTGCGCAGGTCCGGACGTTGCCATTGGCCTTTGAACGGGCGCAGGGGAAGCATGGCGTGCCACTCGGCGCCCATGCCATCAAAAGCTTGCAGCATGGCCTTGTATTTGGGGTCGCCCACCGCGGCCAGGTGGTCGAAGAGCACCCTGACCGCCACACCGCGTTGGCAGGCCCGGGCCATGGCATCGAAGAACGGAGATGTTGTGGGGTCCAGCGCCAAAATATAGAACTCCACATGGACGTACTCTTCAGCGGTATCCATGTCCGCGATCATGCGGCGGAAGCTTCCGTTGTAGTCCTCCAGCAATTCGGCGCGGTTGCCGCCTACCATGGGCAGCGCGCCGAGCCTGAGGTTAAGTTCGACGGCGGAACGCAGCCAGGCGGGCCAGTCGTCACTGTGGCTGACGGCTGAAAGGCCAGGCGTACGTCCAAGCATCAGTTCGTTGACGGCGCGTTGCTTCTCCCGCCGGGCCTTGGGGAGCTTGCCGCGCCCCACCAGCAGGAACGCCACTGTGCCCAGGTAGGGAATGAAAATGATCGCCAGCACCCAGGCAATGGCCGACGACGGTTTCCGGTTGGCCGAGACCATCACTGCGGCAATTGATCCGAGCACGATGTGGAGCGCCAACAAGATCAAGGCGACGGTATCGGCATCGTGCAGCAGTCCTTGCATGCCGGGCTACTTGGCGTTCTGCTGCGGGATGACCACTTTTTTGATGACCAGCAGGATGGAAGCCGTGGTGGGGCAGGCGATCAGCGCTCCCAGCAGGCCCAGCAGGGTGCCGCCCACCATCGCGCCGATCAGCACCAAGGAACCCGGGATGCTGATCGCTTTACCCACCACCCGCGGCGTCAGGATGTAGGCCTCAACCTGCATGTAGGCCAGCATGACGAGGAAAACAACAATCGCCGTTGAAGGCGACGTGAAAAGCGAAACCACGGTAATGATGGCGGTGCTGATCGCACTGCCCACCAGCGGTATGAGGGTAATGGGGAATGCCAGGACGGCGAGAACGGCCGCATATCTGACTCCAGCCACGGAAAGGAGGATAAAGGTGAAGATTGCATTGAACAGGGCCAGTACCGACATGCCGCTCAGGTATTTACCCACGGAGGCAATGATTGTTTCGGAGATATCCGCGAATGATTCCCTGCGGGATGCCGGCACCAGTGCATAAAGGCTGGACTTCATGGCCTCGTGCCCGGCCACGAAATAGAGGGTGAGGACAACCACGAAGACCACGGCGAAGGTCCCGTTCACCACGTTGTAGCCAACCTGGACCGCTCCGCCGCCAATTGCCAGCCAGACATTGGGATCCGCCGCCGAGGTTTCCAGCCATTCCAGCAATGGAGTCAAGGCTCCGCCCAGTGAACCGTTGACGTCCCGGAACCACTCTTGTTCCCCTACTGCGTCGAAGCTGGATGGCAGCAGCCGGACCAGCGCGGCGCCCTCCTCCACCAGGATGGGGACCACGAAGCGGATCAAAAGGGCCACCACCACCAGGAAGCCGACAGCCACCGCGAGTACGGCCCCGCCACGCGAGAGTTTCCAGCGTTCCAGCCAGCGCACCAACGGATACAGGCCCAAGGAAATGAACAGGGCCGCGAAGATCAACGTCAGCGAATACCGCAACGTGATGACCGCCGAGCCCAAGGCCAAGGCAACCAGAACGCCCAGTGCCGTTATCAGGCCGAATCGGAACGGCCCGCCTTCCAACAGCGGGAATGCCTTCAAACGCGTCATGCGGTCCCTTTCGGCGGTATATGGAGGGCGGTCATCGCCCGAATCAGGCCAAAGCGAGCTCCTTCAGGCGAGCGTACTCCGCCTCGGTAATGTCACCGGCGGCAAGCAGCGCTTTGGCTGATTCGATTTGCTGGGCGGGCGTGGGTGCTCCGACAACCTCCCGGAGGTAATTCTCTGTTTCCTCCACCGATTCACGGACTCTTATTTCGCTGCGAAGGGCCATCCCTTTTCCGCGCATGATGACGTAGATCAAGGCCGAGATAAACGGTGCCACGAACAAGCACAGAATCCACAGGGCTTTTACGCCACCACCCAGGGCTTTGTCGCGGAGGAGATCGGAAATGATCTGGAAGAGGAGGATCAAATAGGCAATGAAGAAGAAAGCGACAATGATGCTCCACAACGATTCCAAAAAGTTCATGGTGCCTTTCCCATCGTTCGTTCGGCCCGGGCGGGACCGTCGTCATCCCGGCAAGGGGACCATTTCCCCGGCGGGACCACAACACCATTCTCGATTCGCCCGCACCCTCCAGCGCCCGCCCGCGCCGGATCGGCAGGGATTGGACAGAAAGATCACCCACTAAGGGTGAGCGCGTTGATGAGACGGGGTGGCTGGGGTGGCCGGGTTGGGCGCCCACTCCGGTCACAAATTCCCCATAACCAGGCCGTTGCAGTGGGCATCCAACGGTCGGTTACGCTGCTCAAAGCCACGCACCACCGTACGTTTTAGGGTCCCAATGACGCACTCTTTTCCAACTCATCCGGCAGCCGACCTCCCACCCAAACCCGTGGTCCCGCGAGGTCCGGAGCAAGCGCCCCATCACCGTTCGGCAGCGGTCGCCATGGGGGCATTCAGCATGGCTTCCGTCGTCGGGGTCTTTGCGCTGTCCCTGCACATGCTCGGGCGTCAGTCACCGCGGATTGGTCCGGTGTACACGGGCTGGCCGGAAGCCGCCGCCGACTCGCCGATGGCGGCCTTGCGCTGGTTCCTGAGCGACATGACCGAGCCTTTGTTCTGGGCATCGGATCTCGCCGCGCTCGGCCTGCTGTCAGGGGCCGCGCTGGCGTGGTGGGCCGGGCGACGGGGGAGGATTTGGGCGGGCTCGCTCACCTACGGGACCGGCCTCTGGCCGTGGGTGCTGGCATCGGCGTCGTTGAGTTTGCTCCTGTCCAACCTGGCGTTCGGGTGGATGCTCGACGACGGGTGGCAGCCTACGTTCGTGCCTTTTGTTTGCGTCGCTCCCGCCATGGTCCTTCTCTACGGGGCAGGCTGGAAGGCCTGCGTCACCGGTGCCATTCTGGGCGCAGTCACCACGACGCCTTTGGCCTTGCTGTTCATTCCTGTCGTATCGACGCCGCTCGGCCTGCCCGTGGTGGTGGCAAACGTCCTCGCGATGTCCGTTGGCTCCGTGCTGGCGTTCATGGTGGCCCGGCGGTTGCCGTGGCTGGCCCTGCAGGAGCCGGGGCGACCGCCAAAACTGTACCGCCCGCCGTCGAGCGTTCACCGCGCTTTCCGCAACGATGCCGAATGGGCTGCGCGCCGCGTCCTCAAGGACTTCACCGAAACCCACTTCTTCGCCAACGAACTCGCCGGGATCGGCGTGATTGTGGCCGTCGCGGCGGCGTTCGTGCTCAACCCGGCGTTGCCGTCGTACGGGACCACCCTGCTGCCCCACATACTGTTCGCCCAGGCGCTGACCTCGGCAATCGGCGTCGTCCTCTGGCAGCGCTGGTACCGCGACGGCGGGTGGGCGGCCACCTACGCGTCCGTGGTGTCCGTGGTTCCTGCCGCAGTCCTGGCCTACGGAGGCTCGTGGTCCGCGATGGTGGGTGGAGCCGTGCTGGGAGCAGTCCTGGCACCGCCCCTTGCCCGCCTGGTTTCCGCTCGACTGCCCGCGGGTTTTCACCCTGTGATCGGCAACACGGCGGCCATGGCAGTTTCGACGGCGGTCGCCTTGCCGTTGCTGGGGCTGCTGCCGCATTAGCTCCTATTGGCCGTCACCGTTAGCCGCCGACGTGATGGATTGTGAAGGCACTCAGGAACCCGACGGCGGCCGTCAGCCCCGTGAGGTTGTGGTGCTCTTCGAAAGCCTCAGGAATCATGGTGTCCGCAAGCATGGCCAGGATTCCGCCGGCGGCGATTGCGGTAATGAACGCAATGACAGTCCCGGGGGCGTTTTCCAGGGCGGTGTAACCGATGAGCGCCGCCAGTCCGCTGAACACGGCAATGCCGGTCCACGTGCCAAAGACGTAGGCGGGGCTGCGCCCGGCCTTCTTCATGCCGGCCGTGCTGGACAAGCCCTCGGGAACATTGGAAATGAAGACGGCGGCCAGCATGGCGGGGCTCACCGCTCCGCCGGCAAGGAGCCCGACGCCGAGCACCACCGATTCGGGAATGCCGTCAATCAGCGCACCCACGGCGATGGCCGTTCCACTTCCGGGGCTGTCCTTTTCGGAGGGCTGGGGTCCGCTGGAACGTTTCCGATGTTTGGCGCCGGCGCGTGCCAGCAGAGCGTTCGAGCCCACAAAGATCAAGGCGCCCAAAAGGAAGCCCAGAACAGTGGGAAGCAGGCCGCCGCCCTCCACCGCTTCGTCCACCAGTTCAAAGGCAAGGGCTGAGATCAGGACACCCGCGCCGAACGCCATCACCGTGGATACGATCTTGGGCGGGACCTTCCACAGCCACGCGATGCCCGCGCCGAGGACCAAGGCTCCGCCTGCCAGCGTTCCCCACAGCAGGGCCTGCAACCACATCGGCATCATTGCGCCCTTTCCTTGGCCTTTCACGTGCCACATGAGTGTTTCATATGGGGTTGGTGGGACTGTGGCGAGTCTTGAGGTTTTCCTGAGGAAGTGTTGCGGGTTTGCAGGATTTGTTCTTGATCCAGCCCCGGCAGAGTAGTTCTTGTCAGCCAGAGAGGCTGGAAGAAACGGCCGGCCGGTCTCACGGTGGCCCACCGAAAGGACACTGATTCCCA
>NZ_JBFRDF010000027.1:0-15290 GCF_052113445.1 Paenarthrobacter sp. YAF11_1
ACCAACCCCCCGATCGGATCACACGTCAACCCCAGATTATGTTCCATCGCGATCTCCGCAGCGTTCTCCACCTGCCCCGGAGTACCACCCATCACCTCAGCCAAACCAGCAGCAGCCATCGACGACGCCGACCCCACCTCACCCTGACAGCCCACCTCAGCACCCGAAATGGACGCCTGCTCCTTATACAACACACCCACAGCACCGGCAGTGAGCAAGAACTTCACCACCACATCGTCCTTGTCTTTTTGGCTGGCCTTATCCATGCCCGGGGCATAATTCAACGCGTAATACAGCACCGCCGGGATGATCCCCGCCGCACCATTGGTCGGCGCCGTCACCACCCGGCCACCGGAGGCGTTCTCCTCGTTCACCGCCAACGCGATCAGGTTCACCCACTCCTGCCAATACTTCGGATCGTTCCGGTCCTTGTCCTCCTTCAGCAGCCGCTCCAACCAGTCAGGAGAACGACGCCGGACCCGCAACCCACCAGGGAGCACACCCTCACGCTTCAAACTGGTTTCAACACAGGCCTCCATCACGTGCCAGATATGCAGCAAACCCTCCCGGATCTCCTCCTCGGACCGGGACGCCCGCTCATTGATGAACATGATGTCGGAAATGCCCAAACCCTTGGACTGGCACCGGCCCAACAACTCCGCCGCCGTCCGGAACGGCAACGGCAACTCCTTCTTGGACTCCTCCAACTCCTGCTGCGCGGCGTTCTCCTCACCCTCACGGACAATGAACCCGCCACCAACCGAAAAGAACGTCGCCTCCCGCACGATGTTCCCCTCAGCATCGGAGACAGCAAACTTCATCCCATTCGTGTGCCGCGGCAACACCGTCAACGGATGCAACACCATATCCTCCACCGCATACGGCAACTCCACACCTTGACCGGACGCACCGGCCAGGTTCAGCACACCCGTTTCCGCGATAGCGGCCAACCGAGCCTCCACCTCGTCAGGCAGAATCAGCTCAGGGTGGTACCCCTCCAAGCCCAACAGTGTGGCAGTCATGGTCCCGTGGCCACGACCCGTCGCAGCCAAAGACCCATACAAATCCACGCGCAACGAAGCCACCGAACCCAGGACACCAGCGTCCTTCAGCTCACCGGCGAACACTGCGGCAGCCCGCATGGGCCCCACAGTATGAGAACTCGACGGACCAATACCCACGGAAAAAAGATCGAAAACACCAACAGCCATGGTCGGGATTCCTTAATACAGTTTGAAACGGTCCGGCAGATGGTCCTGCCGGATGGCCTCCCCCGCTTGTGGCGGAGATCGACCGAAGCACGACGCCGGATGGCCCCCAAAGGCGGCAACCCGGCGTCGCAAGTTTTATTCAGTTCTACAATCCCACGCTACGCCTTGTGGGCGCTTACTCGGTGCGTGTGGGAGTTCGGCACATAGGGCCCGAACAGAGCCTAGGAGAGGTCTCCGCCATTCTTGGAGGCGTATTCCTCGGCCGAGAGCAGCGGGCCCTCGGACTCTGCGGCAACCTTGAAGAGCCAGCCTGCACCGTAGGGGTCGTTGTTGATCAGGGCGGGGTCGGATACAACGGCGTCGTTGATCTCCGTGACCTCGCCAGTGACCGGCGAGTACAGGTCCGAGACGGACTTGGTGGACTCAACTTCGCCACAGGTCTCGCCTGCGGTCACCGTGGAGCCAACCTCGGGGAGGTCAACGTACACAATGTCACCCAGTGCGTCGGTGGCAACCTCGGAGATACCAACGGACACCGAGTTCCCTTCGCCGCGGGAAACCCACTCGTGCTCGTCGGAGTACTGAAGTTCGGGCGCTACTTTGGGCATTCTGTTTCCTTTACGTGTGGTGATGAAACCGGGAGTTACTTTTGGCGCTTGTAGAACGGCAGTGCGACAACTTCGAACGGCTCGCTCTTCCCGCGCAGGTCAATGTCCAAGGCGGTACCAAGCTCTGAGTGCTCGACGTCGACATACGCCAACGCTACCGGGTAGCCGAGCGTGGGGCTGGGCTGACCGGAGGTGACTTCACCAACCACTGCGCCGTCCTTGAGGACCGGGTAGTGTCCGCGTCCGGCGCGGCGCCCCAGGCCCTTGAGGCCAACGAGCTTGCGTCCGCTGGTGGAGCCGGCGCCGTCTGCCTTCAAGGCAGCCAGTGCGTCCTTGCCCACAAAGTCGCCTTCCTTGGACAGTGCCACCACGGGACCGAGGCCTGCTGCGAAGGGGTTGCCTTCGCGGGAGAGCTCGTTGCCGTAGAGGGGCATGCCGGCTTCGAGGCGGAGGGAGTCGCGGGAAGCGAGGCCGGCCGGGGTGAGTTCGCCTTCTTCAGCGGCGTCGGCGATGGCCTGCCAGAGTGCGGCTGCGGACTCGTTGGCCACGAAGATCTCGAAGCCGTCTTCGCCGGTGTACCCGGTGCGGGCCAGCAACAGGTCATGCGTACCGCCGTCGAACGTGAACGGGACTTCAACCGCCGCGTAGTACTTGAGTTCAGTGACCAGTGCGTGCTGCTCGGCGGGCACCAGCCGTAGGAGGATCGCTTCGGCCAGCGGCCCCTGAACAGCAATCAGCGAGGTCTCAGCCGAAGCGTCGTCAACAACGACGTCGAACCCGGCGGCGCGTTCCAGCAGTGCAGAAGCGACAACAGTTGCGTTGCCGGCGTTCGGAACCACCAGGAACTTCTCGTCAGCACGACGGTACGTGATGAGGTCATCGATGATGCCACCGTCTTCCTGGCAGATCAGCGAGTACTTGGCCTTGCCGATGGCCATGGCGGAGATTTTGCCCACCAAGGCGTAGTCCAGGAACGCGGCAGCCTCCGGTCCGGTGACCCAGACTTCGCCCATGTGGGAGAGGTCGAACAGGCCTGCGGACTTGCGGACGGCGTGGTGCTCAGCCAACTCCGAGGAGTACTTGAGCGGCATCTGCCAGCCTCCGAAGTCCGTGAAGGACGCGCCGAGCTTCTTGTGCTCTTCGTAAAGAGCGGTGTAGTTCTCAGTCATGTCGGGAGTCCTAATTTTCGAAGTCTTCGATCGGCGGGCAGGAGCAGACCAGGTTACGGTCTCCGGCTGCGCCGTCGATGCGGCCGACGGGCGGGAAGTACTTGTCCTGCTTGAGGTGGTGGACCGGGAAGGCGGCCTGCTCGCGCGGGTACGCGCGGTCCCAATCAGAAGTTACGACGGCGGCGGCCGTGTGGGGCGCGCGGCGAAGCGGGGAATCCTGCACGGAGAAATCACCGTGGGCAACTTGGTCGATTTCCTTGCGGATGGTGATCATGGCGTCGATGAAACGGTCGATCTCGGCCAGGTCCTCGGACTCGGTGGGCTCCACCATCAGAGTTCCCGCCACCGGGAAAGCCAGGGTGGGTGCGTGGAAGCCGAAGTCGATGAGGCGCTTGGCCACATCTTCAGCGGTGACGCCGGTCTTGGCCGTCAGTTCGCGGAGGTCCAGGATGCACTCGTGGGCCACGAGTCCGCCTTCGCCGGTGTAGAGGACCGGGAAGTGGTCGTTGAGGCGGGATGCGATGTAATTCGCAGCCAGCAGGGCCGACTTCGTTGCTTCCGTCAGTCCCTGGCCACCCATGAGCTTCACGTAGGCCCAGGAAATCGGCAGGACACCGGCGGAACCGAATCGGGATGCGGAGATCGGGACGTCGTTGCCTTCGGTCCAGGAGGCCGCATCGCCCGGCATGAACGGTGCGAGGTGCGCCTTGGCAGCAACCGGACCAACGCCCGGTCCGCCACCGCCGTGCGGGATGCAGAAGGTCTTGTGCAGGTTCAGGTGTGAAACGTCACCGCCGAACTTGCCCGGCTGTGCAAGGCCAACGAGCGCGTTAAGGTTGGCACCGTCGATGTAGACCTGGCCGCCGGCTTCGTGGATGGCGTCGCAGACTTCGCGGACGTCAGCGTCGTAGACACCGTGGGTGGAGGGGTACGTGATCATGATGGCCGAGAGGGCATCCCGGTGGGCTTCGATCTTGTTCTTGAGATCAACGTGGTCGATGGTGCCGTCGGGCGCCGTGGCCACAACCACTACCTTCATGCCGGCCAGCACTGCCGAGGCTGCGTTGGTGCCGTGGGCAGAAGCGGGAATGAGGCACACGTTGCGCTGCTCGTCGCCGCGGGACAGGTGGTAGCCGCGGATGGCCAGCAAGCCTGCCAGCTCACCCTGGGAACCAGCGTTGGGTTGAATGGAGACTTGGTCGTAGCCGGTGATCTCGGTCAGCTGCGACTCAAGGTCGGTGATGAGCTCGCGCCAGCCCTCGGTCTGGGAATCCGGGGCGAACGGGTGGATGGAGGCGAACTCCGGCCAGGAGATGGCTTCCATCTCAGCTGTGGCGTTGAGCTTCATGGTGCAGGAACCCAGCGGGATCATGGTGCGGTCCAGCGCGAGGTCGCGGTCTGAGAGCTTGCGGATATAGCGGAGAAGCTGGGTTTCGGAGCGGTGCGTGTTGAACACGGGGTGCTGCATGAAGTCGCTGGTGCGCTCCACAGAGCCCTCAAGCGCTAAGCCTTCACCGGCTTCGGAAACGGAAGCACCGAAGACCGCCGCGACGTCAGCCACAACCTCGGACGTAGTGGTCTCATCAACCGAGATACCCACCGTGTCAGCGTCTACGCCGCGCAGGTTGATGCCCTTGGCCTCTGCGGCGGCGACGATCTCGGCAGCCTTGCCGGGAACGCGGACAGTGATGGTGTCGAAGAAGGATCCGTGCAGGACCTCGACGCCGGCGGCCTTCAGCGACGCTGCGAGGGTACGGGCGTGGCCATGCGCGGTTTCAGCGATCGCTTTGAGGCCCTCGGGGCCATGGTAAACGGCGTACATCGAGGCCACGATGGCCAGCAACGCCTGGGCAGTACAGATGTTGGACGTGGCCTTCTCGCGGCGGATGTGCTGCTCGCGGGTCTGCAGCGCCAGGCGGTAGGCGGGGACACCGGCGTCGTCCTTGGAAACGCCCACCAGACGGCCGGGCATGGAACGCTCCAGGCCCTTTTGGACCGCCATATAGGCGGCGTGCGGGCCGCCGAAGAACAGCGGAACGCCCAGTCGCTGCGCGGAGCCAACGGCGATGTCCGCGCCCTGCTCGCCCGGAGGGGTGATGAGCGTGAGGGAGAGGAGATCGGCAGCGACGGTAACCAGCGCGCCCCGCTCCTTGGCCTCGGCGATAACAGCTGAGTGATCGAAGACGCGGCCGGAAACACCGGGCTGCTGGAGCACGACGCCGTTGATGGCACCTTCAGGGAGACCCAGCGAGAGGTCAGCAACCTCGACCTCGAAGCCGAGCGCCTCAGCGCGGCCCTTCACAATGGCGATCGTCTGCGGGAGGCAGTCGGAGTCGAGGACAGTCTTGCCGTCCTGGACAGTCTTGTTCTTGTTGGCGCGGCGCATCATGAGGACGGCTTCGGCCACGGCCGTTGCTTCGTCCAGCAGGGAGGCATTGGCGATCGGCAGGCCAACCAGGTCCTGGACCATGGTCTGGAAGTTCAGGAGAGCCTCAAGACGGCCCTGGGAGATTTCCGGCTGGTACGGAGTGTAGGCGGTGTACCAGGCAGGGGACTCAAGAATGTTGCGGCGGATCACCGGCGGCGTCACGGTGTCGTAGTAGCCCTGGCCGATCATCTGGACGGCGGTCTTGTTCTTGGAGGCGAGCTTGCGCAGCTCGGCCAGAACCTCAACTTCGCTCAGCGCGTTCTGCAGGGTGAGGGCAACGTCCTGGCGGATGTCGTTCGGGACGGCGGTGTCGACCAGCGAATCAACGGTGTCGTAACCGACGGACTTGAGCATGGTCTCGATGTCGGCCTGGCGGCGCGCGCCAATATGCCGATCGACGAAGGTGGTGGAGGCAGAACTAACCGTCACGAAGGAACTCCATTACTTGGGCAGCGTTTGGGTACGCCACAGCGGCTGGGTTCCTCCCCGCTCTGTATTGGACCTGAGAGTTTCCGCGCGTTGCGTGAACAACCTCGCTTGCACCGTCGGTGAGCACAGCACTCTTTCACCCTTGGGGTGGGCTGAGCGCCTGCTGCTTTCCAGAGTTGCCTCGCCGCGGCGGTGCGTGGGCCTGAGAGATTCCTGGGGAGGGTTTGCTCCTACGGCGCCTGCATCACGTGCTTGCAGGACTCTCCCGCCGCAGATCAAAGGCATTTTCAGTTATGTATGGCCCCGATCAGGGCAGGCCACAAAGGTTAATTGTCCTACGTCACGGGCGCCGCCGCAAATGGACGGCCTGCTACTTCCGCAGCCGTTCGAGGACCCCGAGCAGGATTTCGACGTCGGCCTCCCGCCCGGCATTGCCGCCCTCCTGCCCACCTTCAAAAATGGCATTGAAATACAGGCCGTCACCCATATAGCTCACAGCCTTGGCGACCTCCGGGCCGACGTCTTCGGCGAGCACGTCCAGCCATCGCTGTTGAATGGCGGCGAACCTGCGACGCGTTTCCTCATGGGCCACTTCAGCCAACCTGGTGACGGCCACAAAAGCCCGGTCCATGGGCGTGTCTGCCCAGAGCGAGGAGCGGATGAAGTAGGCAGCGGAACCCTCGGGCGACGCCTTCATCAGTTCCGTATCCTCGTCGGCCAGCAGGTCCAGGCGTTCAAGGAGGGCCGTGATCAGCGCTTCCTTATTAGGGAAGTGGTAGAGCAGCCCACCCTTGGATACGCCGGCGCGCTTGGCAACGGCGTCGAGCGTGGCGGCTCGCTCCCCCACCTCGATGAGGAGGGCTTCGAAAGCATCCAGGACGGCGTCCCGGGCAACTGGTTTTCGTGGCATGTGTCCATCATTCCCTAAAGGCTCGCCGGGTTGTATTTGAAACTGTACCGTCTGGACGGTACAGTAAGTGACATGTACTCGCCGTCCTCAACCCCAGCACCCCGTTCCGCTCGTCCCGATATGGGCCAGGCAGCACCGTGGCGCGACTGGACGGCACTGGCACTCCTGATGTTCCCGGTGCTGCTGGTGGCCGTCGACAACACCGCGCTCACCTTCGCCCTGCCCGAGATCGCCCGCTCCCTGGACGTGGGCGGCGTTCAACTGCTCTGGATAGTTGACGCCTATCCGCTGGTCCTTGCCGCACTGCTCGTCTCCATGGGCAACCTCGGCGACAGAATCGGACGACGGCGGCTGCTGCTGATCGGCAGCACCGGCTTCGCAGCGGTTTCGGCTGCTACGGCGTTCGCGCCTTCCGCTGAATGGCTGATTGCCGGACGCGCGGGCCTTGGTGTCTTCGGCGCCATGCTGATGCCCTCAACGCTGTCCCTGATCCGGAACATCTTCACCGATCCCAACCGCCGGCGGCTTGCGATCGCCGTCTGGGCTGCCGGCTTCTCCGGTGGCGCGGCGCTCGGGCCGATCTTCGGCGGCTGGCTGGTGGAACACTTCTGGTGGGGTGCCGTCTTCCTGGTGGCAGCGTTCCTGCTCCTGCCGCTCCTCGCCTTTGGCCGGGTCCTGATTCCCGAATCCAAGGACTCCAATCCTGGCCGGGTTGATGTGCCCAGCATCGTCCTGTCCGTGGTCACCATGGCACCGTTTGTCTACGGCATCAAGGAATTCGCAGTTCACGGCTTCGGAGCATCGGCTGCAGCCTTCATGGGCTTCGGCCTGGTGATGGGCATCCTGTTCGTTCGCCGCCAGCAGCGGATCGAGAACCCCATGCTGGACGTCGCTTTGTTCAAGAACAAGGTGTTCAGCACGGCAATCGTGGCCAACGTGCTGTCCTTGTTCTCCATGACTGGCTTCATTTACTTCTTCGCCCAGCACCTGCAGCTGGTTGAGGGACAGTCGCCCATGGAAGCAGGCATCGCCATGATTCCTGCCCTCCTGGCAACGGTCATCGCAGGCCTGCTGGTGGTGCCGCTGGTCAAGCGTGTCCGGCCCGGTTTCGTCGTCGCCGCAGGTCTGACGCTCAGCGCTGTCGGTTACTTGATTGTGGTGGTGGGCGACCACGGCAGCGGACCCGTATTCCTGCTGTCGGCTCTGACCGTTCTCGCCGTTGGCGTTGGTGCTGCCGAGACCATCTCCAACGACCTCATCCTGGCCTCAGTACCTGCCGACAAGTCCGGCGCGGCCTCGGCCATTTCCGAGACCGGCTATGAACTGGGTTCGCTCCTGGGAACGGCCGTGCTCGGCTCGATCCTCACGGCTTCCTACCAGCACAACCTCATCATTCCGGACGGCGTCTCCTCGCAAGCCGCTGGGAAGTCCGGGGAAACCCTCGCCGGTGCTGTTGATGCGGCAGCTGCACTCCCGGCCCCGTTGTCGGAAGCGCTGACAGTCGCCGCCCGGACAGCTTTCGAATCCGGTGTCCACATCACTGCGGCGATTGGGCTGGTACTGATGGCCGGCGCGGCAGTGCTCGCCGCCGTCGTGCTCCGGCGTGTGCCGAAGGCGCAGTAGGTAAACGCTGTGCCGTTGCGGGGCCCGCTTTGCGTGATTCTGCCGGGATTTAGCACGCAAACCGGGCCTCACAAAGCTTCGGTCGGCGCCGCTTTTTCGTCGACTCCGGCGGTCAGTTCGTCGATTCTGTCGAGGGCGTCGCTGAGCCGGGTCACCGTATTCCAAAGCTCTGGATGCTGTTCCCTGACTTCCTGGAGCGTGGCGCCGGCGGAGGTCAGGGACGCAAGGTCGAAGCTCACGTTGGTTCGGGCTCCAGCTATGGCTGCGCGGAGGGCTCCAAAGCCCACAACGACATCGGCGATCAGCGCCGGATTCCCGTTGGAAGCGAGCCAGCCGAGGTCTTCGATGGCGTTGATGGCGCGCTCCCCCAGGACGGCTGAAGCCTTGGCAGCATCGACGGAGGCCTGATGAATCGCGGCGTCACGTTCCGGACCGGCGTCGAGGCGGAAGGCGGCGCCGAAAGCGTTGGAGGCGGACGCGTCGTCGTCGGCTAATTGAAGCGCAGATCGGCGGAGACTATGGGCCCGGGCGTGGATGCCACCGAGCTGTTCACGCTGGGCCTCTTCCGCCTCGGTGTATCCGGCGACCATGGACGTCAGCGAGGCCGCGATGGAGAGCATGACGCCGGTCCCGGCACCGCCGCCCGGCGAACCGGTGGATTCGGCCAAGGCCTTGGTCCACTCCTCCACGGTGGATTGCTGGGTGGTGACTGGTTCTGAATCTTTCATGCCATCCAGTGTGCCGGGGCTTCCCAGCCTTTGCAGCTTTGGGCTGGATACACTGGCCAGACCTAGGCGTCGAACGAAAAAGGGCAGACTCATGACCATTGACCTCGAAAAGCTCTACAAGGACCTGCACTCCCATCCCGAACTGTCCTTCCAGGAGACCCGAACCGCCGGGATCGCCGCGGGTTACCTCGAAGACCTCGGCTTCGCGGTTCACCGCAACATCGGAAAGACCGGGGTTGTTGGTGTTCTGGATAACGGACCCGGACCTGTGGTGATGCTCAGGGCAGACATGGATGCGTTGCCGGTCAAGGAAGCAACGGGGTTGGACTATGCGAGCACGGCTGTGGGTGTTGATCATGAGGGCAAGGACATGCCAGTCATGCACGCTTGCGGCCATGACGTGCACGTGAGTTGCCTTGTGGGCGCGGTGGAGGTCCTGGCCGCGCAGCGTGATGAATGGCACGGCACCCTGATAGCCCTCTTCCAGCCGGCAGAAGAATGGGGCGGCGGGGCAGAAACCATGGTTGCCGATGGGTTGTATGACGTGGTGCCTAAACCCGACGTCGTCCTGGGTCAACACGTGGCCCCTTTCCCCGCCGGGTGGTTCGGCATGCGTCCCGGCGTCACCATGGCGTCCGCTGATTCCCTCAACATCACTTTGCATGGACGAGGGGGCCACGGATCGCGTCCGGAGACCACTATTGATCCGGTATTGATGGCTGCTGCAACCACTGTCAGGTTGCAGGGCATCGTCTCGCGTGAACTTGCAGCCAGTGACTCCGCGGTGGTCACCGTTGGGCAGATTCACTCAGGGACCAAGAACAACATCATCCCTGAAACGGCAACCCTGGGCCTCAGCGTCCGTACCTTCAGTGATGCCACCAGGGATAAAATCCTCGGTTCCATTGAGCGCATTGCCAAGGGGGAAGCCACAGCTTCAGGTGCTCCCAAGGAACCGGAAGTTCAGTTCGAAGAACGGTTCCCGCTGACAGTCAACGACGAAGCTGCCACCGGGAAGGTGTCAGCAGCGTTCAAGGCAAAGTTTGGCGAAGCTCAGATTATCGACCCCGGACCGGTGTCCGGAAGCGAGGACGTAGGCGTTTTGGCCAAGGCTGCCGATGCTCCGCTGGTGTTCTGGTTCCTGGGTGGCGCCGAGCCTTCCTTGTTCAAGGAGTTCGCCTCAACAGGTCGCCTTCCCGAGGACATTCCGTCGAATCACTCGCCATACTTTGCGCCGGTTATCCAACCAACGCTGACACGAGGCACGGATGCCCTGGTGACAGCTGCCCGGGAGTTCCTCGCCACTACGTCCTAGGGTTTTATCCGGCCGCCCTGCCGGCAAAGTGAAGGCGCTGCGAGCGCAGCGCCTTCACTTATTTGTTCGAGCAGGTCCAGCTTCCTTGACCGTGCCAGTGAATGCCTAGACTTTCTCGCGGATGCGGTTCATCGTCGGTTCGGAAACCTCGGATTCCCTGCGACGGCGGGCCAGGAAAGTCCACAACGTTCCTTCCGTCCGTTGACGGCTCTCCGCCGGGACCCCTCCCTTCTCTGCGTCAGGCTTTGCATCTGACGTGTGCGTCTCGGGCTTGCGCGCGGAGTCCTTCTTCGTGCGCCGCTCGAAGTCGTCGTAGTACGCGTAGCACATACGCAACCTCCTTAAACGGCTGTTCCATAATCGTCCTCTGACCGGGCCCGCACGTCGATGGTTTTGTGCTTTGTGATCGGCTGGATCACTGTGCGGCGTGGCTGCATCCGGCCTAGTGGGAGAGAGCTGTCTGGTGCGCTTCCCGCACAGCCGAATGAGTCTCCTCCATCATGAGATCGGCATTAATGGCAGCGCCCGCCATGACTCCTGACGCTGCGGAAGCCATGACTTGCCCCATGAGATCCGCGACGTTTCCCGCAGCCCAGACACCTGGCACCGAGGTGGCGCCGCCCATGGGGTTCACTTCCACGTGGCTTCCTACACCCATGGGGTGCTCAACCGACGGGACTCCCAAAGACTCGAGCACAGTGGACCGGGCCTCCAAGCGCGGTCCGGTCACCACCGCTTCCAGGGGGATCACTTTGCCCGTAGCCAGGACAACTCCGCTCAACGCGTCGTCGGTGACTTCCAGTGCTTGGACCTTGCCGTCCACCACGGTGATGGATCGGGCAGCAAGTTGTTCCCATTCTTCTTCCGTCGGCTCCACAACGTCATTGAGGAAAAGCGTGATGTTGGGGCTCCAGTGTTTGGTGCAAAGCCATCGGCCCTGAACCCAGAATTCCAATCGCCTTGTTCCGGACCTCCCAGCCATGGCAGTAGGGACAGTGCAGGACATCGCGGCCCCACCGTTCCCGGATGCCCTCAATGTCCGGGAGGACATCCGTTAGGCCTGTGGTGACCAGCAAGCGGCGGGCGCCTACGCTCCGGCCGTCCGCCAACTCCACCTCGAAGGCGGGTTTCGCTCCCGAGGTGAGGTCCGCCGTCGAACGTGCCGCAACGGCTACGCCCTCCACGACGTTCGCCCCGTAGTGCCGGGCTTCGGTCCGCCCCAGTTCCAGCAGTTCCCTTGGGTCGATTCCGTCCCGGGAGAGGAAGCCGTGAACCCCGGCGGCGGGCGCGTTCCGGGGCTCGCCGGCGTCGATGACGAGGACGGACCGCAAGGCCCTGCCCAGGGTCACGGCGGCACTTAACCCAGCCGCGCCACCTCCCACCACTACGACGTCGTACTCTCCAGCCATCTCACGCTCTGTTACTTCTTCGCTCACTGTGCCTCCAGGCGTATCCAGCGGCCTTTCGCCGCTCCTTCCATGGTTGGCCTCGGCCGATCTATTCAGCAAGGAAGTTTGCCAATATGGCAAACTGGGAGTCATGACTACCGATTTCAGCACCATGCTCGACGCCGTAGGCCCTCGCCTGCGTGCCATGCGGACACAGCGCAACGTGACCCTCGCGGAAGCTTCGGAAGGGACGGGCATTTCCGTCAGCACGCTTTCCAGGCTGGAATCGGGCCAACGCAAGCCAACACTTGAGCTTCTCCTCCCCATAGCGAGGCTGCATCAAGTCCCCCTCGAAGAACTGATTGATGCCCCGCAAACCGGTGATCCGCGCATTCACCTCAAGCCGCACGTTCACGAGTGGGGAACCGCCCTTCCCCTGACTCGACGCCCCGGCGGAATCCAGGCGTTCAAAATGGTCCTGAAGAGTGGCACGGGCAAAGAGATTCCCACACCTCAGTCGCACGAAGGCTATGACTGGATGTACATCCTCAATGGGAAGCTGCGCCTGGTTTTGGGCGAGAACGATTTCATTCTCAAACCAGGCGAGGTGGCGGAATTCGATACCAGAACTCCGCACTGGTTTGCCAGCGCCACGTCAGAGCCTGTGGAGCTCCTTACCCTGTTTGGCCAGCAAGGCGAACGCCTTCACGTGCGGGCGCGACCCAAGCGATAAGCAGGGCGCCCCCGGGACTAGGAGGCAAGCCATTCCCGAGCATTTCGGCGGGAAGCTGTCGGCTCGATACCCAGCTCAGGGCGGTTGATCTCCGCCCACACCTCATCAAGGGACAAGCCAAGGACGTCAGCAATCGCGGCCACCGTGGGGAATGCCGGAGTAGCCACCCTGCCCGACTCGATCTTCCGGAGCGTTTCCGGGGAGACCCGGGCATCAAGGGCGATCTCGAGCATCGAGCGTTCACCCCGGGCGCGACGCAAGAGCGCACCGAGACGCTGTCCACGCTCGGCCTCTGCGGGTGTTAGCGGCAACCTGACCATGGAACCAATTGTAATACCGGGATAATATGGCCGGGATAGTTATTGGTCATACATGAGAAAGGTGCTCCATGATTGAGATCCTGAGCCCCACCGAACTGGACCGGGCAAAAGAGGCAGGCACACTGGTTGCCAACATCCTGCACACGCTGAAGAACCGCGCCACGGTTGGCACCAACCTGCTGGACATCGACCGTTGGGCCAAGTCCATGATCCTCGAAGCCGGGGCCGTCTCCTGTTACGTCGACTACGCGCCGTCCTTTGGCCGCGGACCGTTCGGCCACTACGTCTGCACGGGCGTCAACGACGCCGTCCTCCACGGACTGCCCCGGAACTACGCACTGGCCGACGGCGATTTACTGACACTCGATCTCGCCGTCACCAAGGATGGAATCGCCGCCGACTCAGCGATCAGCTTCATTGTGGGTGAATCCAAGCCGTCGGAGAGCCTTGCGATGATTGACGCCACCGAACGCGCCCTGCGAGCCGGGATTGCGGCTGCCCGGCCAGGCGCCCGCATCGGAGACATCTCCTATGCCATCGGTTCGGTCCTCAGTGATGCCGGATACCCCGTCAACACCGAGTTCGGTGGCCACGGCATCGGGTCAACCATGCATCAGGATCCCCACGTTCCCAACATGGGACGGCCCGGCCGCGGATACAAACTCCGTCCCGGCTTGCTGCTCGCTTTGGAACCCTGGGTGATGGCAGACACCGCACAATTGGTCACAGACGCCGACGGCTGGACGCTCCGAAGTGTGACCGGATGCCGCACAGCGCACAGCGAGCACACCATCGCCATCACCGACGGCGAAGCCGAGATCCTCACTCTGCCGACGCTGACTCTCTAGATGTAAGGGACCCGGCAGCGGGAACTTCGCATCAGCCCGCCGCGCACTGGGGTGAGGTGATTTGCCTGCTCTCATCCGGACACCCGGCATCGCGTATTGAGGGCCAATGCTGCTTAAGGGCCAATGCCGCGGCAACGTTGGTTGTTCATCAATAACGCTCGGCAACTAAGGGCCCCGAGATGCTCTGCGACCCCTAAGGACTTCCTGCATCACGTTCTGGAGGGCCGGTGTCCGGGTAGTGGTGGGGCTTTGGATTGGTAGGTGTGTCCGGTGGGTGTGCTGATGTTCAGGGTGTGAGTTGTTGCGGGCAGGGCTTCTGCGGACAGGGTTTCTGAGGGCAGGGGTGTGGCGGTCCAGCCGGGGTTTTCTTTGGTGTGGTTGCACGCTTCGCAGAGTCCTGCGCCGTTGTCCAGGGTGGTGGTTCCGCCTAAGTGCCAGGGCACGATGTGGTCGATGTGCCGGATGGGCGCGTCGCAGTACGGCGTCCGGCAGGTGTGGTCCCGGGCTTGGATGAATCGCCGGTGTCGGTGTGGGAAGAGCCGGGCTTTGGAGTCCATGGCCAGCAGTTCCCCGCTCCCGGGTGCGGTGTAGAGCCGCCGGAGCCAGACCGTGAAATCCTGCTCCTGCTTTGTCGCGGCGCGTGTCGCGACCTGGGTTCTGGGCTCTTCGGCGCCGATCAGGGTCCTGGCCCACTGCGCGGGGACGATGCCGTAGCCATGGAGCCGGGCCGGTTCGGCATCGCCTTGGAACAGGGTCCTGTCCGTCATGACGAGTTGGAGTTCAACCCCGGCCACCCCGCCGGGTGTGCCGGTGAGGCGTTCAGCCAGGGTATCGGCCATGACCTGGCCACGGCCCCGGGAATCACCACTGGAACGGGCAGCATCAGCAGCACGGGTCAACGCCGCATAGGCTGCAACGCCCTGGCCCACCGGAAGCAGCGCGGTCAGATACGTCATGGTGTCCGGCGCCGGACGCAGACTCACCATCCGCTCCGTCGCGGCATGACTGGCCCGCTGCGCCACCGAGCGCGGATCACGCCGGTACGCAGCCGCTTTGGCCGCGGCGACCAGGGCCCGGTCACCGAAACCCTCGAAAGCCCCGGCATCAGCGGCGAGCTCGGCATCCACCGCGGCCCGGTCCTCCACCGACAAACACGCAGTCTCCTTCACCAGCAGCGTCGCCCGCCACTCGTTCAACTGGCCCGAGTTCAACGCCGCCAAGGTCCGCGGCATCTCCGTGACCAAGGCCTTGGCCAACCCCAACAACCTCGATCCCCGGTTCGGTGATTCCCGCCGCGCCAACGCCACCTGCGCCCCCACACCCTTGCCACGCTCCGCCGCAGGCACCCCAGCCTCGGCCTGCTCAGCCCGCTGCGCCAGATCAAACGCCACAGCAATCTGCGCCTGCAGGCCGGCGATGGCCGACTTCATTTCCTCCAACACCCGCAACTGACCAATCAAATCACCACTGATGGTCCCAGCTTGATCCACCCCTTGAGACAAAGCAGGACGAGGCACAGCGGACAACGCCGTCTTCGCTTGCCTCTCCCGGATCTGCTTCATACCCCCAACTCTCGCAGG
>NZ_JBFRDF010000028.1:0-6921 GCF_052113445.1 Paenarthrobacter sp. YAF11_1
CAAGACCGCAGCGACGATACTCCTGACCATCGGCGACGCCGGTACGTTTACTTCCGCTGGGCACCTGGCCGCCTACGCCGGCATCGCCCCGGTGACGCGGCTCTCGGGAACCTCATCCGCGCGGAATTCCCCGCACGCTCCGGCAATAACAGCTCAAAACGCGCTCTTCAGGTCAGCCTGGATCGCCAGTTGCCACCATCCGGCGTCGAAGGCCTACTACCAAAAGAAATGGGACCAGGGAAAGAAGCACAACGCCGCCGTCATCTGCCTGGCCCGGCGCCGCTGCGACGTCATCTACTCCATGCTCCGACACGGCACCTTCTACGAAGAAAATCCCGCCCACGCCGCTTGACCAAAAGCCTGGGGACACCCCCCGCTACCAAGAAGGCAGATCTAGAGCCGGACTTTACTTGCGCCGTCGGTTGTATGGACTTGCTCGCCAGGACCTCATGGAGTGCCTAGCTTATTGTTGAGGCATCTACGAGGAAAGGGTCCCGAGACGCACCCATCCCCCGAGGTAAGGCTGCTTACCTCGGGGCGCGCGCCAGTGAGCTGTCACCAGCCGTCTTTGAGTCAAAGTCCTTTGCCGCATCCAGTTGCCAACCAGCCAAGCTCAAGCTTCAATCTGACTACCTTGGCCGTTCCGCACTCTCGTTAGATGTAGCCACCTCAGGAACAGCATCGCCCCGGCAATAGTGGATCAGTATCAGAGGAACAGTTCGTGCCCTACCAAGATGGAAGAGGCGTAGAATCTTGCAGCACCATGGAGTGGCGACCTGACGTTAAGCGGCGTAAACGGACGTTCCTCCACAAAACACGATCAAGCTCGCGCCAGAGCCGCAGCATCCGAGGCTAGGTCATTGGCTAGGGCCGGCTAAGGGGAAGAGCTACGGGCCTGGCCCTTCCTGTAAACGTGGTCTGCAGACCCTTAAACGGCATTTCGTCCACTGAGGACGATCTGGGGCTGTGCAGCCAAGAACCCCGTAGTCACTGGTAACGGCTTCGCCGCATTTGCGCGCTGGGCTTCTTCCGGCACCCGTCCGCATTCTTCCTTGCGTGTTTGTCATGGTGGTTGCCGTCTCCGTTCATGCAGGAAAACACGATCGTGCGTGATAGCCATAGTCAGCCATGAGGGAGACGCCGTTAACTGGGCCTGAGAGGGGGGATGCAAGACTGAGCACGAGCCAGGCAACATCTGAGGGTTTACTGACGGGGTACCCTGCGTCCTCAAATGAGTCGATGCCCAAGCCGTCACGGGCCATGGGTGTATCGACGATTGAGGGGCAGACGCTGTTGACACGGATGCGGTCGTCGTAGAGTTCAGTCGACAAAGCCCGGGTCAATTGGACGATCGCGCCTTTGGATGCGTTGTAAGCCAGCATGCCTGGCACGGCGACAAAGCCGGAGTCGCTGCCGATGAGCGTATATGTCGCGCCTGTCCCTTCGCGGAGATAAGGCAACGCTGTTTTGATGGCCAGGAACGGGCCCAGCACATTGGTCCGTTGGACGTCCATGAATTCTCCGGCGGGAACCTGGTCCACGGGGCTGCCGAGGGTTCCTGAGATGCCGGCGCTGCTGACCAAATGATCCAAACCGCCCAATTGTGACACGACGTCACTGGTGGCTGACTCAACAGCTGGCTCGTCGGACATGTCACAGACGCCCCCGACCACGGAAACGCTTGTATGCCTTGACCGTAACTCGTCCAGCGCTGTGGAAAGCCGTTGTGAGGATCTGCCGACAATTCCAACGTGGGCCCCTTCACCGGCGAAGGCATCGGCTACTGCCAGTCCTATACCCGACGTCCCGCCGGTGACCAGGACCCGCCGGCCCGCTAATCCGAGGTCAACCATGAATTCTCCTTGCGTCATTTGTTGAGTGTTTGATCCGGTCTGGCCTGCTCATTAAGTCCTGTTGGCATCTGCGAGCTCGCGATGCGTCTTGTCGTAATGCTCCATGTCGCTGAGCAGCTCGTGGTAAACCTCAGGCTTGCGGGACTTGAGCCACTGAGCAGTTGCCAGGCCAGTCAGAATCGCAACGACGATCAGGCACGGCAGCGCACTAATGACAGGGTTGTCGGAGCCAGCCAGGGTGGTGAAGTTCAGAACGGCAAGCAGCACAATCAGGGCGAGCCCAAGCGCTCCAAGGCTCGGCGCTATCAGGGTTTTCCAAAGCCTTTGGTCCTTGCTACGGCGGAAGTAGACGACGACGGCTACTGCAGCAAGCAATTGAAGGGTCAGGATTCCCAAGGTGCCAAACCCCGTCATGGAAGCGGTCAGGGCGGTTATGGGGTCCAAACCAGCCACGTAGTAGATGCCTGCCACCGCTGTGCCGAACAGCAGTTGGGCAGCACTGGCGTTCTGGGGCGATCCATTGGCGCTTCGTGTCTGGCTGAGGACCTTGGGCAGAATGCCGACGCGACCGTAGGAATAGATATAGCGTGCGGCCGAATTGTGCAACGCCAGCAATGCGGCAAAGAGTGAAACCAGAAGCAGGACCATCATGATCTTGGTGAGGGTGTCCCCGAGGTATTGATTGGAGAGAATGAACACCAGGTCGCCGGTGGGCAAGTGCTCAATGGCCGTTCCCTGGGACTCGGCAACACCCAGGGCGCTGACGATGGCCCAGGTAGTGAAAGCGGCGAAAGCACCGATGAACAGAATGGCAATATAAGTGGCTTTGGGGATGGTGCGGTGTGGGTCCCGGGCCTCCTCACTGAACAGGCCAGTGGCTTCGAATCCAACGAAGCAGTTGGCTGCAAAGAGCAATGCCAGTCCCAGTGAGCCGGAGAATATTGCCTGCGGCATCAGGGCTTCAAGCGAGAAACCGTGTGTGAACAGGATGTTGAAACCCAGAACCAGGAGGATGGACACCTCCAGTACCAGGCAGACGCCCAGCACCTTAGCGCTGAAGTCGATACCCCTGCGCGTCAGCAGGAAGACCAGCACCACTGAAATCACACTCCAGGCGAACCACGGCAAGTCCAGCCCGGTCAGTTCATTCACGATGGTGGCCGTGAAGAAGCCTGAGGTTCCGATTGCTCCGGCTACGAAGCAGTTGTAACCGAGGAGGGCTATGTTGCCCGCCACGAGTCCGAGGGGCCGGCCGAGGCCCTTGACCACAATGGCGTAGAACCCGCCGACGCTGACGAGCTTCTTGGCCATTTGCGCATAGCCGACAGCGAACAGCAGCAAAATCAGTGTTGCGATGATGAACGCACCGGGCATCCCCCCGCCGTTGCCCAGGGCAATACCGAGTGTGGCGATAACGATGATGCCTGTCAGCGGCGCTACCGCTGCCAGGACAAGGAAAACGATGCCTCCTACGCCCAAGGCGTTGGACGAGAGCTCGGTGCCAGCGGCGCCTTGCTCAGAGAGTTGAGGTTTCACAGGGTTGCTCCTAGGAGATGAACGAGCGAAGTTCTTGCTTTTTGGTACGACGAAGTACCGCCGGTGAGCCTGAATGCTGCACTGGCGTTGGGATACAGGCCGTCCTGACCGGAGATTCCCGGGGAAGGGTAGTTAGGAGGAGGCTGCGGACGTAGAGCTTGTGGAAATGTAGTTTTTGGCGAGTCCGAGGACCATTGGAACGACGCGTTCGACGATGAATTCTGCAGCTTCGTCGCCTCTGCGCGCTGATGCCCAACCCAAATAGGTCAAGCCCCGCGAGAACAGCATGGAGTCCCAGGATTCGAGGAATCCGTCCGGCAAGGCCCGGGCCGAGGAGTATCCCGCCAGAAGTTCTCCGCGGTAGTTTTCGTACAGAGGGTGCGGCTGGAAGAAGAACATGATGGTTGCCAGATCGAAGAGATGCCAGCCTTCACCGAAGTCGTCGAAATCGATCAACACCATTTGGCCGTCGTGCCCGACCAGAACGTTTTCAGGAGTCAGGTCTGCGTGGATCACCCCGTACACATCAAGTGTCTTCGGAAGAGCCGCCAGATCTTGCTGTAGCTTCGCAACCCCGGTTTGGAGGAGTGATACAGCATCGGGGCCCAGGGTTTGAAGCGCCAGGGGGTTGCCCCACTGGGCTGACTCCCCGACCAGGCCGCCAGCATCCCAGGGTTGCCGTCGGAAGGATTCGAACCGCCCGATCGTGGCGGTGCATGTGTGGAGTTCAGCGCTGAGGATGCCCAACTGGCGGAAGACGGTTGGATCGAGAGAGCCTTCCCCGGCCATAGCTTCGGTGACATCACCCAAGGGCACTCCCCCCTCCACCCAACGCAACACATCCAGCTGGAAAACGGTGCCATCCTCGGCTGTGACGACGCACATGAAGTCACCTTTGAGGGTGGACACCGGTTGAGACACGCTGAGACCGCGCTCGGCCAGCGCGGAAAGATAGGCAAGCTCGGTGTTGATCTCCGCATCAGTCCTGTAACCCGCGCGGTGCAGGCGGATGGCATAGCTGTCGCCGGAGTCAGTTGTCAGCCGGAAAACGTAGTTCTCCCGGTACTTGACCAGTTCTATGGGGGCGGTGGGATCAAAACCATACCCCCACAGTGCTCCCCTGGCTGTTCGGATTGCTGCTTCTGTCATCATGCTGATCTTCCTGCTTCCTGAACCCGATTGTGAGCGGGGTCATACCTAAAGCTAAATCCTGCACACGCAGTTTGGCAACAGTACAGAGTGTTCAGTTTTTGACTGACGTGTGTCATTATTGAAGAAGCAAGACAACGGATGGCCTTGGGAAGGTTGGATAACCGGATGGACCTGAAAACGGACAAGCAACTATCGCTACGTGAGCGCAACCGTCTCCGGACCCGATCGGACATCCTCGACGCGGCGGCAGAGCTGTTGGGCGAGGTTGGCTACTCCGGGCTCGCCCTCGAAGAAGTCAGCCAGCGGGCCGGGCTCTCCCGGGGCACTGTCTACGCACATTTTCCCGGCGGCCGCGATGAGGTCGTCAGGGAGGTGTACCTGCGGGTCGCAGATGCGGTGCACACAAGAGGCCTGGAGCTTCGCGAGGAAGCAAACGGCGCAGCAGGCCGCATATCAGCTTTGGCGCGGGCCTATGTGGAAATGACCAGCAGTCCCTCAGGACGTTTCTACGGCCTTATGGGACCAGACGTCACCCCTGTTCTTTCCGGCGTGCGTCGCACATCCGAGTCATTCGAGGCGCTGATCAAACTCGACCTTTCCACGGCCCGCGCCGCAGGCCAGTTACCACAAGCTTCGGACAGCGACGCTTTGGCCACGGCTTTATCCGGGGCCATTCGTGCTTCCGGAGCCCGTGCCGCCGTGACACCCGGCGCCGCTGAGAAACAGATAGCCGCAGTGAACCTGCTCGTCGAAGGTCTCCTGAGATAACCAGCCCTGGCAAGTCACCCCCACCCCATCTTCACCTCGAATAGAACGCAACCGGCCCAACCGGCGGGCGCCAGAAAGACAGCCATGACTACGGAAACCAAGACTGCATCCCATGTGCAACAGCACGGCAAGGACTTGTTGGCCCGCCGATACGCCACACTTGGCCCGCACTCCCCCCTTTTTTACAAGCAACCTCTGGAACTGGTCTCCGGCTCCGGCGTTTGGCTAACCGATGCGCAGGGCAAGGTCTACCTCGACGGCTACAACAACGTTCCACACGTGGGCCATGCGAACCCCGCCGTGGCTGAGGCGATCCACCAACAGCTGCTCACCATCAACCTGCACACCCGCTACCTGAACGACCGTGTAGTGGTATACGCAGAAACCCTGCTGAGCACTTTCGGTGGCGCCCTGGAGAGGCTGTTCCTGACCAACAGTGGATCGGAAGCCAACGAGCTGGCCCTGCGGATCGCGCGGCAGCACACCGGGAACACAGGCGTGCTGGTTTCAGATTTCAGCTATCACGGCAACACCACCAGCCTAGCCGAGCTGACAACAGGATTGACGGTGCGAGAACCGCTCGGGTCCCATGTCCGGCCCCTCCGGATTCCCGACACACACGGCGTCGCCGAAGCCGACGTGCCTGCGCTGCTTCAGCAGGCGTTATCTGACGTTGACGCCGCCATCGCATCACTTCAAGCCGCGGGCCACGGCGTCTCTGCCTTCCTTTTTGACCCCCTCTTCTCCACCGAGGGGCTGCCTCAATTGCCTGCCCGCTACATCGAAGGCGTCGCCGCCCGGGTCCGCGAGGCAGGTGGCCTCGTCATCTCCGACGAGGTGCAATCAGGGTTTGGCCGCACCGGATCCGGCATGTGGGGCTACCAAATGTTTGGCATGGAACCCGAGCTCGTGACCATGGGCAAACCCATGGGCAATGGACACCCTATCGGCGCCGTGGTCACCACGGCGGTTCTGCTTGACGAATTCGGTCAGCACAACATGTTCTTCAACACCTTCGCGGGAAGCCCCGTTTCTTCCGCCGCCGGACTGGCCGTCCTGCGCTTTATGGAACAAGAAGACCTGATGGCTAAAGCGGCCCACCTGGGCGACTACATTCGCACACGCCTCGAAAGCATCGCTCAAGGCAACGCAAATGTTGGCTCCGTCAGAGGCCGCGGCCTGTTCTTCGGAATAGACATCATAGAAAGCGACGGGAGGAGAAGAACCCCAGCCCCGGACCTGACAAAAATCCTCATCGAGGACATGCGTGAACGCGGCGTACTCATCAGCCGTGTGGGACCCCACGACAACGTCCTGAAAATGCGCCCGCCACTTGTCTTTAGTAAGGCACACGCCGACGTACTGCTCGAACAACTCGAGCTCTCACTTCGCAACTTGTTCTAATAAACCCGTTAAGCTGTCTTGGGCGAGCAGACCGTCACCGTGATCGGCACCGAGGCCGTCGAATTGGCCATCCCCCGCGTCACCGCCCAGATCAACGAACGCAAACACCAACATGCCATCGTGGCAGAAGAAGTCGAAAAGCTCCTCAATGACTTCCCTCTTTCCCAGGTCTTGATGTCCATGCCGGGAGTCGGCATCAAGACCGCAG
>NZ_JBFRDF010000029.1:0-5949 GCF_052113445.1 Paenarthrobacter sp. YAF11_1
CCTCACCTCCGTGACCTCGGCCAAGACCGACAACCTCAAGGTCACCACCGCGTTCCCCACCACCGCCAACAACGACTTCCAAGGCGCGACGTCCACCATCGCCTTCTCCTTCACCGGCACCCAACGCACCGAAACCACCAAGTAAGCACCAACAACGTCGCCGGGTCTGATCGGATTCACTACCCCAGCCCGATCAGCACCGGCGACAATTTCACCACCAAGAAGCACCCCCTGCTGACCCCGAACGGCCCGCCCGCTATAGCACCGGGCCCGCTTTAACACCGGGCAGCCCGCCGTAACCCCGGGCAGCCCGCCGTAACCCCGGGCAGCCCGCTGCGACTGCCGCAACAGAAACACCCTCAAGCCCCGGCGGGCCTGGTCGGGCGCCCCCCTGCCCGATCAGGTCCGCCGGTATTTTCCGGGCAGTTTTCCTGGCAGTTCTCCTGAGAAACTACATTTCTGGGCCAGCCGTATTCTTGCCCGCCGTATTCCTGAGCCAGCCTTGAGGATTTACCGCAGGAAGCCTGAGCTGGGCCACGCAGACTTTGATGCAGGCTCCCCACAGAAGTCGACCACCACCCGGAAGGAACGCCAGGCATGAGCGCACTGAGCACCATCACCACTCCCGCAGTTCACGGCCGGCGTTCCGCCGCGAAGCCTGCTGCCGCCGCCGCCGCCGCCGTCGCTTCCGCGACCGGGCCTGCCGCCGTCGATCCTTCCGTCCTTGAGACCGCCGTCGTGAAGCAGTCCGCAGCGGCCACCCCCATTGCAAGCACCACCGGCACCTTCCGCCGGGTTGCCGGCAAACTGGTGAGGGGTATCGGTGTGGGCATGCTGGTCCTCGCAGCCTTGGTGTTCCTGTTCCTCGCGATCGGCCCGCGCGTCCTGGGCTACCAGACCTCCACCATGCTCACCGGATCCATGGCCCCGCTGATCAACCCGGGCGACGTCGTGGTCACCGTCCCCACCCCCATCACCGACGTCAAGGTCGGCGACATCATCACCTACCACATCCCGGTCGAAGACCAGCGGGTGGAAACCCACCGGATCACCGAGATCACCACCACCGCCGACGGCGGCGTAGCAGTCCAAACCAAAGGCGACGCCAACAACGGCATCGACCCCTGGATCGCCACCCTGCAGGGCAAAACCGTGGACAAGCACGTCGCCACCATCCCTGGAATCGGCAACGCCATCCGGGCCCTTCGCGAACCCATCGTGATGAACATCCTCATGTACGGCGCACCCACCATCCTGGTCATCGGAATGCTCGCCTCGATCTGGACCAAAGACCCCGCCAAGACCGCGCCATCAGCCGCCGCAGAGCCTCAGGCAGCAAGCAGTGAGTGACTCTCGGGCGGTGATGAGTCACGCTGATCCACGCCGGATAGCAGCGGAACCTGTCCTGGAGGCGTGCAAGCTGCAGGCGCTGGCTGAGGAGTTGGACGACTCTGCGCCGGCCATCAGTTTCCTCTCCACATACCTGTCCATGCTGCCCGGCAGGATGCTCAGAATCTCCACGGGCCTTTGCCTGCACGATGCCGATGCCAGCATGGATGCGGTCTTGAGCCTCAAGATTTCCTCCGCCATGGTGGGGGCCTCGGAGACGGAAAACCAGTGCCGGGCCATTGAAACCATGATCCGGGAGGACCATTTCGACTCAGCGGTCCTGGCACTCCCCGCGCTGCAGAACTCCACTGAACGCTGCTTTGCGGCAGGTCCGCAGCTGCTCGGGAAAGCGCACGAGTCCCTGCGTCAAGTGCCGGGCCGTTGAATCCTGGGCGGTAGGTCCTGGGCGGTAAGTGCCGGGCGGTAAGCCCCGGGTGGTGAAGACGAGCTAGTGGCGGGTCGGCACGGAAGTGTCGGCGGCCTTGACCTCATGCGGCACCAGGAACAGGGCGGCAACGGCCAGGAGCCCGGCAGCTGCAAAGACGTAGAAGCCTGCAGGATAAGCGATATTCGCGGCCACCAAGGTCCCGGTCACCGCAGGACCAACGATCGCGCCCAACCTGCCAACCCCGGCAGCGAAGCCCAGGGCGGTTCCGCGGAGCCTTGCCGGGAAGAGCTGGCTGACCCAGGCATACACCAGCACCTGGGAGCTGAAGACGAAGACGCCTGTCACGAAGACGGCCGCGTTGAGCAGGAATTCGTTCTGGATCTTGACGCTGAGGATGGCCAGCAGCACCGCCGACAACCCGAACCACAACAGCACGATCTTCTTGGTCCCATGCTTGTCGGCAAGGATTCCGGCGAGGAACAGCCCCGCCACGGCGCCCACGTTCAGGACCAGCAACAGTGTCAGCCCGGTGCTCACGGGATATCCGGCGGCGGCCATCAGTTGGGGCAGCCACGTATTCAGCCCGTAGACCAGCAGCAGCCCCATGAACGACGCAATGCCAATACCAACAGCCACCAAAGGATAGGGCTTCTGCAGGAGGTCGCGGAATCCGGTCTTCTGTTTGGTGCCGGCGGAATGTTCGACGGCGGCCGCAGCCTTTGCGGATCCGCCCGCCGTAGGTTCGCCCTCCTTGGACTCGCCGGTCTTGGACTCGGCCGCCTGGGTAGGAGCTGCTTCCGGGAGCGATTCGGGCAACTTGACCCAGAGGAACGGCAACAGCACCAGCCCAGCCACGCCGCCGATGATGAACATGAGCCGCCAGTTGGGAACAATGAAAATGGCGAGCAGGGCCGTGGCTACAGCGCCCACGTGGTAGCCGGTCATGGTCCGGGTGGTGGACTTCCCGGCTGACCCGGCTGGGGCGTAGTCGTTCATGTAGGCCAACGCGGCCGGAAGGCAAGCGCCCAACCCGAGGCCGGCCAGCAGGCGGAGCAGCGAGAACACGGCAACGTTCGGGGCGAAGGCAACGCCGATGGTGAACAGCGAGAAGCCTGCCACGCAGGCGATCAGGAGTTTCCGACGACCAAAATTGTCCGATAGCGGCGCAATGAAAAGCGCTCCAAGACCAACGCCAACCAGGGAGATGGTGGCAGCGAAGGTGGCTCCGACAGCGTCGAAGCCCAGCTCGCCGGTCTTGATGAGCGTGGGAATGACCGTTCCAAGGACCACGAGGTCGAAGCCGTCCAGGACCATGGCCAGCCAGCATAGCCACACGGGCCATTGGGAGCGGCGGGCAGATGACATCGTTGGCATAGCGTCCTCGGTACTTCGTTGTTGTAGGTCTTGGCTGACTCATTCCTGGGCTTGATTCCTGAGCCAAAGAACGTTCGGTCGGTTATGAGAGTTGTATCACCGCTCGATGTTGCGTGGCACACGTTCTACCATTGAATGGAAGGAGTCCGGCGGCATGGACGTCACCCACTATTCAAAAAGCAGTCCCCGCTGACCCACAAGCAACCGCCCAATAAGCAACCGCCAGCTAGCGGCCGACCAACGAGCAAAGGAGCGCGCCGTGGCCAACTCAGCATCAGGAGATTCCGTGGTTGACCGCGTGGTGCGGGTCATCGAGGCCTTTCCGGRGGGCGTGACCTCGCTCCAATTGACCGAGCTGGCTGATCGGGCCGGGCTTCCCTTGTCCTCGGCGCATCGACTGGTCCGCCAACTCTCGGAGCATGGGTTGCTGGATCTTGGTGCGGGCGGGACCGTGCGTCTGGGGCTGCGTTTGTGGGAACTCGTCAACCGCAATTCGCCCACCTTGGCCCTCCGCCAGGCCGCCATGCCCTTCATGGAGGATATCCAGCAGGTCCTGAACCAGAACGTGAACCTTGCTGTGCTGGATGGTTGGGAGGCGCTCTTCGTGGAGCGGCTCTCGCGGAGAGGGTCAGTTGCCAACCGGGCCAGGATCGCCGGAAGAATGCCCGTCCATATCTCCTCGGCAGGGTTGGCCTTGATGTCCCACCAATCACGAGAACTACAGTCGGAGTACCTCGAGCAGTTCCAGGATCCGTCCGGAAAGGTGACGGCCGACGTCGTGCGTCACTTCCTGGCCGAAGCGGCCCAGCAGGGCTTCGTGCAACTGGCGGGCGTGGTGGATCCTGACACGTGGGGCATCGCCGTTCCCGTGATGAATGCCAAACGTCGCACTGTGGCGGCACTGGGTGTTGTGGTCCCGCTTGCGGAAATGCGGCTGCAGGCGCTGGTCCCCGCGCTCCAGACGGCGGCCCGTGGCATCGGACGCCAGCTCGGCGACTGATCAAGCTTCCGTTCAACGGAATTCTTGTAACGCCAATCACCCGTTGCGGGCCACACTGATTCCAGATTCATCCCGCTTCCGAGCAAGCCGGGATCCGCAACGAAGCGAGGAACAACCATGGCACGCACACCAATCACCACCCAAGTGGCCATTATGGGCGCAGGTCCCGCAGGCCTCATGCTCTCCCATCTGCTGGCCAAGCAGGGCATTGAGTCCGTAGTGGTGGAGATCCGGAGCCGCAAGGACATCCAGGAGACGGTTCGCGCTGGAATTCTTGAGCACGGCACTGTGAACTTGTTGGTGGATTCCGGCGTTTCAGACCGGGTGCTTCGCGAAGGCGACCGGCACGATGGCATCGAGCTGCGGTTCAACGGCGAGAGCCACCGCATCAACTTCAAGGAACTCGTCGGCGAATCCGTGTGGCTTTACCCGCAAACTGACGTTTTCATGGACCTCGCCGCGAAGCGGGAGGCCGACGGCGGTGACGTCCGGTACAGCGTCACGGACACCACGGTTCACGACCTCGAAGGCAAGCCGAAGGTGTGGTTCACGGACGCCGCCGGGCAGGAGTTCGAAATCCAAGCCGACTTCCTGGTGGGTGCCGACGGATCCCGCAGCCACTGCCGTTTCCAGATTCCCGAGGCCAACCGCAAGTGGTACTTCCATGAGTACCCCTTCGCTTGGTTCGGAATTCTTGCTGAAGCCCCGCGCAGCGCTGACGAACTGATCTATGCCAACTCCGAAAACGGCTTCGCCCTGATCAGCCAGCGCACCGAAACCGTGCAGCGCATGTATTTCCAGTGCGATCCCAAGGAAAACGTGGCCGACTGGGATGACGAACGCATCTGGAACGAATTCCGCAAGCGCGTCAACGGCAACGGGTTTGAGCTCAAGGAAGGGCCCGTTCTGGAGAAGATGGTCCTGCCTTTCCGCAGCTTCGTCCACACCCCCATGCGTCACGGCAACCTCTTCCTGGCCGGCGATGCAGCGCACACTGTTCCACCCACCGGAGCCAAGGGCCTCAACCTGGCAATCCACGACGTCAAAATGCTCTTTGAGGGCCTCGACTCGTTCTACTCCAAGGGCTCCACATCGCTGTTGGATTCCTATAGCGACCGCGCCCTGGACCGGGTGTGGAAGGCCCAGCACTTCTCGTACTGGATGACGTCCATGCTGCACACCGTTCCGGGTGCCGACGACTTCGACCGCGCCCGCCAACTCGGTGAGCTGCACTCGGTGGTCACCTCCGAGCACGCGAAGGCATACCTCGCAGAGTCCTACACCGGCTGGCCGGCCTCGCGCTAAGCCCGCGGGACTGTCCCAACCTCGCGGGTTTCGACAGTTCTGCCGGTTTGACGGTTTACCGGGTTCTGCCGCCGTGCCGGTCTGCTGGTAAACCGTGGGCGCTTGAGCTTGCTGAGTTCACGCTCGCCCAAGCCCGCGGGGCATCCCGCGCACGCCGTTCCCGCGGTGCATTCCGCGCGCACCTTTATTGAGGCGGTCCCGGGGAGTCTTCGTCCGGCGCCTGTGTTGGGCGGGTTTTTGTTCTGCCGACGTTTTCTTGTGTTTTGTGGGGTGTGTGGTGGTGGTTGCGTCGGGGTGTTTGGTGTGGGTCGATGTGGGGTGGGGGGATGAACCAGGGGACGCCGGTTTCCATGTCGATCCGCCACTGTTCCTTGTGGATGAGGTGGTGGTGGTGGCTGCAGAGCAGGGTGCCGTTCTCTGTTGAGGTGGTGCCGCCGTGGGACCAGTAAGTGATGTGGTGTGCTTCGCACCAGGGTGCGGGCATGGTGCAGTC
>NZ_JBFRDF010000030.1:0-3482 GCF_052113445.1 Paenarthrobacter sp. YAF11_1
CCGCCACTAATCCCCCAGCAAGCTGGGATCATCGTTCGACTTGCATGTGTTAAGCACGCCGCCAGCGTTCATCCTGAGCCAGGATCAAACTCTCCGTTGAAGTAAAACAAATCAAACAGACACAACCACACCCACCGGAAATAACGGCCGACGCGGCTGCACAAAATTCGAAACCAGCTGAAAACCAGACCACCACACACGGGGGTGCGCGACAGTACTGGCCATAATTTCAACCAATTGATAAAACAATCGGTATCAACAAACTTGGCACACTATTGAGTTCTCAAACAACAGACCCCCCAAAACATCACCCACAGCACACCACACAAAGCAGCGCACCCAGCAGGGCCATTGGAAAAGAAGAGTTATTTTTGGCCGCCTACCGAACCGTACACACCTTCCGGCTTTCCGTTTCGCACCCGGCGACTCAGAAAACAATACACGCCCCCAACCCCCAACGCAAATCCACCCCCACACCCCACCCCACCCACACCAAACCCACCCCCAAAACCCCACCAAACCGCCGTCGGGCGCTGGTCCCTAGCGCTTCATCAGCTCCCGCAACGCAGCGCTGACGGCACCTGGATTTTCCTCAGCCATGAAGTGCCCGCCGTCAATGATCATGTGGCGGAGGTCAGACGCCCAGGCCCCCCAGAGAGCGGCAGCGTCGTAGCCCAGCACAGCGCCCAATCCTGCTGCATCACAGTCACGGGCATCTCCAGAGTGCGTCCCGAGTCCCTGTCGGCCCGATCATGCGTTAGATCGATACCGGCAGAAGAGCGGTAGTCCGCAACGATGGATGGCACAGCCCCGCGTGATGCCCTCAGATACTCCTCCCGATAAGACTCCGGAATCGCGTCAGGGTCAGTGGTCCACCCATCCAGGAATGAGGCGAAGAATGCATCGGCTGTAGCTTCGATCATGGGCTCCGGGATGCCGGCAGGCTGTGCCATGAGGTAAAGGTGCCACGCCACCTTGGCATCCGCTCCCCGGAGAATGTCCCACATGTCCAAGGTCGGCAGGACGTCCAGCGTCAAAAGATGGGTCACCGCGTCAACGTGATCCAGGCCAGCACGAATGGCAACCAGCGCGCCGCGATCATGACCGGCGAGGGCAAAGCGCTGATGGCCCAGGGCACGCGCTGCCGAAACGACGTCGGCGGCCATGGTGCGCTTTGAATAAGTTTCTTCGTCGTCCTCTACAGGCTTGTCACTCGCTCCGTACCCCCGAAGATCGGGGCAGATGACCGTGTGGTCCGCCACAAGGTCGGCCGCGACGTGACGCCACATCAGATGCGTCTGAGGGAAGCCATGCAAAAGTACGACGGCGGGTCCACTCCCCGCGACGGCAACGTTCAGTTCCACGTGGGGTGCTACAGGGACGCGGTGGTAGGTAGCTTCAGGTATCAGGGTCAACGTCACAGGGTCTCCTTCTTCAGATGTGCTCCCCCTACTATCCCGCCGCCGAATCAGCGGCGAATCAGCCGGCTCTGCCGTTTGCTTGTCGGGGGCCGTGACTACGATTGACCCGTGAGTGCGCCGCAGATCCGAGTCCTCGGCCCCATCGGGGTGAATGTTGACGGCGTGCAGCTGGAACTGTCCAAGCGCAGGCATCGGGAGATCATCGCGATCCTCGTCGCGCTACGTGGTCGGGCTATCCCCACCGCATCCCTTGCCGAAGAACTCTGGGACGGTATGCCACCGAACGGGGCCTTCGGCGCCATCCGGACCTTCGTTGGCGAGCTGCGGCGCATCCTTGAACCACACCGGAAACCTCGGACCATGCCCTCCCATCTGGTCACGGTTGGTGACGGCTACGCGTTGAGGCTCGACGCCGACGCGGTGGATGCCTGGCGCTTTGAAACGGCCGTGCTGGGGGCAATTGAAGCACCACCCGACGACGCTGATTCACGTTTGTCCACTGCCCTCGCTGAGTGGAATGGAAGCGCTTATCAAGAATTTAGCGAGCATCCGTGGGCGGTCGCGGAGGTGACCCGGCTCAGCGGGCTGCGGCAGACCGCCGTCGAACGCTGTGCCGAAGCCCGGCTCGCCGACGCCCGGCCAACCGACGCTGTTTCCATCCTGGAAACGCATGTTATGGCCAACCCATGGCGCGAGGAAGGGTGGCGACTGTTGGCGTTGGCCCTCCTACCGAAGTGGCCGCCAAGGCGAAGCTCTTGCCGTGCTTCGCGAGGCACGGCGCAAGCTGTCCGACGAGCTCGGCCTGGACCTCAGCCCCGCCCTCACGGTTCTGTCGACCAGAATCCTCCGCAGGGATGGGCAATTGGACCGGTCTGATTCAGCCAGTTTGGCCTCGATCGCCAGCGCCTATTCCAGCAGCAGCGTGCGAGCCCAACTGGAGGCTTCGAATGTCGTGTTGGGCAGCCTCGCGGTCGCCGGCGACCTTCAGACAGCCCGTCAGCAACGCCTTGCTGCAATCGAAGCGGCCGCCGGTCTCAACGATCCCGAACTCGCCGCGCGAATCATCGGAGGTTACGACGTCCCCGGGATATGGACGCGAACAGACGATCCCGCTGCTTCTACCGCGGTGGTCGCCGCAGCTGAGGCTGCACTGGCTTCTCCTGTGAACCTCACCGACCGCAGCCGGGCCCGTCTTCTGGCGACGATCGCCATGGAATCCCGCGGAGCAGGAAACAGGCAGGGCGAAGCAACCGAGGCTGTTGAGTTGGCGCGAAATTTGGGCGACAGCCAACTTCTTTGCTTCGCTTTGAGCGCTCATTTTATGCAGGCATTCGCCCGCACAGGCCTGGCAAAGCACCGCGAAGACATTGGCCGGCAGCTGATAACAACAGCGTTCGACGCCGATTCACCCACCTGCGAGATCAACGGACGCCTGATTCGGATGCAAGCCCTGTGCGCTTTGTCCGACATCGATTCCGCCGCTCTTGAAGCCAATGCAGTGGATCAGCTGGCCGTACGGCACGAGCGCCCCTTGGCAAAGGTGTTCACCCGGCAGCTACGCCACGAGGACGTATTGGTTGACGGGGACTTCGGCCCCTACGAACCATGGGTGCGTCCTCTTCTCCTGCTGCGAGCCGGTCATCAAGCCAACGCCGCGGCGGCACTTCGCCACCTGCCGGATCCGCCACGGGACCTCTTGCTGGAGGCTACCTGGTGCGTTCTGGCCCAGACTGCCTGCGAACTCCGTGAACCATCCATGATCAGCCGGGCATATACGGCACTAACGCCAGCCGGCGGAGAACGGGCGGCCGGGAGCGGAGTGGTTGATGCCGGCAGCGTTGACGACTACTTGGGAATGCTCTGGGCTGCTGGCGCTGGCCCGGCGTAGTCGCTGGGCCTTCGCGGCTCATGTGTGTGTTGTGGTGGTTAAAGGGGAAGAGCCCCGACCTGTGGTCGGGGCTCTTGCCTAATGTGTGTCCGGCGGTGTCCTACTCTCCCACACCCTCCCGGGTGCAGTACCATCGGCGCTGTGGGTCTTAGCTTCCGGGTTCGGAATGGGAC
>NZ_JBFRDF010000031.1:0-2310 GCF_052113445.1 Paenarthrobacter sp. YAF11_1
CGCCAGCGTTCATCCTGAGCCAGGATCAAACTCTCCGTTGAAGTAAAACAAATCAAACAGACACAACCACACCCACCGGAAATAACGGCCGGCACGGCTGCACAAAATTCGAAACCAGCTGAAAACCAGACCACCACACACGGGGGTGCGCGACGACCTGGCCATAATTTCAACCAATTGATAAAACAATCGGTATCAACAAACTTGGCACACTATTGAGTTCTCAAACAACAGACCCCCCAAAACATCACCCACAGCACACCACACAAAGCAGCGCACCCAAACAGGGCCATTGGAAAAGAAGAGTTATTTTTGGCCGCCTACCGAACCGTACACACCTTCCGGCTTTCCGTTTCGCACCCGGCGACTCAGAAAACAATACACGCCCCCAACCCCCAACGCAAATCCACCCCCAACACCCCACCCCACCCACACCAAACCCACCCCCAAAACCCCACCAAACCGCCGTCGAACTCGCCACCGAACGTCAGGGCGTCAGCTGCCGCACTGCAGGCAGGAAACACATCCTGGCCGCAGCGGGCCGCACAGTTATGGGTCGCAATGAGCGGGCCCATGACGTTGACGCCGCCTGGTGGGAGGATGGAACGCATGGAACTGCACATCACGGGAGATGCCGCCGCCGACAGACTGCTCAGTGACGACGCTTTTGCGTTGCTCACCGGTATGTTGCTCGATCAACAGGTCACCATGGAATCGGCATTTGCTGGCCCAGAGAAGATTCGTACCCGTCTAGGGTCCTTGGACCCGGCCGCCATTGCCGACCACGATCCCGCCGGTTTCGTCGAAGTCTTCAAGGAGAGGCCGGCCGTCCATCGCTTCCCTGGTTCCATGGCCGGCAGGGTCCAGGCCCTGGCGGAAACGGTACACAGCGACTGGAATGGTGATGCTGCCTCAATCTGGACCCGGGGAAACCCTGACGGTGCTGAGGTACTTCGCAGGCTCAAAGCACTGCCGGGCTTCGGCGACCAGAAAGCGAAAATCTTCCTGGCCCTGCTGGGTAAGCAATGCGGCCTCGAAGCTGACGGCTGGCGGGAGGCCGCCGGCCACTACGGCGAGGAAGGATCGTACTTGTCCGTCGCCGACATCGTGGATCCAGAGTCATTGGTGAAGGTACGTGCCAGCAAGCAGGCCGCAAAAGCAGCTGCGAAGGCTGCTAAGTCGTCCAACGCTTAGTTTGCGCCGACCTTACCTATCGCCGTTTAGGGCAGGCTCTCCGGTTTCCCATCTTGGGCCACATTCATCCTGAGCCTTGCTCGGGTTTTCCACATATCTGCGTTCCTCCCGTATCGCGCCGCTCGCACGCGTTGATCTTCCACGCTGGCCGCGCTTGATGGGGCCTGGAGAAGTGCACGACGTTAAGTTAGTGGTTTATTGAACTGCCTCTGCTGGTACAGTACGGAATTTCCACTGATGAATCATTGGCCGTCAGTTCCAATCGGTAACGCAGGGAGGGGCGTCCGGAATCTTCAAAAGCCCCACAACCGGTGACCTTCCAACCCGCGCGTTCATACATCTTGAGTGCAGACATGTTGTCCCTCAACACTCTCAGGGGCACCTCAGCGAAACCTTCCGCGGCGAGGGACTGAGTGACGTTCGCTAACAACGCCAGCCCCAGGCCTTGGGATTGGTGAGCAGGGTCCACGGCAATCAGCGCGAGGTGGGCTTTCCGGGCAACACCTTTGGGCGTCTCGTCCCGGACCAGCGCAAACCCTTTAATCTCTGAACCACTTTCCACGATGGAAAGGATGCCTCCCAGGGCAGTGAGTTTTGCCATCGCACTTCGTTCCATTTCCGGATCGCTCGGTGTGCCATCACGAAAGGCGAGAGCCCGCATCCATAGTTCTGCGCATTCAAGGAAATCCACAGGGGTTCCCACACGAAAAATCAATGGCGTCGGCAGTTCCGTGGTTCTGTTCATCTCTTCCATCCCTACACTTGCAGCGAAATGGGCAAGCCGTGCCCAGCTGAGTCCTGTGTCCGCCGCGGCGGGTATGGATGGGCCGCCGCTTCGCGACGATCAACTTCACAAAGCAATCTTGCCGGCTGCTGCATCTGAAGCAGGCGACGACACGGTAAGTGCGTGCCGCGACAACGAAGTTACGAAAAGGGGGCTCCTCTTCACGGAGCCCCTTCGGGTGTTTTGTGTTGTGGTGGTTAAAGGGGAAGAGCCCCGACCTGTGGTCGGGGCTCTTGCCTAATGTGTGTCCGGCGGTGTCCTACTCTCCCACACCCTCCCGGGTGCAGTACCATCGGCGCTGTGGGTCTTAGCTTCCGGGTTCGGAATGGGAC
>NZ_JBFRDF010000032.1:0-1458 GCF_052113445.1 Paenarthrobacter sp. YAF11_1
TTTGGATTGGTAGGTGTGTCCGGTGGGTGTGCTGATGTTCAGGGTGTGGGTGTCGGCGGGCATGGTTGCTGCGGGCAGGGCTTCTGCGGTCCAGCCGGGGTTTTCTTTGGTGTGGTTGCAGGCTTCGCAGAGTCCTGCGCCGTTGTCCAAGGTGGTGGTTCCGCCTAAGTGCCAGGGCACGATGTGGTCGATGTGCCGGATGGGCGCGTCGCAGTACGGCGTCCGGCACGTGTGGTCCCGGGCTTGGATGAATCGCCGGTGTCGGTGCGGGAAGAGCCGGGCTTTGGAGTCCATGGCCATCAGTTCCCCGCTCCCGGGTGCGGTGTAGAGCCGCCGGACCCAGACCGTGAAGTCCTGCTCATCCTCCGGCACCGGCCCATTGTTCTTCGGATCCGGTTCGGCGAAGTTACGGAGGTCGAACGACTGATCAATGTCAGGCCGCTGTTCGCTACGGCTCCCTGCCCGGCCCGATTCCTGCTGCCCTGGCCCACGGACCTGCCCGATCTTGGCCGGCCCATTGCGTCCGGTCCGTTCTCTGGGTTCTTTTGCCCCGATCAGGGTCCTGGCCCACTGCGAGGGGACGATGCCGTAGCCGTGGAGCCGGGCCGGTTCGGCATCGCCTTGGAACAGGGTCCGGTCCGTCATGACGAGCTGGAGTTCAACCCCGGCTACCGCGCCGGGTGTGCCGGTGAGGCGTTCGGCCAGGGTGTCGGCCATGACCTGGCCACGGCCCCGGGAATCCCCACTGGAACGGGCAGCATCAGCAGCACGGGTCAACGCCGCATAGGCTGCAACGCCCTGGCCCACCGGCAGCAGCGCTGTCAGATAGGCCATGGTGTCCGGTGCCGGGCGCAGACTCACGGTCCGTTCCGTCGCGGCGTGGCTGGCCCGCTGCGCCACCGAGCGCGGATCACGCCGGTACGCGGCCGCTTTCACGGCAGCGACCAAGGCCCGGTCACCGAAACCGTCGAAAGTCCCGGCATCAGCGGCGAGCTCGGCATCCACCGCGGCCCGGTCCTCCACGGACAAACACGCTGTTTCCTTCACCAGCAGCGTCGCCCGCCACTCGTTCAACTGGCCCGAGTTCAACGCCGCCAGGGTGCGCGGCATCTCCGTGACCAGGGCCTTGGCCAGGCCCAACAACCTCGAGCCCCGGTTGGGTGATTCCCGCCGTGCCAACGCCACCTGCGCACCGACACCCTTGCCACGCTCCGCTACGGGCATCCCGGCCTCGGCCTGCTCAGCCCGCTGCGCCAGATCAAACGCCACAGCAATCTGCGCCTGCAGGCCGGCGATGGCCGACTTCATCTCCTCCAACACCCGCAACTGACCAATCAAATCACCACTGATGGTCCCAGCTTGATCCACCCCTTGAGACAAAGCAGGACGAGGCACAGCGGACAACGCCGTCTTCGCTTGCCTCTCCCGGATCTGCTTCATACCCCCAACTCTCGCAGG
>NZ_JBFRDF010000033.1:0-1017 GCF_052113445.1 Paenarthrobacter sp. YAF11_1
CTTTCTTGCCCTGTCACTTGATGATCCGGGGGGTGTTGTCGCCGGGTTCGGAGGCACGCGTTGACTGCTGATAGGGACACGGCCGGCTCCTTTCGCGGGTGCCAGGTCTCTTTGTAACGTGGGTGCCAGCATCGGGTGTCGTGACTGCGGCCAGATAGAGGTGCAAAGGAGCGCCGGATGGACGATGTATACGAGATTTCCTGCGGGCTTGATGTTGGCAAATCCGATCACCACGCCGCGGCACTGAACGCGGCCCGGCGAACGAGTCTTGGTCAAGCCCCTGCCCCAGGACGAGGAGCGGCTGCGCGAACTGTTCACCAACCTGCAACAGCACGGCAGGGTGCTGGTGATCGTCGATCAGCCCAACACCATCGGAGCGCTGCCCATAGCCGTGGCCCGGGATTGCGGCTGCACGGTGGCCTACTTACCGGGCCTGGCCATACGCAAGGCGGCGGATCTGTACCCGGGCAAGTCCAAAACAGATGCAAGGGACGCGTTCATCATCGCCGAGACAGCTCGGTCGATGCCGCACACTCTACGCGCTGTTGACCGGGACAGTGAGGTGCTCGTGGCGCTGAAGGTGCTCTCCGGCTCCGACGCTGGTCTGACGCACGAGTGCACCCGGGCGATCAACCGCCTGCGTTCCCTGCTGCTGCAGATTTTCCCATCCCTGGAACTGTGCTGACGCGGTCCTTGGTACTGGAACTGTTCATCAAATACGCCGGACCCACCGGGCTGCGCGCCGCAGGCCGGGGCAACGTGCTGGGCTGGGCCAGGAACCACAGCCGGAAAGACCCAGTGAACCTGGTTGACGCTGTCTTCGCGGCGTTGGGCGAGCAGACCGTCACGGTGATCGGCACCGAGCCGCCGAATTGGCCATCCCCCGCGTCACCGCCCAGATCAACGAACGCAAACACCAACATGCCATCGTGGCAGAAGAAGTCGAAAAGCTCCTCAATGACTTCCCTCTTTCCCAGGTCTTGATGTCCATGCCGGGAGTCGGCATCAAGACCGCAG
>NZ_JBFRDF010000034.1:0-896 GCF_052113445.1 Paenarthrobacter sp. YAF11_1
GACTTCGTCACCGACTTCGTCACCAAAATGGCCAAACGCTGGACCGACCTCATCGACCACGACGGCCCCGAACCTTCCGAAGAAGTCCTCCGCCAACTCCAAGGCGTGTTCCTGCGCCGCCGACGCCGCCACGGACTGCACCACCTCGAAATCTTCGCCACCGACGAACAATACGAAATCCTCACCACCGCCATGAACGTCGCCACCAACCCACGCCTCACCACCACCGGAACCGATGCCGCCGCCGGAACTGCCGGCGCGGCCGGGGCCGGGGCTGATCAGACGGTCCCCGCCGGTCCGGACCTGGACCGGCGTACCCGGCCACAGAAATACCTCAACGGCCTCACCGGCGCCTGCAGCCTCGCCATGCGCACAGGAAAACTACCCTCCAACGGCGGCCTCCCACCCCAACTCACCGTCACCATCGACGAACGCGACCTCTTCAACCGACTCCAAAACCACCAACACCACAACCAGCACAGCACCGGCACCGGCACCGGCACCGGCACGTTCACGGGCCCGACCCAGCCCGGCACCATTACAGGGACAGGCACAGGGATGGGGACTGGTACAGGGACTGCGACGTTCACGGGCCCGATGCACCCGAACACCATCCGCAAAATCGCCTGCGACGCCGAGATCATCCCCGTCCTGCTCGGCAGCGACTCCCGCGTCCTGGGCATCGGCCGCACCACCCGGATCTTCCCACCCCACATCCGCAAAGCCATCACCGCCCGCGACCAAGGCTGCGCGTTCCCTGACTGCACCATGCCCGCACCCTGGTGCGAAGCACACCACATCACTTACTGGTCCCACGGCGGCACCACCTCAACAGAGAACGGCACCCTGCTCTGCAGCCACCACCACCACCTCATCCACAAGGAACAGTGGCGGAT
>NZ_JBFRDF010000035.1:0-886 GCF_052113445.1 Paenarthrobacter sp. YAF11_1
AACTCCAAGGCGTGTTCCTGCGCCGCCGACGCCGCCACGGACTGCACCACCTCGAAATCTTCGCCACCGACGAACAATACGAAATCCTCACCACCGCCATGAACGTCGCCACCAACCCACGCCTCACCACCACCAGAACCGATGCCGCCGCCGGAACTGCCGGCGCGGCAGGGGCCGGGGCTGATCAGACGGTCCCCGCCGGTCCGGACCTGGACCGGCGCACCCGGCCACAGAAACTCCTCAACGGCCTCACCGGAGCCTGCAGCCTCGCCATGCGCACAGGGAAACTGCCCTCCAACGGCGGTCTCCCACCCCAACTCACCGTCACCATCGACGAACGCGACCTCTTCGAACGACTCCAAAACCACCAACACCACAACCAGCACAGCACCGGCACCGGCACCGGCACCGGCACGTTCACGGGCCCGACCCAGCCCGGCACCATTACAGGGACAGGCACAGGGATTACAGGGACCGGGACTGGGACCGGTACAGGGACTGGGACCGGTACAGGGACTGGGACCGGTACAGGGACGGGGACTGCGACGTTCACGGGCCCGATGCACCCGAACACCATCCGCAAAATCGCCTGCGACGCCGAGATCATCCCCGTCCTGCTCGGCAGCGACTCCCGCGTCCTGAACATCGGCCGCACCACCCGGATCTTCCCACCCCACATCCGCAAAGCCATCACCGCCCGCGACCAAGGCTGCGCGTTCCCCGACTGCACCATGCCCGCACCCTGGTGCGAAGCACACCACATCACCTACTGGTCCCACGGCGGCACCACCTCAACAGAGAACGGCACCCTGCTCTGCAGCCACCACCACCACCTCATCCACAAAGAACAGTGGCGGATCGACATGGAAACCGGCGTCCCCTGGTT
>NZ_JBFRDF010000036.1:0-708 GCF_052113445.1 Paenarthrobacter sp. YAF11_1
CCTGAGGAAGTGTTGCGGGTTTGCAGGATTTGTTCTTGATCCAGCCCCGGCAGAGTAGTTCTTGTCAGCCAGAGAGGCTGGAAGAAACGGCCGGCCGGTCTCACGGTGGCCCACCGAAAGGACACTGATTCCCATGGCCATCAGCCTCAAGACCACCTCCGGCAAGATCCTCGCTTCCGTCGCACTGGTCGGCACCGCAGCCGCCGTCGCCGGCATGGGAACCTACGGCGCGTTCACCTCCTCGACCTCCGCCTCCCAGGCCGTCACCGCAGGCACCGTCACCATCGCCCTGGGCGCCCCCGGCCCGGCCAACACCCTCAACGTCCCCATCGCAGGACTGCTCCCCGGAGACAAGGTCGAAAAACTCGTCACCCTGGCCAACAGCGGCAACTCGGACCTGAACAACGTCACCCTCACCACCTCCGCCGGAGCCACCGGATCCCTGCTCACCACGGACGTGACCAACGGCCTGCAACTGACCATCGAAAACTGCTCCGTGGCCTGGACCGGCTCCGCCGCCCCTTACAACTGCACGGGCACCAAGACCACCGTCCTGGCTTCCGCCCCGGTCATCACCGCCAACAAGGTCCTCACCAACCTCACCTCCGTGACCTCGGCCAAGACCGACAACCTCAAGGTCACCACCGCGTTCCCCACCACCGCCAACAACGACTTCCAAGGCGCGACGTCCACCATCGCCTTCTCCTT
>NZ_JBFRDF010000037.1:0-652 GCF_052113445.1 Paenarthrobacter sp. YAF11_1
GTTTCCATGTCGATCCGCCACTGTTCCTTGTGGATGAGGTGGTGGTGGTGGCTGCAGAGCAGGGTGCCGTTCTCTGTTGAGGTGGTGCCGCCGTGGGACCAGTAAGTGATGTGGTGTGCTTCGCACCAGGGTGCGGGCATGGTGCAGTCGGGGAACGCGCAGCCTTGGTCGCGGGCGGTGATGGCTTTGCGGATGTGGGGTGGGAAGATCCGGGTGGTACGGCCGATGTTCAGGACGCGGGAGTCGCTGCCGAGCAGGACGGGGATGATCTCGGCGTCGCAGGCGATTTTGCGGATGGTGTTCGGGTGCATCGGCCCGGTGAACGTCGCAGTCCCCGTCCCTGTACCTGTCCCAGTCCCAGTCCCGGTGCCGGTGCCGGTGCTGTGCTGGTTGTGGTGTTGGTGGTTTTGGAGTCGGTTGAAGAGGTCGCGTTCGTCGATGGTGACGGTGAGTTGGGGTGGGAGGCCGCCGTTGGAGGGCAGTTTTCCTGTGCGCATGGCGAGGCTGCAGGCTCCGGTGAGGCCGTTGAGGAGTTTCTGTGGCCGGGTGCGCCGGTCCAGGTCCGGGCCGGCGCTTTTGCCGTTGTCGGGGCTGTCCCCGGTGTCGGTGTTCTCCGCGGTGCCGGGCTCGTTGGTGGTGGTGAGGCGTGGGT
>NZ_JBFRDF010000038.1:0-526 GCF_052113445.1 Paenarthrobacter sp. YAF11_1
ATAGATGACATGCATAAATACATGGACGTCTTGCCTGGAAGTTGTTTGAGGATCGGCAAGAGCTTCATTATTTGTTCGGAGATTGCAGCCGTCATGGACATGAACGGCATGAAGTGACCTCAATCATTATCGCTTGAAAGGAGGGAACAACTTGAGTAGACGAAGCAAGCGGAGAACAACGGATGCGGGGCAGCCGCAGTCAACTAAAAAGATGCCTGAACCAAAGCTACCACGCGGGCTGACAACGGACGCTTTTCAGAACGTTCTGGCACGTTTGGGGCATGGTACGCCTAACTTGTTAGAGGGCACTGAGTACCCGATGACGCGGATAACGCAGAACTACCAGCTTATGAACAGCTTATACCGCAGCCATTGGATCGTTCGACGTATCATCGACACCATACCGGAAGACATGACGCGTAACTGGATCACGATTACAACCCAGATGCCGCCAGACGAGATCCGTAAACTAGATAAACTATGGCGCGTCCGTAAGGTCAAACAGAAAATTCTGCAGGGGTTAAAG
>NZ_JBFRDF010000039.1:0-523 GCF_052113445.1 Paenarthrobacter sp. YAF11_1
TAGCTTCGGTAAGCACCGGGCTGACACGAATTGGAAGCCTGAATATTTGACCTGGGATGAGTTCGTTGATCGGCTGCGGAAGGTGCGGCGTACTGCGGAAACAATGGCTCAATATGACAAGATGCCAGTCGCCGGGAAAGGGAAAGCAAAGGACGGACCCTCATTCGTTGGTGGGCTTGTCCGGGGCGGACGGCGTAAGAAGGAGAATGTTGATACCCGTAGCCTGATTACCTTGGACGTGGATCGGGGCGACGAGGATTTCCTTTTCGCTGTGGAGCTCGTTCTGGGCGGATGCGCCTATGCCATATACTCAACGCACAGTCACAGGCCCCAGAAGCCAAAATACCGCCTCATTGTTCCCACTGATCGGTCCATGAGCCCTGATGAGTATGCAGCCGTTAGCCGGAAGCTGGCTGAGCAGATCGGGATGCAGTATTTCGACAAGACGACGTTCGATGTCCACCGCCTCATGTACCTGCCAAGCTGCAGCAAGGATGCGGAGCCGGTGCTGGAAGTCTACGAA
>NZ_JBFRDF010000040.1:0-467 GCF_052113445.1 Paenarthrobacter sp. YAF11_1
GAGAACCTCGACATCAACGGGCTCCTCAAAGGCATCTACCACCTCGCCGAAGCCCCCGCAGGAGAAGAGAACCGGCCCACCGCGGCCATCCTCGCCTCCGGCGTGTCCGTACCCTGGGCCCTCGAAGCCGCCCGGATCCTCGCCGAAGACTGGAACGTCGCCGCCACCGTCTACTCCGTGACCTCCTGGAACGAACTSCGACGCGACGGACTCGCCGCCGAAGAACACGCSTTCCTSAACCCCGGCCAACCCRCCCGCACCCCGTTCATCACMGAACAACTCGCMGGCCACACCGGACCCGTCATCGCCGTRACCGACTACATGAAAGCCGTCCCCGACCAAATCCGCCAATACATCCCCAACGACTTCGCCTCCCTCGGAGCAGACGGCTTCGGCTTCTCCGACACCCGCCAAGCCGCACGCCGCTACTTCAAAAACGACACCCACTCCATCGTCGCCAAAACCCT
>NZ_JBFRDF010000041.1:0-434 GCF_052113445.1 Paenarthrobacter sp. YAF11_1
AAATTGGATCGTTTTAGCCGCAATCTACTCGATCTGCTTCAGACCATTCATTTTCTGAGCGGCCACGATTGCAGTTACGTCTCCGCATCTGAGAGTTTTGATACGTCGACTGCGGTTGGCAGGATGACGCTGCAGTTGCTGGGTACATTCGCAGAGTTTGAACGTGAGCGGACCAGTGAGCGCGTGAAAGATAATATGCTTTCGCTTGCCAAAAATACGGATAAGGCCCTTACAAAACCATGCTATGGCTACAATATTGAAGATGGACGGTACGTAATAGATGAAGCAGAGGCAGAAAATGTACAGTTCATGTTTGATCTAGCAGAGCAAGGACACGGACACAGAATGATCGCCAAATTTTTAAATGAAAAAGGAGTATTCACTAAGAAAGGAAAGCTGTGGGACCAAATTAATGTAAAACGTCTCATGTACAC
>NZ_JBFRDF010000042.1:0-426 GCF_052113445.1 Paenarthrobacter sp. YAF11_1
CGGTTGGTATGAATACCTTGGCGAAGAGATAGGCGCCGATGGTATGCAAGGAAAAGTCGTTAAGGTCTACCGCAGCCCCGAAGAAGTTTTTAGTCCTGCAGCAATGGCGAGCTTCGAAGGAAAGGTTTTAACCGACGAGCATCCTCCAGAAGCTGTTGTACCGGACAATGCAACAAGATACACCAGAGGTGTTGTACAAAATGTTAGACAGGGCTCAGGAGGCGACAGTGACCTGCTGCTGGCTGATTTGGTGATATACGATCAAACACTTATTAGTGAGGTACAGGACGGAAAACGGGAAGTATCTTGCGGTTATGACTGCGTGTACGAACCATTCAGCAGCGATGGACCTGACATTGATCAGCAGACCTATCAGCAACGGCAAATTTGCGGGAATCATGTCGCTGTTGTGAAACAAGGTAGAGC
>NZ_JBFRDF010000043.1:0-421 GCF_052113445.1 Paenarthrobacter sp. YAF11_1
CCTGAGGAAGTGTTGCGGGTTTGCAGGATTTGTTCTTGATCCAGCCCCGGCAGAGTAGTTCTTGTCAGCCAGAGAGGCTGGAAGAAACGGCCGGCCGGTCTCACGGTGGCCCACCGAAAGGACACTGATTCCCATGGCCATCAGCCTCAGGACCACCTCCGGCAAGATCCTCGCTTCCGTCGCACTGGTCGGCACCGCAGCCGCCGTCGCCGGCATGGGAACCTACGGCGCGTTCACTTCCTCGACGTCCGCATCGCAGGCCGTCACCGCAGGCACCGTCACCATCGCCCTGGGCGCCCCCGGCCCGGCCAACACCCTCAACGTCCCGATCGCGGGACTGCTGCCCGGAGACAAGGTCGAAAAGCTCGTCACCCTGGCCAACAGCGGCAACTCGGACCTGAACAACGTCACCCTCACCACC
>NZ_JBFRDF010000044.1:0-399 GCF_052113445.1 Paenarthrobacter sp. YAF11_1
GCGAAGATGGCGTTGTGGGGTGATGGGACGCACCGGGTCTCGTTGGACGAGGTCATAGTGACCATGCGGGAAACGGGCAAGGACATGTCCCATAAGTACAAGGAAACAGCGATGGGCGGCCTCGCCGTCAACGTCGTCGAATGCTGAGTTGTGAGGCCCGCTGTGCACGGTATGCCGAAGCCGAAGGGCGTAAAACGGGCCCCGCAACGCAAGAATTTACAGATCAACACAAAGGAACGTCATGACACTCGCACCTGAAGGCCGTAAGTTGCTGCGCGTTGAGCAGCGTAACTCGGCCGTCCCGGTTGAACGCAAGCCCGAGTGGATCAAGGCCAAGGTCCAGATGGGGCCGGAGTTTGTCCAGCTCAAGAACCTGGTGAAGAAGGAAGGCCTGCACAC
>NZ_JBFRDF010000045.1:0-393 GCF_052113445.1 Paenarthrobacter sp. YAF11_1
ATTTAGCCCCGKTACATTTTCGGCGCAGAGTCACTCGACYAGTGAGCTATTACGCACTCTTTAAATGGTGGCTGCTTCTRAGCCAACATCCTRGTTGTCTRWGCAACTCCACATCCTTTYCCACTTAAYACACACTTKGGGACCTTAGCTGRYGRTCTGGGCTGTTTCCCTCTTGACTACGGATCTTATCACTCGCAGTCTGACTCCTAAGGATAAGTCATTGGCATTCGGAGTTTGACTGAATTCGGTAATCCGATGAGGACCCCTAGTTCAATCAGTGCTCTACCTCCAMGACTCTTACACTTAAGGCTAGCCCTAAAGCTATTTCGGGGAGAACCAGCTATCTCCARGTTCGATTGGAATTTCTCCGCTACCCACACCTCATCCCCGCAC
>NZ_JBFRDF010000046.1:0-387 GCF_052113445.1 Paenarthrobacter sp. YAF11_1
CGTCCCGATCGCGGGACTGCTGCCCGGAGACAAGCCCGGAGACAAGGTCGAAAAGCTCGTCACCCTGGCCAACAGCGGCAACTCGGACCTGAACAACGTCACCCTCACCACCTCCGCCGGAGCCACCGGATCCCTGCTCACCACGGACGTGACCAACGGCCTGCAACTGACCATCGAAAACTGCTCCGTGGCCTGGACCGGCGCCACCGCCCCCTACAACTGCACCGGCACCAAGACCACCGTCCTGGCCTCCGCCCCGGTCATCACCGCCAACAAGGTCCTCACCAACCTCACCTCCGTGACCTCGGCCAAGACCGACAACCTCAAGGTCACCACCGCGTTCCCCACCACCGCCAACAACGACTTCCAAGGCGCGACGTCCACCAT
>NZ_JBFRDF010000047.1:0-382 GCF_052113445.1 Paenarthrobacter sp. YAF11_1
GGATTTAGCCCTCGTGACATATCTTTGTACAGACGCTTTTTTCATTTTCAGCTCTTCTGCGATCTCGGTTAAGCTCATCCCCTGCGCCATGTGAAGCAGATAACACTGGCGCTCTCGGGTTGAGAGCTGCAGCATGATCTTCACCAAAGTCTTCTTCTCGGCGAGGGTTATGGCCGTTTCCTGCTCGACCTCAGGCGTCACAGCTGCCGGGAGAAGATCCATATCCATCAGGATTGAACGGCTGTAGGCATCCCTTATATCAACGCCTCGGCGGGCGTATGGTCGACGCCCTTTCCGCATCCACTCGATGGCAAACCGCATGTCGGAAACCATCTCGTCAACCACTTTAAGTTCGTTCTGCTGCAACACATCTTCCCTGTCC
>NZ_JBFRDF010000048.1:0-380 GCF_052113445.1 Paenarthrobacter sp. YAF11_1
GTAGTAATCAGGAACCCTTTCGTTAGTCGCCAAGGTCGACAGGTCCACCCACTCGGGAATATGCTTTTCCGGTTCCATCGTGATTAACTCGCCCTCCACGCGTGTGCTTACATAAAATAGGGTTACCGCGTGACCCTCGTTCGTATGGTTAATATATGAGATGATCCCCCGCAGCTTCGGGTCAGACACGATTAAGCCCGTCTCCTCATGCATTTCGCGGATACATGCCTGCTCTAACGTTTCATGCAGCTCCACTCCTCCTCCCGGTGGTGTGAGCTGATTGAAGTTAAAATAAGAACGAATGAGCTTCTTCATTAACACAATCTTGTTCTCCTTTACACTGATGCAAGCCACTCTTACTCGAATAGACATAGTTACCC
>NZ_JBFRDF010000049.1:0-357 GCF_052113445.1 Paenarthrobacter sp. YAF11_1
ACACTCCCCCATCCTCGCCTCCACCAACCCCGCCGTGAAAACCTGGCCTCCACCAACCCCGCCGTGAAAACCTACGACCCCGCCTACGGCTACGAAATCGGCCACATCATCCGCCACGGCCTCGAAGAAATGTACGGCCCCGACACCGAGGGCACCGACGCTGAAGCTGCATCCGATAAAAACGTGATGTACTACCTCACCGTCTACAACGAACCCATCACCCAACCCGCGGAACCAGAGAACCTCGACATCAACGGGCTCCTCAAAGGCATCTACCACCTCGCCGAAGCCCCCGCAGGAGAAGAGAACCGGCCCACCGCGGCCATCCTCGCCTCCGGCGTGTCCGTACCCTGGGCC
>NZ_JBFRDF010000050.1:0-356 GCF_052113445.1 Paenarthrobacter sp. YAF11_1
GCGCCCGGTACGAGGACCGCACCAACGGCCCGGACATCACACCAAGGAAACCGATCTCCTCGGCCTCGTGCTGGAGGTCCACGAACTCCTGCGGCTTGACCCACCGGTCCACCGGCAAGTGCCGCTCGGACGGGCGCAGGTACTGGGTGATCGTGATCAAATCACACCCGGCCGCGTGCAGGTCCCGCAACGCCTCGGAAATTTCCTCACGGGTCTCGCCCATGCCCAGGATCAGGTTGGACTTGGTCACCATACCCAAATCCCGGCCCTGGGTGATGACATCAAGGGACCGCTCGTACCGGAACGCCGGACGGATCCGCTTGAAAATCCTCGGCACGGTCTCCACGTTGTGCGCG
>NZ_JBFRDF010000051.1:0-356 GCF_052113445.1 Paenarthrobacter sp. YAF11_1
GCCCGGTACGAGGACCGCACCAACGGCCCGGACATCACACCAAGGAAACCGATCTCCTCGGCCTCGTGCTGGAGGTCCACGAACTCCTGCGGCTTGACCCACCGGTCCACCGGCAAGTGCCGCTCGGACGGGCGCAGGTACTGGGTGATTGTGATCAAATCACAGCCGGCCGCATGCAGGTCCCGCAGGGCTTCTGAGATTTCCTCGCGGGTCTCGCCCATGCCCAGGATCAGGTTGGACTTGGTCACCATACCCAAATCCCGGCCCTGGGTGATGACATCAAGGGACCGCTCGTACCGGAACGCCGGACGGATCCGCTTGAAAATCCTCGGCACGGTCTCCACGTTGTGCGCGAA
>NZ_JBFRDF010000052.1:0-353 GCF_052113445.1 Paenarthrobacter sp. YAF11_1
TGTCAGGGTGAGGTGGGGTCGGCGTCGTCGATGGCTGCTGCTGGTTTGGCTGAGGTGATGGGTGGTACTCCGGGGCAGGTGGAGAACGCTGCGGAGATCGCGATGGAACATAATCTGGGGTTGACGTGTGATCCGATCGGGGGGTTGGTGCAGATTCCGTGTATTGAGCGGAATGCGATTGCTGCGGCGAAGGCSATCAACGCGGCGAAGATGGCGTTGTGGGGTGATGGGACGCACCGGGTCTCGTTGGACGAGGTCATAGTGACCATGCGGGAAACGGGCAAGGACATGTCCCATAAGTACAAGGAAACAGCGATGGGCGGCCTCGCCGTCAACGTCGTCGAATGCTGAGT
>NZ_JBFRDF010000053.1:0-350 GCF_052113445.1 Paenarthrobacter sp. YAF11_1
GAAGATGAGATCTTGATCCTGCTCTTCGATAACGAACTTATCTCGTTTTCCGAGACGGATTTTGGTATCCTTGTTCGTTTCCGTACTTGAAGAATCTACGACATCAAAATCTTTGAAATCAAACTCACGAGTAAACGATTTGTTACCATTCTCATCTTCAAGACCAATAACTAACTTGCGACCCTCTGTATTGGTCTCCATCAAAAGATTTTTAGTTAACTCATAATTAAAGGTGATCTTCAATTTTTCTCGGTCAAGCCATGTATTAATTTTATTAATAGATAAGGTATAAGGCAGCAAATCGATATTCATTAAATCATTCTTGACCTCAAAGTTTTCCAAAGGAAGCC
>NZ_JBFRDF010000054.1:0-349 GCF_052113445.1 Paenarthrobacter sp. YAF11_1
CCTCCTACGAGCTTGAAGCGCTGCTTGAACAGCGCGTTAAGCGCCAGCTGCTGGCGGAAGTGCAGTCCATCTGCCCGCCGGGCGTTACTATCATGAACGTGCGTCAGGCACAGCCGCTGGGCCTGGGTCACTCCATCCTCTGCGCGCGCCCGATTGTGGGTGACAATCCGTTTATCGTGGTCCTGCCAGATATCGTGCTGGACACGGCAACCGCCGATCCGCTGCGTTATAACCTCGCCGCAATGGTGGCGCGCTTTGACGAGACCGGCCGCAGCCAGGTGCTGGCAAAACGCATGAAGGGCGATCTCTCTGAGTACTCGGTTATCCAGACCAAAGAGCCGCTGGACAG